>NZ_HG916854.1:0-600000 GCF_000577275.2 Rhizobium favelukesii
ATGAACATGGCTCCAGCCTTTATCGAAGACCTCGACTTTGACAGGGAAATACTTGAGCAAGGCGAGTTGATCTCCGACAAGCTGAACATGCTGCGGCTCGAGCAGTATCCTCCAAACGCGCTGAAAGGGCTACGCCGCTTTTCGTCTGCCGAGGTCGCTGATTTTCTGGGCGTTACGCAGAATCACATTAAGAAGCTCCACCTCGAAGGGAAGGGGCCAGAACCGCAAGTATCGGGGTCCGGTCGTCGTTCGTACACTGCCGAGCAAATGATGGAACTGCGGCAGTACCTCGACAAACATGGCCGCTCGGATTTCAAGAAGTATGTGCCGCAACGCCGCCGCGGCGAAGATCTTCAGGTCATCTCTGTCGTGAACTTCAAGGGTGGCTCGGGCAAGACGACGACTGCGGCTCACCTCGCGCAGTACCTTGCACTGACCGGCCACCGCGTTCTTGCGGTCGATCTCGATCCGCAAGCCTCATTGACGGCCCTCCATGGCATCCAGCCGGAACTCGACCGCAATTTGTCTCTGTACGAGGCGCTGCGTTATGACGAAGAGCGCAAATCGATCAAGGAATTGATCCGCCCCACGAACTTTCCGGGCCTTGATATCGTACCCGCAAATCTCGAGCTCCAGGAATATGAGTACGAGACGCCGTTGGCTGCTACCGGCAGGCACCAGCCGGAAGGCAAGCTCTTCTTTACGCGTATCTCGCAGGCGTTGAAGGAAGTTGACGACAGATACGATGTTGTCGTCATCGACTGCCCTCCACAGCTTGGCTATCTGACCCTCACTTCGCTCAGCGCCTCGACGGCAGTTGTCATCACGGTTCATCCGCAGATGCTCGACGTGATGTCGATGAGCCAGTTCCTGCTGATGCTTGGCGGCATTCTCGAATCGATCAAGGCAGCGGGGGCTTCCGTCAACCTCAAATGGTTCCGTTACCTGGTGACACGCTATGAGCCGACAGATCAGCCACAGGCTCAAATGGTTGGTTTCTTGCAGGCCTTGTTCAACAAACGAATGCTCAAGCATCAGATGTTGAAGTCGACCGCGATCTCCGATGCTGGGATAACCAAGCAAACCCTCTATGAAGTCGAGAAGTCGCAATTTACGCGCTCGACCTACGAGAGGGCGCTCGAAAGCCTGAATGCGGTCAATGGCGAGATTGCTTCCCTCATCCATAGCGCATGGGGGCGAAAGTGATCCTTTTGACAGCCGTGCAAATGCTGAAAAACAGACGACCTTTCAACATGATGATCGCCAACGCGGGAGATGGAAATGGCTAGAAAGAATCTCTTGGCACACATCACGGCGACGATCGGTGACGATGCCGAGCGCGGCGCAAATTCTGACACCGAAGCTCGTGCTTCCTATACGAGACGAGGTGCGTCCCGCTCGATGATCCAATCGCTGGATGAACTTGCCGAAACGTCGATGCGCATTCTCGACGGAGATACCATTATTGCGCTTGATCCTGTTGAACTTGACGGGTCGTTTGTCGCCGACCGAATTGGTGACGACGACCAGGCCTATTCCAGTTTGAAAGAGGCGATTCGCCAGTCTGGTCAGTCGACACCGATTCTCGTGCGTCCCCATCCGAGCGATGACGGGCGCTATATGATCGTCTTTGGTCATCGACGAGCACGAGTTGCACGTGAGCTGGGTGTCAAGGTCAGGGCAGTGGTCAAGCCGCTCGCTGATATTGAACATATAATCGCCCAGGGGCAGGAAAACACCGCAAGAGCCGATCTGACCTTTATCGAAAAGGCGATCTTTGCAGGCAAGCTGCTTCGCAGCGGCCTGTCGAAGGATGTTCTTAAGTCGGCTTTGACAGCCGACGATAGCCTCCTATCTCGCATGCTGTCGGTCGCGGATGTTGTTCCGGACGTGGTTCTTGATGCGCTTGGATCTGCCAAAGGCGTCGGCCGAGATCGCTGGGAAGAACTGAAGAAGCTCGTATTAAATCCGGCGGCCGCGGCGCGCGCTAGGGAACTGGTACAGGAAGAGATGTTTCTCTCCCAGACGACCGACGAGACCCGATTCCAGCACCTGGTTGTAGCCCTCAAGGCTGCGCAGAAGGCGGGCAAGCGCGCAAAGCAGAAATCAGCGCCAGCCGCATGGATGCCGGCTGATCAGTCGGTCAGTGTGGTCGCACGGCAAAAGCCAAACAGCCTTGTGATGGAATTCGGGAATCCCAAGGGCAAGTCCTTTGGGAAATGGCTCTCCGGCAACATGGATAGCCTCTTCGAGCAGTACTCGAAAGCGAACGGGGAACAGGAAACAGGAGACTAATCCGCAAAAGAAAAAGGCCCCCTTAACGTTGCCGTCGTGGAAGCCTTCCTCTCGTGTGGTAGCTTGAGAATCGCATTTCCCCGAATCCCAGTCAAGAGTCTTTGGCACCGTTTTTGGTGAGCGGATTTCTTTTGCCTCTTGGAAGGTAAAGGAAGATGCAAGGTGGACATGTAACGACGCCCTTTGGGCGGCGGCCGATGACGCTTGCCCTGGTGAAACGACAGGTCGCTGTAACAGGAATGACGCCAGGCAAGTCGGTCGACAAATGGAGCGTCCTTAGAGACGTTTCGGAGGCCAGGGGAGTGCTGGGATTGCAGGACCGCAGCCTGGCGGTTCTCGATGCGCTGTTGAGCTTTTATCCGGGTAATGAATTGCGCCAGGACGCGCAGCTTATCGTCTTCCCATCCAATGCGCAGCTGACGCTGAGGGCCCACGGCATTGCGGGGGCGGCGCTTCGCCGTCATCTGGCACTCCTTGTCGAGGCGGGAGTGATCATTCGCAAGGATAGCGCCAATGGCAAGCGCTATGCCCGCAAGGGTGGGGCAGGGGAGATCGAAAACGCATTCGGCTTCGATATTTCGCCTATGCTCATGCGCGCCGAAGAACTTGCCGGCATGGCGCAACAGGTTGCAGCCGATCGCGTTGCGTTCCGCAGGGCAAGGGAGAATCTCACGATTTGCCGGCGTGACGTCCGCAAGTTGATTACCGCGGCTCTTGAGGAAGGCGCATTCGGAGACTGGGAGATGATTGAAGAGGTTTATCTTGGTCTCGTCAGCCGCATTCCGCGCTTACCAACACTTGCCGAAGTTGCTGCCATCCTGGACGAGATGGACCTCCTTCGCGATGAGATCGTCAATACGTTGGAAATGCAGCAGAAAACTCAAGATATTGGCACCAATGATGCTCATGATGAGCGCCACATACAGAATTCAAACACCGAATTCATCAATGAACTTGAACCTCGCTCTGAATACGAGCAGAGCGAGAGGCTGAGTGAAAGTCGCCCTCCAAAGAGCGAACCGAACCAGACGGTCCCGTTGGGACTCGTGCTGAAGGCCTGCCCGGATATCTGTGCCTATGGGCCGGGCGGTGCGATCAACAGCTGGCGGGATTTGATGAGCGCGGCCGTCCTCGTCCGTTCGATGCTTGGCGTCAGTCCGTCGGCCTATCAGGACGCGTGTGAGGCCATGGGGCAGGAGGATGCTGCAGTCGCAATTGCCTGCATTCTGGAGCGAGGCGACCAAATCAACTCGGCTGGTGGATATCTGCGGGATCTGACACGCCGAACCGAGAGGGGAGAATTCTCGCCCGGTCCGATGCTGAGGGCGCAACTGCGCTCAAATGGCAAAATGGAGCAGGTTTCCGGTGTGCGCCCGAAGAGCCGCGACGCAGAGGTCCGGACTCAAAAGCGAGCGGATCCCGTTCAGACGCGGTTGCATGTTCAGGGCTTCGTCATCGAAAATTTCACCTCCGCCGCCCCTCCTAAAAGAGAAGCGGAAAGAGATTTGGCGAGCAGATGAACTAGAATTGCCCTTCACGGGCAGACAGACGCTCTATCGTCCAGACAGGTCCCGCAGGATTGAAAAATTGGCGCAGCTTGCCTCGATATTGCCGATACGGATCGCATGCTCGGACCGGGGCGTCAGAAGCGACAGATGTACGTTTTTGGCGCCCTTTGCCCTGACCAGCAGTTCCTGGCGAGCAAAGATAAGGCCCGCTCGGTCCGAAAGCTCATAGGCAACGGTTTCGCTGTATCCGTCATCCGCAATGGTGATTGTCGCCAAACCAGACTGCATTTGTGAGTGTTCCTCAGTTTTTCCACAGATTGTTAGAAAACTGCGGGCAGGGTCAATGACACCGACCGGTTTTCGTCGCAATATCGAAATTACAGCAACTGCTGGCACGCACGCGAGGCGAGGGCTACTCGTCGACTTCCGGCACGAGGACGTCGAAAACCTCCAGAAGGGCCGCAGTGATGGCTGCACCGAGCGCATTTCCGCTCTCAGCAATTGCCTTCTCGTCCATGTCGCGGGACGCGATCGCCAGATTGCCTCCTTGCTCGCCGACGATTGCTCGGGCTCGTTCGATCGCCCACTGGGCGAAATCACCCCGGTTCTCGATGGTGACCGTCTCAGTTTCCATGTCACTTTCCCCTTTCAGGATTTGTTCAGGACTGCCAGGCAGAGTGCGATAGCGCGTTGAGTTGCGCGTACGCGCTACCTTATCCAACCCGAGCAATCAACAGCGCAGCCGACCTGCTGAACCCTCGACCCGACACTGAGGTTGCTTTCTGCATCCACCAAATACGACGGCCGGCGAGGTGACACTGGAGCGGCGCCGAACTCCGGAAGCAAAGGCGGTCAGTGGGATGGCGCTGTCGCGAATACAAACGATGCTATAGCCGCCCCTGGTTGCAAGTGCCCGTCAGGACGTTAAAGAAGCCGTTTGGCTGGTCCGAATGGTGCCCCGGTGTTAGGTTCGTGTCCGTTCCGAATACGAGGAAGCGATATGCCATCTGAAACTCGGTCACCGCGCTTGGCGGTCCTGATCGACGCCGACAACACTTCGGCCAAAATCTCCGACGGGCTGTTTGAAGAGGTCGCCAAGATCGGCGAGGCGAGCGTCCGCCGGATCTATGGCGATTTCTCCGGCACGCGCTCGAAGGGGTGGGCGGATGTGCTGGCAAAGCATGCCATCATTCCACAGCAACAGTTTGCCTATACGACGGGAAAGAATGCCTCTGACATCACTTTGGTGATTGATGCAATGGATTTGCTACACAGTGGCCGCTTCGACGGCTTCTGCCTCGTTTCGTCGGACAGTGATTTCACGCGACTTGCCGCCCGGATTCGCGAGCAGGGCGTCGATGTGTTCGGCTTCGGCGAGCAGAAGACGCCGGAGAGTTTTCGCCAAGCCTGCCGGCGGTTCGTCTATACCGAAAACCTACTTCCCGGAGCCATCAAGGACGAGCAGAGCACTGCGTCTGCCGATAAACCCCTGCAGCCGGCCAGCGCCGCCGTGCCCTTGATCAAAAAGGTGCTGTCACAAGAGGACACCGAAGATGGCTGGGTCAATCTGGGCACCGTCGGCAAGCAACTGTTGAACCTGGCGCCGGACTTCGACCCACGCACCTTTGGCTTCCGAAAACTCAGCGATCTTATCCGTAAGACAAATCAGTTCGAGGTTCGCCAAGCCGAGGGCCGTCCCATCAGCATCCGTGTGAAACAACGAGGCAGAAAGTAGCGGCCACCAGCGCGGCGATTGGCATGAGCGGGAAATTCAGAGCAACCGCGACAGTTCGTATGGCTTTTCGTTGCGGTCGGAAGCGTCTATCGGTACTAACGCAGTCGAGCCCAGAGGTTCGGCAAGTCGATGATCAAAGGAAGATGTTATGGCGACCGGTACAGTAAAATGGTTCAATGCGACGAAGGGTTTCGGCTTCATTCAGCCGGACGACGGCAGTGCCGATGTCTTCGTTCATATTTCGGCGGTGGAGCGGGCTGGAATGCGCGGTCCTAACGACGGCCAGAAGATTACCTATGAGCTGGTGAAGGATCGCAAGTCCGGCAAGATGTCGGCCGACAACCTGCAGGCCTAAGGCTGTTTAAGACAATCCACCAGGAGGCCGGGTTCGCCCGGCCTTTTCCGTTTGCGGCGCGAGGGATCCAACATCGATGCAATCGCGAGACTTGAATTTGCTGCAGCGCAACATTATCTTCCGAGTACCGAAGCGATTCACCTCCTCCCGAGCCGCTTCGGTCCGACGGACAGCACTCCTCCTCCCAAGCTGTCAGTCACTATCGAGGCCCGGCGCACCTCCTCCCGCGCCGGGCTTTTTCGTTGAGCAAGCGGACGATCGCCGCAGGGCAGGGCGCCTCGCGATTTTGCCATTGTTGTCGATCACTGCCTCGCTTGAACAATGCAGCGAGGGATCATGGACATCGGCGCCAACGACCGCGAACTCATCGCGGTGATGAGACGGTACTTTGCGGCGAAGGCCGAGCTACAAGCGCTGAAGGCGCAGTTGGAAGCAGCGCGACAGGCGGGAGGGCCGGGCGATCGACGCCTTCTATGACCCGCGCAGCAACTTGAACCACGCCCGCGACCTGCAACGATCCTATCGCTTGAAAGGCGGAAAGGCGAGATGGTGTCGCTGATGCAGCGCGCCGAGGCCTGGGGCAGGATAGAGCTTGCCGCCGATCGCGCGGAGACGCGAACCGGCTTGGACGAACCGTCCGATGGATCAGTCGATGCGCCACTCGGCGCCTAGTCGCACTCAGACGATCAGTCGCGCCGCACGCCCGTTCTTGCGTTCGACGTTGTTGTAGTAACTGGCCGCCTGCGTCACTGACTTGTGCAGCGACTGCTGCATCGCTTCGAGGAGCGGAATGCCACGGTTGGCGGCCTCGGTCAGATAGCCGGAGCGCAGGCCATGCGCCGAGAATGCCGCTGGATCGTTTGACGCGGGCCTTCAGGATGAGGTTGACCGATTGCGGCGTCAGCGCCCGCCGGTCGATATTGCCCCACTGATCGATGCGTCGGAATGCCGGTCCGGTGTCGATTTTGGCTTCAGCAAGCCAGTGCTTCAAGGCAGTCACCGGCCGGCCGATCAACACGACGTGTCCGTCGTCATCGGCCGTCGTCGTCTTGGTGCGGCCCAGATGGATCGTCAGGCAGGGCAGGGGAGGGGAGCTCTTGTCGGCCGGATCGGTGCGTACCGGCTCCTCGTCGACCAGATCCTCGACCCGCAATGCCGCCACCTCCGAACGCCGGCGGCCGCCGGAAGCGAAGGCGACGAGCAGCAATGCCCGATCACGCAGATCGACTAGCCGATCGCCGGCGCAGGCGGACAATAGCTTTGCCAGGACATCCCCTGTCACCGCCCTTTTGCTCTTGCGCTGCCGCGGCCGTTTGCTCGCATTCACCGCCAGCCTTAGCGAGGTTTTCACGGATAGGGCGGCAAAGGCGCCGGACAGGCCGCGCCAGCGTGTCAAGATCGACCAGGAGGTCAGGCGCCGACGCACCGTGTCCGGCGCGTGCGGACGATCGGCTCGCAGCAGCCGTTCCGCCCGCAATCCCGTTTCCACGGCCGCCGGCATGCCGTGGCTCGGATCCTCGGCGCGTTTGCCGGGTCCCAGAGATGATGCGCGACGAATTTTATCAGCAAGCTTTCAGGCGCGGGCCAGGGCAGGGGGGGCGCCGGTGGCAAGTCCGCACCAGGCCTCGAGATAGCCAAGGTCGGAGGCGAGCGCCCGCAAGGTGTTGTCGCCCATGCCCTGCTGCGCCAGATATTTGAGTGTCGCGACGTCCTCGTCGGTCAAAAGTGCCGCCAGCTGATCGCGGCGACCGAAGGGCAGGATGGCGTCGAGCGCATCAAGCTCTTCGGCGCGTCGGATTTGGATGGTTTTCTGCTCAGAGGTCTTGGCCATGGATCGCTACTCAGTCATCATGGGCGACAAATAACTTGTCAAGAATCCGGAAATCCCGTAATTTACGGAAAATTGGAGATGCGTTATGACGTCGACTGTGACCGCCGCTGCAGTGTCGAAGAATTTTGGAGCCTATCAGGATGCGGCCGTGCGCGAGCCGGTGATCATCACCAAGAACGGTCGACCGCGCACCGTTTTGATCGCCTATGAGGACTATCTCCGCCTGGCAAAGCGTGATCGTCGGGTCGAGCTGACGACGGCGCTCGGTGACGATGAGCTTGCCGCGATCGAGGCGTCTGAGATGGAACCGGGTCTCGATCATCTCAATGCCGAACTGCTGACGGACAAGCATGCTGCCGACTGAACCGAAAGTCGGCTGGGTCTTCAGCTATTCTTATCTTTCGCATTGGCAGCATCTCGAAGGTCGGGAGGAGGGCGACAAGGATCGCCCGGCTCTCGTTCTGGCAATTGTTGCCACCCTCGACGATGGAACGCCAGTTGTTCGGGTTCTGCCCATTACGCATTCGCCTCCGTCCGATCCGCGAGACGCTGTTGAAATCCCGCCAGCCACCAAGCTGCGCCTCGGCCTCGATGACGAACGCTCCTGGATTGTACTGACGGAGAGCAACCGATTTATCTGGCCCGGACCCGACGTCAGGCCGATCGACGGTGAAACCGGCTATTACGGGGCGTTGCCACCGGCCCTGTTTGGAGAGGTCAAGCGCCGGTTTGTCGAACTGGCGCGGGCTGGGCATCATCGCGCAACGGCCCGCAGCGAATAGCTGCCGTTTCCTCGTCGGCAAGAACGTCCGATTCCCCATCGTGCGTTTCGTTTCAGATGCCAATTTGTGATCGCCGCGACCGTGATTTGCCCCGACTTTACCCTCTCTGCGAGTCAGAATCTATCACTATCGATACGCGATACTTGTCGGCAGCGAGGCGTCGCAGCCGTTTTTGTGTCCAATGGCAGAAGCTATCGGCGATATCGCTTCTGGTTAATGGCACGTTTACCATGATTTCAATGTTTTGAGATCTCGCAACATTGCCCGTCCAGAGGTAACCGGGGGTCCAGAGTAACCGGGGCAGATCTGGAGGCAGTGCTGTTGTGGCTTTTACCTCCCGATTTCAATTGAAGCTCTAAGCTGAAATTTCGTCCCTCGTTTTCGACCTAACGGCTTCACGCAGGGCAGGGGGAGGGCAAGCAGTCTCCTTTGTAAGTGCAGGAGACTCCCACATTTGCGCCCGATTTGGGATCGAGTTATATACGGCGACGACAGGCTCGTGAGCGGCAGGACGGGAATGGCGGTGGACTTCAGCGAGCTTCTGGATGCGTTCGAATTCGTGAGCTCCGTCGGAAGCGGCGAAAACACGGCTTATCTGTGCAAGGAGACGGGCAAGATCTACTGGCATTCGGACTGGGCGGACGATGTCGAAGAACTGCCTGACGTGGAGGACAGCGAGAAATACATCCCCATTCCGGAGAAGAGAGAACTCGATCTCGGCAAACCGCTGGTGCTGAAGTTCGCGCGCCACCACCTGCCCGACGATTGCGATAAGGTTCGGGAGATCTTCAGCCGGGCCGGTGCCTATGCCCGCTTCAAGGATCTGTTGGAGCACAGGCACGCCATCGATCGGTGGTACGCCTTCGAGCAAAAGGCCACGGAAGACGCTTTGAGGACCTGGTGCGAGGATAACGACATCGAAGTCAGCGGTTGAAGTTGAAAGTGTCTGGCGTCAGGATCGTTCCGATGACTGGCTCCCAGCGAACAGTAGCCTGAGCTGTTTCCCGCACAGCTTTCCGCAGTCACGTGGCCCGAGCGTCGTCCGAAAAAAGCGACACCAGTTGAAATTCGCTGGAGCACCACCGTCCAGAAATTCAAGCCCGGGACATCATGTGGCGCTTGGCGTCTATTGCAAAGCGCTCCTTGATTCTGTCGACGGGCGTCCCATCGTGAAGTGCAACCTGGACCAGCCTGTCATAGGTCTCAAAGCCCATCCTCGCGTAGTAGGAGACCGCTGACGTTGTCGGCACGAATTGTCGCGTTGATGAATTCGAGCCCGAGCTCTTCCGCTGCGCCCCGGGTTGCGGGAAAGAGGGCGCTGCCTGCGTGGCGGGCTGTCCCTCAAAAGATTGCGACATCAACCGGCGGGTTAGGAGGCGTCGCGCGACGGATATTTGACGAAGTTCACGGGCAGACTTTGCACTCGCCCCACCAAAGGCCGCCGGGGCAAGCGTTCGCGCCAAAACGGCGCCATGTTCCCTGCGTCGATGCTTCCATTTTCATGAGATGTCCTTTCGCTAACCATCTCCTGAAGTACGCCCAAAACGCCTGCCCCATCGAGTGGAACAGGATGTCGTCGACGTCAGACCGGCAGACCGAGCTGCTTTCGCAGGCTCTTGTCGAATGCCAATGCGGGGACGAAACGGCGCAGAAAACTGACCTGGCGTGCCATTTTCCCGGCCGCATAGCGCCTCTTCGGAGCGGCATCGGTCGCAGCCGCCAAAACGGTCTTGGCCACCACGTCGGGGGCGTCGCCTTTTTCCATCGCTTTCCCCACGATTACATTCATGCCAGCGCGCGCAGAGTCATAGATATCAAGCAACTGATCCGGCTTGGCGAGATTGTCTTCGAATGACGTCCGGGTATAGGCGGGCTCCACCAACGAAACGCGAATGCCGAAGGCGCGCAATTCGTGATCGAGCGACTCGGAATAACCCTCGATGGCATGTTTGGTCGACGAGTAGAGCGCGAAATAAGGTGCGGGGATGAACCCCTGTACCGAGCTCAAATTAACGATCCTGCCCTTCCCTTGGCGTCGCATTGCCGGCAACACCGCGTTGGTCACGCGGAAAACGCCGAAGACGTTCACATCGAATAGCGACTTAGCCTGGGTCATTGAGGACTCCTCCGCGCCACCAAGCAGGCCCATGCCAGCATTATTGACAAGAAGATCGATGCGCCCGGCCTCTGCCAGTACGTCATCAACCAGTTTCGCCACAGAGGTATCGTCGGTCACGTCGCAAGTCAGCATGAAAACGCCGTCGCTCCTCTGGGCAGAGAGACGGCGACTGGTTCCGAAAACGCGAAAGCCCGCGTTCTGCAGGACGGCGGCGGTTGCATACCCGATGCCGGTGGATGCCCCAGTCACCAGGGCGACGCCGAGATTGGTCTTGTTCATGGAAATCACTTCTTTCTGTGTGCTGAACCGCGTTTTTGAAAATGTCGGGCGGGCTGTCTGCGACTTAGGTGCCCTGTCACCTTTTTAGATTGCGATAGAAATCTATGCGCGATATAGAGCTCGAACGCAATCTAAAAAGGAGATGTGATCCGCAAATCTTAGGCGCATCGCTCCGGCGGCGCTGCATGGTGGTCTACTACGCCTCGATCGACGCGATCTGCTGGAGGTCACCGTCACCTGCACGCCGCCGCAGGTCGTCACGGGCTTCGCCGAGGGCGTCCCGTGGCACTATCATGCCAGGCTATCGGGACTCGGTATACGCGTTGTCAAGCTCCGGCCAGGAGGTGACGGTCTCGATCGCCGTACGCCGCCGGTATGAGCGCCTCGGTGATGTCCTGCCCACTCTCGAACTTACCGTCGTGATCTGTTCATCCCGAGGTGGGTAAAGTATTTGCGCTTGAGGACTTTTTACGGTTCACAGGCGGCGGGCCGCGGTCTTGCCGTCCAGGCGGCAGTTGGCCACGAAGAGGCGGTCGCCGAACAGATTGCAAGCTGCATGTGCATATTATCGATCGGAGGAAGCCTTGCATTTCAGCATTATTCGAGCGAAATAGACCCGAAATCGTCAGCACTCTCTTTGTTGTTTAATCGACCGCATCTATTTCTCGCCGGTCAGTTCCGTTTCGACAGCGGGATCGAAACCGAACTTCATTCTGAAACATCTCACGCGCTTCTTTGATGTTCGAGAAGCCGATCATACTGACAAACCTCAACACCGTCGAGCTTGAGACCCCGGCACGTTTTGCAATGTTATTGGCAGAGCTAAAGGCAAGCACGTCGGGGCAATCCAAGCACAATCTTGCAACTTCCTCGACCCGAGCGGGGAAGAGCAGCTCTCGTTTAGCGATCTGGTCTTTGAGGCTCCGGAAAGTGGAATCCGGAGCCATGGCCGTTTCGAGCGCAGGCATGGCTCCCCACCAGCCTTCAGAATATGTCGGCAAGGCGAACGGTTTGTCCGGTTGCCAGGGAGCGTGTCGCCGCCTCCGCGACAGCGAGCGCTTTGACGCCGTCATCAAGCGAAACTGGCAGCGCTGATCCGGACGTAATGGCTTCGACGAATGCGTTCCATTCGATGGAATATGCGCGCATGTAGCGTTCGAGGAAGAAGAATTCCGGCTTGGCGCCTGTCACTCCATCCTTGGTGGCCTTGGTCAAGGTATTCTCCAGGATGTTGCCGGCTGCCAGCAGCCCCTCCGAGCCCAACAACTCAATACGCTGATCGTAGCCGTAGACGGCTCGCCGGCTGTTCTTGATGACGGCGATGCGGCCATCGGCGAACTTGAGCGTGACGGCGGCGGTATCGACGTCACCGGCGGCGCCGATATCAGCATCGACGATCGAACTTCCGATGGCCGTGACAGTCTCAGGCGCTCCACCGAAGATCCAGCATGCCATGTCGAAGTCGTGGATCATCATGTCCCGGAACAACCCGCCAGAGACCCTTATGTAGGACACCGGAGGCGGTGCAGGATCGAAGGAGGTGATCGACAGCAGTTCCGTCTTGCCGATCTCGCCCCGGTCGGCGGCAGTCTTGAGAGCCGCGAAGTTTGGATCGAAGCGGCGGTTGAAACCGATCATCACGGGTTTGCCCGTTGCAGCAGCTGCGATCTGGCATGCGCGTGCCCGTTCGAGGCTGAGATCGACAGGCTTCTCGCACAGCACTGCCTTGCCGGCCTTCGTCGCTGCCTCTATCAGGTCCGAATGGGTGTCCGTCGATGTCGCTATAAGCACGGCGTCGATGGCGGGATCGTTGATGATGTTGAGGCTGGAACGGGCCTCGGCTCCGTATTGGGCCGCGAGCTTTGCGGCGGCGTCCGTGTTGACATCCGCGACCGCGACCAGCGCGCTTCCGGGATTGGACGTCATCGCTTTGGCGTGGACGTTACCAATCCGCCCTGCACCGAGAAGACCAACTTTCAGCATTTGCATTCCTTTTGACATGTCGTCGCACGTGCCTGACGAACGGGCGCGCAGAGAGGGATCGTTAGAGGGTGAACGCCTGGCGGAAACGGCTCAGCGCCAGCTCGTCGTCTTCGGATGGCCAGGCTTCTAAACCGATGACGCCGGCGTAGCCCATGGCATCGAGAGCACGGGCGATGGCAGGATAATTGATCTCCCCGGTGCCGGGTTCCTTGCGGCCGGGCACATCCGCCACCTGGATTTCACCGATGAACGGAAGCGCCTGACGGCAAAGCTCGATGAGATTCCCTTCCCCGATCTGTGCGTGATAGAGATCGAGGTTGAGCTTCAGCGATGGCCGGTCGATGGCTGAAACCAGTGCGATCGTGTCGGCCGCCTTGGCGAAGGGCGTCTTCGGATGATCGACCGCTTCGTTCAGGTTTTCGAGAACGAAAGTCACTCCCTCTTCTTCGCCAAGATCCGCGATGCGGTTGAGCGTATCTCTCGCCTTTAGCCACATGGCGCCAGTGACGCCTTCCGACTTGACCACCGGCAGCCCCTGTCCGTCGAGGCCTGTCCCGTGCAGATTGAGCCTGGGGCAACCGAGTTCCTTTGCAACAGGGATAGACAGGCGCGCCGTCCTGATCAGCTCATCGGCGCCCTCATCGTCCGCGAGCGTGCCGGTGATGTACCCCGTCATCGACGAGAACGTCGCGCCGGACCGGGCAAGCGCAGGAATGTCATGCTTGGTCCAGTCCCAGATCTCGGCGACAAACCCAAGCTCTGCAATCCGCTTCAGTCGCTCCGTGACCGGCAGGGAGCGGAAAACCATTTCCGCGCAGACTGCCAGCGTGAAAGGCCCTGGATGTGCGTGTTCTTCCGTCATCATTTCAGTCCTGTTCTATGAATTAGATGGTGCCGCCGAGCTCGTTGGAGAGCGCCTGCAACTCCTTGCCGCCGGCCATCATGTTTTGAAGCTCGTCGATGGAAATCTCGCTCTTGGCATAGGTGCCCAGCGTCTTGCCCCGATTTAGGATGGTGAAGCGATTGCCGACGGCGAAGGCGTGGCGCACATTGTGCGTGATGAAAATAACCCCAAGTCCCTTCTGCTGCACATGGTTGATGTATTTGAGAACCATGGACGTCTGTGCCACGCCCAGCGCAGATGTCGGCTCGTCGAGGATGAGAACCTTCGCCCCGAAATAGACTGCACGGGCGATCGCCACGCATTGCCGTTCGCCGCCCGACAGGGTTCCGACTGCCTGGTTCGGATCACGGACATCGATCCCGATCTTGTGCATCTCCTCCCGGGTCACGGCATCGCAATGCTTGAAGTCGATGTAGCGGAAGGGCGGGATCCCCTTGCGCGGCTCACGCCCCATGAAGAAGTTGCGCGTCACGGACATCAGCGGGATCATGGCCAGATCCTGGTAGACGGTTGCAATGCCGGCATCGAGCGCGTCACGCGGGCTGGAGAACGTGACAGGCTTTCCTTCGACGAGCAGTTCGCCACCGGACGGTTTGACCACGCCGGACAGCGTCTTGATCAGCGTCGACTTGCCGGCGCCATTGTCGCCGAGCAGGCAAAGGACTTCGCCCTGCAGCACCTTCATCGAGATTCCCGACAGCGCGATGACCGAGCCATAGTGCTTCACGATGTCCTTGGCCTCGATGATCGCGGCTGCGGAATTGGATTTCATGTCAGCCATGCTCAGCGCTCCCCTGTGACCTTGCGACGGATGAAGTTGTTGAAGAGGACGGCAAGCAGCAGCATCGAGCCGAGAAAGACTTGGAACCAGTCCGAGTCGAACTTGGTGTAGGTGAGGCCAATGGAGACGAGGCCGAAAATGATGGCTCCGAAGAACGCGCCGATGGCCGAACCATAACCGCCCGTCAGCAGACTTCCGCCGATGACAGCTGCAATGATGGCTTCGAACTCCTTCTGGAAACCGCGCCGGGCGTCAGTCGATCCGGCATCGAGCACCGTGATGATGGCGACGAGGGCGGCAGCACATGCGGTCAAGGCAAACAGACCGGTCTTGACGCGATCGACCGGTACGCCGGAGTTTCGGGCAGCATTGGCATCACCTCCGACGGCGAAAATCCAGTTCCCAACCCGGGTGCGCAACAGGACCCAGGTCGCGACGCCGGCAAGACCGATGAACCAGACCACGGAGACCGGCACGCCTGCGACCTTCGGCACGCCATTGTCGAATTTCTCGATCAGGTCGTTTTCGGCAAGCCAGGCAAAGAAGCCTTGGAAGGCCAGGCCTGAGAACAGGCTCGCAATGGGGGTGTCGCCAACGGCTTCGCTGATACCGCGAAGCTGCGTCGATCCGCCGGTGGCCCATTTCAGGCCGACAAGCGTCAATCCGCGCAGGATGAACAGAAAAGCCAGGGTGACGATGAACGAGGGAAGCCGCGTCCGTATGACGATCTGCCCGTTGACGGCGCCGAGCACGGCGGCAAAGAGCAAGGTGAAAAGAATCGCGATCCAGAGTGGCTGGCCAAAATTGACCAAGAGGCCACCGAAAATCAGACCTGCGAAGGCACCATCGAGCCGATGGAGAGATCGAACTCGCCACCGATCATCAGCATGGACGCTGCGATGGCGAGGATGCCCAGCTGCGACGCCGGCGCCAGGATGGTCATCAGGCCCGACAAGGAGAACATCGACGCGTCGGCGGTGAAGAAGAAAAAGGTCACCACCATCAAGAGGCCCGCAACGGCGCCAAGTTCGGGACGTCGCATCAGACTTGTCAGAACACTGACCTTCTTCATGCGTTCGTCGGATTTAATCGGTGTGGCTGGAATTCTGCTAATTTCGGTCATGGTTCCTCCCGTGGGCGTCATACGCCACAGCCATGCAGGACAATGCGAAAGGGTGATCGGCAGCCCTCCTGTTGGCGGGGCTGCCGACGCGCGCTAGCGCGACTGGAGATGGATCAACGGATACCCTGTGCGGACAGCTCGACGACCTGAGCGGCCTTATCCTTGGTGATCAGGTTCGGACCCGAGGGTACGTTGCCACCCGGGATGAGGCCGTATTTCGCGTTGTTGGCCAGGAAGACCGTCGACAAGTAACCCTGCAGGAACTGCTGCTGATCGATGGCAAACGCGGCTTCGCCCGCAGCGACTGCTTTCAGGAAATCGGCAGAAAGATCGAAGGTCGCCACACTGACCTTGCCTGTCTTGCCAACGTCCTTGACGGCTGCGAGAGCGGGCTCGCCGGCAGTGCTTGCACCCAACGCCATGATGGTGTCGACCGCATCGTTCGCGCTCAGAGCCGCTGTGACCTTGGCTTCGACTTCCGCCGGATCGTTGGACACGGGAAGGACAGTGACAGTGCCGCCAAACCCATCCGAGAAGCCCTTGCAGCGCAGGTCGAGCGAGACGTTGCCGACTTCCTGGTTGATGCAGATGCCGGTCTTGCCGCCCATCTCCTTCAGCTTCTCTCCGGCAGCTTTACCCGCACCGTACTCGTCCTGGCCGACATGCAGCAGAGCGCCGAGTTGCTTCGATACATCGGAGCCGGAGTTGATCGAGATCACCGGAATACCAGCAGCAACGGCTTTTTCGATCGACGGTCCGAGAGCCGAAGCATCCGGGATCGACACGATCAGACCATCGGGCTTCTGGTTGACCGCAGCGTCGATCAGCTGGCTCATGGCCACCATATCGAACGTTTCGGGCGCGCGATAATCAACCTGGACGCCGGCATCCATCGCACCGGCTGTCACACCATTCTTGACCACCGACCAGAAGGGGTCGTTCGCCTGGCCATGTGTCACAGCAATGATCTTGATGTCTTTTGCGGACGCCAGGCTTCCGGCACCCGCAACAGCTGCAACGATCGAAACACCGAGCGCAAGCTTCTTAATAAGCGATTTCATAAAAACTCCTCCCAAAGGGCGTCCCACACCTCGCGAGAACCACCAAAACGCCTCAGACGGCGCCGTCCTCCAACTTGCTACCGGGTGCATATTTTTTGCTACCGGTAGCAAACGTGCATAGCTATAAGATTCTTGCTAAAAGAAATCAACCATTCATTTCGCCATTCGGCAGAAATGGAATAAACGTTTCGAAAGGGAGAAGATCGACCATGAAGCGAGCGACGGCGCAAAATGTGGCGTTAGAGGCGGGCGTTTCAAAGTGGACGGTCATCCGCGCATTTACCCCCGGTGCATCGATCACGGAAGCAAGCAAAGCCAAAGTGCTGGAGGCGGCAGCACGACTCAATTATCGGCCAAACCTGTTGGCTAGGAGCCTTGCCACCAATTCTACACATCAGGTCGCGGTTCTCATCGACGACTTTGAAAACCCGCACAAGCTTCCGTTTCTTGAAAAGCTGACCGCCAGCCTGCAGGCTGAGGGGCTCGTGACGATGCTGATCAATATCAATCAGCACTACAGCCACGTGCATGCCATATTGAATGCCGAGCAGCGGCAGGTTGATGCGATCGTGCTATTTGGCACAGCGTTTCGCGACGAGATGTTGACGGACCATAAGCTGGGACGCGGCGGCCCTCCGATGTTTGTTCTCGCTCGGGATAGCCAGATCGAAGGTGTTCCCGCCATCTCCTGCGATGCGGCCGTGGCGATTGCCGCGATCGGCAAGCACCTATTAAATAGGGGGTATCGGAGGCCGGGATTTATGGCCGGAGCTCGCTCCCTGTCTACGGCGCTTGGCAGGCGCAGGAACTTTAAGGAGTTCTGGCGAACCACTCTCGGCGTCGAACTCGTGGAGATGTCTGCCGAGCGCTATAGCGCAGAAGCAGGTGCGCAGGCAGCCCGGGACTATCTGTCCCAAGTTGCGCCGGAAGACCGGATCGATGTCCTCATGTGTGAAAACGATGCCCTCGCGTTCGGAGCGATGGATGTTGCCCGCAGCGAGTTCGGCTTACGTGTTCCCAACGATCTCGCCATTGTGGGCTTCGATAACGCTGCCCCAGCGGCGTCACCAGCATACGGCCTGACAACCTATGAGCAGCCGACCGATCAGATGGTCAAAGCGGCAATAGACATGATTTTGGAAAGAGCACCGAGAGAGACAGTTAACCTCCAGGGCAAGCTTGTTGTGAGAGATTCAGCTTGATTGATCAAACAATAAGGCGCGGTCGATTTACTTACACTTGGTTGTGCTCGGAATCCTCGCGCTCGAAACATCCGACGCGGAAGAACGGTTGCGGCTGTGAGCATTCCGTAAGCGAGCGCCGCCACGGCGACGGTTTGGAACAGGACGCCGACGCTCGCTCCATACCAGATCACCGCGGACCATCCCAGACCCGCAGCCACAATCATTCACGGTTCAGGCCAGTACGGGAAGAAGCACACGCTTGGTTCCCTGGCTCCCGAAGTAAAGGCCAGACCCAATCCAATCGCCCCGTATGCAGGTGCTACCGTTCGCAGATAAAGGGATCCCATTTCCTGTACGTTCGGGTCGCTGGTGAACGGCTTCATCCAAACATGCGGGAACACCGCAGCGAGGAGGCCGATGATCAGTGTGACTCCAAACGCAATCCCTGCGCCAATCCAGGCGACCCTGCGCGGCCGCTCGACCTGGTCGCTTCAGAAGTGGCAGGCAGAGAATCATGCTGCTTGAATATAGATTGCGTTTAAAATCTAAATCACGTATAGAGGTTGGACGCAATCTAATTTTGATGGTGAGCGAACGCGCCACCCGGGGCCATACAGGAATGACGAAAGCGATATTCTTTGATCGGGAACCGATCGCCACCGACATCGCGGAAAACCCCATCGCCAATGATCTATGCTTTGTACTTCAGCGGGCCAATCGCATTATTTCGCGCGGCGCTGACTCTGCATTGCGAGCGACAGGACTGACTGCCGAGCAGACATTGCTGCTTGCGGCAATCGCCGAGGCGGGGGTCCCCTAGAGCCGCCGATCTCTCCCGCAGCCTCGGCATCGATGCTTCGACGATTGCGGCGAACCTCAAGCCTCTGATGAGGCAAGAATTGGTTTTTGCGCCGGTCGATGTCACCGACCGCAGAGCGCGGCGGCTTTTTCTGACCGTGGCTGGGAGCGAACGGCTTGAGAGGGGGATCAAGCAGCTCCAGGAATACGAAGGCGGCCTGGCATCAGAGTGTGACGGAAATACCGATCACTTGGCCTCTGTCAGGCTCTCAGCAGTCTGGCAGAAGCATGCCTTTAAGTAACACGCGCCCGCCTTCATGCCTGTCTTCTTTCCCCAGGAACGTTGCTGACCTCACCCACGCCAATGACGGCAATCCTTGGCTGGAGGGGACGTATATTCGGTGCAGTAACCATCGTTTGGTTCATAGAAGGTCAGCTCCCAAGCAAGGGTAGTTTCAGGACGGGGCGGCCGCTGCGATGAGTGTCAGCCAACGGTGGATTGCTACCACTAATCCCTTTATGTCCACCGTCTGAAGAGTGCGCTGGCATTGACCCCGCCAAAGCCGAAACCGTTGGATATTGCGTATTCAGCGTCTAATTGGCGCGCTTGGTTTGCGACGAAGTCGATACCGTCGGCTTCCTGATCCGGAGAACTCAGGTTCAGGGTCGGTGGCGCGATCCGGTTCTTGAGCGCCAAAATCGTGAAGATAGCTTCCAGTCCACCAGCCGCGCCGAGCAGATGTCCTGTGGCTGATTTCGTACCGCTCACAGCGATGGTGTTGTCGGAACCGAACACAGTCTTGATGGCCCTGATCTCACCGAGATCTCCAACTGGTGTCGAGGTGGCGTGCGCGTTCAGATGACCGATCTCATGCGCGGCTATTCCAGCCTGCGCGATAGCGATCTCCATGGCTCTGCGCGCGCCGTTCCCATCTTCGGGACCGGAGGTAATGTGATGGGCGTCGGCTGTCGTGCCGTATCCGACGAGTTCGGCAAGCGGCGTGGCACCGCGAGCAAGTGCATGGCTCAACGCTTCGATGACTAACATGCCCGATCCCTCGCCCATAACGAAGCCATCGCGCATCATGTCGAAAGGGCGGGATGCCTGGCTCGGGGTTTCGTTGAAGCCGGTCGATAGCGATCTGGCGGCGGCAAAGCCCCCAAGACTGACGATATTCATGCAGGCTTCCGTTCCGCCGCATATCGCAATGTCAGCTTCATTGGATCGGATTAGCCTGGCGGCATCGCCGATCGCCTGAACACCGGCAGCACATGCCGTCACGGGCGCGCCGAGGGGACCCTTGAAGCCGAAACGGATCGAGACTTGTCCCGCTGCGAGGTTGACGAGAAACGACGGTATGGTGAAGGGCGAAAGACGGCGGACACCGCGTTGATCGACGGTGCGGACCGCTTCGGTGATTGCGGGAAAGCCGCCGATACCCGAAGCGATGATCGTCGCGGTTCGCAGCCGGTCATCATTCGAAACCGGCTTCCACTTCGCCTGCGCGAGCGCCTCTTCAGCGGCCGCCAGTGCGAAGATGATGAACCGGTCGACCTTGCGTTGGTCCTTCGGCGCCAGGACCGTATCCGGATCGAAGCCGCCTTCAGGATCTTCAGTGAACGAGGGGACCACTCCCCCTATTTTTGACGGGAGGTCTCCGACCACGTCGTCTCCCAGTCGCCGAATGCCGCTTCGACTCGCAAGGAGACGTGCCCAAGAGATACCGACATTGGCTCCAAGGGGGCTGACAGCTCCCATTCCTGTTACAACGATACGACGCATCTGTTTTCCACTTGTCTTCTTATTAAAAATTGGCACGCCTCAAGCGTGCCGGCCGACGATACCGCCAGACCCATTCTCAAATCATGCAGTTTGCGCAAGAGTTCAAAGGGCGGGCGCTGTGCCCGCACATTCGGGCGATAGCTCAACGCGGGTCCTCATCCGCACCAGGTCATCGAACCCAACGACAGCCTTCAGGCGACATCATCACCGTGCGCAATGCGCCTGACTTCGCCAGCAGCTGCGTCGAGGATGCCTTGCGACAAACTCTCGTCCTCCATAATCCGCGACAGCGTGACGGCGCCCACCATGAGAGACAGTATCGCCATCGCCTTGCCGCTGGGATTGGAGCTCCGGGCGTCGCCCATCAGTTCATCCAGCACCTCAAAGTGAGCCCGGATCCCATCCTCGAAAGGGCGTCTAACTTCTGCATTCTGCCGGGCCGCGTCCGATCCCAACGCCACCAAAGGGCAACCGTCGGCCTTTTCCCCGAGATGGCCCGGTGAGAGATAGAACTCCATGACTGCTTCAAGGGGATCGGAGCTGGTCGCGGCCGCCGTCGACCATCTCCGCGTAGCGCTTTCCAGTGCGCGCCTGGACGCCTGGGCTGCGAGATCGTCCTTGGATGAGAACTGCTTGTAGAACCCGCCTTGCGTCAGGCCGGCACCCTTCATCAGATCCTTGAGGCCAATACCATCGAAGCCGTGCTCTCGAAACAGACGGCTGGCGACGTTGATCACGGTCTCTCGATTTTCCTCGGCCTGTGCGCGGCTCACTCTCATATTGATCTCCGATTAGATTTCATTTGACATCTATAACGCAAATAGAGTTAGATCGCAATCTAAATTATCCCGGTCGCTGGTCAAGAAGAGAACTTAAAATGAAACGCAAACATGTCCTGACTTTCGTGGGTCTCGTTGCAGCGGCGGGGGCGGCTGCCTTTTTCCTGGTTTTCGAATCCCCTAAGCGGGAAGCCGAGGCTGCGGACCCACGGACGGCTTCACCACTCGTAAGGGTGGCAGAAGCGACAAAGACGGAAACGGCGGAGCGCTCGTTTACCGGCACGGTCGCTTCGCGCGTACAGAGCAACCTCGGGTTTCGGGTCCCGGGCAAGATCGTTCAGCGGATGGTCGATGTGGGCCAGCAAGTGAGACAAGGCCAGACCCTGATGCGCATTGATGAAACCGATCTCCAGCTCGCGCTGACAGCGAAGCGCAATACGGTTACCGCAGCGCGTGCCGTCCTGACCCAAGCACAGGCAGATGAAAAACGATATGCGACGCTGGTGAAAAATGGATTGGCTGCCACTCAACAGCGTTATGAACAGGCAAAGGCGGCTCTCGATACGGCCTCCGCACAGCTCGCCGCGGCTGAAGCCGACGCCAAGGTTGCGGAAAATGCGGCCACCTATTCCGTTCTTCTCGCAGATTCGGATGGAACGGTCGTCAATACGCTTGGAGATCCCGGGCAAGTCGTGACAGCAGGCCAGACGGTGGTTCAACTCGCGCAGGCTGGACCGCGGGAAGCTGTTGTGTGGCTACCTGAGACTTTACGACCCCGGCTAGGGTCCGTGGCGGAGGCCAGTGTCTACGGAGGCGACGGTCTCAGCGGAAAAGCTCGTTTGCGACAGATTTCCGACGCTGCCGATCCCCAGACCCGGACTTATGACGCGCGTTATGTTCTTGAAGGCTCCGCCGCATCTGCTCCGCTCGGCTCGACGGTGACGATTAAAATTCTGGACGCGGACAGGCAGTTGGAGGTCGCTGTTCCCGTAGGCTCCATCCTGGACGACGGTAACCGCACGGGTGTGTGGGCTGTTGATGGCGGCACATCCACCGTTAAGTTCACCCCGGTCAAAGTTCAGCAGATCGGCGAGGAAACGGCATTTGTCACGGGAATTGGAATTGGCGAGCAGGTTGTTGCTCTGGGCGCGCATCTCCTCGACGATGGTGCGGCCGTCAGGATTGCCTCGCAGCAAGAGGTGACGAAATAATGAGCTTCAATCTTTCCGCCATCGCTGTCCGCGAACGCGCCGTCACGTTATTCTTCATAGTCCTCTTGGCCGCCGCAGGAGCCTACGCCTTCGTCAAGCTGGGCCGGGCTGAGGATCCCTCCTTCACCATCAAAACCCTTACGGTCACCTCGGTTTGGCCGGGCGCTACGGCGCGAGAAATGCAGGACCTTGTCGCTGAGCCGCTTGAGAAGCGTATCCAGGAACTCACCTGGTACGACCGTGTCGAAACAACGACGCGGCCTGGCTACGCCTTCCTCACCGTGACACTGAAGGATAATACTCCGGCGAGCGCCGTCGCAGAAGAGTTCTATCAGGCTCGCAAAAAGCTCGGCGACGAAGCCCGAAATCTTCCGCCCGGTGTCATGGGTCCCTTTGTCAATGATGAATACTCGGACGTGAGCTTCGGACTTTACGCACTGAAGGCGAAGGGGATGCCGATGCGCGACCTCGTTCGCCAGGCGGAGGTCATCCGTCAGGATCTCCTGCATGTTCCGGGCGTCAAGAAAATCAACATTCTCGGAGAGCGCCCAGAACAGATTTTCGTCGAATTCTCCTATGCCAAACTGGCAACACTCGGAATATCGGCGACCGATATCGCCGCAGCCTTGCAAAGACAGAACACGGTCACGCCGGCCGGCTCTATCGACACGCGTGGCCCCCAGGTCTTCATCCGTTTCGACGGAGCCTATAACAGTGTGCAGGCGATTGCCGACACGCCGATCGCTGCGGCCAGCCGGACGCTGAAGCTCTCCGATCTGGCGGATGTGCGGCGCGGCTATCAGGATCCCGCAACCTACATCATCCGCCATGAGGGCGAGCCGACAATCATGCTGGGTGCAGTGATGCAACCGGGCTGGAATGGCCTTGAGCTCGGCAAGGCGCTTGAAGCGCGGTCCGCCGCGATCGCGCAGACACTGCCGCTCGGCATGACGCTCACGAAAGTCAGCGATCAGGCCGTCAATATTGACGAGGCGGTCGGCGAGTTCATGCTGAAGTTCGCCATGGCGCTTGGCGTCGTGCTGTTCGTCAGCCTGGTCGCTTTGGGCTGGCGCGTCGGCATCGTTGTGGCGCTTGCTGTGCCGCTGACGCTCGCCGTCGTCTTCCTCATCATGCTGGAAACCGGACGGTTTTTCGATCGTATTACGCTTGGCGCATTGATCCTTGCACTGGGGCTTCTAGTGGACGATGCTATCATCGCGATCGAAGTCATGGTCGTGAAGATGGAAGAGGGCATGGACCGCATCAAGGCGGCCGCCTATGCCTGGAGCCATACGGCGGCGCCGATGCTGTCCGGTACGCTGGTCACGATTATCGGGCTGATGCCTGTGGGCTTCGCTCGATCGACGGCTGGTGAGTACGCTGGCAACATCTTCTGGGTCGTGGGGTTCGCCCTGATCGTCTCCTGGATCATCGCGGTGACCTTTACGCCATACCTCGGTGTAAAAATGCTGCCGAACATCAAACCGGTCGAAGGCGGACACCACGCCATCTATGATACGCCGAACTACCGGCGCCTGCGCTCCATCATCAAGTTTGCGGTTCGCCACAAGTTCGTGACTTGCGCTGTGGTCGGCATCACGATGGCTGTTTCGGTCGTCGGGATGGGAAGCGTAAAACAACAGTTCTTCCCGACATCGGATCGGCCCGAGGTGCTGGTCGAAGTTCGTATGCCCGAAGGTACGAGCATCGAAACCACGACAGCCGCAGTAGAGAAAGTCGAAGCCTGGCTGCAAACGCAGCCGGAAGCGAAAATCGTAACCAGCTATGTAGGGCAGGGCGCTCCCCGCTTCTTCTTTGCCATGGCGCCGGAACTTCCCGATCCTGCTTTCGCCAAGGTCGTTGTGCTGACGCCCGATGCCCATGCACGCGAGGATTTGAAGCACCGCCTTCGCGCCGCCATTTCGGAAGGGATCGTTCCTGAAGCATCTGTCCGTGTAACGCAGCTTGTATTTGGCCCCTACACGCCGTTTCCGGTCGAGTTTCGGATCATGGGACCGGATCAGGATGAGTTGTACAAGATTTCCGAGCAAGCCCTGGCAATTATGAAAAGTGTACCCGATGTACGACAGGCCAACCGGGATTGGGGCAACCGAACCCCTGTGCTGCGGTTTGTTCCGGATCAGGACCGGCTCAATCTGATCGGTCTCTCACCCTCGGAGGCAGCCCAGCAGATGCAGTTGCTGCTCAGCGGCATTCCGGTCACACAGGTGCGCGACAACATCCGCAACGTCCCCGTTGTCGCACGCAGCGCAGGTGATAACCGACTTGATCCGTCACGGCTGAGCGATTTCTCGCTCATGAGCAGGGATGGCCGTCAGGTCCCCCTCGATCAGATCGGGCATTCGGAGATCCGGTTCGAGGAGCCAATCCTGAAGCGCCGTGACCGCACGCCGGTGATCACGATACGCTCCGATATCAACGAGTCGACGCAACCCCCGGAAGTTTCCCAGCAGGTCATGAAGGCACTTCAGCCGCTCATCGCATCGCTTCCGGTTGGATATCGCATCGAGATGGGCGGCAATATCGAGGAGTCGCTCAAGGCCAATGTCGCACTTGTTCAGGTTTTTCCGCTGATGATCGCGGCCATGTTGATTGTCATTATCCTCCAGGTGCGCAGCCTGTCGACGATGACGATGGTGATGTTAACCGCGCCCCTCGGACTTGCCGGAGTCGTCCCGACCCTGTTCCTGTTCAATCAGCCTTTCGGCTTCAACGCCATTCTCGGACTGATAGGATTGGCCGGTATCCTCATGCGCAACACGCTGATCCTGACTGAGCAAATCAAGGAAAACAAGGCGGCTGGCCTCGACGACTATCATGCCGTTATTGAAGCGACGGTGCAGCGGACACGACCCGTGATCCTGACTGCGCTGGCAGCCATTCTCGCATTCATACCCTTAACGCATTCGGTGTTCTGGGGGTCGATGGCATACACACTGATTGGCGGAACGGCAGCGGGCACAGTGATGATCCTGCTCTTTCTGCCAGCGCTTTACGCTGTGTGGTTTCGGATCAAGCCAACGAGAGAGGAGAGACATGGAGAAACGATTGATGAGCTGGAGCCACCGAGGGCGATGGCCGCTGAGTAGCGTTTCGTGTTCAAGACGTCGCGCCGGTTTCTCACGTGCTATTTCCCATGCCTGCCGATGTGCGTCAGAGAAGCGGACCACCGGCAAAAATCGGAGGTGTCTAGGAACGCCAGTTGGTTAGAAACTTCGCGCTGGAGACGCCATGAGCCGCCGTACCCGTATAGAGATTGACGTCGACCTCTTTCGGGAGCGGATTCTGGATGTGGCGGAAGAGCACTTTCGCCGCATCGGTTACCAAAAGACCTCGGTGGCCGACATTGCATCCTGTCTCGGAATGAGCAGCGCCAATATCTACCGTTTTTTTCCCTCGAGGGCGGCAATCAACAGGTCGATCTGTGGCCGCTTCTTCGCGGAAACTGCTCGGCGCGCAGATGCGATCGCCCGGATGCAGGCGCCGGCTCACGAGAAGCTCGTAGATCTTTTGAATATCCTCCACCAGAAAAGAAAAACGACGTTCATCAAAGAGAAGCCGGTCCACGATCTGATCGTCGCAGCAACGGAGGAGAACTGGGCAATCATCAGAGCCCATAGTGACCAGATCGTGGTGATCATCGAGACGATTGTTCGCGAAGGGATGGCCGCACACGAGTTTGGTGTTGAAGATGCCGCGCAAGCCGCCCGAAGTATAATGAACGCCTTCATGCCGTTCTACCACCCCATTCTCGTCGAGCAGGGAGTCCAAAGCGGTGAACATACCGAGGCGGGCTTGCGTGACCAGATCCGTTTTATATTCAGAGCTCTCGGCTGTCCTGACTAGCATCCTCCGCTAGACGCAACCAGAGTTATTGATTCGGCTCGATTGCAATTGCGGTCGCCTGGGCGTCTCAAAAGCGGGTAATCCACGGCTGCGAACGGCGATGGTCGAGCTTGCGTGGTTATGGCTGCGCTACCAACCGGGTTCAATGCTCTCGTGCTGGTTTAAGGAACGCGTCGCACGCAATGGCGGACGCTTCAAAAAGTCGATGATCGTGGCGCTCGCCCGCAAGCTGCTGGTGGCGCTATGGAAATATGTAAGCGCCGGCGTCGTCATCGAGGGGGCGGTCATGAAATCCGCCTGAGCGACGACAGCCCAGCGGCAAAACTATTCCAATCCCCAGGGCCTGATCAGCGCTGGCGGATCCAGTTGAACGTGTGTGGACGCCCCGGTAAATGCAAGCGATGCGATGGAAACGAGCCGTGCACAGTCTCGTGGACGAACGGCACTCTTGACCGAGAGCGACGTCCACCCTTAGGTCTGTGAACGGCAGCACTGCGCCATCATGCACGAACCCGCTTCGCGGGAGGGGCGTGCGCGGTGAGGTTGGTGTGATTATCTGAAGTTCTGGGCAGGCTGTTGGTGTTGCCTGACCATTGAGTTCCCTTCAACGAGAGGAACGTTCAATGGCCAGCTTCTCCAATGATGCCCCGACCACCCCGCTTCGCCAGCGCATGCAGGAAGACATGGTGATGCGAGGGTTGGGATCCCACACTCAGCAGGACTACATCCGTCATGTCCGGCGCTTCGCCACGTTTCTTGGGCGTACCCCTGACACCGCAATGGTCGAGGACATACGACATTTCCAGTTGTATCAGCATGAGAACGGTGTGGGTCCGGCCACGATCAACGGCACGGTTTCGGCGCTACGCTTTCTGTTTGCGGTGACGCTAAAGCGGCGGGATCTGGCGCGAGCGCTGGTGATAACCCGCAATCCACGCAAGCTACCCGATGTGCTGAGCATGGAGGAAGCTGCGCGGTTGCTCGAGGCGGCGCCAGGCATCAAATACAAAGCGGCGCTTGGCGTGGCCTATGGCGCGGGCTTGCGCGTCTCCGAGGTCGCGCATCTCAAGGTCGATGACATCGACTCGACGCGCATGCTGATCCGCGTTGAACAAGGCAAGGGACGCAAGGATCGCAATGCCCTGCTTTCTCCGCAACTCCTTGAACTGCTGCGACTGTGGTGGCGCGAAGGAAAGCGGCGCGGCGTGATGCTGCCTCATGGCTGGCTGTTTCCGGGGCGCAGTCGCACCGACCCGATCTCGTCGCGGCAACTGCATCGCGCGGTTCAGGAAGCTGCGGAGGTCGCCGGCATCCACAAGCGCGTCAGCCCGCATACCCTACGGCACAGCTTTGCCACCCACCTTCTGGAGGATGGCACCGATATCCGCGTCATCCAGGTTCTGCTCGGACATAGCAAGCTGGAGACGACCGCGCTCTATGCGAAGGTCTCCACCCGGACTATTCACGCGGTCGCAGGGCCCCTCGACCGGCTGATGGCGCTGATGGAAGGCAAAACGCCCGACGGCTGAGCCATGCGCACCTCGATTGAGGTCGCCGATATCTTCCGTGTTGCCGGGCCGACCTATCGGAAAGCCCATGGGGGACACCTCAGCTTGGCCCAGTTCAAGGTGATGTCGGCGGTCGAGCACTGCCGCACCGCTGCATTGGGCGGCCATGTCGAGGCCTGCGAGGATTGCGGAGAGTGGCGCATTGCCTACAATTCCTGCCGGAACCGGCATTGCCCGAAGTGCCAGGGCGCCGCCGCACGCACATGGCTCGCCGAGCGCGAGGCTGATCTCTTGCCGGTCGGATACTTCCATGTCGTCTTCACGCTGCCTGCCGAGATCGCCGCGATCGCCTTCTACAACAAGGCGCTCGTCTACGACCTTCTGTTCAAGGCCGCATCGGAAACGATGCTGACAATCGCCGCCGATCCGAAGCATCTCGGCGCGCGCATCGGCATGACCGCCGTGCTGCACACATGGGGATCGGCCATGACCCATCATCCCCATGTTCACATGATCGTGCCAAGCGGCGGCATCTCCCTTGATGGGTCACGCTGGATATCGTCACGTCCTGCATTCCTCTTGCCGGTGCGTGTGCTAGGCAAGCTCTTCCGGCGCTTGTTCCTCACGAGACTGCTCCAACTCCACGATGCCGGGCGGCTCGCCTTCTTCGGTTCGGCTGCGCATCTCACTGACCGTCGGGCATTCGTACGGTACCTGTCGCCGGTGCGAAAGAAGCGTTGGGTCGTTTATGCCAAGCCGCCCTTCGCGGGACCTGAGGCGGTTCTTGCCTATCTGTCACGATATACGCACCGGGTTGCCATCTCGAACAGTCGTCTGATCTCGTTCGACGAGACCGGTGTCATCTTCCGCTACAAGGACTACCGCCGCGACGGCCGCGACCGGCAGCAAATCATGACGCTCGCGACCGTCGAGTTCATTCGCCGCTTCCTGCTCCATGTCCTGCCGCGCGGGTTCCACCGCATCCGGCATTACGGTCTGCTCGCCGGCAGCTCCCGAAAGATCAGCATCGCTCGCGCCCGCGAACTCCTGAACGCTGTCCCGCCGCCCGCTGACGACGCAACCGATGAGCCGAACGATATCCGCCCGCCATGCCCATGCTGCGGCGGACGTATGATCGTCGTCAAGGTGTTCGAACGCTGGCGGCAACCGCGCGGACCGCCAGATAAGGCAACAACGAACCGGGAGAGTGCGTCATGACCCGGCATGGCAGATCCATTCATATGGTCCACTCAAAACAGAGCCGGCCAACGGGAGGGCCTGCGCCAGTCCGAATGGCGCTGGCTTCCAACCGGCCAAACGCTCTCCCAATCACCACGAAACTCTCGGCCGTCACACCCGAAAACACCAATCTTCACCCGCTGGGACCGACAAGCGACGCTGCGAGCAGCGGCCCGCCGGAAGATCCGATACACAAAACCCCATAGCTCACGGAATGCCGACCGCGGGTTCCTGCATGAGAGGCTTTCGTACGCCTGACGGCACCCGAAACCCTTCACCATAGTGGTCATCGAGCCACCGGCCGCCGTTGCTGCAAAGCGGACATGACGCAGTGACAACGCGGGCCGCGTTGCGCCAAGCCGCCATTCCGCCCCATGCGGGTGATTAGATCACGAATTCCTCCTCGTACGTCTGTGGCTCGGCAACGACACTAACCTCCACCGGAACGATCCAATTGGCCGCGTAGCTCTCGCAGTCGGAACGCTGGAGGTCGGGCTGCACGCACCCCGCCCCATCGATCGCGCGACATCGCAGTATATATCGCCCCACTTCTTCAGGGGTCCACATGTACTCCCACAAGCGCCATGCAAAGGGACGTTCTGTTTCGAGGAGCCTCCCCTCGCGCCAGCCCCTGCCATCTCCGGTGCAGACCTGCACCTGCCGGATAACAGCCTCTCCGCTCCAGGCGGCTCCGAAAATCCGGTACGGTTGGCCGACGATGAGATGCGCCCCCTGTACGGGACGCGCGATCTGCGCTTTGACCTCCATCTCCGCAAGGGGGACCAGCCTGGGTTCCCCGAGGCTGCGCTCCCAACGGAAATAGTCGCGCGCCTGCCAGTAGCCAAGGAACGGTTGCTCCACAACCGTGATATGCGTGATCCACTTGACCCAAGCCATGCCGAACCAGCCACCCACGACCGCGCGTAGCGGGTAGCCGTGATCGCGCGTCAACGGCTCCTCGTTCATCGAATAGGCAAGGATCGTGCTGTCAGCGATGGCCTTCTCAAGCGGTAAACTGCGCGCAAAAGCGATGGGGCCGGGAGAAGCCGTTTTCTTGTTCGTGTCGACGACGCCGCTGTCGGCGCCTGCGAGCAGAACCTCACGTGCGGTTCGCTTAACGCCCGCCATTTCCAAAATCTCGCGCAGAAGAACACCTGTCCACGCGGCATTGCCGACGGCTCCGTTCTGCCACTGCAACCCCTCCTTCGGCGGCACATAGTAGACGCGCCCGTTCCCTGCACACTCGACGACGGCGGTGAAAGTCGTGCTCCGCATCGCCTTGATGCTGTCGAGGTCAAGTTCGATCGGCCGCTCCACCGCCCCGCCAACGCGCAATCTCCAGTCTCGCGCATCGAGGTCCGGCGATGGGAAATGGTTTCGCACGAAGAACAGCTCGGTTGGGATCAGCCAATCGGAGAGCGACGCAAACGGAAACTCGATGTTCTGTGGGGATTTCTGTCGAACTATTAGACTGGGCTGATGTGGTGTCGGCATCGTCCTCGTCTCCCCTTTCAAGAGCACAACGTCGGCTCTCGGTCGCGCGAATTCCGGTACGATCACACCGCCCCTCGCACCGCGTCTGTCGCATTCCGCCTTCGGGCCGCATTCTAGCACATACCGCACGTTCCTCGGATCGACCTCGAACGGCAGCAAAGGGGCCGAATGCTGCTATAGGCCCACGTCTCTTTCGCGCCCACTTGTCGTTCAGGCACTACTGCTGGAGAAGACCAGCAACATATTGTTGGTAGGCATCTCAATCGTCTCGCGGAGATTAAGTCCAGCGGCCTCACCCACTTGTTCAAGATCAGCGATATCACGCACACCCCAGGATGGGTTGCGCTCCTTTAGAGCCGCGTCGAAAGCAGCGTTCGAGGGGGCGTTGTGTGCCCCGTCGCGCATGAATGGACCGTAGAGAAGAAGAAGCCCACCAGCGTGAAGCAAACGGCCAGCTCCTGCGAACAATCCTAAGCTTGCCGCCCATGGCGCGATATGGATCATATTGATCGACATGATGGCGTCAAAATGCCCCGTTTGTTCGACGCCCCATTGTCCTGAGCACACATCAATATCCCGCGGTGCCAGCACATTCTTCAGCCCTGCGAATTTGATCCAGCTAGACGTGCAGGTGCGGGCGTCGGCATCCGGATCGCTCGGCTGCCAGGTGAGGTTGGGCATTGCTCCCGCAAAACACACGGCGTGCTCGCCGGTCCCGCATCCAATCTCCAGCACGGCGCCATGTGTTGGAAGGACACGTTTTAGGACCGCGAGGATCGGCGCCGAATTTCGCGCAACAGAAGGCGAGAACATGCGCTGGTCGGCGCTTACGTCGCGCTGTTCCAGCGCAACAGGCGAACGGTCCTTCTTCTCTGGGGGCATTGGCCTTGAATCCCCTTTGGGCGATGTCTCCCACCTTATAGCTGAAATGATGGGACTGAAACCAAGGATTTCGGACTTACGAAGGGGGCGTCGGCGCGTGCGTTCGAGGGCGACCGAACGTCCACTTCGCGTCAGATCATGCGCCCGCCAGGCTCAAGGTCTGCTTTCGAAAAGATGATGTCCCAGGGAGTGGTGTAGCTCGCGGCTAATAGCCGTGCTTTCCGGCAACAGCCGGAGGGGGATATCAGCGTGCGACTGCAGGCAGGCCGATTTGCGGATCATCGCTCATCGACGCCATAGTCTCAAGTGTCATGTACCTAGCCCGCTGAACGGCCCACTCATCGCTCTGTTTGAGCAGCAATGCGCCGACGAGACGGACTATGCCTTCGTCGTTGGGAAAGATGCCAACAACCTCGGTGCGGCGCTTGATCTCGCCATTGAGGCGCTCGATTGGATTGGTCGAGTGCAGCTTTGCCCGGTGCTCTTTCGGGAACGTCATGTAGGCCAGCACATCCTCTTCCCGGCATCTTTGCCATGTGGCGCTGAGAACCTTGGTGACCGCGGCCTTGAGCCCTTCATGCGCATCTGAGACGACGAGCTTCACGCCGCGCAAACCTCGGCGCGTAAGCTTGCGCAGGAACTCCGTCCAGATCGGCTCGGCTTCGGACGTACCGACTTCCATACCCAGTACCTCGCGCCGGCCATCACTGTTGACGCCGACGGCGATGATGACCGCAACGGAAACGATGCGACCGCCGCGTCTGACTTTCAGATAGGTGGCATCGATCCAGAGATAGGCCAATCTCCTTCGATGGGTCTTTCGAGGAACGCCTTTACCTTGACGTCGATCTCTTCGCACAGGCGGCTTACCTGGCTTTTGGAGATGCCGCTCATGCCCATCGCCTTGACGAGATCGTCGACAGAACGGGTCGAAATCCCTTGAATGTAGGCTTCTTGGATGACCGCCGTCAGGGCATTCTCCGCCATGCGACGCGGTTCGAGGAAGCTTGGGAAATAGCTGCCCTTGCGCAGCTTCGGAATGCGAAGCTCGACCGTTCCGGCGCGTGTCTCCCAGTCCCGGTCGCGGTAGCCGTTGCGTTGCGCCAACCGCATCGCATTCTTCTCGCCGTAGCCAGCACCGGTCGCACTGCCGACTTCCAGCTCCATCAGCCGCTCGGCCGCAAAGCCGATCATCTCACGCAACAAATCGGCGTCAGCACTCTTCTCAACAAGCGAGCGCACGTTCATCATATCGTCGGTCATCGGTGGTCTTTCCATCAGGTTGGTCTTCAACAACCCGACCCTACCGGAAAACACTGGTGACCACCGCTACCCTGCTACACCACTTCCTGGGAGTACGTCATGCCAAGCTGATAACTGCTTGTGGGTGCAAGTCCCATCCGGCCAAAGCCCGAGCAGGCAAGCCGGGACCGAGTCTTGCGGGCGTCGCGGTAACGCGGGGTCTGAAGTGTAGACAGGAGCCATGCGGGGTGCGGGAATGAGCCTCGAAAGGTGGATGTTCACGGAGGCCGAGTGTGTTCCCTAAACACGAAGGCAACATGAGTATCGTCGTTACGCGAGATGATGCCGCTCCGTCGGGGTCGATGGCCGGATCACGCATGGAAGGCAGTTATCGGAACATGAGAGGCCCGACCGGGTCCGCCAGACTGGTCTCTGGTGGGGGTCAGCAACAAGGCACTGCCGGAGTTGTTGACCGAGCTGAGGTCGGGAGTCGGACTGGTTCATAGTACCAATGAAACCGTTGAAGGAAACGAAACGCGTGGAGGGAAGGGACCGGCCCGAGAGGATCTCGCAAGAGGAGGCCAGGGTCCGGACGCAGAGCCGGGTTATCCTGATGCCAAACCTCGAGCGGGTGAACGCGGCAGCCAGACATGCTGCCCAAACTCGGTTCACTGCACTGCTGCATCACGTCGATCTGAATGCGCTTCATCGTGCATTCAGACGGCAAAAGCGGCAGGCAAGCGCAGGCGTCGATGGGATGACTGTGGCGAAGTACGAGGAGAGGTTGGAGCAAAATCTCCACGATCTCTGCGAACGGGTCCACACGGGTCGCTACCGGCCACAGCCGGTGCGACGTGTTTACATTCCAAAAGCCGATGGCGGAAAACGGCCACTTGGAGTGCCCGCCCTGGAGGATAAGATCGTCCAGGGCGCGGTCGCTGAAGTGCTTAGTGCCGTCTATGAGGCCGACTTTTGCGGGTTCTCCTATGGCTTCAGGCCAGGGCGTAACCCGCACATGGCACTGGATGCATTGCATACAGCGATCATGAGCCAGCGCGTGAATTGGGTGCTCGATGCCGACATCCGCAGCTTCTTTGACTCGGTTGACCACGAGTGGCTGCTGCAGATGGTGGCGCACAGGATAGCCGATCCCCGTATCCTCCAGCTTATCAAGCTGTGGCTGCGGGCGGGAATCCTTGAGAGCGGCGAGACGTATGAGACTGACAAGGGTACCCCGCAAGGAGCTGGCATTAGTCCGCTCCTCGCCAACATCTTCCTGCACTACATCCTCGACCTGTGGGTTCATCAATGGCGTCGACGCTATGCACGCGGCCGAATTGTGATCGTGCGCTATGCCGACGACTTCGTCATGGGCTTCGAGAACAAGGATGATGCGCAGGAAATGCTTCTGGCCCTCAAGGAGCGACTAGGCAGTTTTGGCCTGGCGCTTCACGAAGGCAAGACGCGGCTGATCGAGTTTGGCCGGTTCGCGGCTTTGACTCGGCAACGGCGTGGCGAGCGAAAGCCCGAGACCTTCGCCTTCCTGGGCTTCATTCACTATTGTGGAGTGACCCGTGATGGCAGGTTTATCGTGAAGCACAAGACGGAAGGGAAACGCCTGACGCGAAAGCTGAAGGCGTTGCGCGAGGGAGCATGGCGGCACATGCACATGGCGTTGGCTACCCAGCACAAGTGGCTTGCCGCTGTGCTGCGTGGACACTACGGCTACTACGGCAGGCCGCATAACTATCCAGCGCTCAACGGGTTCTATAAGCAAACACGCCGCATATGGTTCCGCTGCCTGAGGCGGCGAAGTCAGAAAAGCCGGCGAATGAGTTGGTTGGAGTTTGAAATCCTGACCGCACGCTTCGCGCTGCCAGTCCCACGTATTACTCGAACTTGGGCGCAGGCCAGGAGATGACGCGGGTTACTCTCGGGAAGAGCCGGGTGCGGGAAATCCGCCCGCCCGGATCTGTGAGGGCGAAGCCGAATGGCATAGCTACTCGACCATCATCGGCTGGTTGGTCAAAAGGCGCCAGCAAAGGCCAAGTCCGGTCGATCTGGCGTTCGTTGACAATTAACATGCCGTTGCCGACTGGTGCGCCAAGCCATTTGTGAAAGCTGGTGATGAAGAAGTCGCAATCGAGTTCGCGAAAGCTGACTGGCATTTGAGCAAATGTCTGTGCGCCATCGACAATCGTTATGATTTTGCGCTCCCGCGCTATCTCGCAAAGTCGTTTGACGGGAAGGACACGTCCATTCCAGTGGTACGTGTGGGTCAGTTGAAGGATGCGGGTCTGCGGCGTGATGGCTGCGGTATAGGCTTCTACTATATCATCGTCGCTATCCATCAGGCCGAAAGCGCAGTATATCCCGTTTCGGGACGGAGCGATCAGCGACGTCGATGGTGGCAAACCGGAAGCGGTCTGGGTCACCGAGCAGATCAAACGACCCATCATCAAAGCCTGGAACGCGGTGCTTGCCGCGACCCTGCGGAAAGGGGCCTCGACAAGACGCAGCCCGGTCGCATCGCCCTTCCGGTAGCAGGCGATGATCCCGAAAAGAAGTCGCGCCTCATGGAACTGGTAGAGGCGACTGGCTTCGACGCGTTCGACGCTGGGGGCCTTGCGACATCATGGCGACAGCAGCCAGGCACACCTGCTTATTGCACGGAACTGACGGCCGATGAGTTGAAAACGGCTCTCGAAAAAGCAGACGCCAACCGCTCGGCGGATAACCGCGAGACTCTGATCAAGGGGTTCATGGAAGGGGGCGACAGCCTGACTCACGACGACATTGTCGCCCGCAACCGCACCGTGACTGTGCCTCCGAAGGCGAGAGCACCGTCAGATCATCGGGACCAAGCTGTCGTCCCGCCGAATTTTCGTCGAAGAAGCAGTAACTCCCTTGGCCTCCTTCGAGGTTGACGAAGGCAAGCGTCGTTGGCCGGCCAGATACCATCACATGCGATGTGTCGACCCGGCTTTCCCGAAGCGCGGAGATAAGTTGCTCTCCGAACAGATCATTCGACAGGCCGGCCAACATGCCGGTTCGTGTCCCAAGTCGTCCCAAAGCAATTGCAGTGTTGAAGACGGCGCCGCCGGCATGAGGTATGAATCCCCTGCTTCCGTCGATGCCGGAATCATGTCAATCAGAGCCTCGCCGCCGCAGAGGATCATTTCGAATACCTTTCCAGTACCTGCGCTGAAGCGGACGATGAGATGTCCAGGTGATCGGGCTCGATATTCGCGTAGCCGCGGCGCGTTCCGCAAACACTTCCACCGTCTGCAAAAATCTCGACAATTCCGCGGTCATGAAACAGACGAAGGTCTTTCCCGCAGCCAAGCTCCGCCACGTATTGGATCGAGCCGTCGTCCTGGGCGAGCCGGATCGACAGGATACCGTCGGCGACGCTCACCTCGAAAGCAAGTTCGCCGCCCTGCGTCGCGACAAGCTTGCTGCCCTCCAAGGCTCCGGAAAGCCTTATTTCAATGGGACCCTTCGGTAGCGAGAATGTGCCGCTTTTGTCCTCGACGATAAGATCGGCGACAAGGTGCTCGTCGACCTCCATCGCCGGCAGCATGCGCAGCCTCTTCCTGTCTTCACTCAGGCTTAGAACACGGGGCAGGGACATCTCGCCAGAATAGGATGAACCCTCAGGCTTGCGGTATTCCCAGTTGAAAAGCCAGGCAAACGCGATCTGACGTCCGTCTGACTCGACACTCTGCATCGCGTAATAGTCAGTCCCGAAATCCAGCAATTGCAGTTCCGGCGTGTCGGGTACGAAGCAGTCGTCGACAAACTCGCCGATCAGGGCATAAAGGAGATTGTGGCGCCGTGTTCGTGGTTCGACATGGCCAACAAAGCCCATCACCAGAACCCACTTATCCTCCAGCCGGAAGAAATCCGGGCATTCCACTGCACGCGCACCTTCTTGGCGGAAGTTAACCGGCGCGCGGTAGAGCGGCCTGAGATATTGCCATTCGAGGCCGTCGCCGGAGCCGAACAACAACACTGCGGGATCGCCCTCCATTGATGCGCCGAGGACCATACGATAGGCGTTGGCTGCGTCGTCCCACCAAACCTTTGGATCGCGGAAATCGTGCTCGACCCCGTCGGGACGCTGCTCCAAAACCGTCACAATCCCTTCCGCCTTGATCATCCGCCGATCTGGGCGCGCTAATTTCTGAATTTCCCGATACCCCTTGAAAAGGTCATAAGCGGGCAGGCGCTCGGTGTAAAAGAACATCAAGCTTCCATCTCGATCCCGAAAGGCGTTACCGGAGAATGCGCCTCCTGTGGCGCCGAGCCGCCACAGGTTCTGTTCTGGATGCAGAAATACCGGCATGTGAAGCCAATTGACCAGATCGCGGCTGGTCGCATGTCCCCAATGCATCGGTCCCCAACCACTGCCGCTCGGATGGAACTGGTAGAACATATGCCAGGTATCGCCGATCTTGCAGAGACCTACGGGGTCGTTCATCCAATGACGGATTGGCGAGAAATGAAGCGCAGGACGATCCGGATCGGACCGAAGCCAATTTTCAATTTCCGCACCCGTGCGTTGAAGGATCCCTCTGTCCGAAAATTCAAACACCGTTATACCGGTCTCGTTCACGGTTTGAGGCTGATACCCATAGGCCCAAAGAACTGCGTCCGGCGCATTGGTGACAATGGTGACCTCGCAAGCTTCCCTGTGGTGATACTTGAAAAACTCCGGATGGATGGCAAATGACGGAATCTGCCAAACCGTTTTCCCATCAATGTTGATACGAAGAAAGCCGTCGCCCGCGGCCCAAAATTCCAAGCGGTACCCCGAGGGTAGGAATAGGTTTTGCTTCAACGGGCCGTCTTCCCGTTTTCCATTTGGTTCGTCATGAACACCACTCCGAATAGTCACTGAATTTTGACAGACGCTCTAGCTACGCTCGGTCCGCTTTGAAACTTTGCCGACTATCTATTGCCGAGGAACCGGAGTACCCCTGAATGCATTCATTGTTCTGTCCATCTCGACCTGGTCGTCACTGCCTGAATCCAAGACTGTATTCCGCACCGAACCCCTTTGCACCAGCACTGCAGTTACTTCGAGCGTCTTCAAATTGTTCGTTGACAGCAATGCGCCTACCTGTGTCGAAAAACAGGCACTGTTTGCTGCATCATTGATGTGCGACATTTCGGTTGTGGCCACGATGTGATTATTGGCTATGTAGTTGCCGTTGCCGGCAACCACGTGGACGATCACGGGCTTTACGCCGAGAGGCTTGATATATTGAGTATCGATCGTCTCTGAAATGTGGTTGGCGATGAACGAATTGTTGCTGCCATCAATGTGCAAAAGTCCGAACAGATCATCCAGACCGTTATCGTACTTCTGCATGGGTGCCCATGGCTCGCGATCTCGCAAGAAGTGATTTGAGGAAACAAGGTTCTCGCAGGAGTTCGCAGCAAAAACCAGCATTCCGGGGTAGAAGGAATGGAATCTATTTCCTGTGATCGAGGAACGCACCACGCCGGAAAAATAGATGCTGCTGGCGCCTCGAGGGAATACGTTGTTTGAGGATACGAGAATGCCCCCATAATTCTCAGCGTAAATGGAGTGTCCCCTATATCCGGCTCCGACAAAATTATTTGCTATTCTTGAGGCCTGCCCCATACCTTTCAATTCGATACAATTGCCGCACTCTGCAATGAAATTGTTGTCTATCGCCAGCGCATCTGCATCATGGACAGTAACACCATGCTCCAGATAGATAAGCCCCATCCCCGTTATTCGAAATGAGTCATTGGCGCTGCCTACATAGATTCCCGTTTTGCCATTCTTGTATGTATTCTCTGCATCATTCTGCCCCGAACCATCGTCAATGAAGTGCAGGCCATCGATGCAAAAGTCAGCAAACTCCACGGAGCTTATACGAGGATTTCCGGTGCGCTTAACGTAAAACGCGGCTCCAGCAGCCTCACCGTCGGTGGCCTCTGGAGAAATGTCTACACGTATGCGACTTCCGCCCGGCCACACTTCGCGCCACTGTGCCAGCTCGTCTGCGGGTGTGTTGAAACGGATGCTCGACGACGTAAAACCATGTCCCGAGCCTGCAATCTTCAGATAGCTCACGTCTATAACGACTTGAGTGACAAGACGATAATCGCCTGGCGGTATATAGATCACTGCTCCAGGCTTTCCGCCGCCATTCAGGTCGGGAACCGTTTGCCTGCTCTTAATATCCGCAATGATGCTGTTGATGACCGATCCGATATCCTCATAGGGGTTTCCTGCGTGATAGCATGTTACGTCGTAAAAGTTTTCACTTGCCATTGTTCATCTTTCCTCGGCCATTTCCTGCTCCACAGCGAGAGCGACCGATGTTCTTGATTGGCTTGTCGTGCGAAAGCCGCCTGGGATATGCGTGCAACCGGCTCTCTCGTTCGAGTTTGGAACAAAAGCCCGCGAACCATCACCAGATGCTGGTGCGGCTGTCGGGTTGAAAGAAATGGAGTTCGTCGGCATCGACAGCGATGCGCGCGATGTCACCTGCGCGTACGGTGCTCTTTGGGGAAAAGCGGGCTACAGCAGCCTTTTCGTCGCCGATGTCGGCGACGGCGTCCGGGTCGCCAGCATCCACCCAGGGTGCGTCGATATTCAGATGCACCATGGATTCAGAACCTAGCGCCTCAACAAGAGTGACCGGGGCCGAGATCTCGGCCGAAGAAGGCCGGACTGCGGCGTCGTTCATGTGCTCGGGCCGGATACCGACAATGACCTGCCGGTTAGACGCACCATTGAGCGAGGGGCGGTATTCGAAAACCCGGTCAGGGATTTCGAAACTGTTGCTGCCCAGGGTCAGCGTCCTTCCATTCAGAACGGCCTCGTACAAGTTCATCGAGGGCGATCCGATAAAGGCGGCGACAAAGACATTGTCAGGGCGATTGTACAGGTTTTGCGGCGTGTCGACTTGCTGCAGCACGCCGCCTTTCATGACAGCTACGCGGTCACCCATCGTCATCGCCTCGACCTGGTCGTGGGTCACGTAAATCGTAGTGACATTCAGTTTTCTTTGGAGGCTGGCGATCTCGGCGCGCATCTGCACGCGCAGCTTGGCATCGAGGTTCGACAACGGTTCGTCCATCAGGAAGGCCGCTGGTTTGCGGACGATCGCTCGTCCCATGGCGACACGCTGACGCTGGCCTCCTGAAAGGAATGCCGGCCTGCGGTCGAGCAAAGTCGTCAGTTCGAGGATGCGCGCGGCTTCGTCTACGCGGCTGGCAATCTGGGTCTTCGGCAGGCCTGCCATCAGCAAGGGAAAGGCAATGTTCTGCCGCACTGTCTTGTGCGGGTAGAGCGCATAGGACTGGAAGACCATGGCGATGTCGCGATCCTTGGGATCGACATCGTTGACTAACCTGTCACCGATCCTGAGTTCACCGCTAGTAATGCTCTCCAGGCCAGCGATCGTCCTCAGCGCCGTCGACTTTCCACATCCTGACGGACCGACGAACACCATGAACTCGCCATCCCTGATGTCGAAGCTCATATCGTGCAGAGCGTGAAAGCTGTTTCCGTAGACCTTGTTGATATTGCGCAGTTCTATGCCGGCCATACCTTTGCCTCCTTCATCCCTTTACAGCGCCGAAAGTTAGGCCGCCGACGATTTGTTTTTGAAGTGCTAGCGTTACGATGATGACCGGCAGCGAGTAGAGGACGGCTGCGGCGGTCATCGCCCCCCAGGCAAGCCCGTAGACCGAATTGTATTCGGCGATGACGATCGGCGCCGTTTTGGTCGCCTCGGACGTCAACAGCAGCGCGTAGAGAAACTCGTTCCAGCTTGTGATGAAGGTGAAGAGCGCGGTGACCGCTATCCCCCCTGTCGTGACCGGAAGGACGATCTTTCGAAACGCCTGGAATCGTGTGCAGCCATCCATGCGCGCCGCTTCTTCGAGCTCCTTCGGTATGCCCTCGAAGAAGGCGGACATGAGCAGCAGGGCCAGTGGTACCGCGGCCGATGTGTGAGCGAGCACCAGGCCTGGAATGGTATCGAGCAGACCCAGCGACTTCAAAAGCTGGAACAGTGGCACCCCAAGCGCCACCGACGGCACCATGCGCGTCACCAGTGCGAAAAGCAGGAAAATGGTGGTGATCCGGCGCCGGTACTGGGTGGCAACGTAAGCAGCAGGCACGGCCACTGACAGTGAGAGAGCAGTCGTCAGCACCGCGACGGTGAGAGAACTGACGAAGGCTCTCGGCAAGGTTGAGGATCGCAGCACTTCGCGAAAGTTCTCGAACGACACGACAGCTGGAAAGAAGCTTGGCGGGATCTGCTGGACATCAGCCGCCGGCTTTATGGAGGTCATAAGCAGATAAATGTAAGGCAGCGCGTAGGATAGCACTAACACGAGGGCTGCCGCGTTGATCAGGACTCCACTGACATTGAGGCGGGGAGCTCTATGCATGTACCGGCCTCCAAATCTTCCAATAGGCGACCGCCGCCAAAAACATCATCACGATGAGAAACAACGTTCCGGAGGCGGACGCCTCCCCAAGATCGCCGAACCGAACCATGCGCTGGTAGATATTCATCGAGAACACCTCAGAAGCATGACTGGGACCACCCTGTGTCTGTATCCAGATCAGGTCGAATGTCTTTGCAGCATCCACGCCCCGCACGATCACGACGACGGCGATCACCGGCCGCATCAGAGGAAGAGTGACATGCCAAAAGCGCTTGAGCGCATTCGCCCCGTCGATCCGTGCTGCCTCCAGCAGGTCTTTTGGGATGTTCGTCAACCCCGCATAGGACACAAGGGCGACAAAGGAGGTGGTCAGCCAAATGTCAGCAAAGGAAACAGAATAGATGACGATATCTTCGCTGGACAACCATGCGATAGCGTCGGGATCGCTGATGAGACCCAAGCGGACGAGTCCGTAGTTCAGAATGCCGATATTGCCGACGAGCAGAAATCGCCACAGCAAACCCGCGACAATGGGCGGAACCATCAACGGCAGAGCGAAGATCGTGCGATGCCACCGCGATTTACCGGCAAGCGCCGAAAAAAGCAGCGCCGCAGAGAAGCCAAACGTAAACTCGAAGAACAGCGCGAAGACCGAATACTGAAGGGTCCGCAGAGCGCTCTCTGCGACACGTTTCGATGTCAAGGCGTCGACATAGTTCTGCAGGCCGACCCATTCGCGTATATGAGGCGTGATCGTATCGACTTTGAAAAACGAATCGAATACCAGAAGCCCAACCGGATAAGCGACCAGCAGGCCGAGGATGGCGACTGCGGGCGCGAGCATGCAAAGTACAAATCGGTCTTCACCCGACATGTCCGTCTCCGAAAGCTAAGGGTGGGGCATATTTTGCCCCACGATGTTGAGGAATGTACGAGGCTAGTTGAGAATGTCCTCGATCGTTTCCTTGGCTTCCGTCAGGACCTCCCCGATATCTGCCTTGCAGGTGAGTGCCTGCTGGATAGCCGGCAAAACAGCTTCATCGACTATTTCTTGATATTTTTCATTGATCGGCCGGCCCTGCGTGGCAGGAGCACTCAGCGTCTCAAGAAGCGGGGGGAAGTGCTCATAACCGGTCTTGCCTGAATAGCTACGATAGGCGGAATTCGTCGCGGCGAGGCCGAGGGGAGCTTCGATACCCAAGGCATTATTGGCGATGGCAAACGAGATGAATTTTTTCGCCGTGTCCTTGTGCTGGGATGTTGAGGGAACGACGTTGTACCAAGGGCCGGGAATAGCGGCGATTCCGGCGTCACCGGCCAGCATTGGCACCACGCCGACCTTGCCACTGACCTTTGAATCCGGAGGCGTCATCTTGTAGGCGTGCGCCCAAAACTTCATCATCGCGGTCTTGCCCTGGTAGAACAGGTTCTGCGCCTCGCCCCAGCCGATCTCGTTCACATTTTCAGGAACAGAATGATCAATACAGTGCGGCGCGATGTAAAATTCAAGTGCCTTCTTGTGGGCCTCATTGTCGATGATGACTTGCCCGTCCTTATCGAGGATCACCCCTGGCGAACCCGCCTGCAGCACATGCGTCATCCACTCCTCTGAGAACGTGCCGATGGTGTCGGCGCCCCAGAAGTCAGTCTTTCCATCACCGTCAGTGTCACGCGTGAAGAATTTCGCAATGTCGCGCCACTGTTGCCAGGTTTTGGGTGGCGCCAGAGGATAGCCATACTTGGCCTGAAAAGCTTCCTTTTCCTCTGCCTTTTCAAATAGATCCTTGCGGTAGAACACGATCTCGGCATTGGCCCAGGCAGGCATGCCGATCAGCTTGTCACCGACCTTCGCATCGGCAAGCAAGACAGGCGGCAGATCCGCACGAACCGCATCGGTGAAAAGAGGTGCGAGGTCTTCGACATGGTCTGCAAACTTCGCATTCCACACGACGTCGATCGTCACGACATCGAACGCGGAAGAGCCAGAGGCGATTTCGGCTGAGAACTTGTCAAAGACACCCTGATAGGGAACGATCGTGAAGTTCACCTTGATGCCTGTTTCGGCAGTAAACTTCTCGGCGACCGCCTTTTGCAACATTTCGCCGCCGCCCTCGACCAGGATATTGATGGTTTCGGCGTTGGCAGCGGCGGCCATGAAAACAAGCGCGAGTGCGCTCGCACCAAGCAATTTCTTCATCGATACCTCCCATTTGGCTCGTTGCGCCTTGCACTGAGCCCTCCTTCTTGCCGCGAACATAGTCCCCGTATGACGACGTTGTCAACGTCTGATGTCGACGTTGTCATAGAAATATGTCGACGTTGTCATGAGCTTGCTTTAAAAGGGACCCCAACAAGGAGAGAAGCGGGTATGGTCAGCATAGTCAGCGTCGCGAAAGTGGCGGGGGTTTCCAACAAAACCGTGTCTCGGGTCATTAACGGCGAACCATATGTGACCGAGGAAACGAGGGAGAGGGTAGAAAGGGCAATTCGAGACCTCGGATACGTACCCAATATGGCCGCGCGCCAAATACGCTCAAGTCGCTCCAACACATTTGGCATAATCGCTGACTACGTGTCGACGACGCCATATTCAGTGGATATCGTTCGCGGGATACAGGATTGGGCTAATGTTAACGGCAAAACCATCCTGATGGCAAACACCGGCGGTGCGTTCGAGCAGGAAATTAAAATTTGGAGAATGTTCCAATCGCATCGCATCGACGGTGTTCTCTACATAACGATGTACCATCGCATCATTGACCCCGAAACCGGCGATGTCAGCATCCCCACGGTGATGATCAACTGTCGGCCTCAAACGAGCGAGTTGTTGCCATCGATCGAACCCGATGACTACCAGGGTGCTCAGGATCTGACACGCTATCTGCTTGAAAGGGGCCATCGAAAGATCGGCTACATCCGGCTCAATCCCATTTTGCTTGGCGCGGAGCTGCGGCTCGATGCATTCCGCAAAACCGCCGGGGACTTCGGCCTTGCAGAGAGCGATCTGACTATCCGTCTCGGGATGGAAGGACCGGTAGGAGCAGAGAAGAACTACGTTTTTGCTGCCGCCACCGAGATGCTTCAACAAAAGGATCGACCGACCGCGATCATGAGCGGCAACGACGAAATGGCGATCCAAATCTACATCGCGGCCATGGCGTTGGGTCTCCGCATCCCCGAGGATGTCAGTATTGTCGGCTTTGACGATTTCCGGACGGTTTCCTTGGCGCTGAAGCCGGAACTGACCACTGCGGCCTTGCCTTATTACGATTTAGGTCTGGAAGGGGCGGAATTGTTGAATAGCGTGGTGGCGGGAAGCAAGGCTCGTCCGAGCAGTCGCGTTATGCCCTGTAAACTGGTCGAGCGAACTTCGGTGTGCTCGTTGTAATCTGACTCACGAGCGGGAGCGCCTGGTTGAGCGAGCATTCGGCCGATTTTTCAGCGCGTACGCGGCAAGGAAAGAGGTAATTATGAGCTCGACTTTGTACAAAATCGGTGGTGATTTCGGGGGCATCTGAGCAGCCCTGGGTGAATCAATTCGCCGCAGGGTCCCGGCCTTGCGCCATTCGTTTGATCGGATTCGAACGAATGGATGAGCGAACAACATGATTGTAGCCGTGAGCCGGGAGACGCGGTCCCCCACATCCTTCGCAAATGGCTGTCGCCGTTTCGTTTCTGGTTTACCGCGCCAAGCTGGGAGCATCTGCTGGTCCTGGTGATGGGTGCGCTCCTTTCGCCTGGCAAGCGAACGGTGACGGCCTGCCTGCGCATCACCGGACGCGCGGAGGTAAGTAATTTTGCCGCCTATCATCAACTCCTCAACCGAGCCCGCTGGAACCCTCGCACGTTGGCGGCCCGTCTGCTGTCCATCATTGTTGCCCGGCTCGTGCCCGAGGGCCCTGTCGTGATTGGCATGGATGATACAATCGAACGGCGTTGGGGCCAACGCATCGCCGCGCGTGGAATTTATCGTGACCCGGTGCGCTCCAGCCATGGCCACTTTGTCAAGGCCAGCGGCTTGAGATGGTTGAGCTTCATGGTTCTTTCACCTGTCCCATGGGCAAAATGTATTAAAGCCCTGCCGGTGCTGACGATCCTGTGTCCCTCTGAGCGCCATGATCAGAAGAAGGGCCGAAAGCACAAGCTGCTGACTGATTGGGCAAGGCAAGGCGTCTTGCAGCTTTGCCGCTGGCTGCCGGGCCGCGAAATCATCTTTGTCGGCGATAGCAGCTTTGCCGTTCATACACTGGCTGCGGCTCTTCCCGACACGGCCACTCTCATCACGCGGTTGCGTCTGGATGCCAGTCTCTTTGCTCCACCAGATCAACGGCACGAACATACGCTCGGGCGACCGGCGCAAAAAGGCAGGCCATTGCCGAAACTGAAAACGCTCCTCAAAGACGCAAAGACCGAGTGGCAGCGCATCGTCGCATCGTCCTGGTACGGCAAGCAAACCGACAAAACCCTTGATGTCACATCAGGAACCGGCCTCTGGTATCGGCGTGGAACGCCCCCAAGACCAATTCGCTGGGTTCTCGTTCGCGATCCATCAGGCCGTCGTGAACCCCAGGCGTTCATGAGCACCAACGTCAACCTTGAGCCCGCTCAGATCATTGCCTATTTCGTTCGGCGCTGGCAGATCGAGGTCACCTTCGCCGAAACGCGAGCGCATCTTGGCGTGGAAACCCAACGGCAGTGGAACGACAAAGCCATCATGCGCACGACCCCGTCGCTGCTGGCGCTCTACAGCCTCGTCACACTCTGGGCATGCGATCTGCTCGGTCATGGCGTCCTTCCCTATGCCGCCGCCTGGTACAAGAAAACAGAGTTCACCTTCTCCGATGCCATCGGTGCGGTTCGCATGATCCTGTGGGATCAGGATATTTATCGACAGCACCCGCCAGACCCGGACATTCCTGAAACTCAACCAAGCCGCCTCAAGCGGATGACACAAGCACTTTGCTTCGCTGCATAATGTACAAAGTCGAGATGAGGACATGGCGGATAATAACTGGATGTTGAAATAGGCCCCGCTGGTTCAGCCAGGCTGCGTCGTAGGATCTGACTTATCGGTGATCATGACACGCGGTGTGACGCACTGGCCCTCCAGGAGCTTTCGCATTAGCTTCAAGGCCGCCTTCTTGTTGCGGGGGCTTTGGATCAGAGCATCGAGACATAACCATTGGCATCGATGGCGCGCCACAGCCAGTATTTGTTGCCCTTGATAGCAACGACCATTTCGTCCAGATGCCATCTGTCGGCAAAACTTCCCCTGGAGCGCAGCCGGATGGCACGGGCATATTTCCGGCCGAACTTGGCAGCCCATCCCGCGAGTGTCTGGAACGAAACTCCAATGCCTCGCTCAGCCAGCAGATCTTCAACGTGACGCAGGTGGAAAGCGGAAGTAGAGCCACACAGCATGCGCTATAATCTCAGCGGGAAAAACCATGACGCTTGTAGCGGTGCGTCATAACATCGGTCGGCGGGTTCGGGCTCCTGCCTGTAAACACCGCCGCAAATGTTAAGGCGACGCTGCCTTCTGATCTGTGCAGGGGCGACGGTCATCTCTCTCGCAATTTGAAAGGATTACCCGATCGAGTCATGGCCTTTCCACAGACAAACGGCCATCCGGCGCTGACCGAAATGTTCTCCAGGGAAAATACGGGTATCTCTTCGCCAATTTGGCTATTCATCCTTCCATCTGCCATAGCGGCTGCCATACCGGCGCCCGCGAAAGGCGCCTTGATCGGCCAGGTCCTCTCTGGGCGCGCGCGCCAGCGTTCCTTCATCTCGATCTTCACCGCGACCGGACCAACACTGCCGAACATCGCAAAAACGAAACGCCGCCATGAACACGTGGCGCGAGATCACCCTGTCGACCGCGGCATAAACTGGAACCATGGTGGCCATGCTGTGCCCCAACCAAGTTAAGGCGACGCTACCGCTTAGGCCAGCTGGAAATCGCCGAGCATGCTGTAGGAGGGTAATGCCCTATTGGCATAGAGGCCGCGGCGGAGGATGACGCGGTCGGAATGCGGGCGGGCAACGACCTGGTCAAGGCTCCATGCTTCCAGGATCATCAGGTCTGCGGGACGCCCGACGCCGATCCTGCCGGTGTCGATGCCCAAAATGCCGGCCGGTGCCGGTCCGGCAAGCGCGGTCGCATCCGCGTAAGGGTGGTCGAGATGCAAGATGCGCACCGATTGCCGCCAGGTGTCGAGCATGTCGTGATCGCCATAGGCAAAGAACGGGTCACGGCAATTGTCGCCGGCGACTGCTACCGGAATGCTGGCCGCCCGCATCTCCTGCACGGGCGTTACCCCGCGCCAGCGCGGCGTGCGGCCACCTTGGCGGTCCTGGAGATACATGTTGACGGTTGGCAACGTGATAATCGAAACGCCGGCATCGGCGATCAGGGCGATCCTGTCGCGCAACTCCTCTTCCTTCAACAGTGCAAGCGAGCAGCAGTGACCGCACGTCACGCGACCCTCGTAGCCATGGCGGATGGCGGCGCGCGCAACATGCGGCAGCGTATCGGCCTGTGCCGCCTCGTCGACATGCAGGTCGACATCCAGTTCCCGCTCCTTCGCCAGCGCAAACAGCCGGTCGAGCAGCAGGTCGATATCGTCAAGGCCCGAGGCATGCGTGCCCCCGGAGGCGCGCGTCACGCCGCCGAGCAAGCCGCCATGGCCGGCAACGATATCGGCAAGGCGAGCGCCATAGTCACCGCGATAGGCATCGAGCGGGACGAGGCCGGCAGCCTGCAAAAGGATGTGGCCCTTCCAGCGTTCGCGAGCTTCGGCAAACACGTTCCAGGTGATCTCCGCCTGCCCCTCGTGACTGTCGAGATGAGTGCGAATGGCTGCCACGCCATGAGCGTCGGCCGTAGCAAGGCCGAATTCCATCCGTCGCACAAGGTCGTCGGCAGTCCAGTGGGCAAGGCGGTCTGCCGTCGTTGCAGAGCGCGCGCCGGGGTGTGTGCCGCCAGAATCCGGCGCCCGTCCCAGAGTGTGACCTTTGTCGAGATGAGCGTGGGCGTCGACCAGAAGTGGCCAGACATGGCGGCCGTCCAGAGCGACTGCATCGTCGCTGCTATCGGCAACGGCGGGCGTTATGGCGCCGACCCTGCCATCCTCGATCAGAATATTGACGAGAGCCGAACCGTCGCGGTCCATCTCTGCGTCAACAGGCATGCCATCGCAAAGCAGCGCCACCGGCACGCGCGCCTTTGTGAGACGGATGCGTTCTGCTCTCGCCAGACGGGCGGCAAGGCGTGGAAACATGGAAAGATCGTTCATGGCGGGAGTCTCTATCGGATGGTTGCTAAAGCGTTCCACTCTCGTCGAACGAGGCGAGCAGACGCTCCTGCGCGAATTGCATGAAATGGCTGCCGGCAGGCGAAAGCGAGCCGCGGGCGCGGTGGAGGATATTGAGCCTTTGCAGCGAGCCGGTTCCCGTCAGCGGGATGAAGACGAGGTCGCCGGACGCCATTTCTCGGTCGACGTCGAGCCGGTTGAGGAAGGTGATATGCGGGGTTGTCTTGGCAAGGCGCTTCATCAGTTCCATCGAATTGGTCTCAACGACAGGAACAAGGCTAGCACGCGCCGGCGCGGTTGCCTCGACGACCTCGCGCAGCGACAGCGATCGATCCGCCAGAACCAGCGGATAGAGGAGACAGTCCGACATGCGCACAGTCTTGCGCGTCGCGAGTGGGTGGCCAGGTGCGACGACCGCTCCCAGCGCATGGCGGAATTCAGCGGCACGTTGCAAGCGGGTATCGTCCGACAGGTTATAGGCGATGGCGAGATCGGCCTGACCGAGCGCCACCATCTCCGCGACGGTCGTCCTGTCGCCAACCATGATCCGTAGGCTGACCTGGGGATGCTTTTCGCGGTAGGCGGCAACGATCTCGGCAATCCGGCCGGCAGCAAGTGTCGCCATGGTCGCCAGCACCACCTCGCCGCGATTGAGCCCTTTGAGGGACTGGATCTGTGCCCGCATCCGCTGATGCGCCTGAAGGGTCTCGCGAATGTGCTGGATCAGGATCTCGCCGGAACTCGTGAGCTTCAGGCCGCGCGGCAGGCGCTCGAAGATGGGCGCCTGCAGCTCTTCCTCAAGCTCCAGAATGTAGCGGTTCACCGCAGAGGCGGCGACATTCAATCTCTTCGCCGCCTTGCGAATGGAGCCCTGTCGGGCCACCTCGTCGATGTAGCGCAGCGCGCGTCCATGAAGCGTGATTGGTCCATTGCCTGACGGGAGTCGGATTGACTGTTCCACGATGTCACCGCAGCGGACCATCTTCAACGTCACTTCTTGGCGAAATTGGCGTTGATGCGCCGGGTCAGGTATTCGCCGGCCGTGATCGCTTCATATTTGCCGAGCGGCCCCTGCATGATGGCATCACGGTTTGCCTGGCAGAAGAAGGGCAGGGACAGGCGGCGTCCCATATACTCATCCTCGCGCGGCATGCGTACCCGGTGCAGCGTCGACTGCAGCTGGTCATCCGACCAGCGCATCAGCATGTCGCCGATGTTGCAGGTAATGTAGCCCTTGCGCGGCGGAACATCCGTCCATTCATGCAGGGCGGCATCCTTGCCCGGGCACACCTGAAGCCCGCCTTCGCCTTCCTTCTGGTGAAGGATGGTCAGGCAATCGAAATCCGAATGGGCGCCGGCACGCCACGACGTGAAGTCCTCCGGCTTGGCGCCTTCCATCGACATGTAGTGGATGAGACGCAGCGTCGACTGATATTGGTCCGAAGACGGATCATGCGCCTTCGTGAAAAAGTCCTCGGTGAAGCCCATCGTCAACGCAAAGCAGGAGAGAATGCGCATGCCGAGTTCCCAGTTCTGGCGCTCGAAGCGCAGCATCTTGTCTCGGAAGGTCGGAAGGTCGTCTTCGCTCGGCCACAGGTTCAGGCGGATCATGTCCGGCCGGGTAATCTGGAAGCTTTCCTTGTTATCCGGCGTGCCGGTGGAGGGGCGGACCTGCGCCTTGAATTCCCAGCCGGCATTGATGCCCTTCGGCATCGGCGTTTTCGCCTTCACCTCCGTCGGCAGTTCGAAGAACGTCCATGCCGTGTCGAAGGCCGCGTCGATATCGTCCTGGTCGATGCCGTGATTGTAGACCTGGAAGAAACCGATCTCGACCGACGCCTGCCAGAGCGCGTCGGCGATCTCGTGCTTGCGGTTGTCGAAATCCGCAAGGTCGATGACGGGGATTTCCCGGTCGACCGTTGTGCCCACGCCACCGATGATCGCTTCCTTGGCCAGTTCGGCGAGTGTGTCTGTCTGGATATTCATGCCATTCTCCTGGGTCAATGCCGGCGAACCGGCGGTTGAGGAGCAATGTCCGGGTGGTGCCCGACTGCTTCTACTCCGGGGTGGGTTCAGCCGTTTTTCGGCACGCTCCAGGGAAAGAGGAGCTTCTGTGTCAAAACGACGGCCTGAAACAGCAGGAGCGACATTGCGGCGAGCACCCAGCAGCCCGGCCCAAGCTTGTGGAAGCTTGAACAGCGACGTCGACAGCTGAATGAAATAGCCGACGCCAGCTTCCGACGCGCAGAACTCCGCAACCACGGCGCCGATGACGGCAAGCGTGATCGAGATTTTCAGGGCCGAGAAGATGTAGGGTACCGCAAAGGGCAGGCGGATCTGGGTGATCTCGCGCAGGCCCGTGGCGCGCAAGCTGCGCGACAGCTCGATGAGTTCCGGTGGGGTTGCCGCAAGGCCCGTTGCCGTGGAGACGACAATCGGGAAAAACGTGATGAGAGAAGCGATGACGATGCGCGGCGCATCGCCGGCCCCGAGCACCACGATGATGATGGGCGCAATCGCAACCACCGGCGTCGACTGCACGACGACTAGCAGCGGATAGAGCGTTCGCGATAGGAACGGCGAGCGCATCATGAAGACCGCGAGCGGAATGGCGATGGCAATAGACATAGCGTAGCCGATGAGTGCCACGCGCAGCGTCGCAGCGATGTGACCCGCCCAGCGTTCGAAGCCGATAGACGAGAACGAGCCAAGGATGGCGCTCGGGGCGGGCAGCAGATAGGTCGGGATCGACAGAAGCCATGCTGCCCCTTCCCACAACAGGACAGCACCGACCAAGGCTGCCACAGTCGTGATGCCCGGCAATGTTAGCACGTGCTTGAGCGGGGCGACCGGCTTTCCGCTCTGCACGACGTCATGCCGCGTGACGGTTGAGGAGGAGATCGCGGAGGTAATCGGAGAGGTCATGGATCGCCTTGTCCTTTGCAGTTTCGGGGCTGCGCGTGCGGCCGACGGGAACGGTGACTTCGGTCAGGATCGAGCCTGGCCTTTCGGTCATCACCAACACGCGGTCCGACAGCAGCGCCGCCTCGCTGACGGAATGCGTGATGAAGACCACGGTTTTGGGACGCTCGGAGAAGATGCGCAGCAGATCAAAGCCCATCACCTCGCGCGTCAGGGCATCCAGCGCCGAGAAGGGTTCGTCCATCAAGAGGATGTCCGGGTCCATGAGGAGCGCGCGGGCAATACCAACGCGCTGTTGCATGCCGCCGGAGAGTTCCTCCGGAAGGCGCTTCTCGAAGCCGGAGAGCCCGACCATCTTCAACAGTTCGCCCGCCCGCTCGCGGTCCTTTGGCGTCACCCTGCCGGTCTTGTGGCGCGCTGGGAACACGACATTGTCTTCGACATTCGCCCAGGGAAGCAGCGTCGGCTTCTGGAAGACGATACCGATGTCGTCACGCGGAGCTTCCACCCGCAGACCGAAGACGGCCACCGAGCCGGATGTCGGCTTCAACAGGCCGGCGATCATTCGCAGCAGGGTCGATTTCCCGCATCCCGAAGGGCCAAGGATCGAGACGAACTCATGCCGTGCCACATCGAAACTGACGTCGCGCAGCGCTTCGGTGGGTCCGGACCGGGTCTTGAAGACCTGGCCCAGCTTGTCGAAGCGGATAGCGGGCATCGCCATGGCGGTTACTCCGTTGCGGCCAACGTGCGGTTGACCACGGTTTCGGGATCGAGCTTGGCCGGATCGATGTCCTGCGCTTGGGAGACGCGGCGCCAGGTCTCGGCGAGGCGGGCGATTTCGAAAACCCCAATGCCATCCTTCTCCGTCACCTCGTTGAAGATGAGCGGCAACGTGTCCTTGAGCGATCCTTCCACATCTTCGGAGCCGAGCTCCGGGACGATGGCGGTTACCGCCTCGGCGGCCTTCGTCGGATTCCCCTTGGCGAACTCGACGGACTTCTTGTAGGCCGCGACGAAGCGGGCGGCGACCTGCGGACGCTTGGCAAGGAAATCGTCGCTGGCGATGAGAGATGCAGAATAGAGCTCAAGGCCTGCCGCGGACCACGGCAATGCAACGATCTCCTTGCCGGCTTCCTTGCCCTGGTTGCTGTAGCGCGTCAGGTCCGTCATCCACGCGATGATGCCATCGGCATGGCCGGTCATCAGCATGGGGCCGAGCGCGCCGGGATCGGCCTTGATGAGCTTCACATCCGCCATGTCGATACCGGCATCCTGGAGCACCAGTGGCAGATAGACATTCGAGGACGTGAAAGGCGACGTCGCGATCGTCTTGCCCTTGACGTCCGCAACGCTTGCGATCGAGCCGCCCTTGGCGACGTAGAAGGCATGTGGTCCCTTGTTGAACAGCGACATGACGGCGGTGACCTTCACACCTTCATTGGCGCGCGCAGCCATCAGGGCGCCGATATCGGAAACACCGATGTCAGAGGACGCGGCGGCAAGGCGCGAGATCGCATCGGTCGAGCCACGACCCGAGGCAATCTCCACGTCCAGACCGGCCTTCGAACAGAAGCCTTCGTGGATGCAGACATAGATCGGCGCCTTGTCACCACCAGGCAGCCAATCGAGCTGAAAGATCACCTTGTCGGCGGCACATGCCGCGCCGGCAGAAAGGGTTGCGGCCAGTGCATAGAAGACAAGCTTGGTGCGAGGCATGGGTCGACCTTTCGCAGTTAGTGTTCTGTTTTTAAGAACGGATAGAGATTGGCGATGCGCTCTGGATCGAAGCCATCCGCGACGAGCCTGGCAATCGCGTAATCGCGCTTTGCGGGACGCTTGCTGCTCAGACACGCAAAGCAGCGGTGTGAGCGAAGTTCGTCAGATGCGGCGTCGATCTCCACGAGTCCCAGGGCGGGATAATGAAATTTCCCTCGCATTTGAACATCTCCTCGACAGATTCACCCGTCGAGCAATGTCCAGAACCAAGGTTCAGACCGCTTCTACTCGCAGGTCTTTGTCCCATGATTGTCAGGCGTTCTGCAAGATTTTTGATGCATTAATTCTTATGCTGAAAAAGTAGGCATTATGCCCCATACTCTGGTTCGAAACCTGCAGCGCCGTCACTTAAACATTGAATCCAAAGACGAAATTTCGCCGCGGTCGATCGGGGAAATGCTGAAGAAATTAGCGTCCTAATATTTAGGACGCTCGGCACGTAATTTTCTTGTCGTGCCCTCGACTTGCAACAGCATATTTCGGCTCATTTTTTTGAGCGATCGCCGCATGAAGCCTCGGCGTCTTCGATGGTCTGGCACGGCGCCTAGGGGCGAGGCCTCCGGGGTGACGATAGTGACATCCCTTTTCCATGACGCGATCGAGCTTGTTTCGCTCAGAAACCTGGAGGCTGACGAGCGTTTTTCGGTTGACCTTCAGGTGAGGTTCAAGGTTATGACTGCTCGTCATTGAGCGAAGGAGGGGAAACGGTGAAACGCAATTTGCACGTGGTCAGCACCGTTTCCCATTTCGCCCGATCCTGCGCATCCGACCGGCTTATGGCTCTCCGAGCTGACTCACCCCCACGACGTCTTCGCCGCCATTGGATACGAGCAACGTATCGTCAGCCCCAAAGGTGGCGTCTCGGCTCTGGAACCACGCGCACTTAAATGGCCGCTTCTGGGCGCAGCGGCGAAGGAGTAGCTCGACGATCCGAAGCGAATGGCACTGTTATCCACGACCGCCCACCCGAACGACATCAATCCGGCCGACTACGATGCTATCTACTTCACTGATGGCCATGCGTTCATGTGGGACTTTCCCGACGATGAAGGACTGCAGCGGATCACTCGCGTCATCTGGGAAAAGGGCGGAATCGTCTCGTCCGTCCAGGACCGACGGCAACTACCGTTCCTACGATCGGGAGGACCTGTCGTTCAGCTTGCGGTTGTAGTACCGGCGTCGAACGCGCCGTCCTGACGCATGGTCACGTTGTGCGGCCTTCGCCATGAGCAGGGCCTTGTCTGCCGGATCGCGACGCCCAACGAAAGCGCACGTCACCCTGCAAGCGTATTCAGCGTCATTGGGACACGCGGATCCGGACCAAGGTCCGCATGGGAGGTCGAACACTGCCGTTTGAGGTCACGGCCACTTGCCTCATCGAAAAACATCGGCGCGTTCGTCGGCGAGGCGGTTCTGAGCGCAGGGATGGGCAGCGTGATCCCCATTGCGGCGCTGATCCTGGTTCTGGTCGTCCGTCGTGGATCTGCGAGCGTGCCGGCGATCGAAGCCCGAATAGGGAACTGCGACAGGTTCCATTACGAGCCAAAAGTGTCCTCCTGGCTCATGAAGCGGAAGACCAGATCGGCGCATTCGTCTGATCCCGCGTTACCTCTCCGGGCTCCCCAGCGAACGCCAAAGAAAGGAATTCATCCATGACAAGAATAGCGGGCGTCGTCGTGTTCAAGGCCAAGCCGGGCCTGGGCGAGGAAGCAGCAAAAAGAATCGCGGCAGCACTGCCCGCGGTCGAGGCGGAAGCAGGCACGACGCTCTGGCTCGTCCTGCACTCGAACGCCAGTGCGGACACGATCTACCTCGTCGACCTCTTCGACAGCGAAGGAAGCCTCAACGCCCATATGACGGGCAGCGCCGCAAGCCAGATTTTCGCGACCGTGCCCGAGTTGCTGGCCGCAGAACCCGAACTGCATCCGAGCACGGTGATTGCGTCGAAGCCAGCCGCATAGGGCGTCTGGAGGCTCAAACCCCGCTTTTGCCGACCATCTCCGGGCATCAATATTGGCCAGACAAATATTTCTCCGAAGCTGCGTTACCTCGGGGGAACCTGCATCGAACTTCCATACAGACAGGTCGAAACCGGCCGTCGCAGTCAGCAATCGAAAGCGCTGGCTTAACCTTCAGGAGAACCAATATGTCTGATCGTCTGATTTCTACGCTGGTAGCTGGCGCCTTCGCTGCCGCCTTCGGTACGCTTACGGTCGCCCCGGCCCATGCCCAGGACTTCACGGAGCAGCAGAAGAAAATCCAGGCCGGCAACACCGTCAAGGTAAAGTCCGGCAAGGTTGAGCCTTGCTTCGGCGTCGCGCTCAAGGGCCAGAACGATTGCTTTGCTGGCGCCGGCACGACCTGCGCGGGCACCAGCGCCGCCGACTACCAAGGCAATGCCTTCAAGCTGGTTCCGACCGGCACCTGCACGGGTATCTCGACCCCGAATGGAGCCGGCAGCCTGAAGCCCAAGGTCTAAACGCCTTACTGGCCGGGCCGCGAAGGCCCGGCCTTTCCCAACTTATCGGTCCTGTATAAGTCAAGGTAATTGCCATGCCGGAACGGACATTTATATCCTCGCAGACAATGATGCCGGAACGTGCGGGCGTCGGCCTGAAGGCTGAGCACTACCGGACGATCATGCAGACCTCGCCCGATGTCGGCTTCTTCGAGGTGCACGCAGAGAACTACATGGGCGCAGGCGGGCCACCGCATCGCTACCTCTCGGCCATCCGCGAACGCTATCCGCTATCGTTGCACGGCGTCGGCTTGTCGATCGGCGCTGATCGGCCCCTCGACAAGGATCATCTCGCTCGCCTCACGGAGTTGATCGATCGCTACTCTCCGGCACTGTTCTCCGAGCATCTCGCCTGGTCCAGCCACGACGTCGGCTTTCTCAACGACCTGCTTCCTCTGCCCTATACGGACGAGACACTCATGCGCGTCGTGGAGCATGTTGATCAGGTGCAAGAAGCACTTGGGCGCCAGATGTTGCTGGAGAACCCTTCCACCTATCTGGCCTTCGCCGAAAGCACCTGGACAGAGACCGATTTCATTGCGGAGATTGTCCGACGGACCGGATGCGGTCTTCTGCTGGACCTCAACAACATTCACGTCGCCTGCACCAATCAGAACTGGAACCCGATCGCCTACCTCGATGCCTATCCGCTTTCTCATGTGCAGGAGATCCACCTGGCCGGGTTCGCGCCCGACGTCGACGAAGAAGGCCGCCCGCTGCTGATCGACGCTCACGATCGCCCGGTTGCAGAGACCGTCTGGGGTTTGTTCGCCCATACGATCGAGTGCATCGGCCCGGTTCCAACCTTGATCGAATGGGATGCAAATCTGCCTGAGTGGCCGACACTGAAGGCCGAAGCAGAACGCGCGGAGTTGATCATGGCCGACATCGGCAACATTCGCCAGCGTGCAGCCATCCCCGTCTACGCGCGCTAACACTGGAGGAGGCGCATGCCAGCCCGGAGAGTTGCGATTTATTACGCCTGGAGTCGGCCTGACGAGGCGAAAGCTCCGCTCGACGTCATCGAGGATCGCTTTCCGGCGCTCTTCGAGAGCCGCCGCATGCTCTTCCCTCGGTTCGAGGAACTGAGTGATCCTTCGCGCTTCGATCAGGGCATTGCTGGGTTTCTTGATCACATTGTGAAGAAGAACTTCGCCGCCGTGACGCTCAGCGAGGCGATAACCTGCGCACCGGTTATCGAAATCGAGCGGGTCGATGAGGACGGACGGCTTACCCCCATAGTCCCGGAAAATCTTAAAGGTACCGACACGCTCGTCGTTATCAGCTTCGATTCTCGCCGGACCGTTCAGCAGGCAAGCCAAGCCGAAATCACTTTCGTTTGCTCGTTTCTCTCCATTCCGGACCATCTCATTTTTGTCTGTCCCCACCACGACATTGGCGAGGAACCGTCTGTTTCGCATGAGAAAGCAATCTTCCGGCAAGTTGCGGACTTTTTGCATCATGGTGACAAGACAATTCCGCCGCGACAGGGGTTTGGCGGCTTCGGGCGCTCGTTGCTCGCCGGTCTGGGCGTTCCCGTTGAAAACAGGTTTGGACTGCGTCCGGCCTCCGAGGCCGATGGCACGCCTTTCCCCATCGAAGCCGAGGCATCTCTCGACCGCCTTCATCTGCTCGCAGGTGTGGACACCTTCAATCTTCATCCCCATCTGCCCCACTTCGAGCGCATGGACGCGGCCATCCCGAAACTCGATGTGCTGGCGCGCCAGAAGATAGACCCTGCGGCTCCACCGCATCCATTCACTGCTGACGGTCGCACCTCCTTCGACGCATTGCTGCAGTCGAAGCCGGACACATTCGCGGGGACGCTCTTGGTTGGCGACGCAACCCTGTGGAGTTCAACGGCCGGCGGTGTCGACAGCCTTCGCGCCTTCTGGACCAACGTTGTTCAGCGTCCCCATCGAGGAGACCACCCGTGACCGGCGCGATTCGCAAATTGACTCCGAGTTTGGCGGGCTCCGAACACGATGCTGGCATGAACGGGTTGGCCGACCGGCAAGCCGACTTCGCCAGAGCACTGCTTAATCCGGAAATACCGGTTCCTTCAGGTCTGGTCGGTCCGGACGGACTGCCAAGCGCCAAGCGGTTCGCCGTCTACCGCAACAATGTCGTGGTCGGGTTGATCGAGACCCTGAAGGCGGCGTATCCTATGGTCCACCGCCTTGTTGGCGAGGAATTCTTCGCTGCCATGGCGCGTTTGTATGTGTTGGCAGAACCGCCGGCCTCTCCGATCATGCTCGACTACGGATCTGGCTTTCCCACCTTCATCGCACGCTTCGAACCCGCAGCGGTGCTCCCCTATCTCGAGGATGCTGCCCGGCTCGAGCGAGCATGGGTGGAAGCATACCACGCAACCGAAGCAACGCCGCTGCCGTCTTCTGCTCTCAGTCGGGTGCCGCCAGGCGACCTGCCAGCGCTACGGTTCGCCCTTCATCCGTCCGTCCGCATCGTAAGGTCAGTTTTCCCGATCGTGAGCATCTGGCAGGTGAATATCGATGGCGTCGAACGTGCGCAAATCGACTTGGACGACGGCGGAGAGGATGCGCTCATTGTTCGTCCCGAGGCGGATGTCGAGGTTCGGCGTCTGCCGGCGGGTGCAGCCGCTTTCATGGAGGCTCTGCAGGCAGGTTCGCCAATCGCCCACGCCCTTAAGCAAGGGCAGTCCGCCAGTCCGCGTTTCGACCTTGCCGGCACGCTCCGTGGCATGATCGAGTCAGGTGTAATCATCGGCTACCATACGCAGCCGATCCGGTCGTTGGAGATCGCATGAGTTCGCAACCGACACTGCTGAACGGGATTGTGACGGCCATCCATCAAGCGCATCTCCAGATCAGTATGATCACACGATGGATCGCACCGCCGGTGTTGCGCATCGCCCTGGCGCTTCCCTTCCTTCGCTCCGGCCTCACACGCTGGGACGGTTTCCTGTCCCTCTCGCCGGGCACGCTGTTTCTGTTCGAGGAACAGTTCAGGCTTCATATCTTCGGCGGCGAATATGTCCTTCCCGCACCAGACCAACTCGCATTGTTAACCGCGACTGCAGAGATCGTATTGCCGATACTGTTGATCTTCGGCCTCGCGACGCGCTTTGCCGCACTCAGCCTGTTGGTCATGACAGGCGTGATCCAACTGGTGTTTCCGGATGGTTGGGCCAACTTCCACCTCTATTGGGCGGCTTTGGCCCTGGGCGTCATCGCGATCGGTCCCGGCGCAATTTCCGGCGATTACTTGCTTAGACGCATGGTCAATGGTTTCCGTGCGTCGGGGTCGAGATGGTAATGTCCTGGTGTAAGATCATGGTCAACCGGCTCGCGCCTGTGAGGGTGCGGGGATGAAGGATGAAAAGCGCAAGCGTCTTACAGTGGTGACCTCAGATGGAGCGCGCACCCGAACGAAAGAGAGAGATCGTTTGCAGGACGAGGAGACCGCCGCATCACGCGACCTCGACTGGACTATTCTCATGGCGCGTGCGCAGGATGGCGATACCGTGGCCTATCTCCGTCTTCTTCAAGAAATCACGCCATATCTCAGATCACGGGTCAGACGGTGGCATAGGGACCCTTGGGACATCGAAGATACAGTGCAGGACATCTTGCTCACCCTCCACTCGATCAGGCACACCTACGACCCTTCGCGTCCGTTCGGTCCCTGGCTCGTCGGCATCGCCAATCGTCGCGCCATCGACCGGCTGCGTCGCCGTGGTCGGCAAATGCAGCGCGAGGCGCCACTCACTGCCGAACACGAGGCAGCAGCAACGGCGCCCGATGAAAACAATGGCATGCTCGACAAACACAAACTGACTGAAGCCATCAGAGTGCTGCCGCCGATCCAGCAGAAGGCCGTCGATCTCCTGAAACTCAAGGAAATGTCGTTGAAGGAGGCGTCCGATGTTACCGGGATGTCAGTGGCATCCCTGAAAATGGCAACGTATAGGGCACTTCAGAATTTGCGTGCCCTGCTCTCGGATCGGAGGGATTGGTGATGGAGACGTCCGACTTGATCCACTCCCTCGCCACCAATGCAACCCCCGTCAAGCGTCTTCGGCCGCCGCTGGTCCGTGCCGCCGGCTGGCTCGTCATCGCGGCGGCGATCATGGCGCTGATGACGATCAGCCATGGCGTGCGGCCGCAATTCACTGAGCGCATGCAGGACACAGTATTCGCCATCAACATGATGTCGTCGCTACTGACGGGCGTTCTTGCGACCTTCGCCACCTTCTTCGCCAGCCTGCCGGACCGGTCCCGCCGATGGCTTCTGTTGCCCATCCCGCCGCTCGGCGTCTGGCTCTCGACAATCGGCTATCAATGCTTCGCAGGATGGGTGCCTATACCACCGGGAGCAGTTACGGTCGAAGCGGCATCGAGTTGCGTTGCCACACTCGTCCTGACCAGCCTGCCGCTGTCGCTTTTGATGCTGGCGATGCTGCGTTACACGGCTGCACTCCGGCCAACGTCTGTCATTCTCATGGGAAGCCTTGCCGTTTCGGCAGTCACCGCGACAGCCTTGTCGATGTTCCATCCGCTCGATGCCACAGCAATGATCCTCGGATGGAATCTCGGCACGGCCGTTCTGTTCCTGGGAGGGGCCGCAATCTTCAGTCGGAAGGTGGCGCGCTCGAGTAATGAGCGGAGAGACCGATCGCCAAGATGATGTTCCTATTGGGTACACGGGCGAATGCCTCGTCAGGGCGGCCTCTGAAAGGTGATTGATCGGATGATTGCCTCACCGGCTCAATTTTCAATCCTGAAACAACGCTGCGATGGCCGGACTTCGGAGGCCATCGAACGTTTTTTTGTGCGAAGCGTCGGACTTCCGCGTGAACCGCATCAATCCGCTCGCTTTCGCCATGGAGGTTGGCCTTGACGAGACGGCCTGCATCGGCGCCTTCCTTCACGCTACCCAAATCGGGATCGTCGATCTGGCTTGGAACGTCGTTTGCGGTGGGTGCGGCAGCATCCTCCATTCGGCTAATTCCCTTAAAGCAATAAACGATCTGCACTACCGATGTGGGCTCTGCGCTGCCGACTGTCAGACGATGCTCGATGACAGCGTCGAGGTGACCTTTACTGTCAGCCCGAAATTGCGTGCCATTTCTGCCCACGAGCCGGATACACTGCCACTGTGGGACTACGTCCGCCAGGTCTACTGGAGTTCAGGGAGTGATCTACCTGCCGATCTTCGGCCGGTGGTCGACGGAGCCGCGCTGGATGCGATCGAGTTGTCGGCCGGCTCGTTCGCGACCCGAACGCTGCGGATGGCCGAGGGGTTCGTGGTGGTTTTCGACCCGGTAACACACAGCTCGACCCTGCTTCGCGTCGTTGGAACACTGCAGGATGCTCAACAAATGCTGACCATCGCTCTCGCCGAAGGAGTGGAAGAACGCGCTCAGATAGAGGTGGCGCCGGGCCTGTTTGAGCTCACGCTGGAAAACAGGACAAGGCAACGTGCAATGCGATCCTGTGGCTTGCGGGCGACGCATTGCGCGAACTCATCAGCCGACGGGTGCCGTCTCTGAGCGCCAAGCGGTTGCTCAGCCACCAGACGTTCCGCGATCTATACCAAACAGACGTATTCGACATTAACCAGCACTTCCGCATCACCAGCCTGACATTCCTGTTCACCGACCTGAAGGGATCGACGGCGCTTTACAGGCGCGTCGGCGATCTCGCAGCGTTCGATCTGATCCGGGCACATTTCCTTGTGCTAACCAATATCATCGCACGGAATTCCGGGGCGGTGGTAAAGACCATCGGCGACGCGGTCATGGCATCGTTCCCCACACCGTCCGATGGCATGGCGGCTGGACTGCTCATGAAAAAGGCGATGACCGAACTCAATGCACAGCACGGCAGCGAAGACATTCTCCTCAAGATAGGACTACATGCCGGCTCCTGCATTGCCGTGACCCTCAATGAACGGCAGGATTATTTTGGGCAGACAGTGAACATTGCATCCCGCGTGCAAGGACTGGCCGACAGCGAGAAGATCGTTGCTACCGAAGCTGTACTGGAAGACGCGGGCGTCCGGGCGCTGTTTGGGGGGCGCGAAGTCGGTATCATTCATTCCCGCCGGCGGCTACGCGGGTTTGACGAAGAGATTTCTGTCTACGAAATTGCGTGAAGGAGTGGCTCCCTTGACGGATGTAACCACTCGCCTTGGTTTTGAGGACGTAGGAGAGCAGCGATGAGCTATCACGTCGGATTGAACGTGACACTTCTGACGCCGAATTCAAACTGCTATACGTGATCAACGAGTCCACACCTGCCCGCGCTGCTGACCAACGCTGAGCGGTGTGAGAAGTCGAGAATTATGCTCCACATGTGCAGATTCGTTGGTGTGGGACCCTAAATATCGTAGCCACTTATCGCGGCATCTCGAAGCGGGAGGCCGTCTTCGTGCCGGTCCTTGGATACCTCGACGACATCGTCATCGTCCCGTTGGGCATTCTCCTGGGCGGTCAAGCTGATCCCGCCCCACATCCTGGCCGAGCGCCGTGCGACGGCGGCGTGCTCGGAAAGACCCCTGGAGTCGCGCCGCCATGGTCGCCATCGTCGCGATCTGGATTGGCGTCGGGCTGATCGCATCGACAATGATGCTGAAGGCGATCTCAGCTCGAGCCTGAGGATTTGCCAGGCATCCCTAAAGGTGCATGAAGCCGCCGAACCACAACCAAAGGCCGGCGAAGATCATGGACAGAACCGTGATCGGTACACCAGCTTTGGCATGATCCCGAAAGGTCAGCCGTACGCCTTGGGCTGACGCACGCTCGGCCACGATCAGATTTGCAAGGCTTCCGACCAGAAACAGGTTTCCGGCCAGCGTCGAAAGAATGGCGAGGCCAACCAGGACCCCCTCCGGAATCCCCTGCCAGACCTTCAAGATCATCACCACCGCGGGAACATTGCCGATGGTGTTGCTCAAAAAGAGCGAGATCGGCACAAGGAACGAAACTCGATCGGGAAGGAGGCCATGGGCGGCGAGCATCCGCACCGCCTCCTCCGGAAATCCTGTTCGGGCGAAGGCGTCGTTGACGACGAACAAAGCCGCAAACAGGATCAGCAATGGCAGATCGATTTCGCCGAAGAGCTGCCGGGTCGGAAGTGTGCGGCTTACGATCAGGCAGGCGGCGACCAAAAGAGCCGAAATCTCGCGTGGCAGCGGCGTGGCAAACAGGACAAGCAGCGCCAGAAGGGCGATGGCACAGATTCCGACCTGAACGCGGTCGAAGGCAACAGGCTCGAGGGGTGCGCCGTCGTCTGCCGCTGCGAGACTTGACCGCCAGATGAACGCGATGCATCCGAAACTGAGAGCAAGAGCTGCGATCGCCGGGGCGACGGCCTGTGCGAAATAGGACCAGAACCCCAGCGCGCCGGCCTGGCCGATGAGGATGTTCTGCGGATTGCCGATCAAGGTGGCCGCCGAACCCGCGTTGCTGGCGGCTGCAAGACCAAGCAGGAATGGCCTTGGGTCGAGTTTCCGCACTTTGAGGCCGGTACACAGCAGCGGCGTCATGGATCATCAAGCCGCCGAGCAAAAGCAAGGTCGGAAAATGGATCGCTTCGCTCATCCCGTCGACGGGAACTGCCCCGAGAGCTACAAGCGCGACTGCGACGATCATCGCGATACCGGCGCGGTCGATCCTCAGTCCTGGGACGCGTCCTAATGCCATCCCGAGATAGGTGAGCCCGAAGAGAATAACGACGAGGTTTGTCATTGTGTGAAGCCGTCCATCGCGTCCGTTTACGATTGGGCCACTGTGTCGACAAAGGCGAGCAGTCGGTCAAGCGTCTCCTGACCTGCCCACATCATTGTTTCGCTAATTTCCAACGCGTGAGGAGACGCTCTCCGCCAGCATTTATCCAGCTTCGCATCGTTCCCCCTCCCACCTTATTATGTTGGGACGGCGGCTGCGTAAGGGAGGGCGTCGCGTTGAAAGTACGCCTGGCAACGCGGCCTTTATCAACCAAAACAGCGAAACCCTTGCCGGAAACGATGCTTGCAGTTGCCAACATTCGGATCGCTGAAGATATGATCGTGACTCCGGGATGATGAACAATATCGGCGGTTGCTGGAAGGCGTGGTGTGGCTGGATGAGAGAACAGAGGCCGGTTTGATCCAGGTCATGCGAGTGCCTCGGCCAAGGAGCAGCGTAAATAAGATCATCGGTGCCCACCGCGCTGCTTCGTAGTTGCGCGTCCGAGCTGGAGCATCATCGCGGCTTCAAGCATATTTCACGTCCGCCACGGGGACGGTGGCTGGTCAGCAATGGCATTGGGGCCGAACTCAGCGAGGTGGCGCGCTTCAGCGTTTGTCACTCCCGTCGTAACCACGGCCAATCTCCCGCGCCGCTCTGACCTGAATCAAACGATCTGAGACGCCGCCTTGCACCTTGCACTCAATGTTGATGCGGCATTTCGTCCTTTGCCATTGCCAGGTGGTGCGGCTGATGATGCGAGCTCGCTCACGAGCAGTCCAATAAAGCCGAGACCGCGGATGTCTACCTGGGGGTGGTCGACGTGACCGTCAAACGCACGCCGCCGGGCAACGGTTCGGTCTTGGCACGCCAGCCGTTCATTTGATTGAGCTCTTCAGCATGCGCAGGCAGCATCCGCTGAATGGCGGCGGACGTGCGATCGTCTCCCGTGATGTCAACCTGCAGGCCGCCGTTGACCGGTGTCGGCGCGGCGTCTGCCTTGAGTGTCACCTCGTTCATGTCGATCAGATGCTGACGCAGCGCTTCAAGGTCAATCTTCGACCAGTCGGTCGCCGGATCGGCCTCCACATGCGGACGATTTCCTGGATCGCGCCGAAAGCGTCCTGACCCGCCATGGTCGGTATGCTCATGCGGGAAACCCGCCCGCGTGGATCTGTGCGGGGGGCGCCCAGTAATGGGCGTCCCTACCGCGATACGCCGTATTGCCTCATTGGTGAATGCTCCTTGTCTGCCGGATCATTGCCTCACGAGATTGCTCCCTTTCGCCTCGGTGTAATCGACGGGATGCTGGGCTGTTTCGGAACTCACGCCAAAAATCATGGCATGGGCTTTATTTCGACGCCACTCCTTCACGCGCCTTTGGACTGTTCGCAGGAGGCCATCGGGATATTTATTCGGACAACGCTTCTGTAATCGTTCCAGCAGCTCGCGGCCTGTCCGCCATGGCTCCTCGTCAAACCATGAGCGTAGATCGTCCGTGACCCCGATGAGAGGGTCTGGTCTACGCCGCTGGCGAACGGCAGGCCGTTGTCGCTACGGATCGCGCTTGGCAGGTCATGTTCGGCAAACAATCGGCGGAACGCCTCGAACACACCCACCTCCTTTGTCGATTCGAAGCCGCGCTGGCAAGCAGGTAACGTGACGCCTGGTCGGTGACCGTCAGCGGGTAACCCTAGCGGCCGTCACCGAGCTTGAACTCGCCCTTGAAGTCGGCACACCACAGATCGTTCGGCAGCAATGCCTGAGACAATGCTGTCCCTTCGGCTCGATGGCGTTGTCGTTTTACGTGCATGGGCGACCGGCCCGTGCCGGTCAAGAACGGCATGCACCGTACTCTTCGACGGCACGCGCACATCGCCGGCCAGACGCTTCACCAGCAATTCTCTGATCTTCCTGGCACCCCAATGCGGCTTCTCCTTCTTGAGCCGCACGATCATTGCCTCCACCGGCTCGGGCAACTGGTTGGCGTAACGCACCGGCTGTCGAGACCGATCCGTCAGCGCCTCCAGGCCGTCGTCCTTGTAGCGATTGAAGATTTTGTAGCCGGTCTTGCGCGAGATGCCGAACTCCCGGCACACGTCGCTCATGCCTTCGCCCTCAAGCAGCCGGGCGACGAAACGTAGACGTTCCTCCATCACCGAAGTCTCTTTCCACGGCATCAACACCTCCCGCAAAAAGCGAAAAGTGTTACCCATGTCTCCGGTACAAAACGTCACCTATCTCTCAGGCCGGACAAGGCCGCCATTGGCCTGTATCGCACCAAAAGCTGTTGCGAAGTCGCTCGCGGACACCGCACCGGCTATCTCTTCATATGGCTTCCGCCCAGGGGGGCAAGTTCCTTTTCGTCGCAAAGCAGTTGTAGCTCGCTCTTGTCAAGTTCGATTTGATTCCAGCGTATGCGATAACCGCGATGCTTGCGGCGCAGGCGGAAAAGACCCAAGAGCTCTTTGCCTATTGGCGATGCAGACATTCGCTCCATGGCTGCGTACAAGCCGACATGGAATTCGGTTATGACAAGATCTGGACCGTCTTGTTCCGCCCGTACCTCTTCAATATGACCAATTGTTTTCCCTGACCTCGATAAGACGGCCCGACCCACCAACAATTCGATATTGATCTCAACCAATTTATGCTCCGGGAATTTTACTCACCACTCTGTCTCGTAACCAGTCTTGCCAATCAAAAATTGCGGTATCGCTCACGGCCGCGTCCAACTCAACGTCAAGCCCAATATCGCGGACGGCGCTCCATGCAACGCGATGGGGTCTGGAGTGTCCATCTCCGCCGAGTTTGGATGCGAGCCAAGTTATCCATTGCTGTGGCCGTCGGCCAAATCGACGGGCCAATACAATAGCGCCGACCTCTATCGCGACCACCCGGGGCGGGGCGCCTCGCCGAAGTTCGGCGACGATGCCGTCTACCTTGCCCATCTTCACGCCGTTTCGATCGACCAGTTGCTTGTCGAGAACATCACGCAGCAAATCCATCAGATGCCTCCGAGTAGCTCAAGCGGGATAGTCACAATCGCCAAGATAGAGCCCAGCATGATGATCAAGACGACTGCCGAATTGGAGATGGTTCCGTTCCCATGTTTTCCAACATATCGCTCATCATTCATCAGGAATAGAAACGGGATGACTGTTAGCGGGAGCGTTGCTGCGGTCAAAGCCATGGATAGGATCGTCAGATTTAGCGGATCGAAGCCAAAGACGATCGGAATGGCCGCAAGCAAAAGTGCCAGAGTATAGGCAGCGCTAAATCCTGGGTCTTCGCTTGGTTTGCGGTCTTCGCCCCAGTTCCAACCAAGTCCTTGAGCCGCCAGATAGGCCTGCTGTAACCCGAGTTCCAGGATCGCGCCGAAACAGGCGATACCCAAGGAAGCAACAAACAACCAGTATCCCCAGCGACCAAACACGGGGACCAGCATGGTCGACAACTGATGGTAATCGGTGATTTGATCCACCCCATTCGGAGCCAGCACAAGGGCGGCCACGATTAGGACGGCGATCGATATCGTGCCGCCGAAACTCATGCCCAGTCCTGCGATCGCGCGATTGGTGCCTAGATACGTTTCGTCCCACTTATCTTCGACGGCGCCAGAAGAATAGAACAAGAATAGGTATGGCGATATCGAGGCGCCGAGAATGCTGACGACCATAAACCAGTAGCTGGCATGGTCGTGCTGCGGTATGCTTGGCAAAGCACCGGCCGCCACCGCCTTCAAATCAGGTTCAAGCAATACTGCCGCAACGACGAAACAGAGGGTCACCAATCCGAGAATGGTAACGCATTTCTCGATGAAACCGAAAGTGCCCTTCCAGAGCAACAACCACGCAAGGAACGCAACTGCCAGCGCCCACCACTGAAAGGCAATGCCCGTGGCAAGCTCCAGAGCAATGGCAGCGCCTCCTGTTTCGGCGGCAAGAACCATCAGATTGAGCAACAGGGTCGAGAGAAAAGGTAGCAGGAAAAAATTGAAACCGAACCGCTCACGGATGCCGTCCGAAATCGTGTGGCCACTTACCGCGGCGAAACGGCCAGCCATTTCAACAAGGAAAATGATGCAGATAGTGCCGAGCGCGATCGCCCAGATGAGTTGAAGGCCGAATGCCGATCCCGCTTGGGCCGCCGTCGCCAGCGATCCGATTTCAAGAAAGCCGCCAACACTCGTGACAATTCCAAGCGATATTTCCAATATCTTCTTCATGTGGATCGTCTTATACCTGAAGTCAGGCTGAGACGCTCGGTTGCATCTTTAAGGTGAACCGCCGTTTGCACGGTGTCGTGATCTCCCCGCGCAACCTGGTTCTGCGCTTGTGCAAGTAAATTAACGATGTCGGTTACGGAACTAGTCAGCAACTCGCGCTCTGTCGTGTCGACGTCGCGGAGAGCTTCGATTTCAGAAGCGGCAGTTTCGACGTTGCGCTGCATCGAATGCAAGGTCTGCCGTACATAAGCATCAGGCAGTTGATTCAAGTGCCAGCCATTGAGCGCCATGCGCGCCGAATTCGAGCAGGACGAAATAATTCTTGATTGCAAGCTGACTTGATCAGCATCGGAAGAGGAGCAGCCTGCCAAGGCTGCGACCAAGCAAAGAACGCTTACGTGGATTTTCGAGAAATTCCGATGGTCCATGTTAAGTCTGCTTAGCGGTTTATTGCCTTCGCCATAAAACGCAGGTCCAGTCAGCATGTTCCGGGGGACCAAACCCGTCTGGGAACTTTCGCAGGTCGAAATGGTTAGCACCGAATAAGATCGATGAGTGGCGGGTACCTGCGTGAATATGCAGCGGACGTTTGCTGACGATGCGTTTGAACTCCAGTTCATAAACACTGAGGGTTCTGAGCAGTAGCGCCGTGGGCGCCGGGAATGTCATGCTGTGCAATGCGTGGAAATTTGCTCTCCTAACGATTCTGTGCGCAGGCATCGCGGCAGCGGCTGGCTGGTATGTAACTGCAGCCCGCGCGCCGTTTGCAGCAGGAGACCGGCGGTTCGACGGTGCGGGCGACATCGCGTACGGGCGCCTCATATTTGCTGCCGGCGATTGCGCTTCCTGTCACGCAACACCAGGCCAGTCCGATCGCCTTAGGCTCGGAGGCGGCATGGCGCTCGCCTCACCGTTCGGGACCTTTCGGCCGCCCAACATTTCCCCCGATCCGGTGGATGGTATCGGCGCATGGACCGTCGTGGATACCCGGTTTGCCGGGGGCGTCGATCCCCAGGGTACAGGATTTGTGCCAAACATCACGCAGCAGGAGTTAGGCCGGTGGAGCGAAAGCGACTTCGTGACGATGCTAAAATCTGGCGACACGCCCGACCATGGGCGTGTCGGATCGTCGATGTCCGATGTCGTGACCAACACGGCTATGCTACCCGACAGCGATCGTGTTGCTATCGCTCGTTATATTAGGGCTCTCCCGCCTTTGTCCACGCCTCGTCACTGAACTCAACGGCTGTAGATGTAGGCGGCGAGATCCCGCGCTTCCCTCTCCGAAATACCGCTGTTGGGCATTGCCGTCTGCGGGGAAAAGGCCTGAGGGGAAACGATCCACGAGACAAGATTGTCGGAGCGATTTTCCATCACGCCAGCGATATAGACGCGCTTGGAAAACCCCGTCAGAGGGGGGCCGACCTCGCCATCCGCACCGGCTATGCCAGGAATCGTGTGACATCCGGTGCAGCCGTAGCGGCGGAAGATCATTGGCGCGCGGGTGAGATCGCCGCCCGTCAGCGCCATAGCCGTAGCAGCTTTTGTGTGGTTGTCGCGCAAGGTGTTTGTTGCGATCATAGTGGCCAGGCCCGCGAGGACGGCGGCGGCTGCCCAGACAGTGCGATGCAATGCCGAAGCGGGGACATCAGGCATTTTGCGTGTCTCTTTTGCTGGAGTTGTGAATCCATAGGGCCAGCATCGTCATTGCGGCGGCTGCGTAGATGATCCCGGCCGGCACCCACATGATCATCCCGGCGAGTTGCTGGTCCTCCAGAGGTGTCAGCTCCCAGGCCGGCGCCGTTTGCGTCTGGGCGACGTAGAGCACGCGCGGCGCGAGCGCGATCAAGGCTCCGAGGATGCTAGTGTGTATCATCGTCAAGAATAGGTGCCAGGCCGCCGCGCCGTAATCGCTTTTCCAAAGAACCGCCCAACAGAACAGGATCGCAGTCGCAAAAAAGCTGAGGTGCTGGAGGCGATGCATCGTGGTGTTGGTCACCGCCGCATCAAACAGGAAGGGCAGGTGCCAGCTCCAGATGACAATACCATGAATGATGGTGGCGTTGGTCGCACCGGTGCCCCAATCCCATGACCGACGGACCAGGGGAGCTTGCATGGCAGCACCTAAGCCCCGGCGCGGTCGTCTAGGCAATCCCCACAGGAGCAGACCGACCGGTCGCGCAAGTACGATCAACGGCGCGGAAATGACCATGACAATCTCGTGCTCGATCATATGAAAGGTAAAAAGGTGCTCTCCAAGCCAATGAAGCGGCGAGATCAGCGCAGCCGCCAAAGTCAGCACGCCGACGTAGAAGAATAGACTTTGCCGTTGTATCTGCCCAAGCCGGCGCGCCCGACCTGAAAGCCTGACGACGCCGAAAATATAGAGTAGGCTAACCGTCGCAATGGGGAGCACGACCCAAGGATCGAATGTCCAGCTCAACGCCGCCGTATGAGCATTGTCACCGTGCGCCAGGGCCGGGGCAGCCATCATAAGTGAGATCAAGATGCAGATCAGCGCTGACATGGATCCAGCAGCATGGACGCCGCTCCCTGCAGTATCAGCGCAAAGACAAATGCCGACGCGATCAGAAATCCTGCATCGATAATAAACCGCTCCGCCCTGCCTACGAGCTTTGGAGACAGACGAGATGCAGCGGTCCCCGCAATTGAAACGAGCAAGAGGGTTCCGCAAACGGCGGGCGTCAAAGCCACATGTCGGCTACAATCGATATAGGGGGTAATCTGCCCAAGCTGGGTTCCGACGACCCAGGCCAGAGGCGGGACAGCAAGTCCGTTAAATCGCAGCCAACTTATCGTCATAGACGCGGCACCCAATACAGGCAGACATACATAGGCAACCAGGTTGCCACCACGAAGTTCCAGTACATCGCGTTGTCACTGACATCGCCGTAGCGCCGCGGATTGTCACCGTGCCTGGAAAACATCAGGCAGGTCAGCACCAGCGTTTCGATCAGGTCGGTAATGATATGGGTCGTGTGCAGCCCAAGCATCACCCAGACGATCGAGCCATAGGCATTCTGGTCCCATTTTACGTGCATCGCTGGAAATTCAAAAAAACGCAAGACCAGCGGCGCGGCGCCCAGCACCGACATAATAATCAGACCGATGCGTACCTTCACCAACTTCTGATCGCGCGCCCAGCGCGCGATGAGGAGGTTTGGCAGCAGGCTGGTGATCAGGAGTGCCGTCAGCGCCGTTCCGGCCAGCAGATCGGGTGTCGGCGCATGCAATCGCCACTGCGATGCGAGGCTCATGAGATAGAGATAGACGACGATCGAAAGCGCGAAGCCTGTTCCCTCGATCAGCATGAAGGCGAGCGTCCCCCACCAAGTCAGACTTGCCCCGCCGAGACCATGCGGCGGAAGCCTCGTCAGGTCGAGCACGACGGCTTGTTTCATGAATCATCCTCCGGCGCGCCTTTCGGCCAGAACCAACAGATGAGAGCGATCGCAACTGGTATCGAGCCCCAGACAACCGCCCAGGGCGAAAAGATCGACCAGATTAGCATCACCGTGGTGGCAAGCGCCGACCACAACGGCCAGATCGAATTCCCAGGTGATGACTCACGGGCCTCCGGAAGCGCTTCGACAACGCTGCTGACGATTAGTTCGCGTCGGTTAACGGACAGGCCTGTGACAACGGAAAGCGTGTCGGGATCGGCGGACAGCGGTTCGAAGCTGCCGACTACCGGCAATCGTGCGAAATTATAAGAAGGGGGTGGCGAAGACGTCGCCCATTCGAGCGTCGACGCGCCCCAGGGATTGGCTGGCGCGGCGGAACCTGACGCGGCGCTGCGAACGGCGTCGATGAAAAATACCAGAAATCCGGCCACAAGAATGACGGCGCTCAGGCTGACGAACATGTTAAGGGCGGACCACGGCATTTCCGGCTGATAGGTATAGATGCGGCGCGGCATGCCCTGCAGCCCAAGGATGTGCATAGGAAAGAAGGTCAGGTTGAAACCGGTGAAGATCAGACCGAATACCCAGCGGCCCAGCGTCTCGCTCATCATCCGGCCAGTCAGCTTCGGGAACCAGTAATAGATGGCGCCGAGCAAAGGAAAGACAGCACCGCCAACCAGGACGTAGTGGAAGTGGGCAACGACGAAATAGGTGTCGTGAACCTGTGTGTCAAAGGGCACGGACGCGACCATCACGCCTGTCATCCCGCCAATGACGAAAATCACCATAAAGCCGATAACAAATAGGAACGGGGTTTTGAAGAGCGGTCTTTCAGTCCACATCGTGGCCAGCCAACAAAATATCTGCAAGCCGGCAGGAATGGCGATCGCCATACTCGAGGCCGTGAAGAAGCTCTCCCCGAGCCGGGGCAAACCCGCGACGAACATATGATGGACCCATAGCCCGAAGGCCAGGACCCCTGTCGCGATCAAGGCCATCACCATGGCGAGGTAACCGAAAACGGGGCGTCGCGTGAACGTCGCGACAATCGTCGAGACCATGCCGACGGCCGGCAGGAAGATGATGTAAACCTCCGGATGGCCGAAGAACCAGAACAGGTGCTGCCATAGCAGCACGTCGCCGCCTTCGGCCGGATTGAAGAAGTGCGTGCCTACCAGTCGGTCGAGGATCAGCGCCGTGCTGGCGACCATGATTGCCGGCATGGCCATGATGATGAGAAACGATGTGACCAGCATCGACCAGACAAACAAAGGGATCCGGTCGAGCGACATGCCCGGCGCACGTTGCTTGAACACGGTCACCACAATTTCGACCGCAACCGCGAGCGCCGAGACTTCGGTGAAGGTGATCATCTGCGCCCAGATGTCGGCGCGCTTTCCCGCGGCATATTGCGGCCCCGACAGTGGCACATAGGCAAACCAGCCGACGTCGGGGCCGGTATCGACCGCAAAGGCGATCCACAACAGCAGCCCGCCGGCGAGATACATCCAGTAGGAAAACGCATTCAGGCGTGGGAATGCAATGTTGCGGGTACCCACCATCAACGGCACCAGATAGACCGCCATAGCCTCCATGACGGGCACAGCAAACAAAAACATCATATTCGTGCCGTGCATGGTGAAGATCTGATTGTAACGATCCGGGCCAATGAACCGGGCTTCTGGCTGGGATAGTTGCAGGCGCATCGCGAGCGCCAGTGATCCTCCGAGCGCCAGGAATATAAAAGCTGTCACGATATAGCGACGGCCGATGATTTTATGATCGACGGTCGAAAGCGCGCCCCAAAAACCTGCCGGCGTCGACCACGTGGCGGCGAGACGGCGGTCGAGTTCCAGCTCGTCCATTGCCGTATCGCGCAACACCTCGCCGTCATCTCTAAGGGTCATTTGAGGCTTTCCATATAGGCGGAGATATCTCGCAACTCCACGCTGGTAAGGGGAACCATCGGCATATTGTTTCCGGGCTTGAGCGTCTGCGGATCGGCAATCCAGGCCGCCAGCGATCCGCGGGTCGTCTCAAGCAAGCCGGCTGCGATCGTCTGACGGCTGCCGACATGCGTGAGGTCGGGTCCAGTAGCACCGATGGCTGGCGTACCCCGTACAGTATGGCAGGCAGCGCAGGGCTTCGCCAGAAAGGCAGTCTTTCCGGCGGCGGCGTCCGGGTCGCCCGGCATCGCTCCATCATCGCGTTGGGCCGCGACCCAGCGCTGATAGCTTGCGGGTTGCTCCGCGATCACCATCATGGCCATATGGGTGTGCTGAAGCCCGCAAAACTCGGCGCACTGACCGCGATAGACGCCTGGCCGCTCGGCACGCAGGACAAGACTGTTGCTTCGCCCCGGCACGAGATCCTGTTTGCCAGCAAGGCTTGGCACCCAGAATGAATGAACGACATCGACACTTTCAAGCTGGATTCGAACATCCTGACCGACCGGGATATGGATTTCGTTGGCAGTCTGGAAGCCGAGCGCAGGATCAGGATCGGCATAGACGACCTGCCACCACCATTGCTGCCCTCTGACGGTGATCGTCAGCGCCGCGTTTTCCGGCAACGCGATGCTGCGTGTCGTGTAAAAGCTCGCGATTGTTAGTCCTGCGATGATGACAACGGTTGCTCCCACGGCAGTAGACACCGTTATCGTCAACTTTCGTTCACGGGACCGTTCACTCTCGTCGGGACGGTTTCGCAGTAGCGCCCAACCGAGCATGATCATCACCAGCAGCCAGATGACCGAGCAGACAATGATCATGCCGATAATCAGATGCTCGACATGAATCGCCGGATGGCCCTGAGGATCCAGTGCCGACTGGTTGCCGCTGCAGCCCGAGGCGGCAGTGACAACCAGCAGCAGAAGGATGCGGGCTGTTTTCAAGGGGATGGCCCCTGGTCCGGATGGGCGCCGACTGGCCCTTCGTTGAAAAGCATCTTGGCGGGCGCCCGGTTCTCGGCCGGCCGCGTCTGATGGTCGTCGTTCCGCCCGGTCGCCGCCACTTTGGCAGAATAGGCGCCGATGGTTTGAACATAGCCGGCAAGCTGCCAGATCTGTTCGATCGTCATTCGATCACGAAAAGCGGGCATGCCGTGTGGGCGGCCATCGCGGATGGAAGCGACGATGGACACCATCTCCGGTCCGTAAAGCCACCACCCATCGAGGAAAGAAGGGCCTAAGTTGCCGCGACCGTCGCCGTGGCACGACTGGCAACCGAACCAGGCATAGAGGCGTTTGCCCTGGCTGAGACTATATGCATCGGTTTCGTAAGGCTTACCGAGCGCGAAATAACTCTCAGGGGGTGTGCCGCTGATACCGTTGGGCATCAGCCGAAACCGGTCAAGATCGGCGACGACCGGTGCAAAGGTACGAAGTTCCCTTGGCTGTCGCATCCAGCCAAGTAAAGCGCCCCCAGCGACCAGCAGGAGAAAGGTTGCCAGAAAGGGCCACTTTGCATCCTTGAATGCGCGAGGCATCATGGGGTCATCCGGCGCAGCTCTCCTTCATGTGGAATCTCGATCGATCGACTGAGACGCACGGGGAGAAGTTTATAAGAGGGTGTTTTTGACTTCGGGTCATGATGCGCCAGGGGAAAGAGCGGATTTGTCTCCGGATAATACGCCCCACAACAGCCCTTTGGAATGTCGTATGGGACGATCCTCAATGCCGTCACTTTGCGAACGTTGTTCGCATCAATTGCGGTGGTCACATCGACGCTCTCGCCATCCGCGAACCCCCACCGGATGATATCCTCCGGATTCATAAAGACGATTTTCCGAGTGCCTTCCACCCCGCGAAAACGGTCGCTGTAGCCATAAATCGTCGTATTGAACTGATCGTTGGACCGCAGCGTGGCAAGGTGCAGGACGTCGGCGTTCTGCGACGTCGAAAATTCCGGAAACAGTCTTTCTGGCGTTAGGAAATTCGCCTTGCCGCTCTTCGTCACCCATTTGCGCTCGCGCGCAGGAAGCGCCCTGGCAAATCCACCCGGCTTGAACAGCCGTTTGTTGAAGTCCTTGAACGTTTCCGGATAGGTTCGCTCGATGGCGTCCCTGATCTCCGCATAATCGCCGACCCAGGTATCCCACGGGACCTTGGTTTCGCCGAGAGTGGCCTTCGCCATGCCGGCGACGATCGCCGGCTCCGAGAGCAGTTCAGTGCTGGCTGGTTTCGTCATTCCGCGGGACCCATGAAAATTGGCAATCGAGCTTTCGATCGAGACTGCCTGCGGACCGGTCGCCTGCTCGTCCAGTTCGATCCGACCGAGACATGGCAGCAGATAGGCAATCTCGCCGTGGACAACATGGCTACGATTGAGCTTGGTGGCGATCTGCACGCTCAGCCCCAGCTTTCGCCATCCTTCTTCCATGGCGGCCGTGTCGGGTACGGCTCTCAAGAAGTTGCCTCCGAGACTGATGAAGCCTCGCGATTGGCCGCTCATTATCGCCTCGCACGTTTCGATCGTTGAGCGACCTGTCCATCGCGGCGGTTCGAAGCCGTACAGTTCGGAGAGCTTATCCAGCGGCGCAAGTCCCGGTTTCTCGGTGATTCCGACGGTCCGTTGTCCCTGTACGTTCGAGTGACCACGAACAGCGCAGATATTGGCGCCGGGCTTGCCGATATTGCCCCGGAGCAGTGCCAGATTGCAGACCATGTGAACGTTCTGGACGCCCATGAGCTGTTGGGTCAGACCCATGCCGTAGACCATCATTACGGCATCGGATTTGGCGTAGGTGGCCGCAGCCTGCATCATCTGATCACGGCCAAGGCCAGAGACCCGCTCTAGTTCCTCCCACTGATGCCCACGTGCGGCTTGAGCAAATTTCTCAAACCCCGTGGTGTGCTCGTTGATGAAGTCGTGATCGAGCACATGCAGCTTGTCGGCGGCTGCAATCGACGCGGCAAAGGCGACCATTGCTGCGTTATCCGGATCTTTCGGTTTTGCGTCCTCGCCTGCGACACGGCTTCCCCCCGATGCTTTCAAGGTATCGTCCGCCTCGATGAGCGCCTTGCAAACACCAAACAGAGCCGCGATATCGCCGCCATTCTTCACCTGATAATATTCGGAGGAGATCTTTGTTTCCTTACCCGTGACCATCTGCGTCGGCGATTGCGGATTGACGAAGCGTTCAAGGCCACGTTCCCGTAGCAGATTGAAAGTAACTATCTTCACCCCACGATCGACGGCGTCCTGGAGATCGTGGAGCAAGCGGGGCGACGAGGTACCGACGTTCTGAGCAATGTAGAAAATGCAATCGGTATTCTGAAAGTCCGACAAAACGGCAGTTCCGACCGATGCCCCGATACTTTCAGGTAGTGCCGCCGAAGAGCTCTCGTGGCACATGTTCGAACTGTCAGGCATGTTGTTGCTGCCGTACATGCGTGCGAACAATTGGTACATGTAGCTAGTTTCGAGCGACGCTCGACCCGAGGTGTAAAAGTCGACCTGATGGGGGTCGAGCCCACGCAATTCTCTGCCGATTTCTTCGAATGCCGCCGCCCACGCCACTGGAATATATTTATCCGTGGCCGCGTCCCAGCGCATGGGATGGATCAACCGGCCCTGTGCCTCAAGGTCGTGGTCCGGCCAGAGCTCCAGCTCGCGAAGTGTGTATTTGTCGAAAAATGCCCGATCGGCACGCCGTGATGTGACCTCCCACGCCGTTGCCTTTGCGCCGTTCTCACAAAATTCGAGCGGATGCGGCTTCGCGGGTTTCGCCCAGGCGCAACTCACGCACATGTAGCCTTGTGGCTTGTTCTGCTTCGACAGCAGCTCAGGCGCCTTCAATGTGACATGCTCTCTGACGGCAATCTCGGCGATGGATTTGGCAGATCCCCATCCGCCGGCGGGCCCAGAATAAGGTTTGATTTTAGGGAAGCGTATTTTCGATGTCATGTATGCCTCACGCGGTGCGAAGAGGGCGAACCACCCCCGCGGCACTAACTTCCGATGTCGCAACGTGTTCCGTGCTGCGCCGCTTGTGTCCGAATGCGGCGCATTTCGTTGCCCTTAGGCAATCCTCATCATCTGCGGTTGATCAATTATTATGGCCGTTGGGATCGTTTGCGGTTCGGGCCGGTCTTATCCTCGGCTCTTTCCCTGAGACTCACCCACGTTCGTATCACGCTCGTCGTAATTGACGTCCCAGTCCTTAGCGCCTTTATCCTTACCGGGCTTTTTCTTGTTGCTGGTGGCGTCGTCCGAATGGGTGATAACACGAGGCTTGGCGCTGCTCACGCCATCGTTGGTTCCGCCTTGCTTTCGGACTGCCCTTTGGCGTCCTGCTCGATCTGCGTTTTCGAGGGTCGGTCATTTTTTGCGATGTTGGGGCTCCTGAATAGTTGGTGCGACGCGCTCAATTGCTTCGTCGCTCTGGGTTTCGGCGATCGCTCGGCGCAGCCCTTTTTCAGCCTCTCGAGCCAGATTGCTGCGACGGCGTGTGGCGGTGGGGCCATCGCGGGAAGCGCAAACTGGTTTCCTTCGCAGTTGAAGGTCTCCGCCCGTTTCACGCGCAAACGGGCGCCTTGGAGAGTGTAGCTGCGGGTACGATTGTCGCGGCTGAGCCGGCCGCGTGCACGTCTTCGTCCGCTATCGCACGCATCCTTTTGAATTGTCCTGCGTTTCTACGTCACTAACATTGGAGACGATCATGAAGAAACGCGAACTCATCGACACCGGGCGGGCAAGCCCTATGTCCGCCGCGACGTACGGCTGCTTCAAGGAGAGCGTTGACGTCGGCCGCTCCCTATCCGCAGACAAGCGGTGGAAGGCGAAGAACGACGCGAAGCCGGGCGAGGGTGATCGCGGCGACGATCAAGAAGCATTGAGGAGGGGTCGATGACCAACTTCCGCGCCAAAGGCTTCAACGGGAAGAATCTCGATTCTTATCTCGCAGAATACGACGATCCGGGTGTCGAGGAGACTGTGGACGCCGCCGAGGACGACGACATGGACGCCGGCCAGAAGGAAATTGCCTGGCTCCGAAAGGAAGTCGCCGATCTTCGGGAGCGGCTTTCCGTCATTCGCGGTGAGACCGGCGGTATCCCAGCCGCGAAGGACCGCGCCCGACCCTGGCTCCGTATCGCGGCGACGGCTGCTGCCACGTTTATCCTCGGTAAGGCCTTCCATCGATTGCGGTTGGGCGCGGCGGGCGCCGCGGCGATTCCGAGGATCACCCCACAGCTCGCCCGCAAGCTTTGGTAGGGATCGAACTGGCGGAAGGGACGCTCGAGTGTGCTTCCAGAGAGCACCAAGCGTCCCTTCCTCTGGCATTCGAGATTTCGTCCAATACAGGATGCTCGTCCCGCTCCGCCCTGTTGGGCCGCACCGTTCGGTTGCGATGAGGGACATATTAGCCAGCTGAAAAAGTGTTTTGAACCAAATCCGGGGCCTGTGGCGATTTTTTCCAAAGGCGACGGCGCGGACGTCAGAGCCAGCCCGACTTCTTGAAGCGCCAGAACAGGATACCGCACAGCGAGAAGATGACGGCCGGTACAACGAAGTAGCCGTGCTGTGTCTTTAGCTCCGGCATGTTCTCGAAGTTCATCCCGTAGATGCCCGCGATCGCTGTTGGAACTGCCGCGATTGCCACCCATGCGGCGAGCTGGCGCTGGATCGCGCCGACCCGCTGTTGCTCGAGAAGATTGCTGGCTTCGAACACGGAGGTGATGACGTCCTTCAAACCGCCGACCACGCCTTCGACCCTTCGAACATGGTCGTGCACGTCTCGGAAGTAGTTCTTCGCTTCGACGTCGATGCAGGGGAGGTCGACGTGGACGAACTTGCCGCAAACTTCCGACATCGGGCCAACGAATCGCTGGAACCGGATCACCTGGCGGCGGAGCTGGAACAGCCTCGTGATCTGCTCCCGCGCCAGGAACGTATCGAGCATCTGCTGCTCCATTCCCAGCACACGATCCTCGACACTTTCCACGACCGGGAGATACCCGTCCACGATGAAGTCGAGAACCCCGTGGAGAACGTAGTCGGGGCCGTTCTTGAGAATCTGCGGTGACGCCTCGAGCTGCTGCCGGAGAGCGCTATGTCCTCGGTCGGAGCCATGTCTGATCGTGACAACATGGCGCCGGCCGACGAAGATCGAGGTTTCACCATACTCGATCACGTCATCTTCGAGATGGGCTGTCTTCGTCACGACGAAGAGCTGGTCGTCGTAGACGTCGACCTTGGGAACTTGTGTGTGGGATAGGGCGTCCTCTACTGCCAACGGGTGCAGATGGAAGATCCGTTGGAGAGATTTCAGCTCGGCTTCGTCCGGGTCGTGCAGTCCGACCCAGACAAACTCGTCGGAAGCCTCCGGCGACCATCCGCTTTCGATGTCGAAGGAGGAGGTGCGGCGACCGTCCTTGTATAGGTAGGAGGCGACGACTGTCATGGGAAGGACTCGTTGGCGGGGCCGGGTATGATGATGTATAGCGCTGGTACCGGGCTGCGTTTGTGAAAGTGCAGCCGTCGCCACCGTCGATCCGGCATTCGAAACGATGCCGCCCAGGCCGGAGAAGGCCCCCCCGACAAGGGCACCGACCGACGTGGTCAAGAGGTAGACGACCACCAGCGTGGTGACGGCCCAGGATGTCACGCCATGAAGCGCTCCCGTGGGAGGGACGGGACGTCCCGACAGGCGGCTTGCGATGTAGCCGCCGACGAAGGACGCGATAAGTCCGCTGACTACGAACCACGCCGCCGAGCTGACCGACAGGGTTGTCGCGCTTGGGTTGTCGTTTGATTGGGGGTAGATCACGGCAGCACCAATGCCCGCACCCAGGAGATTGAGCAGGAGTTGCACCACGAGAGCGACCGCAACGCCGGCAAAGACCGCTCCCCATGAGACTTTGTTAAAGGCTGCGTTCAGATATGGGTTGTCGTCACGAGTATGTATATGAGCGACGGGGAGACAGATTCGGTCATCAGGAGCTTCCTCTTCTTCACGGATTCGTCGAACTCGCTAGGGACCGGGTTGTTCCCCGTCAAACGATGCCGGCCTTCTACGACTTCAGTGAAGAAGGGGCGGCCGCGGTCATCGAGATCGAAGGCCGCAATGAAGAGAAGAAAGGTGCATGATATCCTCAAGTGAAGGCGAGGAACTTTCACTGAGTCTGGGGGTTCACAAAGCGTCAATCACTCGATGCAAGTTAGAGCTTCTCTCAAACGAGCACGCTTCCATCAAAGGCTTTCCTCAGGATTGGCGAACTTTTGCTGCGAGTCACGGGAACCGTTTCGTCTGATCGAGGTTGGGACACCGGAGATCATTTCCGATCTCATCAACGAGGAGTTCAACATGCCATCTACAAGCGGATCACACTCGGGAAAAACCGGGTCAAAGTCTGGGGCTAGCAAAAGCGCTGCTGCTAAAAGCTCGAGCTCAACAGGCAAGCAGGGCGGTTCACATGAGCAGCATGTCAAGGCTGGCGAACAGAGCCACAAGAATTCGAAATAGTCGCTGCAGGCGGGGGCCTCTCTTGGGGCTCCCGCTCATAGTGCAGATCTTCATGGGGGCGATCCGAAGTCAATCAACACGGATATTCGTCCGACGCTAACATGCGAGGCTGGAAGCGACTGGTTGCCTCCTCCCTCTCTTCGACACGACCGCCTGTACCTCATGTGCTCGCCGACGGCTACAGCAGCCGTCGCCGACGTGCCGAGATAAACTGGCTGAAACGAAATAGTTCCTGATCGGCTCTTGGATTTCGTCGCCGCTGGAAGGCATCCGGAACAACCGCCGTTCTCCTGCATTCTCTCGCGACAAAGGAGAACTCCCATGCAGCTTATCGACACCCACGTGAGCAATCTGAACGACGGCACCGTCACGGTTGAATTTCAAGGGAGGGTGGTGATCGCGTGTCCGTTCGGATGGCGACCGACGGTAGCCTCGACCACGACGGCGCTGTCCTGCGGGCAAAGGAGCTGATGGTTCAGCTCGCTGTCCTCGGAACCGAGAACGACAAGGATCTGAAAGGGGAGGGCAACGGGAACGAGCAGGGCTCGCTCGAGGACGAACAGCCTTTTCTTGAAGTTGCCGCCGAAGGGCCCGAGGAGGGTCGCGGGGATACCGTCGAGGCAAGCGATCCCGTCTCCGTCATAAACCCCACCGGATCGCGGGACTGACGGATGGCACGGCCAGTCGCGTTCGTCACCGGTGCGAGCTCCGGGATAGGTCTCGCCACAGCGACAATTCTTGCGTCGTCGGGTTACGATCTCGCGCTCTTCGATCTTAATGACGAACCACTGGAAAACCTGGCTCGAACACTCCGACAACAGGGTGGGCAAGGTAGTACCTGTGTACGGAGACTTCTTCTCCGAAGTAGATATGGACCGCGCCATAACGGCCATTAGGAGCGATTTCGGTCGGCTCGACGCTGTGGTCGCCAATGCCGGCATCAACGGCGTCTGGGCGCCAATCGACGATCTCACACCGGACGAATGGGACGCCACCATCCGCGTCAATTTGCGTGGAACCTACCTGACGCTGAATAGGACGGTCGCGTCGCCGACCCAGCCTTGGTTTTCCGGGGGACGATGCCCGATGGAGACGGTCACAATATTGATCGCCGATGATGAGGCATCAGTGCTGCTGGTTTCCGCCCGCGCACGGATTGGTCACCGACATTCCGCTGAGAGACGCGCCTGACGGCTGGGAGGTGGCCCGCGTTGCGCGGGAAATCGAGCCAGGAATGCCTGCCGTATGCACGACTGACGACAGCGCCGCCGACTGGCCATCGAAAGGTGTTCCAAACAGCATCATGCTTCAAAAGCCATTTGACATCGCGCAATTGGTGACCGCGATCTCGCAACTGCTCAACGAAAGCTCACTACGTCGGACAAGGGCGAAACCGAGGATCGCGGTTGATGTTTCGGTACCACCGCACGTCAATCGGATGTCGCCGATGCTGAATTGGATGAGCCCACGGTGACGCAAGCTGGGGCGACGCTGCGAACAAAATTCGTGGTGCCTCGTTCTGATAAAACGGTGCCAGCGATGAGGAGAGCGGCTCGTCTTGAACAAGTGAGACCAGTTCTCCTTGGCCATATCATTCCGATCGCCGTCGGATCAACCCTCGATGGACTCACGATCGTGCGAGCTTGGCAGGTCTAAAGCATCGCGAACGACGAATGATCCAAGAAATCCCCGATGGCGTCGGCAGGCATCGGGGCGCCCAAGAGGTTTCCCTGTAGCCGGTCGCATTTCCTTCTGCCAAGCCAGGTCGCTTGGCCGACAGTCTCGACGCCTTCCGCAGTGACCCGCATCCCCAATCCGTGAGCAAGGCCGATGATGAAGCGCACGATCGTCTGGCTCTTCGGGTTCGTCTCGACATCGTTGATGAAGTGCTTGTCGATCTTGATCGTATCGAAAGGAAAGTTCTGTAAGTAGCTAAGGGACGAATATCGGGTACCGAAGTCGTCGAGCGCGATCCGGATGCCTAGGATCTCGAGTGTGTTGAGCGTGTCAAGATTGTTGGTCGTGCGCTCGAGCAAGACGGTTTCCGTTATCTCGAGTTCCAACCGATCGGCCGCGAGTCCGACCTCGTCAAGGATTGCCGCTACGCGATCGGTGAAACCACCGAGTAGGAACTGGGCCGGGGAAAGATTGACCGCAACAATGAAGTGCGAGGGCCAGGTTGTCGCCTGGCGGCAGGCGTTTTCCAGCACCCACTCTCCGATTTCTCCCATCAGGCCGTCAGCTTCGGCCATGGGAATGAAAAGGTTCGGTGGAATGACTCCAGCATAGGGATGGCGCCACCGCAGCAAAGCTTCGAAGCCGACGATCCGCTCCGGCAGCTCTACGAGCGGCTGGTATTCAATGAAGAATTGCCCTTCCTGGAGCGCGACACGTAAGCTGCGCCTCAGCATCTCGCGCTGCTCTAGCATGATCAGCATCGAGCGGTTGAATGCTCTCGCGCGACCGCGTCCATCGTTCTTCGCAGCGTAGAGCGCGATGTCAGCCGCCTTCATCAATTGCTCGCCGTCGTTTCCGTCATTTGGCGCGACGGCGATTCCAATGCTTGCGCCGACAAAGACATCGATGCCGTCGATGGTGAACGGTCCCTTGAACGCATGGACCAGTGATTCCGCCAGCCGCTCTGCTTCACCGGGCTGATCGTCATGGCATTGAATGACGGCAAATTCATCGCCTGCGAGCCTGTAGGCGGTCTCCCCATCGCGAAGCACGGCTTGGATCCGTTCCGCCGTCATCTTGAGCACGATATCGCCAGCGCCGTGACCAAGGGTGTCGTTGACCGGCTTGAAGCCATCGAGATCCATCTGCATCAACGCAAGCTTGTGCCCAGCAAGCACAGGGAGATTCGCCTGAAGATCGCTGCTGAACTGCCGACGATTGGCCAGTCCTGTCAATGCGTCATGCCGAGCCTGGTGAAGAAGCAAGGCTCGATCTGCGTATCCATTCGGGGCTTTCGAACGAGCCGCCTCGTTTCGCGTCTCGATGACCCCGAGTCCCCGTTCCGTGCTGAAAAGGAGAAGATTGCGCCCCTCATCGGACGCGCCAGGTTCAATCGCAATATTGCACGGGATGCCGCCGGCAAGCACCGCCTCGACAAACGGCCTGCGGTCGGAAATCAGCAGCTCTGGATAGACCTGCCAAAGAGTTGCATCTGTCGCGGCCACGATTCTGTAGGCCTGGGCAACCTTTGCAGAGCATTTTACCAGCTTTAGGCTATTCCCATAATAGGAAACAAATTCATCGGTTTGACGATGCATAGACGCCACATTAGAATCTTTCATTCCCGCCTCAGCCTGTTGAGACAACGCTAACATGCTGACACTAAGTTTTTCAATCAAGTGTCGCGTGGTCACCGAGAGGACAACTAGGGAGCGTCAAATAAAAAGAAAGTTCCGGAATCGGCGTTCAAAGGCGCGGTCGGCAGCGGAGCAACTAACACCGGCCGCCAGAAGATCGTGTGGTGACGGCCCTTGATGGGATGAAGTTGCTGGTGATGATGATCCCCGACAGCGGGATTAGGGATTGCCCAAATCCACTGGCCACTTCTTGGGCTGGTGAGATCGAGCAATATCTGTCCGAACTGCAAATCGCCGTTCCACGCGGCGAAATCCTGATGGCCTTCAGCCGGCCACGTTTCTCGCCAGCGATATCTCGGTTCATATTCGGGCGCACAGGGCTTCCCTCGGAAGATGTTGCCGACAGCCGCATGTCGATGGTTTGAATTCTTGCTCCGCCCGACCCTCATGCCCGGGCGCGGGCAGTACGACGCGGGCTTCTGTTAACACATAGTCGATCTTGGCAGCGGTCGGCGTCTTTTCGTCAAAAGTAGACATGCTCGTATCTCCATCGCCGTCACGAAGCAGGATTGGACCGTACCACAACCCAAGCGCCACCAGGCCCCCTAAGATACCGGCTACGATCCCCGCCAATATTCCGAGACTGCGGCTCGTGGCAACGCCGAGACCCAAGCCGAGTGCGAGGGCAAATGGGGCAAGCGTCAAGCAAGAAATCCGCGTGACAAACCCATTGAAATCTCGTCGCTTCTCCTCGCTCCACAATCCGATGGCGCGCGCTCGGCGTAATCAGAACTGCGATGACCCCGACCATGATGCAAAGCAGGATCACTTCGATCCCTTTTTGGAGGAAACTGAGATTGGAAAAAGCATTTTGAAATGGCGCATGGAACTGAAAGCCGAGCAAGATCTGCGCGCCCAACATCGGCATGCGCAATTCATCCAGAGCCGTCTTCGTCTTATCGGCCCGAGACACCTGCTCGACCTTTTCTTTTGCGCAAACGCGAATGGCTGGAACTGCGTCTATGCCGCGTCACCCGACATGAAATGGCAAGTTTCATAAGGCATCCCGCCCCGTCTATGCCATAGAACCGCTACTCCACTCGGAAGTTCCACGAGTGAGGATCTAAATCAGAGTTAGGGTCTGGGGTGCTGACCAATCCAATTGGGCACGAAAAACAATGGCCGCTTAGAAGCGCCTAAGATTTTAGCACTTCGATTCACAACAATCGGGTGTTGGTTACGCGTTCGAATTCAAGGCCGAAAAAGAACGGGATGCCGATGGCGGCACCCCAGCTCCAATCACATGGAAACTGATCCGGTTGGTTACGCCGCTCTTTCTTCTGCTGCGTTCGGTCTCCACTTAATGAGCCGGCCTTCCAAAACATCGAGAATGCGGTCGATGATGAGCACGAACAAGGCCAGGATGATGATGCGGCAAACACTCCGACCGCGTCGAAGTTGCCTTCCGCCTGCGCGATCAGATAACCGAGCCCCGCAGAGGAGCCGAGATATTCACCAATGATGGCGCCTACCACCGCGAAGCCAACTGACGTGCGAAGGGAAGACAAAATCCAGCTGGCCGCCGCCGGAAAATAGACATGCCGCAACAGATCGGAACGTTTGGCCCCGAGGATCCTTGCGTTTGCGAGGACGACCGGGTTGACTTCGCGGACGCCTTGCATCGCGTTGAAGAAGGTGATGAAGAAGACAAGCGTTACTGCGAGCGCTACCTTCGACCATAGGCCGAGACCAAGCCAAAGCACGAAAATTGGGGCGAGTACGACGCGCGGAATGGCGTTCAGGCCCTTGATGAAGGGGTCTAAAATCCGTGCCGTGCTGCGGCTGAGACCGAGCCATACCCCGGCTGCGACGCCCAGGCCCGTGCCGATGATGTAGCCGAGCACAGTCTCCGTCAGTGTGATTGACACATGTCGATAGAAGCTGAGGTCAACAATCCAGCTGACCATCTGGTTGAAGATGTCGAGCGGGGCTGGAAAGAAGAAGACATCGATGAAGCCGGCGGTCACGCCGAGCTGCCAGCCGCCGAGGATAAAAACCAGCATCCCGAGCTGGATGATGCGTTCAGTCACGACGCTCATAGCTTTTCTCCACTTCGCCGCGCAGGGAAGCCCAGATATTTCGATACAAATCCATAAAGCGTGGATCGAGCGTGATTTCCGCGACGTGCGCGGGGGCGCTCGAGTTCCACCGCGAAGCTTTCGATGACCCGTGAACGAGGGCCGGCTGCCAGAATCGCGACCCGGTCGCCGAGGGCTATTGCTTCCTCAAGGTCATGCGTGATCATTACGACGGCCCTGCGCTCTTCCTGCCACAGACGCAGGAGTTCGTTTTGCATGAGGTGCCGTGTGTGAATATCGAGGGCCGAAAAGGGCTCGTCCATCAGGATGACCTTGGGGCCGGAGATCAGGGCCTGCGCCATCTGAACGCGCTTGCGCTGGCCGCCCGAAAGCTGATGCGGATAGCGATGCTCGAACCCTTTGAGTCCGACTTTCGCAAGCCAGTTCATAGAACGCTCGCGCCGCTCTGCACTCGGCACACCTTTGAACAGCAGTCCCAGCTCGACATTCTCGATCGATGTCTTCCAGGGCAGCAGTGCGTCCTGCTGAAAGAGATAGCCGATATCGTTCTGGACGCCCTTAATCGGAGCGCCGTCGATCGCCACTCTGCCGCTGGCAGGCTTCAGAAGACCGGCAATGGCGTTGAGAACGGTACTTTTGCCACAGCCTGTCGGTCCCACGATGGCGAGAAACTCGCCATCGGCAACTGTCAGGTTCACGTCCTGCACCGCGACATAGGAGCCGAATGACATCGTGACTGTGTCAATCGATACCATTGGCCTTTTGTTTAGCTCGCCCGTCGGAACGGACATGGGTTTTACGACAGCCAATGCCATGGCCTCCTCCTGGGGTTAGTTGATGGTCTTGTCGGTGACTTTGTCCACGAATGCGCTCGTGTAGGTTTTGGAAAGATCGATGGTCGCGGCAGCAACCTTTTGGTTGAAACTCTTCAAAACGGCGAGGGGTGTCTGAGTGTCGGTCTCGCTGAATTTGCCATCGACCGAGAAGATCGGTTTGGCATTCTCGACAGCCTTCACATAGGTGTCCCGGTCACCGGAGATGAATTCCTTCGGCAGTTTTTCGACAATCTCTTCAGCGCTGTGTGTGTTCATCCAGGCCAGCGCCTTAACGGTCGCGTTTGTGACTTTCTGGATGGTTTCCGGATTCTCATCGATATAGGCCTGCGTCGCATAAAGGACGGAGGTCGGGTAGATCCCGCCGTAGATTTCCGTGGCACCCTCGTCGCTGCGGGCGTCAATCAAAATCTTGCCGACACCCTTGGCTTCGATAAAGGTTGCCGCCGGATCGTAGTTGACCAATAGATCAACTTTTCCTTGCTCGAGCGCCGCAACAGCAGCCGAACCGGAGCCGACTCCGATCAACGAGACGTCATCAGCCGATAGGCTGTGGCGCTGCAGATAATAGCGAACGAAGAAGTCTGAAGACGAGCCCGGTGCTGTGATACCGATTTTCGCGCCCTTGATCGTTTCAGGTTTGGCAGGATCAAACGTAGCGTTCTTTCCACCGGCAAGCACGAGCCCGGAATTGCGGGCCAGCTGCACGAAGGCGACAACAGCCTTGTTCTGCGACTGCATCTGGATGGTGTGGTCGTAGAAGCCGACCGCGATATCCGTGGAGCCGGCAACGAGCGCCTGCAGCGTCTTGGAACCGCCCGATGCGAAGTTTTCGACGGTCACCTCAAGACCTTCCTTCTCGTAGAGACCTAGGCCAGCTGCGACCGGAAAGGGCAGGTTGTTGAGGTTGTAGGACCCGACGCTGATGCGGACGGGTTCCGCAAAAGCCGAACCTGCGAAGGCGGCCGTCGCTGCAAGGGCGAGCAAAAGTTTACGCATGCGTATTCCTCCCTGATGCGTGGCGCCCTCCCGGCAACCACTTTCGATTATGCCGCGCAAACCATTTGCGCGATAGGTTTTGCAAAGACCCGGCCTTCGAAGAGGCGGCGGGCCGTACGCAGGATTCCGGCAACTGTCTTGCCGTCGCGGGTATCCAGTTTCACTTCCAAACGACCACTTGGATGTTCGAGAACGAGAACGACCGGCGGCTTGCGGTCGCCGATCAGCCGCGAGGCGACGGTTCCGTCGCTGATGCAGGCTGTGGCAATGCCGACCGCACCGGTCGTTGCGAGAGACGGGTGGCATTGACGTGGCATGAAATAGCGCACGCCGAGATCGCCACTCTTGTTAGGCGTCGAGATTAGAACCGGCTTTGGCGTGACCTGACTGCTGACGTCACCCATACCCATGCGCCGGCCGGCTTCGAGCCTCAGAGTTTCGAGACGTTCGAGCAATGCGCCGTTGGCATTAAGCACGGCCGCAGGTTCGTTCCCCGTCACGCCGAGGGCGGTGGCTTCCAGCAACATCATCGGCATCGCGCAATCGATGCAGGTCACATCGATGCCATCGATCCTGTCTCGCGGGTTGCCGGTGGGAAAAAGCATGCCCGTGCGTGCTCCGGCAGCATCCATGAAGGTCAGCGCGATTGGCGCAGCATTGCCGGGCACGCCGTCGATCGACGCATCTCCCATGTAGGCAACCCGGCCATCAGGGGTCGGAACCTCGGCTTCGATCAATTTGCCGGTATTAACGTTGTGAATGCGCACGCGGGTTACCCCCGTCGTCGCCTTGATCAGGCCGGCCTCGATCGCGAACGGCCCGACGGCCGCCAGCATATTTCCGCAGTTGGGCGAGGTATCGACGAATTGCTGATCGATGCGGACCTGAGCGAACAGATAATCCACATCCGCATCGGACACGGTTGCTGGACCAACGATGGCGACCTTGCTGGTGACCGGATTGCCACCGCCGATTCCATCGATCTGTAACGGGTGACCGGATCCCATAACCGAAAGCAGGATCTGATCGCGTTGACGCGAATCCGACGGAAGGTCGGATGCGAGGAAGAACGGTCCTTTGGAGGTGCCGCCTCGCATCAGAACGCAGGGAATGGAAATCAGGTCGTTCATGGTTGTGTCCGCATACTGATGTGATCTAAATATCAATCAGCTTCTTTGTTGCAGTAAGCGGCAAAACGATTGATATGTGAAATGCGAATATCAGAGGGAATGATGCGTTGTGAGCATTAATTGCGAGATACTGGATCTGCGCGCGTTTCTATCAGTCGTCGAACTGGAAAACTTCCACCGCTCTGCCGAAGCGCTTAATCTGTCACAGCCGGCACTCAGCCGGCGAATTCAGAAGCTCGAGCTGGCAATCGGGGCACCGTTGCTCGAGCGCACGACGCGTCATGTCTCGACAACCGCCCTTGGCGCGGAGCTGATCCCCCTGGTACGGCGCATGCTTGAGGAGTTCGACACGTCGCTGTTTGCAGTGCGCGATGTTGGGTCCCAGCGCAGCGGTCTTGTGACGATCGCATGCCTGCCGACGGCTGCTTTCTATTTTTTGCCGACCGTCATCAAGCAGTTCAGCGCCGAATATCCCAATATTCGTTTTCGCATTCTCGATTTGCCGGCCACCGACGGTCTGCAAGCAGTCGCCCGCGGGGAGGTCGAGTTCGGCATCAATATCATGGGCTTTTCAGATCCCGACCTTGTCTTCGACCGGCTCATCGAAGATCCGTTCGTGCTTGCGGCACGCAAGGATCATCCGTTGGCGGCCAAGAGCGAACTCGAATGGGACGATCTGGCGCCCTATCAACTGATCACGGTTCACCGATCCAGCGGCAATCGTACGCTTTTGGATGCAGCATTGGCGAAATCGAACCTGAAACTGCGCTGGTCGTATGAAGTCACGCATCTTTCGACATCACTTGGTCTCGTGGAAGCCGGGCTTGGAATTTCGGTTCTGCCGAAACTCGCCACACCACAAGAGGAGCACCCGTTTCTCGTCACGAGACCTATTCGCAATCCTCAAATCTCGCGAACGATCGGCATTGTGCGCCGTCGCGGTGGGACGCTTTCGCCCGCAGCCGAGCGCTTCATGACCATGTTGATTGGGACGTGGGCCGAAGGAAATTGAGCGGCAAAAGCGTTGATGTTGGCGAGAAGGTGACGATGCCGGAGCCCACGGCTCGGCGTACCGGTCGCCGTCGGGGGCTATTGCCTGGCGGGGCGGTATGCCTTGCCGCAAGGCTGGCGAATGGGCGCACCCTCAAGGCATTCATGTCCGCTCATGACGCCCGAGAACCCAAATTTGTGGGTTGCCGCTCTCCCATCCGCAGGTCGTCCTTGTTTTCTTCGGGTACGACCGGCATGCCGAAATGCATCGTCAACTCGGCCGCGGGAACGCGACTGAAGGAATGTCGCCGGCGACGCATATTGCGTCCTCGCAATCTCCGGTCAGACAGCTTCTGTAATCAGCTTGGTGTTGAAGAAGTTGTCCATCGCCTCAGTCCCGCCTTCGGACCCATAACCAGAGTCCTTTATTCCGCCGAAAGGCAGTTCCGGCAGCGCGAGACCATGATGATTGATCGACACCATACCGCTTTGTATATCGCGCCCGAGCGCGGCGCTCACTTTTGCCGACGTTGTGTACGCGTAAGCTGCAAAGCCAAAGGGGAGACGGTTGGCTTCCGTGATGGCTGCTTGATAGGTTGAAAAAGGGCTCAACGTCACGATCAACAAGCTCTCGCAAAAATGGATGAAGATCGGCCTCGAATAGTCGGCGATCTCTGCCTTCTACAATCGGAAAAGATCGCCGCCGCCATGCGCTCGGGCCGGCTCAATTGCACCGCCTGTTAGTTCCATAAATACGGGTTACACAACAAAGGCCGAGTTTTCAGCATCTTTGAAAAGAGGCTGTGAGGCCGATGGTTCGTATCCCATCACATCAGGATCGATGCGGTCGGTCTTCGCCCGGCGATGCCGGTAGGGCATGGCAATCGATGCGGCCTCTACAATGTGAGCGCAAATCTAAAGTTTGGTGGCGGAACGTGGCCCGAAGTTAAAATTTTCAGCCCCTCGCGATCTGAACGTCCACTAGTTCCGAAGACCCGACGCCGCCATGCAACGTTCGGCCCAAAGCTGCCGGCATCCGACACCCTTCATAGAAGGTGACATTCGGCGAACCTCGGCGTCTGGATCCCGGCTGCCTGATCGAAAAGCGGGCGCCGAGGGCGAAATTCGACTCAGTGCTTTTTGTGTAGACGCCGGCGATATCCCAGAAAGTTCGCCGCCCGCCTAGGGTAATCCATTGGCTAAGTTGTTCCCGAGCGTTTTGTTTTGCGCCACTCTTCGTACTCTCCGCGGGCATCGTCATGCAGCGGATAGTAGCGCTGCAACGACCCGCCCCCCATAAGCTTCACTCGCGAGAACTCCTCCCAATCGTGATGCTTTTGCGATTCTTCGATTACCTTCGGGGCCATTGCGACTGGAAGCACCACCACCCCGTCATCGTCGGCGACGACGATGTCTCCGGGGATTACCGTGACACCGCCGCAGGCAATCGGAACGTTGACGGCGTTGGGATAGATGCCAGTCTGCACATGATAGTTGGGCGTCCAGCCGCGCAGCCATAGGGGGAGATCTAGCTTCTCGACATTGGGCCGATCGCGCATGCACCCGTCGATTACGATGCCAGCGCCGCCTCTGCCTTTGAAATACGTCGACATCATATCGCCAAAGACGCCCGAGCTCATGTCGCCGCGCGCGTCGACCACGACCACATCGCCCTCGTGCACGTGATAAAGCACATGGCGGTGCAACTGCGTCTCCGGATCTGCATATTCTCCCTCGGTGAAGAGGTCCGGCCGCTGCGGCATGAATTGAAGCGTCAGGGCCGGCCCGACGATCGACTTCCCGCGATTCTGCGGCACGGGACCGACCATGTGCGGATTGCGGAAACCCATGTGGCCAAGCGTGCCGGAAACCGTCGCGGCGCCGATTTCCTTCAGTGCGTCGATCAGCTCTTTGGGCGGTCGCGTAATGTCGGGTGTATGCGTCATTTTAGGCTCCGGTGGATGAAACTACCAGTTTGTGACAGAACCGTCGCGGCGCTTCAGGTGAGGCGCTTCCCAGAAACGAAAGCTCTCCGCCTTGACCGCCTCTTCGTTGACCTCGACGCCGAGCCCCGGCAGATCGCTGACCGGATAGTCGGGGCCGTCGAGCCGTGGTTGTACTGGGAAGAAGTCGGAATTATCGAAGCCCAGCTTTGCTTCGGGCGCCCTGGTCTCGAGCCAAGCGAAATTCGGTACCGCGGCGGCGAGATGGATGGTCGCGGCCGTGCAGACTGGGCCGAGGGGATTGTGCGGCATCAGGTCCACATAGTGCGCCTCGCTCCAGCCAGCGACCTTCATCGCTTCGGTGAGCCCGCCAACATTGCAAACATCGAGCCGGTTGAACTGATGGATGCCTCGCTCGATGTAGGGCAGGAACTGCCACTTGCTAGCAAATTCCTCGCCGATGGCGAACGGGATGTCGGTCATCGTGCGCAGAGATTCGTAGGCCTCCGGGGTCTCGTCTCGTATCGGCTCTTCGAGGAAATCAAGCACGCCACGGCCGAGCTTGTTGCAGAAGCTCGCCGCCTCTGCCACCGAGAGCCGATGGTGATAGTCGATGCCGAGCACGACGTTGTCGCCCAGCGCCTCGCGCGCCTTGTTTAGCATACTTGCGGTAGCGCCGATCGACTCGCGCGGCTCAAAGAAGTCCTTGCTGTTTTGCCCGATGGGGAAGAAGCGGATTGCCTGCCACCCCTGTGCGCATAGTTCGCGGGCTCGCTCGATGGCAACATCGCCCTCGGCCTCGTCACCGGTCGAGGCGAAGGTAGAAATGCGGTCGCGCTGCTTGCCGCCCAGCAGGTCGTGGGCCGGCACCCCCAGCGCCTTGCCCTTGATGTCGTGAAGGGCAATGTCGATGGCGGAAATCGCCGCCTGCAGAACGCGCCCGCCCTCGAAGTATTGGCTACGATAAACTTCTTGCCAGATCCGACCAATTTGCATCGGGTCGCGGCCGATGAGAAACTCGCGATAGTGCTCGATCGCGCCGGCCACTGCCTTCTCGCGACCGCTCAAACCGCTTTCGCCCCAGCCGAAGATGCCGTTGTCTGTCTCGACCTTGACGAGCATCTGGTTGCGTGTTCCTACCCATACCGGATAGGGCTTGATAGCGGTGATTTTAAGCTTCGTAGTCATCCACGTCCTCGTTCCACACGCATCCGCTCTGTCTCAGCTGGCCTTGAGGGCCATTTCTGTTTCGCCGTCGAACAGATGCATCCGCTCCTGGTCGAACTCGAGCCAAATCTGCTCGTCGGGCGCGACGGCAATGGTCGGCGGCACGCTGACGTTGACGATGACGCCAGACAGGAACGCCTGTATGAAGGTGACATCGCCGGTCGGCTCGACCGTGTAGGCCTTCGCAGGGACGCTTCCTGGCACCGCACTCTTGTGCAGCTTGATCGTCGAGTGACGTGCGCCGAGCACGACTTTCTTGGTGGTTGCCCTCGCGACCTTCTGGGCGTTCTGTGGCGAGAGCTCGAGGCGCCAGCCCTCCGCGCTGGTCAACACAGTGTTGCCGCTTGCCGTTGATGCCTCCAGCGGAACAAGGCTCATCGCCGGGCTGCCGACGAAGCTGGCGACGAACATGTTCACCGGATGGGCAAAGACCTGCGCCGGTGAATCGTATTGCTGCAGGTAGCCGCCGTTCATCACCGCCATCCTGTCGGCCATGGTTACGGCTTCGAGCTGGTCGTGGGTCACATAGATGATCGTCGCCTTGAGGTCCTGGTGGAAGCGCTTGATTTCCGACCGCATCTGCACACGCAGCTTTGCGTCGAGGTTGGACAGTGGTTCATCCATCAGGAATACCGCCGGATCTCGAACGAGGGCGCGGCCCAGGGCCACGCGCTGCTGTTGCCCGCCCGAAAGTTCGCGCGGCTTACGCTCGAGCAGCTGCGTCATGTCGAGCACTCGCGCTGCTTCCTTGACCTTCTTGTCGATCTCGTCCCTTGGCAGTTTGCGCATCTGCAGCGGGAACGCCAGATTTTTATAGACCGATTTTTGCGGATAGAGCGCGTAGTTCTGGAACACCATTGCGATGTCCCGGTCCTTGGGGTCGAGGTCGTTGACCACCCGGTCGCCGATGACGATGTCGCCAGATGTGATGGGGATGAGCCCCGCCACAAGATTGAGCGTGGTTGTCTTGCCGCAGCCTGAAGGGCCGACGAGCGCAACGAATTCGCCGTCGTTGACCGTCAGCGAAACATTATTGACAGCTTTGAAGCTGCCATAGGTCTTGATCAGATCTTTGAGGACCACGTGGGCCACCGGCAACTCCCCTAGTGCTTGACTGCGCCTTCCGTGAGGGCGCGTACGAAGTATCGTTGCAGGACGAGAAACAGGACCACGACGGGCACGCTCATCATAAAGCTGGCCGCCATCAGGCCCGGAAAGTCCGTCGTATTTTCCGAGAAGAAGCGCTGGATGCCGACCGGGAGTGTCAACTGCTCGTTCTTGGAGAGGAAGGTGTAGGCATAGATGTATTCGTTCCACGCGCCGATAAAGGAATAGATCGCCGTGGCGATGATTCCTGGCGTCGAGAGCGGCATCACGATCAGGACAAAGGCCTGGAACCGCGTTGCCCCGTCGATGCGCGCCGCTTGCTCGAGCTGCACCGGGATGTTGTCGTAGAAACCCTTCAGGAGCCAGATTGCCAGCGGCAGGCCGAATGTGAGGTAGGTGAGGATGAGCGACCCATGCGTGTTTACCAGCCCGATCGCGCGCATCAGGATGAAGAGCGGCACGAGAAAGATCACGGCCGGGAACATGTTGCGAAGCAAGACGGCGAAGAACAGAAAGTTCCGGCCCGGGAAGGTGAAGCGCGAAAACGCGTAGGCCGCAGGAACTGCCACGATCACCGAAAGGATGGTCGTGGCGGTGGAGACGAAAAGGCTGTTCCAGAAGAAGCGCAGGAAGTCCTGACCGACGCTGTTTTGCGGATCGAGCAGCTTCTGGTAGCTGGCAAGGGTGGGTTGGTCCGGCCACCATTGCGGCGGGAATTGCATGGCCGCGAAGCCGGACTTGATCGAGGTGATCAGCATCCAGATCATCGGTAACGCGGTGTAAAGCAGCATGAACACAAGAAAGATGCGTCCGCCCCACCGCCATCCATCGATGCGCACACGACGACGCGCCTGGCCTCGATGAGCATTCTCGGCAATCGTGCTCATTCGCTCCCATCCTTCTGTTCGTTACCGCTCAGCGCACGGACGTAGAAGTAGCCGAGCGACATCAGGATCAGGAACAGCAGCACCGAATAGGCCGATGCCACCCCCCAGCGCTGGCGGCCGAAGGCGAGTTCATAAATGTGGGTGATCCAGATATGCGATGCGTTCGACGGCCCGCCGCCGGTCATGATCCAGGGGATGATGAAAGAATTGAAGTTGGCCACTGCCAGCAGAAGGATCGTCACCGTCGAGACGTTTCTCAAGTGCGGAAAGGTGACGTGCCAGAACCGCTGCCATGCATTGGCTCCGTCGACTTTTGCGGCGCGCAGCAACTGGTCGGGGACTGTCTGCAGGCCAGCCATCATCATGATCATGGCAAACGGAAACTCCCGCCAGATATTGACGACGATCAGCGAGGGCAGCACAGTGCTGACGCTGTCGATGAAATTCGGCGGCCGGTCGGCCAATCCGAGGCCGACCAGCACCGCGCCGATAATCCCAAAATCCGAATGATAGATCCACTTCCAGATATAGGACGCGGCGACCGCGCTGATGACCCAGGGAATGATCAGGACGGCGCGCAGGATGCCACGGCCGGCAAAGTCACGATGGAGCGCCAGGGCGCTGGCAAACCCCAGGACAAATGAGATGAAAGTGGATCCCAGTGTCCAGATAAGAGTGTTCGAGGTGACCTTCCAGAACACCGGACTTGTGACGATGGCGATGTAGTTGTCGAGGCCGATGAAAATTTTGTCCCGGAGCTGCAGGCCAGGCGGTGTATTAAAGAACGACAGCTCGATCGTGTAGTAGATAGGGTAGGCTATGACGATGAGCATCACGGCGATCGCAGGAAGCACGTACGCGTAATCAGCGCGGTGCTCCCAAATCTTTCGCAGCACGCCGGACCTACCGGGTTGAAGTCTTCGGCGAGTCTCGGCCTTGCCAGTCAAGATCGTCACTGTGCCGTGCCCTTATTCTTCGGAACAAACCGGCTGCAATCGAGACGCAGCCGGTCAGATCGTCAGGCTTGGTCTAGAGTCCGCCGTCCGTCAGGTCTTTTACCTTCTTGGCCGCGTCGTCCGCTGCTTGGTCGACGGTCATGGCTCCGGTCAGGGCATTCTGCAGCATGTCCGGGACGATAATGTTCATGATCTCGGGGGACTGTGGCAGCGCCGGGAACGGGATGCCGTAGGGCAGCATCGAGGTCGTGACATCAAGGAACTTGATGTTGTCCAGACGTTCCTTCATCCATTTGGTCTTAAAGCCGTTAAGGTTTCCCGGGTTCGAGCCGGCATAGGCCATCTTCAGTGACCATTCGGGGCTCGTCCACATGCAGATGATAGCCTTTGCAGCCGGTTCGTCTACCTTGCCGCCCTCGACATATTCGGGCTTCAGGATGTGAATGTTGGAGCCCCCGAACACGACGGCACGCTTGCCGTCGGGGCCAGTTGGAATCAGGCCGTAGCGCATGTTGTCGATGACGGTCTGCGCCTTATCCTTGTCGGTATCCGTCGCTTTTTTCTGCAGGTCGAGCATGACGTTGTAGTCGGACGGGTGCGAAATCATCATGCCGAGCTGGCCAGCGAGGAAGAGGGGCTGGTTGTCGGCCTGCTGGTTGGTGAGCGCCGAAACCGGAACCGACTTGTCGCGAACATACATATCGTAGGAGGCTTGCAATGCCGCCTTGCTCTGCGGGCTATTGAGCTCGACCTTCTTATAGGTCGGGTTGGCGGTAGCTTCGTCGAAGACGCCGCCGCCGTAGGCCCACAGCTGCGGCATGAAGCGGTACGGCGTATTGCCGGCATTCTTGCGAGCCACGAGGCCGTAACCGGCAATGCCGAGCTTGTCGTGGATCTGCTTGGAATACTGGACGACGTCGTCCCAGGTTGCCGGAGCCTTGTCCGGATCCAGGCCTGCACGCTTGAAGATGTCGGCGTTCCAGATGAACGCCATCGTCTCGTTGTTGGTTGGAATGCCGTAGGTCACCCCCTCCCAAGTTACAGCCTTCATTGCGCCGGGCCAGAAATCCTCGGTCGAATACCCTACATCCTCGGGTTTGAGCGGCTGCAAATAACCCTTTGAGGCGAACTCGGTGCCCCCCAGGATTTGCAGTCGGACCGCCATGGGCGCTGCATTGCCAAGGAGCGCGGTCCGGAACTTGTCCAGCAGGTCGTTATAGGTGAGGGCTTGTTCCTCAAGCTGGATGTTTGGATAGGTTTTGCGGAAGGTCTTGAAGAACTCCTTATAATACTCTCGCAGGAGGTCGGGGTCTCCCTCGAACACGCCCTGATACCAGAAAGTCAGTCGCCCCTTGTAGTCGAGCGGGGTGACCTTGGCGCAATCGCCCGCCGTGTCAAAATCCTGGGTCCCGGCAATGGAGCGCACATATTGCGGCGACCACTTGCTCAAGTCGACCGGCGCACCCAGCGCCGACGCGGACATCAACGATACCATCAAAGCAGTGGAGACAGTGCCGCGCAGGACGGCACCTCCGAGTGAAATCCTCGTCATAGGTATCCTCCAGGTTCTCTCCCATGCCGCTCTGCCTCAAGGCGAGCGGTCTTTGCTCGTCGGCCGCAGGACGTTTTCAGCGAATGTATCCCTTCGAGCTAATCATACGTTTTCAGATCGTTGATTGCCTGTCAACTAGAGAAATCGTACATTGTTTGCAGAAGCCTCGCATGATATCTGAGCAATGTGTGTATTGATTGGGGACAGTCTTGGCCGATACAAGCGATTTTAAAGCAGAGCCACCCGAAGGGATTGACGCTATCGGGGCCTCCAGCGAGGGCGCCTCGCTTTATCAACTGATCAGGGAAGACATCATCGAAGGGCGGCTCGCTGCCAACGAACGGCTTGTGGTCACCGATCTCGCCCGGCGCCACGGCACCTCGACCAACCCCGTGCGTGAGGCTTTGCAACTGTTGCGCGGGGAGGGCTTTGTCACCCTTGTTCCCAACCGCGGAGCGCGCGTCCGGCCCATAGACCAGGATTTTGTTCGGGACATCTACGAGATAGGAGTCTTGATCGAGCCGGCACTGACGCGATGGTTCGTGAATATGGCCACCGTCGAGGACATTGCTGAACTCGAACGCATCCAAGGCTTGATTGAAGAGAACAACTTCGCCGACACGTTCAGGCACAGCGAGCTGGACACCGCCTTTCACACCATAATGTACCAAAGACACTACAACCGCCATGCCGCCGAGCTTTGGTGGAAGCATCGCGAAGTGCTTCGAGCCGTGAGCCGGCGTTTCAACTTCACGCTCGCCCGGCGCGCCGCGATCCTTCGCGAGCATCGCGAGCTCATCGCGCATGTAAAAGCGGGAAATGCGAACGAGGCAGGCGAACTCATTGCACGCCATGTCGAGGGCTCCGGCCGGCACATCCTCGAACACATGCGTGCGCGTAACGCCGCTCGGGCAGGATAGAATACATGGCGTGGAATATCGTTATCCCGACCACTTCGGATCAAGGCAATTGAGATGAAAATCACCAGCGTTCGGCCGTGGCTAATCAAGTCCGATGCTTCTTATTGGGGAGAGTTTCTGTTCGTCGAAGTGACGACCGACGAGGGGGTGAGCGGCTGGGGAGAGATCACCACCACGACAAGGCTCGCCAATCGCGCCCTCTGCACGATCCTGAGGCAGATCGGTGCCGCTGTGACAGGCGAGGACCCGGCGCGTATTGAGTATCTGTGGCACAAGATATTCCGCAGCTTCACCTACATGGGCAGTCGCGGCGCCGCAGTCGAATGCGTGAGCGCCATTGACATAGCCCTCTGGGACATCCGAGGCAAAGTCTTGGGTAAGCCGATTTACGAGCTGTTGGGTGGACCGGTACGCAATGAAATTGCGCTCTACACTCATCCCCACCAGGCTAAATTTACCAGCAATGAGGCTGTGGTCCGCGAAATTCGAGACATCGTCGAGTCCGGCCACACTGCGCTCAAGTTCGATCCTTTCCCCCACCAAGGCCGCACCGCCGATGGACAGCCTCGCGAACAGCGCGACGGCTACCTCGATGGCAGCATGACCCGCAAGGATGAGCGCGAAGCCGCCGAACTCACGGCTCTGATCCGCGAAACGGCGGGCTCTGATGTCGACATCCTCATCGATGCGCATGGCCGGTTCGACGTTCCCACCGCCATTCGCCTTTGTCGGAGCCTCGAGGAAGCTGGTCAGATCGACTGGTTCGAGGAGCCCTGTCCACCGGAGAGCCTCAACGCTCTCAGACAGGTCCGTGAGAAGGTCAGCGCCGCTATCTCGTGGGGCGAGCGCGGCCACACGAAATGGGATTTCGTGCCGGTGCTCGAAAACAAGCTCGCTGACTACATCATGCCGGACGTCACCTGGACCGGCGGCATTACCGAACTTAAGAAGATTTCTGCCCTATGCGAAGCCTACTACATCCCGGTCTCGCCGCATGACGCCGCAGGGCCGATCAACGTGGTTGCGGGAGCGCAGGTGATGATGACCGTTCCTAATTTCTACAAACTTGAAACGTCTGAGTGGAACCTGGGCAAATACGATCACCTCATCGACAGAGCACTCGATGTTTCGAATGGCAGCCTCAAGCTTACGCCCAAGCCTGGTCTCGGCGTTGAAATGAACCGCGACTACCTTCAAAATCACGAGATAGAGCTGGACTAGGTAGCAACGCTCTACGCCGCCTCAGCGTGCGCGACGACGAGCCCCGCCGACCAGAACGAGGATAAATCATGCCAGAGGCAGATGGAGCCGACGAGGCGCTCAATCGGGTGAACACGCATTCCAAGCCGTCCGACCTTCGCATCACCGACATGCGGGTAGCCGAAATTGTCGGCGCGCCGTTCACCTCAGTGCTGCTTAAGATTTACACCAACCAGGGCATCGTCGGGCTTGGCGAGGTGCGCGACGGTGCCAGCGCCACCTACGCGATGATGCTGAAGAGCCGGTTGCTTGGCGAGAACCCTTGCAACATCGATCGACTGTTTCGCCGGATCAAGCAGTTCGGCGGGCACGGCCGGCAAGGCGGCGGCGTATCGGCGGTTGAAATCGCGTTGTGGGATCTTGTCGGCAAGGGCTATGGCGTCCCCATCTACCAGATGCTCGGCGGTCGTTTTCGGGAGAAAGTGCGCGTCTACTGCGATACCGACGCCACCGTGCCGAGCGGCACCGAGACCGGCAAGCGCCTCAAGCAGCGCATGGAGCTCGGCTTCACCTTCCTCAAGATGGATTTGGGACTGATGCAGATCGCGGATGTGCCCGGTGCGGTCGTGTTTCCTGCCGGCTCACTAGAAGGATACCGCGACCACCCCGGTCGCGGCGCAGTGAAGACCTTTGACGAGCGGCGCGTCCGCAACGCTGTGTACGATTTGCATAACGTCCAGCACCCGTTTACCGGCCTCCACTTTTCCGACAAGGGCCTCGACCTGCTTGAGCAATACATCGCCGAGGTTCGTGAGGTCATCGGCATGGATGTGCCGCTCGCGATCGACCATATCGGCCATATCTCAGTGCAGAACGGCATTCGCCTTGCCAGGCGAATTGAAAAATACGTGCCAGCCTGGCTTGAGGACGTGATCCCATGGCAGTACACCGAGCAGTACCGACAACTGCAGGGCGCCACCACGGTGCCGATCTGCACCGGGGAGGACATATACCTGAAGGAGGGCTTCGAGCCTCTGCTCAAGAGCGGCGGCCTCTCCGTTATCCACCCGGACCTGCTCACCAGCGGGGGTATCCTCGAGACCAAGAAGATCGGCGATATGGCGCAGGACCATGGTATCGCCATGGCCATCCACATGGCAGAAAGTCCAATCGCCGCAATGGCCGCGGCACATGTCGCGACCGCGACTGAAAACTTCATGGCGCTCGAATACCACTCTGCCGATGTCGACTGGTGGGACGATATCGTCACCGGCCTTCCCAAGCCGCTGGTTAAGGACGGCTTTATCACTGTTCCGGACAAGCCGGGCCTGGGGATTGACGACGTCGTCGACGAGGTGATCTCGCAGCATCTGCAGCCGGGTGTCACCGGCATCTGGCAGCCTACGGATCACTGGGACGATGAGTATTCCTGGGATCGCACCTGGAGCTGAGGCGAAAAGGAACGAAGATGAAGATCACCGATCTCCGCTGCGCCGTTATCGGCAAACACCCGATCGTCCGCATCGTTACGGACGAGGGCCTCTATGGCTTGGGCGAAGTCGAATTCACCAAGTCCTACCTCAAGCCCTGGGTGCTGCATTTCCGCGAGGCGCTGGTCGGCGAGGACCCGACCGACGTCGAGAGAGTAATGTTGAAGATCCGCCAACGCGGCTCTTTCAAGCCGTACGGCGCGGCAGTGAGCGCTATTGAGCATGCGCTGTGGGATATTGCTGGCAAGGCCGCGGGCGTGCCCGCCTATAAACTGCTCGGCGGCAAGGTGCGGGACAAGGTGCGCGTCTACAATGGCTCGGTTCGCCAGAAACGCACGGGCGACCGGCCGGAGGAATACGCCGCTGACGTCAAATGGATGATGCAGCAGCCGCAGAACTTCTTCATGGTCAAGCAAGGAATCTCGTTCCACTCCAACATGAAGGACACCATCGAGGGCTTCCACTACGGCGTGACGCAGAAGAAGGCCGGCTATCATGGTGCCATGGATCAGGGCGTGATCAGCGAGCGCGGTTTCAATCACATGCTCGACTGCGTGATCGCGATGAAGGAAGTGCTGGGCGACAAAGTCAGCCTGGCACTCGACTGCGGTCCGGGCTGGATGCTGCCCGATGCGATTAAGTTCGCTCGCGCGGTAGAGAAGTACAATTTGATGTGGCTCGAGGACATGCTGACGGGCGACTATGTGCCGTGGGTCAATCCGCAGGCCTATCGGGAACTGACAACCTCCACCTCGACGCCAATCCACACTGGTGAGCAGATCTACCTGCGGCACAATTTCAAGGAACTGATCGAGACGCAGGCGGTACGCGTCATCGGCCCCGATCCAGCCGATGTTGGCGGCATTGCCGAGCTCAAATGGGTCGCCGAGCACGCCTACATGCACTCGATCCTGATGGCACCGCACGGCACTGCTAACGGCCTGCTGGGCCTCGGCGCGTTGATCAATGTCTGCGCCACGTTGCCGGCAAATTACATCGCCTTCGAATATCCGACCGCCTCCGACCCCTGGTGGGAGGACCTGGTAATCGGCTTGCCGCCGCAGATCGTGAAGGACAGCATGGTGGACCTACTGGAAGCGCCGGGGCTGGGCCTCGATATCGACGCTGAAGGGGCCAGGAGATATCTCAGGGAAGAGGATGCGGGCTTTTTCGACTGAACCTCCCTCCACCTGCCGTGTCCATCTTGTTGGGCGCCAGGTAATAGGGCTTCTCGAAATAGGTGAAATCGATCTGTAAACAGGAAATGAAGGCCTCGATCTTCAAGGTCTTGTCGCTATCGGGTACGGCGGCGGCGACCTCTTCCGACTCCAGCACGATATACTGCGCGTTCTCGATAGCCCTCTTCTATTTCACCACCTGCGGCTGAATGATGTGGAACTGGCTTGCGTCAGGAATGGCAAGTGGCGGGACGTATGCTTGTTCAACGGCTCGCCCTTCGCCCCCTCAGGCAACGTTTTGTGGCACTACGCCGCTGAGGAGCGCTTCGCCATCTTCGACACATCAGCCAAATATTTCGACGCGATGCGCAAAGGCGGCATTGAACCGCTGAGGACCCATGATCTCTCTAAGCTTCGTCTCATCATTTCCACCGGCTCGCCCTTGTCTCACGAGGGCCTCACCTTCGTCTATGAGGGCATCAAGGAGGATGTGCAGCTCGCCTCGATTTCCGGCGGCACCGATATCGTTTCCTGTTTCGTGCTCGGCAATCCTGTAACGCCGGTCTGGCGCGGCGAGATTCAGGGGCCCGGCCTCGGCCTCGCCGTCGATGCGTGGGATGACGAGGGCAGGGCGGTGCGGGCGAGAAGGGCGAGCTGGTCTGCACGCGCGCTTTTCCCTCCCTGCCCGTTGGCTTTTGGAACGACGATAACGGCGCCAAATACCGCGCCGCCTGTTTCGAGCGTTTCGACAATGTCTGGTAGCACGGCGACTTCGCCGAATGGACGGAACATGGCGGCCTGATCATCGATGGCCGCTCGGAGGCGACCCTCAACCCGGGCGGCGTGCGCATCGGCACGCCCGAAATCTACAACCAGGTCGAACGGCTCGACGAAGTCGCCGAAGCCATTTGCATTGGCCAGGACTGGGACGACGACGTTCGGGTGATTCTTTTCGTTCGCCTTGGACCAGGCCTGGCGCTGGACGCCGATCTCGAGAAGAAGATCAAGTCGAAGATCCACACCGGCGCCTCACCGCGTCACGTGCTTGCAAAGGTGACCCAGGTCGCCGATATTCCGCGCACCTCCGGCAAGATCGTCGAACTCGCTGTCCGAGAGGTTGTGCATGGAGGCCAGTGAAAAAAAGGAAGCGCTCGGCAATCCGAAAGCGCTGGAGCTTTATGCGGGGCTCGAAGCGCTGAAGGTTTAGGAGTCAGCGTGATCGATGGCTGGCTGCACAATACAATTTCGATGATTCACGACAAATGCGTTCCATAAATTGCGCTACGCCGCAAATTATTGATTTTTTCAGGTGTTTAAATGATTTAGTTGAGGGTTCGTCGGTTCAGATCATTTCAAGGCGACCATAGAAGAACGAACTTTGCTCTAGAAAATGTCATTCAAATGAATTACGTTTGCGGTGAAGGAGATCCACAGTATGGCTGCAAATGCACTCGTCCAGACTCGGATTGATGCCGACGTAAAAGAACGCGCCACGGCGGTTCTCGAAAATATGGGTTTGACCCTGTCGGATGCTGTCCGAATTCTTCTGACTCGGACAGCAAATGAGGGAGCCGTACCGCTCGAACTTATCAACCACAGCGAGGCTCACGATGCGTGGTTTCGTGCGAAGGTATTACAGGCGCTAGAGGACACTCGACCGGATCTCGACGATGGTGACGCCGAGGTGCGTTTTCGAGAGCGCCGGGCGGTAGCATTACGCAAAGCAGAGGTGCGCGACTGATGAAGCTTGTTTGGGCGCAATATGCGCTTGACGATCGCGATGCCATCTTCAGCTACATTGAAAAAGAAAATCCACGGGCAGCGGCTCATGTCGACGAGGCGATTGTTCGTGCTGCACGTCGTCTTCTTGAGTTTCCTGAAAGTGGACGTCCCGGCCGAATAACTGGCACTCGGGAGTTTGTCATACCGCACACACCTTACATCGCCGCTTACGTTGTAAAGATCGATAGAATACGGATCCTGCGCGTTTTGCATGGCGCGCAAATGTGGCCTACCGAGGTCGGCGACGAGTAGAGACTTTACCCGGTCCTTGGTCCGAATCTCTTCAAGACCACCAAATGAGAAACCCAGGTTAATCAATGGCTAAGAGGCTTCTTCAACGAGCCTCCGGTTCGATTACTATCAAGGCGGGCGTTATCAGCGCAGACATCCAAGTCGCGATCAGACTGGCCCCGAGCATTTGGGGGATGGCACGATATCGGGCCATCGCGTGGAAGGCAAAAGCCAGGCTATACCAATGATACTGTCGGCTCGCCATCGGCAAACCGCAACCGAAAGTCAACAATGCGATTGCCCGCGAACTGACCGGCTTCGTCTGGGACGTGAGCAGAAATTTGCGGCCAATAGCCCCTTCCGTGATGATCGCAAGAACATCTGATCCCAACAATTTTGGGGCAGTTCTGAACATACCAACTTGCCCGGCGTGCCGCGAAATCCACGCAGGATGAGAATCCTCGATATACGGTGGGGCGAGCTCAGTCTTGTGTCCTTCCTTAAAGAGTGGAAGGCTGGTGACAAACATGGCAAATGCAGTACCCAATCCGCGGATAAGAGCGGATCAATCGCGCATGATCGGATCGCGGCACACCGGTCAGGTTGAAATCGACCGCCTCGATGTAAACTCGGCGAGGTCGTCCTGTGCTTCCCACACCCACGACGGTCATGAGAGCGTGCCTGTGACCCCTACGAGCGCGCGAACCCTAGTAAGGGTTCGATCTCGTGATTGTCGGCCGCCCGGAGCGCCGTGACATAGCGGGCACGGGTCTCGCCAGCGTCAATCAGGTTTGCCCGGCCCCAGCTAAACGGTGGTCGTCCGAGCTGGCGAGCGAGCAGGTCGCCCACCAGGCGGGAAAATCGTCCGTTTCCGTTTGGGAAGGGATGGATGGCGACCAAACGGTGGCTGAACCGGACAGCGATCTCATCGGGTGGATAGGTACCGTGCTCGACCCAATAGCGGCCATCGTCGACTGTCTGCCTGACATCCATTGCGATACGATATGCAGCAACGCCAATGTTCCGGCCCGTCGTGCGGTATTGTCCCGCCCAACGCCACACCTCGCCAAACATGCGGCGGTGCAGCTCGTTCAAGGATTCCTGGTCGAGGACGTCACGCCTTCGTGACATCGCCCAGCGCAAGCCTTCGCCGATGTTGACCTGTTCGGCCTCGTTTAACTCATGCCGCAATGTGATGTAGGAAGGGATGAGCTGCTCCCGCTCCTCGGCGGTTAGCGGTGTGTTCGCTTCGTCATCGTCTTGGAACCGAGGATCGGCGTCTGCCATGGGAGTCAGTCATTCTCCCACAGGCGTCGGGGCGAACCGGCCAGAATGGCGTCAATGAGACGGCGGCGTTCGTCCTCCAGATCCGGCTTGAGCAAAGCTTGGTTTTCCAGCATCATCGTATGATCCAGGCGCGCCATGTCCTGCCCCGCCTTTTCTGCCGCTCGCTCGTGAAGGATGTCGTCGAGTGGCTTGATCGGTACGAAGGCGTAAACGAACGTGCAGTTCATTGCCGCCGCGGCTTCCCGAAGCGTCTTGATCGTCGTCGCGCCCGAAACCTCGGCTTTCTCGATGGCCGGAATGCGCGAGGGGGCTGCCCCCATCCGAGTGGCGAGTTGTCGTGTGCTCATCCCCAGAGCTTCGCGGATGGCTTTCATCCAACCGCGAGGCGGTGCAATGAGCTTAAGTTCCCGCAATGGCGCGAGACGGCGTTCCAGCTGTTTGCGCGCGAGCGCGGCCTGTTTTGTGTTCATAAATATATGTCCATCTACGGATGGATATAGCATAAAAATATGAGCGGAAAAACAGAAAACGAACATATACAAGTGGTCGCGGGCGTGGCCCGGTACATTCACCTTAGAGGGGATGTAGCGGGCGCGATGGGAGGGCAACTCCAGCATCACGAAAAGGATGCGAGACCTACCCGCTCGAAGGAGGGCAAGATGAGCTTGAGGCCGATACGCGCGACTATCTATGGATTGGGAACAGTGGAACGAGTAACGGCCCGCTATCTCCAGGAAAGGAATGTAGAGGTGGTGGCAGCGTATGTCACGACGATCGATTTGTCCGACACGGGCTTCTACGGCGCGCAGGTTTCGGAGGAAATCGCCCGTGAGCCGTTGGTGCATCTGGGCCACCATCGGCGTGCGCTGGAAAGCGCTGGAGGCAACATGCTCGATGAAAACAACCTGCCGCATCGCGCATGAAAGAGGACTTATCCTGCGGGTGAAATGCAATCCGGCGTCGGTTTCCAAACTGCAATGACAATAGTGCAGCCATGGTCGACAAGTTCAAATACCGCGAAGCGGTGTCCAGACTCGGGGCGGCGGTGAGTGTCGTGACTCTCTAATGGCGGGACGTCTCGGCGGTCTGCAGCGTCACGGACGCGCCGGCAAAACCTACCCGGCCATTCGACCGCTCTCCAATCCGGACTTCAAGATGGCAAGCAAACGCGCGTTGCCAGCGAGCCGGGTTTGATATTCCTGCTCAGCACGCTCGTCGCGATCGGCGCGATGTCGATCAACCTCTACCTCTCGGCATTGCCCGAGTTCGGTGCGGTCTTTGGCGCGTCGGCCGGGACGATGCAGCTGACCGCCTTCGGTTTCCTCATCGGTCTTGCCTGCGGTGGCCATATTTCGCCCGCTAGCCGACCGGCACGGGCGGAAACTGCCGCTTGTAGCCGAGTGCTTGCCGCGCTTCGAATGCGGAGGGTTTCATCGCCGCGCGCGTGATCGTCACGGCAAAAATGAACCAAGTCGATCCTCAGGCCTGGCTTGCCGACCTTCTTGCCCGTATCGCAGATCATCCAGCGAGCAGGATCGACGAACTGTTGCCTTGGGCTTGGAAGGCCGAAAAAGCCGCTATCGCGGTGCCCGCCCAAATAGCTCGACAAAGAGCGCTTTTGAGCGCTCCAGGCCTTCATCCGTCAGGACCAACGACTTCGACTTGTTCACCGGATCCCCGATCATCCCCCTCTTGAACAAGCGATCGGTCGTGGCCCAGTCAAAACCCTTCCACGCCCGGTACCCGTCATGAAGCGTCAGCGACAGCAACGCCAAGACAGCATCATCGATCTTGTCTTCGTCGATATCCATCGCGAGAGCATATCACGAGCAAAGCGAAATTCCTGCGGGTCCTCGCCGAATGCGTCCAGATTTTCCTCGCCTGTCGAGAGTGCCTAATTCCGACCGAAGATCTCGTGTATCTCCATGACAATGAGACAGCTGCGACGACACTTATTCCCTGGTATCGTTGGTCTCGGCCGGGCTCGGCATCGGTTTTGCGCCCGAGTGGGCTGAGGGCCTGCCGAACCGGGCCTTCGAGCTGAAGGCGGTGCGCTGCATCGATTTCGGGATTGGGCTGGCTGTGGCCTGGAACAAGAAGATCGCGCGACGACATCGTCGATTGCGCGGCAACGGCACGGGCCGGGCAGGTGACGATGACCTGGTCGACTGGTCCATACCGGTTTCGCCATACCGGATAGCGAGGGCAGGAACTAAAGTCGGGGATTATGCAAAGCAGCCCCAATCGGCGTCGCCTTGGTGAGTCCATCTGGTAAGATCATCAAGGTGAATGAAAGTCTCGCCGCCATGTCTCTAGAGCGCGCGCCAACGACAGTGAAGGCTGCCTTGCCGCGGAACACTCAGCTGCGGGACAGGTCATGTTTCGTTTTAAACAGGCGCTATTATCAGTCTAATCTTGCCATTGCGAGTTCGGCCTGCCTGTTGAGGCTCGTCATCCAGTCGGTAAAATGCGGCTGGCTTTTGATCTGGCGTCCGTAATGGCGGGAAAGCTCTTTCAAAAGCTCTCCGTTGCGGCCGAGTTGTTCATCAGCAAATCCGATCATTTGAGAATTCGGCCATGCTTGCGGGCGGATGCGAACCAATCTCGCAAACAGGGATTGTGCGCTTTCATCCGGATCCGTCTGGGCCATCAAAGTCAGCATTGCCGCCGTCGATCGAGAAACGCCCATATGACAGTGCACGAGGACGTGGCTGGGAGCCCCACGATCCTCCCGAGCCAGATACTCGGCGCCGAATTTCAGGATGGCTTCGACATGCTCTGGTGCTGGCATGATCAGACCCCGCGTTGCGACGATGATGTCGTGGAAGCGCAATGTCGCGCGGTTGTGCTTTCCGTAAGTCTCGAATACTTCCAGTTCAGGGTGATCCGGATCCACGATCGACAGAACATGCGTGACATTGCGAGCGCTCTGCGCGGGCAGTTCCTGAATACCACAAATGGTCAGCTCAGGGGCAATAACCGATTCCAAAACTCTACCCTCTATGATGATTGTCCGACTGGAGCCGCCGGCGGTTCTAATTAGCAATCATTTCGAGAGGACGCCACAATTTTAGCCTCGGCTCACTCTCCATGGGGCCCATCTCAGTCCACAAGTGAACAAGGGGTCTGCTATCCATCTGAAATCAATGGCTGATGTACAAGCCGCAATACCGGGTCCTTAGGTTCGATGGATAGAGGCTGCGAAGTCAGCTTTTAGTGCCGGCCAGCCAGCGGGCTTCAATGCTTGCGGGGAAATGGTTTGTAAGATTGGCGGGGCTGTCGGACGAGACTAAGGCCCGTCGGCAGGCTCACCGTCTGGGTTCGGCGCTGGCGTCTCTCTTGTATCTCGCGGCGGATGTTTGCGATCGTTAGCATCCTGGGGCGCGCCCTTCTGTTCGGAGTCACGGACAGGCTGCTCTTTAGGGTCTCGCCCCCTGGGTAGGGTTGCAATTTTCTTGGGCATAGCCAGTTCCTCCAGCTTCAACGATAAGAACCGGCTGGCAGGGCTGAAGGTTCCGAGCCAGCCGGGTTGCAATCATCAACGCATAAAAAGAAACTGAAAGGGCCCCATGGCGACCATCGTGGTCGATATCGGGCCCTCCAAATGGCTCGCTGTCTACGACCTTGTTTTTATGTATGGAACGCTATCTTCTCACCTCCACGAGCAGGAGGTATCGATGCGCCAATACTTGCTTTTGACATTGTTATTTGCACCGGGAATCGTGTTCGCACAGGCGCCGGATCTAGAGAAGACCTGCGTAAACGTCGCAAAGAGCTTTTTACTTACCGACCAGATCACTGTCGGGATAGTGCAGTCGTTTCCAGAGCTAAAGCCTCCAGGTGTTCGCATGTCGTATTCCACCAAGCCCGGGGCGCCGAAAGCTGAAATGTCCGATATCTTCGAATGCGAATTCGAAAACCCCAATCCACCCCATCGTTTGTCTCGGTTTTGTGTTTCCAGTACGTGTTACTCGCCGACTGAAGAAGATGGCGAACGTAAGAGACGGTTCGCGGAAATGCGAGTGGTTCTCGATCGAGCTGAAGCCCGTCCATAGTGCTTGAACCGCACCCGCGATGGTGCGCGCCACTCCGTCGGCCGACGACTTATCACTGTGGTGTACGCCATGCATAGTGTGTGGGAAGTAGTCTTTGAAGAGCTTTGCTTCAGCATGTTGAGCGTTTGTGGCGATAGGGGATATCGCGCCACCAGCCGTCCATCCGATTTGAAGATGGAGTTTCATGCTGAATTCCAAAATTGACTAGCGTCAATCGACTGAAATCTCAGCGATTGTTAGCTCCTTTCAAGAGCAAGGGATCGAAAATATCCGGAACCTCGTGCGGTATTGTTTCAGGATTTAATTAGGCAGGTTGACCGGCATGTGCACCGAAGCCCCCGCCTTTTCGGCCGCTGCCCGCAGACGCTTGTCTCTGGTCCATAAGGTCGCTCGCTGGTCAAGGAGGACCGATGCCAGCAAGTGGGCATCCGTGTAGCCAATACCGATGCTGAACATGCCGTGGCGATCGATCATTGTCATGACTTCGTCGGGCGTGGGGCGACAACCGCTCCGCGCTGAGCCGCCAGAAAAGCCATCACACTGCTGCGATCCCGAAGGCTGCCAAGCGCCAGCTCACCGATCACGGCCGGGTGGCAAGTAGACGATCGTGCTCAATAACCCTGCGCAGTTCGGCATCGACATGGCGAAAATGATCAATCCAGATCGAGGTGTCCGCTAGTATCACTTGGCCGCTGCGCTCCGGCGGCGCGGGGCTGCCTCGGCATCGGGCATGGTTCCTCCGAGCGCGATGAGGCGCTTTCCGGACTCCACACGAACAAGCGTCTCCAACGCCTGGCGGACAAGCGCCGCGGTTTCCTTGGTGCCGGTTAAGGACCTGGCCTTTTCCATCAGTGTGTCGTCGAGGTTCATGGTCGATCGCATGATCTGGCTCCCTTGCTAAGGCATGCAACTGAACACCATTTGGTGATTTAATCTATGCCCTGTTTCCGCTCCCACATATCGGGCGCGGTCCTATAACTGAAGCAGCACGACCCAAATTTTGGACAGCGGGGAAGCCCGGCACCGTAACATTGACCGAGGGTTGATATGTTATATTGCAAGCGCCCGTTTGAGGTCGTCGTGTTCGAAGGCGCTGGCCATTCGGGTAATCTCGGCCGAGCGCGCTCCCACTGCCCTTGCGGTGTCGCGCCATTTCGCGGTCACGGTCGCAACCTCTTTGATGATCGCGCGAGCCTGGGGGAGCGCGAGTGCGAAATACTCCGACGCCTCTTCGAAGATTACAAAAAAATCCAGGGTGCCCAGCAAACTGAATCTCGCAGCTGTCGATAGCGCCCCGTAGGCGATGTTCGTCACAAGACTTCACATCAAATGTAAGATTTAATTAACTATAGAATTATGCAACTTCAGATTTTAACGTATCATTTGCAGTTAAAACAATAGCATTCACGACATAAAACTGGGGTGGGTGCTATGAATACAGTCAGTTTAAACAGTCCGACTCTGTCGGGAGAGACTTTCACCAGACGTATCATTTTCCCCATGGCCAGCATCGTGGTTGTTGCAATCGCCGTCGTGCTGGGTTTCGTGCTTGTATCCGCAAGCGGTCAGAATCGACTTGAGGTCGAAGCCTCGACCAAACTCGCAACCGCCGCCCTTCAGGTTAAGGCGAGAGAAGTTGCCCGCAACCTCCGCGACTATGCCGTTTGGGAAGATGTCTACAAGAACCTCCACGAGACTGTGGACGCCGAATGGGCCGCGACCGACGGAAACGTTGGAGCGAACATTTACGAAGGTCTGGGCTATGAGATGGCCTTTGCGATCAATCCGAGCGGCAAGACCGTTTATGCGGTGATCCACGGAGCACCCCAAAAGGTTGATGCGCTCCAAGTGATGCCTCATGGCTTGAAAGATCTCCTACATGTCGCCTCGATACAGACTGATCCGGTCACAAGCATCATCAAGTCCGGGGAAGATGTGTTCATTGTCGCAGCCACGGGAATTCTTCCGCCTTCCATCGAAAGATCGACGGTTCGTCCTAGGGATTTGTCGATGCTGGTGTTCGCCAAGAAACTTGATCAGAAGTTCCTTGACGGGATCGGCCGCGACTATCTTCTGAATGGGCTGGCGATCTCGCCCTCCAAGCCCACCGACGCAGAGGCTTCGATCCCCCTGCTTACGCAGGACCGGGTTTACCTCGGCTCGATTACCTGGTTTCCAGCCAAGCCCGGCTACCAGTTGCTTCGCTTCATCCTGCCGCCGTTGGCAGTCGCGCTTGTTATCCTCGCCGCTTTTTCCTTGCTGGTGGTCCGCAATGCTCGCCGATCCACTCGCGCCCTGGAGGAGTCGGCCAAGACAGTCGAAGCTTATGCACAGACGCTCAAGGAGAGCGAATCTCGGTTCAAGGATGTCGCGGAGGCATCCTCGGACTGGATCTGGGAGAGCGACAACATTCTGCGGCTGGTATACTTTTCGACCCGCTTCACGGAAGTGACGGGCGTGGCGGCCGCGAGCGTCTTAGGCAAGACACTCGAACAGTTTTTTTCGAGCGACGCCGATACCGACGGTTGGCGCCGGCTGATCGAGGAGACCCATGAGCGGACGTCATTTCGGGATCTGAGATGCTGCTATCGTGATGCAGGCGGCCAAACGCGTATCTGCCGGCTCGCAGGACGTCCCATCACAAGTGCGAGCGGTGAATTCCTCGGTTTCCGGGGCACGGCAACCGATATTACCGAGGAGGTCAAGGCACAGGAGCGAGCAACGCACCTGGCACACCATGATGCTCTCACCGGCTTGCCGAACCGCGTGCTCTTCCGCGAACGGCTCAACATCGCATTGGCGGCGAATGCCGTCGAGGCGTCACGCGTTTCCATCATCTGTCTCGACCTCGATCACTTCAAAGAGATCAATGATACGCTTGGACACGGCGCTGGCGACATACTTCTCCAGCAACTCTCGAACAGGCTTTTGGGCTGTGTCCGTTCGAGCGACACCGTTGCCCGGCTCGGCGGCGACGAATTCGCGATCATCCAGGTCGGTGTAAACCAGCCTCTTGAATCCGAACAACTCAGCCGAAGGCTTATCGAAGTCGTGAAAGCCCCGTTCCAACTCGACGGCCAGGACTTTCATATCGGCGTCAGCGTTGGCATCGCGGTTGCGGATACTCGTGACAACGATCCCGAGCGGCTCCTGAAGAATGCCGACATCGCGCTCTACAGGGCAAAGCAAGCCGGCCGCGCGACTTACAAGATCTTCGAAGCCCAAATGGACGTCGAGCTTCAGGCCCGCAAGGCGTTGGAATATGACCTGCGCCAGGCAGTCCTCAAAAACGAGCTCGAAGTTCACTACCAGCCACTCATCGATCTTGAGGCGCGTGCAGTGGCCGCCGTCGAGGCGCTCGTGCGGTGGCGCCACCCCACGCGAGGTCTTGTCTCACCAGCGGAATTCATTCCACTCGCAGAGGAGACGGGTCTGATTGTCGCCATTGGCGAATGGGTTCTTGAAACAGCTTGTCTGCAGGCGCTCGAGTGGCCCCAGCTCCGGGTCGCCGTCAACCTCTCGCCCGTCCAATTTCGAGGCCGTGAACTTGTCGAAACCGTCGACGGTGTTCTTGTGCGAACGGGTCTTGATCCAGCGCGGCTGGAACTGGAAATTACCGAGAGTGTCCTTATCAACGATGCCACAGCCGCGCTCGAGATATTGAACGGTCTGAAAAGCCTCGGTGTCAGGATTGCGATGGACGACTTCGGGACGGGATATTCCTCTTTGGGTTATCTCAACTCGTTCCCGTTCGACAAAATCAAAATCGACAGATCCTTCATCGGAGATATGAGCAGCAAGGACAAGTCTGGCGCGATTGTGAAATCGGTCATCAGTCTCGGCCAGAGCTTAAACATGGTAACGACCGCCGAGGGCGTGGAGACGATCGAGCAGGCTACCTTCCTCACCAACGAAGGCTGCGACCAGCTCCAGGGATTTTATTTCAGCAAACCCGTCACAGCATCGGAACTCACCGCGTTTATCGATCGCTGGGAAGGGTCGGACATAATGTCCATTGTAGCAGCCTAGCCCAAATCGAAATCAGACAGGAAAATTGAAATGACCGCGCAAACCGCGTCTGCCGTCCTGGATGGGTCGGATTTGTCCCCGCGCCAGCTCCAGGCACGGATACAAAGTTCAATTCCATCGCTGGAGAAGGCTCGCCACACAGGGACTCCGCTAGCGAGTTATCCTGACGTCAATACTATTATTGCCGAGTTGCAGCCCACGGAACCGGTTTTTTGCATCTCGCCCTCGAGGTTGCGGGAGTCTGCGCAGAGCTTTCAGTCGTTTCCCGGTCGGGCGCTCTATGCGGTTAAGTGCAATCCACATCCCTTCGTGCTCGAGACCCTCTATCGTTCCGGTATCACGGATTTTGACGTCGCGTCGCTGGATGAGATACGTCTGATCAACGGCATGTTTGGGAAGGCGGCCGGCCAGTTTTTCAACAACCCGGCGAAAACACGCCCCGCCATACGTGCTGCAAGCGAACATCATGGTATTCGCTTCTACACCGCCGACTGTATGGAAGAGATTGAAAAGATCGTCGAGGAAGCCGGCTCTAGGGACGACCTGGTTATTGCCGTCCGCCTTGCTACACGACCGGCCGATGCAAGGTATGTTCTGGCCACCAAGTTTGGTGCCCAGCCCAACGACGCGGCCGAAATGTTGAAGGCCATTCATGCGAGAGGCATCAGGGCCGGGATTTCGTTCCACGTCGGCTCGCAGTGTCTGGCACCCGGCGCATTTGCGGCAGCCGTGGAACTCACTGGAAAGGTCGCTAACAAGGCGGGCGTTCCCCTGAGTGTGCTGAACGTCGGTGGTGGTTTTCCAGCACCCTATCCCGGCGACAAGATCGAGGGGCGGGAGCACTATTTCGGCAATATTGTCCGAGCGGTGCGGATGATCGAGCTGCCCCGCAGCTGCATCGTCCTTTGCGAGCCAGGCCGGAGCCTCGTGGCAACGGCGGGGACGATGATCGTTCAAGTCGTAATGCGCCGAGGATCGAACATTTTCATTAACGATGGCGTTTTTGGCACGTTGCAGGAGCTTGGGCACCCCAAGGAGCATCGCCCGACGCGGCTTGTCAGGAGCCGCGTGCGTTCGGCGGCCCCTCATGTCGATTTCAAGATTTATGGGCCCACCTGCGATTCGAACGATGTTCTGGGAGCACCGTTCAATCTGCCTGAAGACGTTCGCGAGGGCGACTGGATCGAAATCGGGATGATGGGTGCGTACAGTCTGTCGATGCGCACACAGTTCAACGGTTTCTACACCGACAACGTCGTGGCACTGGGTGAATAAAGGCAAATCGCAATGTCTTTAGTCTGCTCGAGCCGTTTGGTCGCCTCGCTGGTCGGAGCTGTGGGGATCGTCCTCTGGGCCACCGAGACGACACTTGTCACCTTCACCACGGCCATCCCGCCTCTTCAGACAGTGGCGACTGCATTTCTCTTCGCCGCCGCCATGTCGCCTTTCGTGTGGCTTGTCACACGCAGCCACCCGCTCGTCGCTTTTCGTCAACCGCCCCGCGTCTGGCTGCTGACGGTGATTTCGCTCGTTGGCTACCATGCCTGTATTTACTATGCCACGCAAAAGGCTCCCGCGGCAGCCGCAGCCCTTCTTCAGGGAACGACACCGCTTATGATCGTGCTCGGCTCTGCTTTCCTCCCTGGAGAGAAGCTCCGATGGTGGCACGTTGTCGGCGCGATGATGGGGTTGGCGGGCGTCATCAGCCTCGTTGATGCTGGCAGCGAAGCGTCCTTTTCGGCGGGAGCGACATTCTATCTCTCGCTGATCGGCGTTGCGGCGGCTCTCTGGGGGATTTATTCCGTTCTGACCAGAGCACTGCCGGAGGTTCCTTCATCGGCCCTCGGAGTGTTCTACGCTGCCTCCGCCATCGTCTCATACATCGCGCACCTGTCCTTTGAGGAGTGGGTTAGGCCCACGACCGGGGAATGGCTGGCAATGGCTGCGCTTGGCTGCTTGCCTATGGGGCTCGCTATCTATTTCTGGGACCATGGGCTGAAGAAAGGGGACATTCAGGCGCTCGGGGCCTTCTCCTATGTTGAGCCGTTTGTCGGGGCTCTTCTCGTCGCTTCATTCACTGCGGCCGCATTCGACCCCTCCCTCTTGTGGGCCGGAGTGCTGATCGTCGGTGGCGCCGTCATCGCCAGCGCGAGCCTCTGGACGCGACAGGAGATCAACACGGCCGGACGCGACGGCGGGAGCAGGATCAAAGGCACAGCGATCCCAGAATCGCTCAACGAAGCCTCGACGCCACAAGAGCCAAGTGCCATGAAAAACCGTTTCCTACAGCGACTTGCCGAGATAGACGACAAGGATAGTGCGGAACCTCTTGCGAGGACGCTGTCAGGTTAACTGACGCAGAGGTCTTTGGATATGATTGCGTCGGGCCATGACCTCCGTTAGCGACAAACGCCACCATCGAAAACCTGCTGTTCTTCCAACACAACACGCACATGTTCTACGGCGATGCAAAGAAGTCGATTTTCGATCTTCTGCTGCAATTGGGATAGGTAACCAGAGCTGAGGACGTTGGTCCGACGGCGCCCGCCCGCCGCCATCTTCGAAGAAGGCAAGTTTATATACGTCGGGGAAAATCCTTGACGTGTCTGACGCCGTTGACGCTGAAATTGAGCGGCAAGTCGCCTCGTGTGGTGGCGCCGGATCTTCCAATTCGCGCTGGCCGAACAGATCGCCTGGGCAAAGATGCTCAACGCCGGGCAGATCTGTACCAACGTCGGTTACCTGCTCCAGCCCGAGACCGCGGGGATGCCTTCGCCAAAGCCGCGCGCAATGATCGTCGAGTTGGCTTGACGAGCCTCGTCCTGCGCACCTATGCGAACGGTCCCTCTTGATTTGAGTTTTAGCTGAAGCGGCTGAAAGCTGACTGAAAGCTTGGCCTGCTACTGTCGTCGTCGCATCGTGGAGGAGACACGAGCCCGTGTGTTAATGGCGATGCTGACAACTACTAGGAGGATACAGTCTATGCGTTGTACGCGCGCACTTCTTCATTCTGCTGCCGTTTTCGCCTTCCTTGCCAGCGCCGCCATGGCAACCGCAACGTCAGCCAATGCTTCTGATAAGATCACGATCATGGTCGGCGGTTACGAAAAGCAGATCTATTTGCCGGCAAAGCTCGCCGAGACGCTTGGCTATTTCAAGGAGGAGGGCCTCGATGTCGAACTTCTGAACGAGGCGGCTGGCGTCGATGCAGAAAATCAGCTGCTTGCCGGCGCCGTGCAAGGGGTCGTCGGCTTTTATGATCACTGCGTTGATCTGCAGGCGAAAGGCAAATTCGTCGAATCGATCGTCCAGTTCAGCCAGGCGCCGGGTGAGGTTGTGCTTGTTTCGAGCAAGCATCCAGAAATCAATGCCCCCAGCGACTTTAAAGGCAAGACGATCGGAGTGACAGGGCTTGGCTCCTCGACCAATTTCCTGACGCTGTACATGGCATCGAAGGCTGGATTGCAATCCGGAGACGTCGTCACCGTCCCAGTGGGTGCTGGAGGAACGTTCATCGCCGCTATGCAGCAGGATCAGATCCAGGCAGGTATGACGACGGAGCCAACAATTTCGCGCATGGTCAAGACCGGCGAGGCATCGGTTCTCGTCGATATGCGCACCGTCGAGTCTACGCGCAAGGCGCTCGGCGGCACCTATCCGGCTGCCTCTGTCTACATGGAGAGCGCCTGGGTCGACGCACATAAGGAGGAGGCTCAGAAGCTTGCCAATGCGTTCGTAAAGACCCTGAAATTCATCAATACGCATTCTGCCGCCGAGATCGCCGAAAAAATGCCTAAGGATTTCTATGTCGGTGACAAGGACGGCTATATCAACGCACTCGAGGCGGGCAAGGGCATGTTCACGCCGGACGGTGTCATGCCCGAAGACGGCCCGAAGACCATTCTAGCCGTACTCTCGGAATTCTCCAAAAACGTCAAGGGCAAGCAAATCGATCTTTCGAAGACCTACACGACCGAATTCGTAAAGAACGTCAAATAAGCGCCCCTTCGCAGCACGTCCGGTCAAGCCGGAACCAGTTCCCTTGAACAAAAAGCACCTGTACGCGCGCCTACAGGCATGCGCGAGGATATCTCATGACAGAACTTATAACCCATGATCCAGCGATCGAATTGATCAATGTGAGTCGCCGCTTCGTTTCTCCGACCGGCAAGTCTCTGACTGCGCTTCGCGATTTCAACATGACCGTCGAACGCGGTGAGTTCGTTGCCGTGGTCGGCCCCACGGGGTGCGGCAAGTCGACGACGCTCAATCTCGTCACCGGCCTGGCGCGGCCGAGTGCTGGCGAAGTCCGCCTTATGGGCGGGCCTGTGTCTGGCATCGATCCGCGCGTTGGCTTCGCCTTTCAGACGGATGCCCTCTTCCCCTGGAGGAACGTGATCGACAATGTAATGGCTGGTCCCCTGTTTCGCGGCAAGCCACGCGACGTTGCGGAAACGTCGGCCAAGGGCTGGCTGGCACGCGTCGGACTTTCAAAATTCATGAACCACTATCCGCATCAGCTGTCCGGCGGCATGCGCAAGCGCGCTGCGCTCGCGCAGACCTTCGTCAATGAGCCGGAAATCCTACTCATGGATGAGCCCTTTTCCGCGCTCGACGTGCAGACACGCACCGTCATGCACGAGGAACTGCTGAGACTATGGGCGGAGCGCAAGGCATCTGTGGTTTTCGTCACGCACGACCTCGAGGAAGCCGTCGCACTTGCCGACAAGGTCTATGTCCTGACCGCCGGACCCGCAACTGTTAAGTCGGTCTACAAGATCGACCTGCCACGGCCGCGCGTTGTGTCGGAAATCCGTTACGAACAGCAATTCATCGACTACTGCAAGACCATCTGGGATGATCTGCGACAGGAGGTGGAAACCAGTTATCGCCGTGCGAGCGAAGCGGCATAGGGAGGCCTTAGCAATGGCAAACGTACCCATGGAGACGGCGCGTGTAGTTTTTCGCCCGGGCACCTCTGATGCCGAAATCGAAGCTGTCGCATTGAAGTCCATCAAGCGCCGCAAGCAAACGGTTTTGTTCTGGCAGATCGCCATTCTCGTCGCGACACTCGGGCTTTGGGAGTTGTCGTCCGCAATGGTCTGGATCGACCCGTTCTTCTATGCAAGCCCAAGCGCCATCGCCGCACGGCTCTACGACTGGGCCCTCAACGGCACAACGGAAGGTTCGCTTTGGTATAACCTGTGGGTTACCATGCAAGAAGCGTTGATCGGCTTTTTCGCCGGCTCGATCGCGGGTGTATTCGTTGGCGTCGGTCTTGGCCGCAACCGCTTCCTCTCGGATATCTTCTCCGTTTATATCAAAGCGATCAACTCGATCCCGCGCGTTGTGCTTGCACCAATCTTCATCATGATCATGGGTCTTGGGTTGCCATCGAAGGTAGCGCTCGCCTTCATCATGGTGTTCTTCGTGGTTTTCGCAAACGCTTTTCAGGGTGTGCGGGAAGCAGACCGCAACATGATCGCCAATGCGCGCATTCTCGGCGCCTCCAATTGGCAGGTAACCCGTAGTGTTATCGTTCCATCGGCGATGAGCTGGATCTTCGCGAGCCTGCATGTTTCGTTCGGCTTTGCTATCATCGGCGCGATCGTTGGCGAGTTTGTCGGCGCCCGCTTTGGCATTGGCCAGCTGATTTCGATCGCCAAGGGGACTTTCGATGCAGCGGGCATGTTCGCGGCGATTATCCTCGTCATGATCTTTACACTGGTTGCAGAGGCAATCATGACCGTGATCGAGAACCGCCTAGCCAAGTGGCGGCCACAACAGATGGACGTTCAGTAATCCTCTCAAGCCTTGCTGGAACGCTGAAAGGGCCGGGTGAGATGCTCGGCCCTTTTGGTTTTCACGGCCCAAGCGGCAATGTTACAAGGACAAGAAGTCCTCCGTCTTTTCCATCACCAAGTTCGATCGTGCCTCCGGCGCTATCGACCACTTCCCGCACGATTGCCAACCCGAGACCGCTACCCTCGGTCTGTGTGCCGATCACTCGATAGAAGCGTTCGAATACCTGCGTGCGCTCGCCTTCTGGAATTCCCGGGCCGGTGTCTTCGACCGTGAGGATTGCCATATCTCGCAGTGACTTGACCGTAGCGGTTACCGCGCCGCCAGCTGGCGTATAGCGCAGAGCGTTGTCGACCAGGTTGACTACCAACTCGCCGAGCATGGTCGCATCACCAGTCACATTCACTGGACCGTTATTGTCGAAACCGAGATCAATGCTGCGTTTCAATGCCTCTTCGGCGACATCTTCGAGTACGGAACGTGTGAGAGCCGCCAAGTCGATATTGTCCCTGCGTGGGCGGAAGTTGCCGGGCTCGGCCCGGGAAAGAGCAAGTAGCTGCCCAGCCAGCCTTGTAACTTGACGCGTGCTTTTCTGCAGAGCTTGAAGTGCTTCATCGCGCTGACGAATGTCAACTTCCCTGGCAGCCACCGCGGCCTGGGTCGCGATCAGCGCCAGTGGGGTTCGCAATTGGTGGGCGGCATTGGCAACAAAGCGCCGCTGAGCCGCCATCTGATTTTGCACGCTCTCCATATGCTCGTTCAAGGCGTGAACGAGCGGCTGCAGTTCTGTCTGTACCATTGATGGCGGGAATGGGTCGAGGCGGTCACGACCACGTTGGCGCACAGCGTCGCGCAGACGCAATATGGGGGAAAGTCCGCGTTGGAGACCGATGATAGTGACAAGGCCTGCCAGTAGAACAAGCGCAAGCTCGTTTGCGAAATCGGAAAGCCAGAGCTGGCGTCGAATTGCATATTGGCTGCCATGCGTGACACCGACCGTCACAGCAATCGTTCCATCTCCCGCAAGGCCCACGACTGGATGCTCAAGCATGAGCGCTCGAATACTTTGATCGTGAAATATCAAATCCTGGCCCTTCAGCGCGACCGGCGGCGACGGCAGATCGGGATATCCTGACAGTAGGTTACCCCAGGGCGTGGTCACGCGATAGAAGACCTGATCGCCAAAGCCGGTGTCAAACATCTCCAATGCGGCGGGGGGAATTTCGACCTGAACGGAGCCACTGTCGTCGACGTGCACGGCCTCGGCAATGACACGAGCCGATGCCAGCAAAGTGCGATCGGTGACGAGCTGGGCGGCGGCAGCGGCAGAGCGGAAGCTCAAATAGAGGTTGACGCAGATTGCTCCAGCTAGCGTCAAAACGACCAGTGAGACCAGTTGGACACGCAGACTGCGCTTTAGCCGAGCAATTCCGCCTGGCAGCCTTCGGATCAGCGATTTTGGTCCTTTAAACATGGCGCAGCAGATAGCCAAGGCCGCGCAGCGTTACGATCTGAATGGAGCTGCCTTCGAGCTTCTTTCGGAGTCGATGGACGTAGATTTCGATTGCGCTCGCATCCGCAACATCATCGAATCCAAAGACCCCTTCGGAAAGGGATGCTTTCGTCACAGTCGCTCCCGCTTTCATTATCAGGTGCTCGAGCACGGCGTGTTCGCGAGGCGTGAGCTGTAGTGGCTGCCCGCGCAGCGAAAACTGTCGTGTTTTGCCATCAAGGACTAGGTCTCCAACGACAATTTGCGGCGCTGCGACGTCATGACCGCGCCTGATCACCGCGCGGATTCTCGCTTCAAGTTCCGCAATTTCAAACGGCTTGGCGAGATAGTCGTCCGCACCGCTATCAAGACCGGCAACACGACCCTCCAAGCTGGCGTTTGCAGTGAGAATGATGACGGGCACCTTATTGCCGGCGCGGCGCAGCTGCTTCAAGACGGTCATGCCGTCTAACTTGGGTAGGGACAGATCGAGGATAACGGCCGAATAGGCTGCAAGATGTAGCATATGCTCAGCGTCAAGGCCGTCGGCCGCAATATCCACAGTGTACTGCGTTTGCCTTAGAGCCTTCGCGAGCCAGGCAGCAAGGTCGGCGTTGTCTTCCACAATAAGCAGGCGCATTTTCCGTGCTCACGTCAATAGGCGACCACCAACCTATCATTGGTCAATGCCGATCAGAACTCTGGAATGACAATCTTCCGTCCTGTTTTTTCCCACGTGGTGACGAGTTGTCACAGCGATAGCGGCAGCGTGGCACGCACAAATGGCCTGCGGATCGAACTTGAAAGACCGGAACACACGTTATGAACGAGCCGCATTTATGAAAGCATCAAGGATCGCGCGATGTCCGGCATCGCTCGGATGGACTAGATCGGCTGAGGCCAAGGCGCCGTCGCCGTGAGCTTTCATGCTTTCGTAAACAGGTGCATAGAAGAGTGAGAAGTGTCGTGCCAGCTTGCGCACGACCTCGACATAGCCTTCGAAACCCATCCGCGTCTGGCTTGTGAAGCCGGTGCTGCCGACGCAGAGCCCGGCTTCCGGGATGTAGGGTGGGCTGCCGATCGCCAGCCGTTCCGCGTGCCCCGCCTCGATCAGTTTTTTCAGCATCTTCGCGTAGTCGTGGGCGAAGCTTCGGACGTTCATCGTGTCCGGGGCGGCTGTATAGCGGGCGTCGTTATAGCCGTAGAGAATCAGGATCGCATCGCGGTGGGGCGCATCCAGAAGCGCATTTTCGAAACGGCCGATACCGTTGTCGGGCCGCGGTTTACCATCCGCAAGGCGTGATCCCTGCAATATCGTGCCGGGGATCGCGTGGTTACGGACTGGGAAGCCGTTGACCTCGGCTGCAAACAATGCCGGCCAGGTGAGATGCGGCTGGCTGGCATTGAAGCCCGCAGTAATGCTGTCTCCGAACACACGCACGCCAGAAATTCCGAGTGATTTCAAATGCACCCCGAACCGCATCAATTTTTCCTTCATTTCCCGCTTGACAGAAACCGGCTCAATCTTGTTTATACGTATTAACTGCTAATACGTATTAGCAGTCAAGGGGGGGTTGGAGGAGCTCGCGTGGCAGGCCCTAAGCGATTGACTCAGCACGATATTGCAAAGCTTGCCGGCGTTAGCCAGGCAACCGTATCACTTGTGTTGAACGGCACCCCGACAGCCCTGGCGCGCATTCCTCAAGAAACTCGCGAGCGCGTCCAGCACGTCATCCGCGCGACTGGTTACGTTGCGGATCCGATTGCCCGACGCATGGCCAAGGGCCTCAACCGTATCCTCGGCGTCTTCACCTATGAACCAGCTTTCCCGAGCGAGCAGGCGGACTTCTTCACACCTTTCCTGCTCGGCATCGAGGAGGAGGCGCAGGCCCAGAACTACGACCTGCTGCTTCTGACCGGCGCCGGCGTCGGCCGGGAGCGCAAGATTTTTGCCGACGGCAACCGGTTGAGGATCGCCGACGGCTGCCTCGTGCTCGGCCGCGAATTCGACCGCGCGGAACTCAAGCGGCTGGTTTCCGGCGATTATCCCTTCGTGGCGATCGGCCGACGTGAGGACGCTGGCGGACCCGTTCCCTACGTTGGCGGCGACTACACGACCGGCACCCGCGCGCTGGTCGAAAAGGCGAGGGCGCTTGGACACGAGAAGTTGGCTTATGTCGGCCCCAGCGGATCGGCCGAATCCGTCGTCGACCGCTGGCACGGCTTTGCCGAGGCGATCAGCGAGGGCGCCGAGCTGGTCTTGCATGTCGACGATGTCCGCAGGTCGGCCGGCGAAATTCTCGATGCCATTATTACGTGCGGTGCGACCGCCGTCTTCTTCGTGGAACTGGCGGACGCGGTGCGCGTCGAGGCGGTGGCTCGCGAGCGAGGCTTGTCCTTGCCGGGTGATTTTTCCGCTGTCGTGCTCGGCAGCCACGTGCGGGCCGAACGCAGCCATGTGCAGTTCACCTCCTTCAGTATTCCACGCGAGGAAATGGGCCGGAAGGCGACCACCATGCTGGTGCGTCGCATCGAGGGTGCGGTCCCGATCGAGCAAATTCTTCTGACCTGTGAACCGGTCGAGGGCGAAACCCTCGGGCCCGCAAAGAAACGGAATTGAGAACGTGAAAGAAATGCGAGCAGATATTCTGATAGTCGGCGGCGGTCTCGGTGGCGTGGCAGCCGCGCTTGGCGCCTGCCGGGCGGGACGCAGCGTCATCATGACCGAGGAATTCGACTGGATCGGTGGTCAATCGACCAGCCAGGCAGTGCCGTCCGACGAGCATACATGGGTCGAGCAGTTCGGGATTACCCGCTCCTATCGCAAGCTGCGCAACGGCATCCGCCAGTATTACCGTGACAACTATCCGTTGACCGAGGGTGCTCGTGCTTGGGGCGACCTCAATCCCGGCGCCGGCTGGGTGAGCCGGATCTGCGCCGAACCACGCGTCAGCCTCGCAGTCATGGAAGCCATGCTGATGTCCTATCGCGGTGCCGGTCGCCTCAAGGTGCTGCAGCCTTACCGGCCGGTCGCGGCGGATGTCGAGGGCGACACCGTCCGCTCCGTCACACTTCGCCATCGCGATACGGGCAACGAGATCGTCGTTTGCGCCGACTACGTTCTCGACGCGACCGAACTCGGCGACCTCCTGCCTATGACTGGTACGGAATATGTGAAAGGCTTCGAGGCACAGTCTGACACCGGCGAGCCGAGCGCGCCTTGCGAAGCGCAGCCGGACAATGTTCAGGCGGTGTCTGTATGCTTTGCCGTCGACCATGTGGACGGCGACTGGACAATCGACAAACCGGAAAACTACGACTACTGGCGCAAATACCAGCCGCATTTCTGGGGCGGGCCGCTGCTTGGCTTCACCGCGCCGCATCCGCGCACGCTGGAATTCACCACTCGCTCCTTCACCCCGAATGTCGATGACGATCCGCTAGCGGTCGACGCCGACCAGCGCAAGGGTGGGGGTGACGAGAATCTTTGGCTGTTCAGGCGCATTGCCGCACGCCGCAATTTTCGGCCTGGCTTCTATCAATCCGACATCTGCTTCGTGAACTGGCCGATGATCGACTACATGGACGGCACGATCATCGACGTGTCGGAGGAGGAAAAGGCCAAGCACCTGAAGTCCGCCGCCGATCTTTCCTACTCGGTCTTCTATTGGCTGCAGACGGAAGCGCCGCGCGTCGATGGCGGGCAGGGTTATCGCGGCCTTCGCCTGCGCGGCGATATCACCGGGACGGAACATGGGCTTGCCATGGCGCCCTATATCCGCGAGAGCCGTCGCATAAAGCCGGTCACCCGCGTCGTCGAGCAGGACATGTCCTATGCCGTGCGCGCCGAAAAGGGCGCGGTGAACTACCGTGACAGCATCGGCATCGGCATGTACCGCATCGACCTGCATCCCTCGACAGGGGGTGACAACTATATCGACGTGCGATCCTGCCCATTTGAGATTCCGCTTGGTGCATTGTTGCCCCAGCGGGTGAAGAACCTCATTCCAGCAGGCAAGAACATCGGCACCACCCACATCACCAATGGCTGCTACCGGCTGCATCCGGTCGAATGGAACGTCGGCGAAGTGGCAGGCATGCTCGCGGCCTATTGCTTGGAGAAACGGCTGAACCCTCATCAGGTCCAGGAAGACCATGGACATCTCCACGATTTCCAGCGCGAGCTCACCCGCGAAGGCATTGAAATCCGCTGGCCCGACATCGCGGCCTATTGAACAAACCCATCTTTGGAGGAGGAACGGGAATGGACTATTACAAGAGACTCAAATCGGCCGTGGCGGCGCTTGCCATCGCCGTGCCGCTTGCCGGGAGCGGCATCGCAAAGGCGCAGGAAGCGGTCAACCTGCGCATGACCATCTGGAGCGCCAACGAGGCGCATCTCAAACTCTTCAACGAAATCGCCGCGGGCTTCAAGAAAGACCATCCGAATGTCACGATGACCTACGAGTCGCTGCCGTTCGACACCTATACGACGGCGCTCACCACTCAGATTGCCGGCGGCAATGCGCCGGACATGGCCTGGATATTCGAAACCGCGGCCTATGACTTCGTCAATTCTGGCGCGCTTTATCCGCTGACCGACACGCTGAAGGCAGCCAAGGGTTATAACCTCGACGAACTAAGCGGCACGGCCGCCGAGCGGTGGTCGAAGGACGGCAAGCTTTATGCCTATCCTTTCTCGACCTCGCCATTCGCGATGTTCGTCAACAACGACGTCATTAAGGCGGCCGGCGCCAAGACGCCCGCCGAATTGATCGCCGCCGGGCAGTGGACCTGGGATAACGCGATCGCCACTGCCTCGGCCGTCGGCCAGACGGGCAAGGGCGGCCTGATCGTGCGCGACTTCAACTACCAGATCTGGCAGAATCTCGCCTCCGTCTGGAACGGATGGGGCGCCTCGCCCTGGAGCGCAGACGGCAAGACATGCACGATGACCGAAAAGCCGATGGTCGACGCGCTGACCACCATCCACGAGGCGATCTTCAAGAAGAAGGCGATGCCAGGGCCTGGTGAGAACGTCGATTTCTTTGCCGGCGATGCGGCCATGACCATCACCCAGATCAGCCGCGCCTCGCTGCTGCCGAAGGATAAGCCCTTCTCCTGGGATCTCGTGCCACTTCCGAAGGGACCGGCCGGTGATTACGCCCTGATCGGCCAGGCAGGTATCGGCGTGATGCAGGCCGGCAAGAACGCCAAGACGGCAGCCGAATACATCGCTTACATGACGAACCCGGAAAACTCGGCCAAGCTCAGCCAGTTCTTCCCGTCGGCCCGCAAGTCTCTGCTCAATGCCGAAGTGCTGAAGAAGAGCAATCCGTTGCTCAGCCAGGAACAGCTCGACAAGGTCGTCATCTCGGGCATCGCGACGGGCAAGGTCATCCCCGGCCATACAGGCTTCGCGCAGATCCAGCAGGCGGTTCGCGCCGGCCTCGATGCCGTCTGGCGTCCGGATGTGGATATTCCGGGCACGCTCCAGCAGATTTGCGGCCAGATCGGCCCGCTCTTGAAGCGCTGAGAGGATAAACTGATGGCTGTCGCGCAGGATAACGCAATTCCGGAGCGCCGCTCCTCGTCGCCGTTCTGGACGATCGCGCGGCGTGACAGCCTCGCCGGTTTCCTCTTCATCGCCCCGCAGCTGATCGGCGTCATCGTCTTCGTGCTGATCCCGCTGGGGCTTGTCTTCTGGTATTCGCTGCACGAGTGGAACGTGCTTGCCAATACCTTCACCTATACGGGTGCGCAGAACTACCAGATGCTGATCGAGGATACCAACCTCCTCGCAGTGCTGGGCGCGACCGGCATCTTTTCCGCCGGACTCGTCGTTTTCAACCTGTCGCTGGCGCTGCTGCTAGCGGTTCTTCTGAACCAGAAGCTCGCCGGCATTACCATCTTCCGCACTCTGTTCTTTTCGCCGGTCGTCGTGTCGCTGGTCGCCTGGACGATCGTATGGGGCTTCCTGCTGCAGAAGAATGGCGGCATCAACGGCATGTTGCAGGTCCTCGGCATCGAGGGACCGAACTGGCTGCGCGAGGAAACCACCGCAATGATCTCGGTCATCGTCGTACAAGTCTTCAAGAATGTCGGCCTCAACATGATCCTGTTCCTCGCGGCGCTGCAGGGCGTGCCGAACGAACTCTATGAGGCCGCCCGCATCGATGGTGCGCCGCGCTTCAAGCAGTTCCGTCGCATCACCCTACCGCTGATCAGCCCGACCATCCTGCTTACCTCGATCATCACCATCGTCGGGTCGCTGCAGGTCTTCGCGCAGATCGCGGTGCTGACCCAGGGTGGGCCGGGCATATCGACGACGGTGCTCGTCTACTACCTCTATCAACAGGCCTTCCAGTTCCATCTCTTCGGCTACGGCTCGACTCTGTCGATCGTGCTCTTCGTGATCGTCGCCGTCCTGACCTTCGCCCAATGGCAGATGCGCAAGAGGATTGTCTTCTATGAAAGCTGAACTCTCTCCGCGTCTGAAAACGCTTCTCTACGGGCTGATGTGCGTGCTGCTCATCCCCTTCGTCTTCCCGACCTGGTGGATGGTGACATCCTCCGTGAAGCCGATCAGCGACATCTTCGCCTTTCCGCCGCGGCTCATCCCGCAGAGTTACGACTGGACGACCTACAGCAAGGTGTTCGAACTGCAGCCCTTCGTGAAGCAATACTGGAATTCGGCCTATATCGCCGCGGTTGTGACGGTTGGTACCATGGTCGTCTCCTCGATGGCGGGCTACGCTTTTGCGCGGATCAAGTTTCCCTTCGCCAACGCGATTTTCATGATCGTGTTGCTCGGCCTTCTCATTCCGTCAGAAGTGACCATCGTGCCGCTCTTCCAGATGTTCCTGAAGGCGGGCATGGTGAACACCCACTGGCCGTTGATCCTTGTGCCGATCTTCGGAGCGCCGAGCGTTTTTGCCACCTTCGTGATGCGGCAGTTTTTCGTGACACTGCCGGCGGAGCTGGAGGAGGCGGCGCGCGTCGATGGCCTCGGCCGCTTCAAGATTTTTCAAAAGATCGCACTGCCGCTGGCCAGGCCAGCGCTTGCATCGGTCGCGATCTTCACCTTCCTGCATTCCTGGAACCTGTTCCTCGAACCGATCGTGTTTCTCTCAAGTGCCGACAAGTTCACCCTGCCGCAGGCTCTCACCCAATACACCGACGCCTATGGTGGTCCCATGTGGAACATCCAGCTCGCTGCCGCAACGCTGACGGCGCTCCCCGTTCTCATCGTCTTCATCATCGCGCAGAAGCAATTCGTCGAAGGGCTCGCGCATACCGGCCTCAAGGGCTGACGAACCGGAAACCTAATTGATGGCTGAAGTTACCCTTTCCCGCGTCCGCAAGAGCTACGGCGCCATCGACATCATCCACGGCGTCGACCTCGGAATCAACGACGGCGAGTTCGTCGTACTTGTCGGTCCGTCCGGCTGCGGCAAGTCCACGCTGCTCCGGATGATCGCCGGGCTTGAGACGATCACCGGCGGCGACATCCGAATTGGCGGACGCGTGGTCAACGACCTCGATCCCAAGGATCGCGATATCGCCATGGTTTTCCAGAATTATGCGCTCTACCCGCATATGACGGTCGCGACGAATATGGGGTTTTCGCTGGAGCATCGCGGCACCGGCAAGGTCGCGATCGCGGAGCGGGTGAAGTGGGCGGCGGATATCCTTGGACTGTCGCATCTGCTCGACCGTTATCCGCGCCAGCTTTCGGGCGGCCAACGGCAGCGCGTCGCCATGGGCCGGGCGATCGTCCGCGACCCGCAAGTGTTTCTGTTCGACGAGCCGCTCTCGAACCTCGATGCCAAGTTGCGCGTCGTGATGCGCGGTGAAATCAAGAGCCTGCACCAGAAGCTTAAGACCACGACCATCTACGTTACCCATGACCAGGTGGAGGCGATGACCATGGCCGACACGATCGTGGTGCTGAACGGCGGCTGCGTGGAGCAGATCGGAGCTCCGCTCGATCTCTACGACCGGCCCGCCAACCAGTTCGTGGCGGGTTTCATCGGGTCGCCGGCCATGAATTTTCTGACCGGTACGATCACCTCAAGCGGTTTTGCCGCACCAGGTATCCTGCTGCCACTGCCAGAGGCGGCGCATGAGTTCAGGGACCGCAAGGTGGTCTACGGCATTCGTCCCGAGCATTTCGCCCTCGACGACAACGGCGTGCCCGCGCAAGTCATCCTCGTCGAGCCAATGGGTTCGGAAACTCAGGTGACGATGAAGCTCGGCGATACGACGGTCAGCGGCGTTTTCCGCGAGCGCGTGTCGCTGTCGCCTGGCGCGACGATCCGCCTGCGACCGGAACTCGCCAACATCCATCTCTTCGCAGCCGATGGTGGCCAGCGGATGAATTGAGGCCCCGAAATGCCTGCGTATCCTGAAACGAAACTCACCAAAGCGCTGCGCGGTGGCGACTTTCCGGTCATCGTCTCGCTTGCGCGTCATGACCTCGATCTTGCCAGGGCCGCGTTGGGGGCAGGGGCCTTTGCGCTGAAAGTGCATCTCAACGCCTATCACCGCGCGACTGGCACCACCTTCGGCAGCTATGCGCAAGAGCGACCCTTTTTCGAGAAGCTCGCCACATTGGACGTGCCGCTACTTGTCATGGCCGGGCAGGAGAATGTGCCGAGCGCGCAAGAGATGGATGAACTCGCCGATCTAGGCTTCGAGGGCTTCAACGTCTATATCAGCGACATGCAGCCGCATCTCTTGCAATCGAAGCTCCGGCCCATGCCGGCGCTCGGCGAAAAGAACACCGACGAGGAACTTCGGAAGATCCGCGCGATTCCGGGCGCGATGATGGAAGCCTCCGTTGCCGCCTTCGCGGACTACGGCAAGCCGCTCAACGAGACCGATCTCGCCCGCTACAGCGAGATCACCACCAAGGCCGGCATTCCGGTCATTGCGCCGAGCCAGAAGAACTTCACGCCCGAGGACATGCCGAAGCTGAAGGCGGCAGGCATCGCCGCACCGCTGCTCGGCGTCATCGTCACCGGCACGACGCCGGAAAGCATGGAAGCCGCCGTTCGGCTGATCGTGGAGAGCGCAAGGCGTTCGGCCCGCTAACCCGGTCTTGCCGGCCAGCAGTGACTTGTGGCGCACCAGATTGACCTTAATGTCGATCAAGCTCGAGCGTGCTTACGATCGTCAGGCAGGAAAGCGAGGTCCGATGAACCTCGCCCCATGCCCGAGTCAGGGAAGGCGATTTCTTCCGAGGAGATGCCGTCGCAGAATGACGCTGTCCATCCAACCTTCGGGAGTAGCGGGCAAGGCATGGGTGCGGCTCGCTGGCGATCAAGGCTGATCCGCAGTTCATGTCCTCTCAAGAGCGGGGGGTTAACGTGACCTTGTGGCCAATTCGGCGGCTTCTACCGGTTCGGTCGATTGGAGGCGAGCCGTTTTGATCGGGAGCGTTCCACTCCCGGTGCTGATGAACAGTCGTCAGGCTTAGTCTAGAAGGGTCTACCAGCGGAGCAGCCGAGGACCGGTGAAGATGCCGAGCGCGCCGGTCAGCAGGATGCCAAGTGAGTACCAGATCAGCACGAAGGGCATGCCGTTCTCGGTGCAGAACCAGGAATAGACCCAGGCGCCGGCTGCCCCTGCGGCTATACCGGCAACGAGCCCGGTTAGCCGCAGATCGATGGGTGCGCCGCCGCGCAGTGCCCAGATCGTCCCTGCATAAACGGGCATCGCGAAGCCGAATATGAGAAGCGGGCAATGGAGTGCCGAAGAACCGAGGATCAGCGCGTGGTAAGTCTCGATGGGGGCCATCATGAGCTGGATGGCTGCGACCGCGGCCATGGCGGCGAAGATCGTGGTAAGCAAACCGAAAAAGCGACCTTCAGAACCGTCGGGGCGGTAAAGCTGATAGAGAGTGAGGAAGGACGCCACGGCAATCAATGCATTATAGATCGATTTGATCCAGAAGACTGGCAGCATCAGCACTTCGGGCATATCGACCCGCAGACCGAGGATGGTCAGCATCAGCAGCAGGGAGAGCCCGAGGGCCGGAGCTATGCCAACCGCGAAGCGGCGCCATGGCGCATTGCGCGGCACCGGCTTCAGGTCGCTGACCAGGCTTTCGATGATGTCGTCCATCTTTGTCACGATGCGCCTCGCAATCTCTCCCCGAGCGCCTTGAGTGCCCGATGGATGCTGACTTTTACCGCTGATTCAGACTGCCCGGTGCGGTTTGCCGTGTCGGCGACCGACTGGCCCTCCAGTTTCACCTGCCGGATCAGCTCCCGCTGTTTCGGTGACAACCCGTCGAGCAATCGCTCGACATCCATGCGGGCGGTCAGCGTATCCTCGCTGAAGTCACTTTCGATCTCCTCGCCAAGCTCGGTTTCGGTCAGCCGACGTCCACCGCGGCCGCGATGATGGTCTATCAGCTTGTAGCGGGCGATCGAGAAGAACCAGGCCGTGAAGGGTCTTTTTCGGTCGTAAGTGGACCGGCGAGAATGCAGTGCCAGCAATGTCTCCTGGACCAGGTCTTCCATATCCGCTTTCGTCGCCGCAGCCATCCTGCGGCTGTAGTAACCGACAAGCAGCACGCGCAAAGCGGTCAGCAAACGCCGATAGGCGGCCTCGTCCCCGTCAAGGGCCAGAAGCATCAATGCTTTCAGCGCTTCTTCCGAATAAGCAGTCGTCATGTTGTCAGCGTGTTCATTCGCAGAAGCAGCCAATCGGTTACAAGGCAGATCAAAAAATGTTTGGCATCACGGATCTATCACATGCGTGTGAGGCTGTAACGCATTTCGAGGATCTCTCGAATGGGTGGATGTGAGCCATTGGTACGCAGCCGGTGGACACGACAATCCCATTCTAGGAGAATTCCATGACCAAGCTTCTTTCCAGCCTTGCAGCCTACATGTTCGTCGTCGGGCTTTCGCTCGCCGGTGCCGCGTCGGCTGAGGACGCCATGAAGTCCGACGCGATGAAGACGGACAATATGCAGAGCAGTGCAATGTCGAAGGACGCCATGAAGTCGAGCACAAAGACGGACTGCATGCACAAGGCCGGTATGGAAAAGGACGCGATGAAAAAGGCCGACATGATGAAGGCCTGCGACGCGATGAAGTAAGCGTTTTCGTATCTCGCGGCCGCTGAAACTTTATCCGCGGCGGTCGCGTCTTCTGCTGCGAACTTTTATTCGTCCGGAGAAAAATCATGGCGACGATCGATTCCGGTAGGGAAGCTGGCCACACGCTCATCTACCGCCACAGCCTTGCTGTCCGCCTCTCGCATTGGGTAAACGTGCTTTGCCTGACCGTGCTGCTGTTCAGCGGTCTGCAGATATTCAATGCTCATCCGGCGCTCTATTGGGGCCAGTATGGAGCCGACAACGACCCTTCCTTCATTGCCATGGGGGCCGTCGAAGACGGCAACCAGGCCAAGGGGCTGACGCATGTCGGTTCTCTCACCTTCAACACGACCGGCTTCCTTGGTCTCTCGACTGTTGATGGCGAGGCGACAGCGAGGGGCTTTCCAAGCTGGCTCACCCTTCCAAGCTACCAAGACCTGTCGACCGGCCGGCGCTGGCATTTCTTTTTTGCCTGGCTGTTCGTCCTCAACGGCCTTGTCTATCTCGCCCATGGGCTGATCAGCCGGCATTTCCGCCGTGATCTCGTTCCAGCCGGCAATGAACTGACGCTCGCTCATTTGGGCGATGAGGTCGTCAACCATGCCCGGCTGCGCTTTCCGAAGGGAGCGCAGGCACGGCACTACAACACGCTGCAGAAGCTGACCTATCTCATAGTGATCTTCGTGTTGCTGCCGTTGATGATCGCCACGGGGCTCACTATGTCGCCGGGCTTCAATGCTGTGGCCCCTTGGCTGCTCGATGTCTTCGGCTGACGTCAATCGGCACGCACCATCCATTTCCTGACTGCCTTCTCGCTCGTCGCCTTCGTCGTCGTGCATGTCGCCATGGTGATCCTGTCGGGTGTCTTCAACAATCTCCGTTCGATGATCACTGGCTATTACGCCATTGAACGGGGAGGCAGACGATGAGCCGCCTTATTACCCGCCGCCGCTTCCTGATCGGTTCGACCCTGACCGCTTCTGCACTGGGCTTGAGCGGTTGCGACGCATTGGTTCAAAGCGACCGGACGAAGTCGGTCCTGAAGATCGCCGAGGGTCTCAGCATGAAGACACAGCGCTTCCTGCTCGGCGACAATGCGCTCGCCCGTGAATTCAGCGAGGCGGATCTCTCGCCTGTCTTTCGCTCGAACGGCACCAGCATGCCGGATAACCCGCGATATCTCGACTGGATGGGTCGCCAGTTCGTGAACTGGAGGCTGGAAGTCGGTGGACTGGTCGAAAAACCATCGCAGTTCTCGCTTGCGCAGCTGAAGGCGATGCCATCGCGCACACAGATCACCCGGCACGACTGCGTGGAAGGCTGGAGCGCGATCGGCAAATGGATGGGCCTCCCGCTTGGCGTCCTGCTGCAAACAGTCGGGCTGAAGCCTGAGGCGCGCTACATCGTATTCCACTGCGCGGATGAATACGAAAAGACGTTGGACGGCAACGGCTGGTACTATGAGAGTGTCGATCTGGTCGATGCCTTCCATCCGCAGACGATCCTCGCCTACTCGATGAACGGCCGCGATCTTGAAGTGGCGCATGGAGCCCCGTTGAGGCTAAGGGTCGAGCGGCAACTCGGTTACAAGCAGGCGAAATATCTGACCCGCATCGAGGCGGTCGCGGACCTCGGCCAACTTTACGGCGGCAATGGTGGTTTCTGGGAGGATCGCGGCTATGAATGGTATGCCGGGATATGAGTTCCGCGACGGGCTTTGAATCCGCATTTGCAAATGTGAGCGTAGGGAAAGCGCGTCCAGGATGATGCGGTTTCCTCACGCAGGCAAAGCAGGCGACGGCCCCACGAGCCGTCGCATTTTTATGTCGAAGGTCGCCCGCATTTATAAAAAGCGATCAAAGATCGCGCGATGTCCGGCATCGCTCGGATGGACTAACCTAGAACTCGTGGACGTCGATGAAATCACGAGCAGGTGATGAGGGCCGTGTCGTGTTGCGTTCTGAGCTTGTTGTCAAGTTTCTATGTCGCGTGCACCGGGCCGCCGCGGGAGGATATCTTGGCCTGCTGCAGGTGGTTGGCGACGCCATATTGAGCCGCCAGCCCAGCCGCGAGCGTCGCCGCGTCGAGTAGCAGCGGAACCGTATATGCCTCGCGAATGACCTGTAGAACTATGCAGATCAACGACCCCCATGCAAAGACTGCCAGTCCCTGCTTTCCAAGAAGCGTAACAGCGCCAAGGCGTGTGTCAGCGGCAATCCGCCAAAAGACCCCAAACTGTGAGATGACGTAGGTCAGGGCCAGCACGTGGAGAAGGCGGGGCAGAGGCAGGATACCCTTGTCAAAGCCAACGAGGATTGCAGGATGATCTCCCCAGTTCGTCAGATCGTAGCGTTGCCCCTGGATAACGAACAACGAGAAAGCAAGATAGGCCAGTGACGCGAACATGAGCGCCGAATTGTATCCGACGAACGTCTCTCGTCTCTTCGATGCCATACCGGCGCAAAGGCCGATGCAGAAGATCAACTGCCAGGAGAATGGATTGAGAAACCACATCCCTTCGGTCGGAAAGTTGGGAAGGTTGATGTTGTAGAGGCCCGCGACTACCCAGACGCCCACCGACACAGTCAATAGGGCGGATCGGCTGGACGAGGCGATTGCCAGAAAGACTGGTGTAGCGGCGAGCAGCAGAATGTATAGAGGCAGAATATTGAAGTAGCCGAGCTGGTGCGTCATCGCCACGACGCCAAGGGTCGTCATCCACGGAGCGCTCAGATAAGCTTCTAGGTTGACACGATCTGACAGCGCAGCGGTTCCCACGAAGTGGTGACCGCTCATGAGAATGATAACCGCCAAGCCCGTCGTCAGTAGGTGGACGCCATAGAGGTGCCGTGCGCGGCGAAGGACACGGGCAATTGCTTGCACGCGGTCCCGCGCGTAGGCACTCGAATAGGCCAGCCCGGCGGACATCCCTGACATTAACACGAAGGCTTCGGCTGCATCGGAAAAACCGAAATTCTTCGAGGTGATGCCTTCAAGGAAATTGCCCGGCACGTGATTGATGAAAATCATGACCAAGGCAACGCCACGAAAGAAATCAAGACGCGGATCACGGCCGGCCGATACAGTGGCAGGATAAGGCATTGCTAAATTGTCCCGAAGATTCATGGCGATTAGTGACGATGAACCAACGGTAGCTGCGGCTACCTGAAGGCCATATGAACGAGTGGTTCATAGTGGTTCGAGTACTGGGAGATGATCCGGGGCTCGCGCCTCACTCGTCGCGATTTGCTACACCGTGCGGCGAGCTGGTTCATTGGATATTCAGCATGCCTGCACGAGGGTTGGGCGCGGTCTTGTCGCTGGCTGTAAGCCGGTAGCCGAGTGAGTCTTCAAATCAACTATCGGTCGTGAACACATGAACGCACCTTTTGATGAAACCGCGTTGGGAAGGGAATTTGACCTTTTCGCTATTGAATTGAGCCGGTTGCCAAGATCGCCGGAGACCACGGCGTTGGAACTGCGCTTTGCTCTGTTGCGAGAAGCAGTTGCAATCCGTCTTGCCGGAGCGAGCCGATTCACTGTCGAGTTGCCGTCGTCGCTATTTGACGCCTAGACCGTTATCGGGTTGCTTTGCTTGACGGTGTGGGACCTTGTTTCCAATCCGTCATAGCTGTCCCACTTTGTGGGCGGCAATGTCCGGCGCCTACCCATACCTCGCAGAGGGAACGAAACTATGGAAGATCTGCACCCCAAGTCGGCCGGTCTGGCCACTGACTTAGAATTCTTCAAACTGTTGACCGGTAGCTTTCAGCGGCTCGTCGGCAAGCCGCTTGTTCCGTCGGAGCAAGGCCCGGACTGGCTCTATCGTGCAGCGCCTTTTGTCGTTCTGGCCCACAATACTGATCCTGATCCGCTCTTCGTTTATGCCAACATCGCCGCCCAGACGCGCTTCGGATATACGTGGGACGAGTTCACGAAGCTGCCGTCGCGATTGTCCGCTGAGGCGCCTGACCGACAGGAGCGGCAGCGGCTCCTCGATGCGGTGGCACGGCAGGGCTACATTGCCGACTACCGAGGGCTGCGCGTCACCAAATCTGGAAAGCACTTCTGGGTGGAGAATGGAATTGTTTGGCAGCTTGTCGATGAGCACGGCAGGACAAGCGGCCAGGCCGCAACTTTTTCCAGCTGGACCGACGTCTAAGTGACAGTATGGAGTTGCCCGTCTCCATTCTGACGCATCGCATGACTTAGGTCTTAAGGAGTGATCGCCGGCCTTGATCTGCGAGTTCGTCCGCCCGTTCGTTGCCATCAATTCCCGAATGACCCTTGCACCAAGCTACGGTGATGAGCGGATTTCGTGAGAGCTCACGATCAACGTTCTGCCAAAGCTCTGCATCGGCTATTTTTCGGTTTCTCGCCTTGGCATTCGCACGCACCTTCCGCCAGCCGTTGTTCTTCCAGATCGGCCTCCAGATATTGCAGCCCTTCACTGCGTAAATGGAGTCCAACCACACGGTAACCCTTTCATTGGTCCTCTCGCGATTAATCCAGCCTGCGGCGTTGAACAGGCTCAGCAACTCCATTGTGTTATTTGTGCTGTTTAACGAGCCGCCGAAGCTGAACGCGAGTTCCACGCCATTGCGGTAGACCACAAAGGCCCATCCGCCCTGACTGGAGCGGGGTTCCCAGCAACCATCCGCAAAAACATGAAGGCCGTGGCGGGGTACCCCTATCCATGTTTCAGAACTCCTTGCCGCTTCCATGCAATTGCCCGTCGTCCCAGCAGAAATCATAGGTGGAGCATTCCCTTCCCAGCCAGTTCCGCATTTCGCCGCCATTGGTGGAATCGCGCAGTATCGTTCATGAGCCGTTAATCGTGAGCGTGCGATTCGTTCGCTCGGGGTTTGCCCTCAATTAGACGGAGCAATAATGAAGAAGCTAGTCTTGTTCGCGGTCATCGTAGCAATTGTCGCCACCAGTGGCTTTGCCGTCGTCGACACGGCGTCCGCCCAGGAATGGCGAAGACCCTACTACGATAATCCGCCACCACCGCGGCGCCATCATCATCACGACAACGGCGCAGCGATTGCGGGCGGTCTGGCCGCTGGAGTGATCGGCGGATTGATTGGTGGCGCAATCGTCAACAACAGCGGTCCGCGCTACATCGATCCACCACCGCCACCGCCACGTTGCTGGTTTGAAGATCGCCGCGTGCCGAATGCCTATGACGGTGGCTGGCATATGGAGAGCCTTCGGGTCTGCAGGTAGTCGCCAGCAGCGACGACGGGTTGCCATTCCTCTCGAAACCTATCGCGGGACACACTGCGTAGGCGATGATTTGGGCGGGAACGCGGTGGGCTTGTACCGGTGCATCCATAGGGTTGCTCGAATGTTTGGCGGATGCCTCCAGAACACCATTCCGATCAGCATCAACCCTTCAGGCGACGCTCCCGTCGCGCGGAGCCCGCCCGTTTGCAAGTTGCTGAAAGGCGCGCTCCTCCGCTTCGCTCTTCCATTTTCTTACAACTTCCGCCGTGAAATTCTTCAGGATGACGAGGCGTGCTCCGATGGCAGCGCTAGCAGCGCCCTCTATCCCATTGTTCCAGCGCCAACAGGCAAAGAAGCTGCAACCGACGTCCATGGCGGCTCCCCCGGACCCTTCAAAGATTCAAGTTGGTCATGCAATTTTCACTTGTAGTTTGACGACGGCACCGAGCGTATAAAATGTATGAATTCTTTGGAAGCGTAGTCAAATCTGATATGAGACGGACATGGCTATCACCCGATGCCCCTCACGTCTGCCCACTTTTGCTTGATCGATCAGCTTGCCGGCCCAGGTCTCATTTGTCTGTTCTGCCCGGTCATCCACGCCTTTGTTTGCACGACCCTGGGATCCTGAAGACATCATAAATCGCCGGCAAGCCATATTCCTGAGGACATAATACGATGACTAGCTTCACGACACGACCGGAAATCCTCGGCACCTTCGGCGTCGTCACGTCGACCCACTGGATCGCGTCTTCGGTTGGCATGGCGATCCTGGAAAAGGGGGGCAACGCCTTCGATGCGGCTGTCGCCACTGGCTTCGTGCTGCAGATCGTCGAGCCGCATCTATGCGGCCCAGGCGGCGACATGCCCGCCATTTTCTATTCGAAGAAAAAGGACAAGGTCGAGGTCATCTGCGCCCAGGGACCGGCACCGGCCGGCGCGACGATCGAGCACTACACCTCCGAAGGCCTGAACCTGATCCCCGGCGACGGCTTGCTGGCGACGGTTATCCCCGGCGCCTTCGACGGCTGGATGCTGATGTTGCGCGATTACGGAACGATGAGCATCCGGGATATTCTCGAGCCAGCGATCTACTACGCCGAAGAGGGCCATCCCGTGCTTGCCGCGGTTTCTGCGACAATCACGAGACTGGGCGGCTTCTTCGAAAAGGAATGGCCGACTTCCCACGCAACCTGGCTGCCGGGTGGTAGCGCGCCGGAGCCGAACCGCAACTTCAAGAACCCTGTTCTGGCGGAAACTTGGAAGCGGGTGATTGCCGTGGCCGAAGCGAAGAGCGGTCGGGAAAATCAGATCGAGGCCGCCCGCGACGCCTTCTACCGGGGCTTCGTGGCCGAGGCGATCGAAAGGTTCGTCAGCACCACCGCCGTCATGGATGCGAGCGGAGCCAGGCACAAGGGCGTGCTGAACGCTAATGACATGGCAAGCTGGCGCGCCACGGTCGAGGCGCCGCAGACCTATGACTACCACGACTGGACGATTGCTAAAACGCCGGCCTGGGGCCAAGGACCTGTATTGCTGCAATCCCTGGCGCTGTTGAGAAGCCTTGATCTCGCTGCGATGGACCCGTCAGGGCCGGACTTCGTACACACCGTCATTGAAGCCATGAAGCTCGCCTTCGCCGATCGCGAAGTCTATTACGGAGATCCGAGTTTCGCGCAGATCCCCATCGAGTATCTGCTGTCGGAAAGCTATAATAGCGAACGCCGGAAACTGATCGGCGAGGGAGCTTCGCTCGAGCTGCGCCCCGGCCGCGTGCCAGGCTACAACCGCCAATTCGACGTGACCATGGCCATGCTTGCCGAAATGAGCGGCAAGGGCACGGTCTACGAGCCAACCATGTCGCATCTTCGCGAAAGACGTGGCGACACGGTGCATATCGATGTGATCGACCGCTGGGGCAACATGGTTTCAACCACGCCTTCTGGAGGCTGGCTGCAGTCTTCGCCGATCATCCCGGGCCTCGGCTTCGCACTGAACTCTCGCGCCCAGATGTTCTGGCTGAAGCCCGGACTGCCGACTTCTCTTGAGCCGGGCAAGCGACCCCGGACGACGCTCACTCCCTCGCTGGCGCTGTATCAGGGCCGGCCGACGATGGTCTTCGGCACGCCTGGCGGCGATCAGCAGGATCAGTGGCAGCTGCCTTTCTTCCTGCGCTACGTCCATCACGGAAAAAACCTACAGGCATGTATCGACATGCCGCTCTTCCACACTTCGCATTTCCCGGGTTCCTTCTACCCGCGCACCAGTTCTCCCGGCGAGATCATGGTCGAAAGCAGCGTCGGCACTTCGACGCTCGACGAGCTGCGCCGGCGTGGCCACAAGGTACAGGTTGCCGATCCTTGGACCGTGGGCCGTCTGACCGCAGCGCGCCGGGACATGGACGGTCTTCTAAGGGCCGCCGCGACCCCCCGCCTTATGCAGGCCTACGCGGTTGGCAGATAAACAATGGCTAACTAATTGGTCGCGGACTTGAGTGTTCATCGGTGAGGCAAGCAAAATCTCAATGAAAAGCGGTATTTTGACGATAGATGGCGGGACCACTACTCTCTGGGATGGCATCCAGCTTTCGGGCGGCCAACGCGCGTCTCTATGGGCAGGGCGATCATCCGCGACCTGCCAGTGTTTCTGTTCGGCGAGCCGCTCTCGAACCTCGATGCCAAGTTGTTCGTGGACGGGTCGATCGACAGGCTGAATCAGGTGCGCTTCGTGCGCTCCCAAAGGGCTTCAGCTACAGGCCAATCGTCACCTTGATTTGTTGCATCATGTTGACCGTCGCGTCGTTTCAACGTTTGTTTGTCGGCAGCGCCAGACTGGCCACGAAGTTGCCGATCACACACAGGATACACCGGCTAACGACTTCATGCCGTTGAGGGGGGTGCAGCTTGGTGTCGAGAGCGAAGGGTTCCTGCAACTTCAGCAAGTAGGAGCCTGCCGCCGCGCTCGCGATGAAACACGAGGTTCCAGCTATGGCTGGACACTGCACTCGGGATACCCACGAAACGGTGCTTCTGAAGTAGCTCGTCACCAAACGCCTGCTGTCCGGCGCTCGGAATGCCGGGGTGCAGCCAGTTGGGATTGGGCACAGTCGTGGGATCAACGACATGCATCGACGACGTGTCGGTTATGTCCGCTGCCGTCAGTACATGCGCAACTGTGTCGAGCGTACGAAAGCTCTTGTAGACGGCGACCTCTAGGATTGCCGTCGAGGGATCAACGGAACAATAGACAGCGCGCACGCCTTTGCTGTTCCAGCGTCCCCCGACCCGGTATGCGCCTTCGCCGTTATCCCATGTCGCGGCGCAACCTGCCTGATCAAACCGCACGCGGGCAGTCCGCTAAGCTCGACTTTGTACATTATGCAGCGAAGCAAAGTGCTTGTGTCATCCGCTTGAGGCGGCTTGGTTGAGTTTCAGGAATGTCCGGGTCTGGCGGGTGCTGTCGATAAATATCCTGATCCCACAGGATCATGCGAACCGCACCGATGGCATCGGAGAAGGTGAACTCTGTTTTCTTGTACCAGGCGGCGGCATAGGGAAGGACGCCATGACCGAGCAGATCGCATGCCCAGAGTGTGACGAGGCTGTAGAGCGCCAGCAGCGACGGGGTCGTGCGCATGATGGCTTTGTCGTTCCACTGCCGTTGGGTTTCCACGCCAAGATGCGCTCGCGTTTCGGCGAAGGTGACCTCGATCTGCCAGCGCCGAACGAAATAGGCAATGATCTGAGCGGGCTCAAGGTTGACGTTGGTGCTCATGAACGCCTGGGGTTCACGACGGCCTGATGGATCGCGAACGAGAACCCAGCGAATTGGTCTTGGGGGCGTTCCACGCCGATACCAGAGGCCGGTTCCTGATGTGACATCAAGGGTTTTGTCGGTTTGCTTGCCGTACCAGGACGATGCGACGATGCGCTGCCACTCGGTCTTTGCGTCTTTGAGGAGCGTTTTCAGTTTCGGCAATGGCCTGCCTTTTTGCGCCGGTCGCCCGAGCGTATGTTCGTGCCGTTGATCTGGTGGAGCAAAGAGACTGGCATCCAGACGCAACCGCGTGATGAGAGTGGCCGTGTCGGGAAGAGCCGCAGCCAGTGTATGAACGGCAAAGCTGCTATCGCCGACAAAGATGATTTCGCGGCCCGGCAGCCAGCGGCAAAGCTGCAAGACGCCTTGCCTTGCCCAATCAGTCAGCAGCTTGTGCTTTCGGCCCTTCTTCTGATCATGGCGCTCAGAGGGACACAGGATCGTCAGCACCGGCAGGGCTTTAATACATTTTGCCCATGGGACAGGTGAAAGAACCATGAAGCTCAACCATCTCAAGCCGCTGGCTTTGACAAAGTGGCCATGGCTGGAGCGCACCGGGTCACGATAAATTCCACGCGCGGCGATGCGTTGGCCCCAACGCCGTTCGATTGTATCATCCATGCCAATCACGACAGGGCCCTCGGGCACGAGCCGGGCAACAATGATGGACAGCAGACGGGCCGCCAACGTGCGAGGGTTCCAGCGGGCTCGGTTGAGGAGTTGATGATAGGCGGCAAAATTACTTACCTCCGCGCGTCCGGTGATGCGCAGGCAGGCCGTCACCGTTCGCTTGCCAGGCGAAAGGAGCGCACCCATCACCAGGACCAGCAGATGCTCCCAGCTTGGCGCGGTAAACCAGAAACGAAACGGCGACAGCCATTTGCGAAGGATGTGGGGGACCGCGTCTCCCGGCTCACGGCTACAATCATGTTGTTCGCTCATCCATTCGTTCGAATCCGATCAAACGAATGGCGCAAGGCCGGGACCCTGCGGCGAATTGATTCACCCAGGGCTGCTCAGATGCCCCCGAAATCACCACCGATTTTGTACAAAGTCGAGCTAAGAAGCAGTTCGTGGGCGTTGAGAGCGTTCGTTAAGCGACGAGAAAGCGTGCGGGCTCCACCGAGCAGTTCCACGACTTTCTGCAGTTCCCCGCCTTGTTTTTCGGAAGAGACCTTTATCGTTGCGACCGCCATGATAAGCTCCTATGTCATCTGTCGTAATACACGTGACAGTTGTCATGGGTTTTTTCAAGGGACGCAGAGACGGCCCTTCGATTTCCCAGTCTTCCCCGCCGATCAGAGCGAAATCGCGCCCTGCTCGACCTGCCTTAGCGCTTCCTCAATTTTGATCGGCTTCCGGACCATATAATCGCAACCTGATCGCAGCGCAGGGGACGCGACCAAATGAACAGAGTGTGGGTTTGAGCGTGCCGAGATCTTGACCATCGAGGTGCGTGGGACTCAAACCTCTAAACCGCGAGGCGCGTCGGCTCAGATCCAAGATTGCGGTAGACCGCGCCGGGATGCGGGACCGCGAGGCGCGGGCCTTTTCCACCAAGCTTTTCGCGCAGGGTGCCCTGGCGATATTCGGTCTTGTAGACGCCGCGCCTCTGCAATTCCGGCACGAGAAGGTCGACCGCGTCCTCAAAGCTTTCCGGCGTTATCGCATAGGCGAGATTGAAGCCGTCGACATCGGTATCGTCGACCCATTCCTGCATCAGATCGGCGACCGTAGAGGGCGAGCCGACAAAGACAGGGCCGAAGCCGCCGACGCCCACCCAGTCCGCCATCTCCCGAACCGTCCATTCCCTGTCGGGATCGATGGTCGTGAAGGTTTCGACGGCCGATTGCACGGCATTTGTATAGCGGTGGCGCAGCACCTCATCGGGGCCAAACTGGCCGAAGTCGATGCCTGTCCAGCCGGAGATCAGCGTCAACGCCCCCTCGAATGAAGCGTATTTGCGGTATTCGTTGAACTTTCGCTGTGCCTCGGCATCCGTTTCGCCGACCACGACGGTCTGCAGATTGAAGGCAAGGATCTCCCGGGGATTGCGGCCGACACGTTCGGCCGCTTGCCGCACATTGGCGACATAGCGTTTGAGTACGGCCTTGGACGGGGCTGCGACGAAAATGCATTCGGCATGGGCGCCGGCGAAATCCTTGCCGCGGCTGGAGGCGCCGGCCTGGTAGAGCACGGGCGTGCGCTGCGGCGACGGCTCGCTGAGATGAATGCCAGGAACGGTGAAATGCTTCCCGGCGTGACGGATAGGGTGGACCTTCTGCGGATGGGTGAAGATGCCCTTTTCCCGATCACGCACCACGGCACCGTCTTCCCAGCTTCCCTCCCACAGCTTGTAGCAGACCTCAAGATACTCTTCGGCAAGCTCGTAGCGGTCGTCGTGGTTCGTCTGGGCGGGCTGGCCGACGTTGAGCGCACCGCTGTTGAGATAGGACGTGACGATGTTCCAGCCGACCCGGCCTTTGGTGAGATGGTCGAGCGTTGAGATGCGCCGGGCGAACGTATAGGGATGCTCGAAGGAGAGCGACGCCGTGAGGCCAAAGCCTAGATGTTCGGTCTCATAAGACATTGTCGGGATAAGCTGCAGCGGATCGTTGACCGGCACCTGGGCAGAATGGCGCAGTGCCGCATCGACATTGCCGTTCAGCACGTCGTAGACGCCGAGCACATCGGCTATGAAGAGCCCGTCGAACTTGCCGCGCTCCAGCGTCTTTGCCAGATGCACCCAATAATCGAGATCTTTGTAGGTCCATGACTTGTCGCGTGGATGGCGCCAGAGTCCTGGAGACTGGTGTCCGACGCAGTTCATGTCAAAGGCGTTCAGCCTGATTTCTCGGCTCATGTCATTGTTCCTGCATGTTTTCGATTGGACCTCGCTCAGGCGTCGGCCGCTTTCCTGTTGATGAAGCTGAAGGCCAGCACCGCGAATATGAGGGTGCCGGTGGCAACCTGCTGCCAGTAAAAATTGAGGCCTGTCAGAAGCAGTCCGTTGGCAACGATGCTGAGGAGCAGGACGCCGAGGACGGTGCCGGCGACATTCGGGCGCCCGAGCGGCGAGAATGTCGTGCCGATGAAGGTGGCGCCGATCGCACTCAGCAGAAAGGCATTGCCGGAAGAGGGGATATAGACCGTGACGGTTGCCGTCAGGATGATGCCCGCGACCGCCGCGATGATCCCGGCGAGGATGAAGGTCGCGGCAACATGAGGGCCACGGCCGACCCCTGAATAGCGTACGACGCTTGGCTGAATGCCGATCGAAAGCACGACACGGCCGAACCGCGTCCGGGAAAGGAGCACCGAGACGCCGGCAATGATGAGAGCGGCGATCAAGAGTGGCACCGGCACGCCCGCGATAACCCCGTGCCCCAGAAAACGGAAGGCCTCCGGCACGCCCGCGGGCGGCAGGTAGACCGGATTGCCGCCGTTCGTCAGAAGCTGCTGGATGCTGCGCCCGATGAACAAGGTGCCGAGCGTTGCCAGAAACGGCGACACGCCGATCGCCGAGATCAGGATGGCATTGAAGGCACCGACGACGGCACCTGCCGCGAGCCCGCCCAGAAGTGCAACGGCGATCGGCTCGCCGGTAAGTACGAGGGAAACGAAGGCGAAGCTTGCGAAGTCCACCGCGGTGCCGACCGAAAGATCGATGCCGCCGGCCGAAACCGTCAGGGTCATGGCGATCGAGACGATCGCGAGCAAGGTGAAATTGTTGACCAGAATGCCCTGCAGGTTGCCCAAAGTGGGGAAGGTCGGTGCGGCTGCTGAGAAGATCGAGAAGACGACGACGAGGGCCAGTATGAGGCCGTATCTAGCCAAGCCTGCGGCGTATCGCCCGGCAAATGTCGAGGCGGACATGGTCAGATCTCCCGTTTACGCAACAGCGTCGTGGCCGAGACGACGATCAGGATCAGGAGACCCTGGACGCCGCTGACGAGCGTGCTCGGCAGGTTCAGAAGCTGGAAGCCATTGATGAGGAAGCCGACGAAGAGAGCGGAAACCAGTGTTCCGGTGATCGTCGGAACGAGGCGGCGCGAGAAGACCGAGCCAAGCAGCGCAATGACGACGACCGGCAGCAACATCTCGCCCGAACCGGTGGTGCTGCCACTGAGATAGGAGACGGAGAGAATGCCGGCGAAGCCGCCGCACAGACCGCTGACGACGAAGGCTCCCGCAAGCAACCGCTTGAGCGGCAGGCCTGCGGCACGGGCTGCATCCGGGAACTCGCCGGCGGCATAAAGTCTCAGTCCCAGCGGGGTGTATTGGACGATCGCCGCTGCAAGCGCGGTGAAGCCCATCAGGACATAGGCAAGGACTGGAATGCCGAAGCCGTCGGACGCCGACATCGCGGTCAGGAAATCCGTCGAGGCGGGGACGACGGTGTTCTGGGTCAGGACCAGCTCGAGGCCGGCGACAACGTTCATGACGGCAAGCGTTGCCAGGAGAGGCACGATGCCGGCAAAGACCACGGCTGCCGCATTGACCGCGCCGATTGCAAGTCCCGTGAAAAGCGCGCCGCCTGCTGCGGTGAGATCGCCGTATCCGAGCTGGATCAGCGTCGCATAGGTCGCAGCGCTGAGCCCCATATTGGCGGCAAGCGACAGATCGATGCCGCCGGTGACGACGTTCGATCCACCGGCGATGAGCACGATTGTGAGGCCGATCGCCAGGACGCCTGCGATGGCCGATTGGCCAAGGACATTGCCGATATTGCCAATCGTCAGGAAATAGGGGGCGGTAAGCGAGAACACGACGAGAATCGACGCAAAGGCGAGCAGCGAACCGACGCGGAGCGCCGAAGCTGCGACCCTGCCCTTACCAGCCCTTACCCGGGGCAAATGCCTGGTCGAAGCAGCGGGGAGGGAGGCAAACTGGACGTCAGCCGACATGGCGCAATCCTTCCGAAGCGCCGGTCGAGGCCGCCAGCACTTCATCCGTTGTGGTCTTCGAGGAGACGAGCTCGCGGATCACGTGGCCGCGGAAAAACACGAGAATGCGGTCGGTCATGCCTACAAGCTCGGGTAGATCCGACGAGAGCACGATGACGCCGGCACCACGAGCAGCTAGCTCGCCGATCAGCGAGTAGATCTCGACCTTGGAGCCGATGTCGACCCCAACGGTCGGTTCGTCGAGAAGGTAGATCTCCGATTGGCGGCTAAGCCACTTGGCTATCGCCACCTTCTGCTGATTGCCGCCGGACAGCGTGCGAACCAGCGTGTCGCGGCCCGCGGTCTTGATCTGCAGGCGCTTGATGAGGTCGTCGGTATCGGCGCGCTCACGTCTTCCCTCCAGGAATCCGAAGCGCGTATATCGGGCAAGGCTCGATAGGGTGATGTTTTCGCTTAGGCTGAGATCAAGGCCGACGCCATGGCCGCGCCGGTCCTCAGGCACCAGCCCAAGCTGCCGGTCGACCGCCTGCACGGGATTGCGCGGTTGCGCCGTCTTGCCCGCGATCTCGATCACACCGGATGCCGCCTGCTGAAGTCCGAAGAGCGTGCGCACAATGTCCTTGGCCCCCGAACCCAGCAGCCCGGTGATGCCGAGGACCTCTCCGCGGCGCAGCGAAAAGCTGATGTTGTTGAAGCGGTTCGGTGCCGAAAGGGCTTGGACTTTAAGAACTTCCTCGCCGAGCTCTACCTGGCGTTTCGGGAACATCTCGGTGATGTCGCGCTCGATCATCAGGCTGGCGATCGCCTTTGCAGACGTCTGGCTGATCTCCAGGCAGGCAACATCGACGCCGTTGCGCAACACCGTCACATGGTCGCACAGTTCCTCGATCTCGTTCAGATAATGGGAGATGTAGATGATGGTCACGCCCTCGCTGCAAAGGCGGCGGATCAGGCGGAAGAGAATTTCGGCCTCACGACGGACAAGTGCCGCAGTTGGCTCATCGAAGACCAGCACTTTGGGCTGATGAAGCAGTGCGCGGGTGATCTGGACGATCTGGCGCTCGGCGGTGGAAAGCTCGCCGATCAAGGCATCCTTGGGCAGCTCCACGCCAAAATAGTTGGCGAGAATTTCTTCCGCGCGCCGCTGCATGGCGCGGCGATTGAGAAACGGTGTACCGGCTACGCGGGCCTCCCGTCCGAGAAACAGGGCTTCTCCGATCGTGAAGGTGGGTACCAGCAGCCGATCCTGATGGATGAAATGAATGCCGAGTGCCTCGCACAGATGCGGCGTCAGCCGATCGTATGGCTTGCTTTCGATCTCGATCAGCCCCTCGTCCGGCGTGTGCAGGCCGGCAAGAATCTTGATGAGCGTCGACTTACCGGCTCCGTTCTGTCCGACAAGCCCGTGCACGGTGCCGCGGCGAACGGCAAGCGCGGCGCCGGCAAGCGCCTGCGCGCCTCCGAAGTGCTTCACGACATGGTCGAGGCGAATGATGTACTCGTCATTCTCGATTGTTTGCGCGATGGCGGATGCGGTCATGTTGCAGGCTGCTCACAAGAGAAATGGGAGCGATGCGGCGGGTGCCGCATCGCCAGGACCGGTGTCAGCCGATACCGAGCTTCTTGATGATCTCGCCAACATTGTCCTTGTTCGCGAGGAGTGCCGGTACATAGGTTTCGCGCGGCAGGCTCTGGCCGGCGAGAAGCCTGGCAACGTTGCGAACCGCGACCCGGCCGATCTCGGCCGGCTGCTGGGCTGCATCTGCGCCTGCAGGGGAGTTCGGATCGGCAACGAGCTGGAGAACTTCCGGGCTGCCATCGACGCCATAGGTGCGGATTTCGTTGCGGCCGGCTGCGGCGATCGCCTGGGTGGCGCCGAGCTGCGGGATATCCCAGGCCGACCAGACGGCCTTGATCGAGCCCTTGTCCGGATACTTGTTGAGGATCGCGGTGATCTGCGTGAACGCGTCCTGAACCGTATTGGGGATGACGTCGCGCAGCTCCGGCTGAAGGATTTTCGCCTTCGGGAAGTATTTGATGACGTTGACGAGCTGGTCATAGCGGATTGCGCAGGGTGTTACGCCATAAAAGCCGTTGAAGACGACGATGTTGCCTTCGCCTCCGATGTCGGAGACGAGCTGCAGGGCGAGGTCTTTGCCGATGTCCCAGTTGTCGGAGGTCGTATTGTTGATCGAGTTGGTCGAACCGACGTCGACGGTCAGGACGGGAATGCCTGCGTCGCGAGCTTTCTTAAGCCAGGGATCGATGACGCTGAGTGTGCCGAGGATCTGTACGAGGGCGTCCGGCTTCTGGGCGACGAGCGTCTGGAGCTGGGCGATCAGCTTGCCGTCATTGCGGCCGGCATCGACCGCAATCGGCTCGCCGCCCAGCCGCTTCACCTCTTCGATCTGGGCGTTATAAACCTGAAGGTCGAAATAGTGGTCGGTGCCCGTGGCGCTGATCGCGACGCGCTTGCCCTTCAGTGAAAGACCGTCGTCTGCGGCACTTGCCTGTCCGCCGGCGGAGACGCCTGTCCCTGCAAATGTCGCCCCGGCGACCGCCGCGAGCTTCAAGATCTCCCGGCGCCCGAAGCCCGGTCCACGTCCCTCATTCATGAATAACCCTCTCGTTTCGTGTAGTCCACAAATTATATAGATTTATGTTGCAAAGGAGGAACGTTATTCCAAAAGCGATGCCTGCCAGGAAAATTTCGCAAGCCCGGTGTCAAGTTCAGCGATCGACGTTGCGGCCGAGCCCGTAGGTGAGGGCAAGCGCTCCGACTAAAACGGCACCCTTGACGAAGTCCTGCGTGTAGTAGGGAGCATTCAGCATGGTGAGACCGTTGAGAAGGACGCCGATGAAGACGGCGCCGACGACGGTGCCGAGCACGTTCGGGCGGCGCAGATTGAGAACGGCAAAGCCGATCAGCGCGGCCGCAACCGAATCCATCAGCAAAGAGCCGCCCGACGAGACGTCGCCACGTCCAACCCGGGCTGCGATGACGATGCCACCGAGGGAGGCAAGCGCTCCGGATATGACGTAAGCAAGGGTCTTCAAGCGCGGCGTGGATGCTCCAGCAAGCCGCGTAGCGACCTCGTTACCACCCGTTGCAAACAGCAGCCGGCCGATACGCGTGCGCTCGGTCAGGACGAAAAGGACGATGGCAACGACGATCATCAGCATGACGGAAACCGGGAGCGTGCCGAAGAGGCTGTAGCGGCCGATGAGGAGGAAGGCCGCATCATAGGCGCCTGTCGCCTTGGAGCCATTCGGCAGGACGAAGCCCGCGGAAATCGAACGCCCTCCCGTTGGAATGAGCTGGAGTCCCGAAAGCAGGAACATAACGGCGAGTGTCGCCAGCAGATCAGGCACGCGCAGACGTACGATCAGGAAAGCATTGAGAAGCCCGATCGCGGCGCCGAAGGCCAGAACCAGCGGCACTGTCGCAAAGGAATCAAGATGCCAGACGATCATCGCATAGCTTGCGGCCATGACGCTGGAGGCGGCGACGGCGCCAATCGAGAGATCGAAACCGCCGACGGCGAGTGTCACCGTAACGCCCGCACCAAGAATGGCAACGACGGACACGGCCTGCAGGATGCTCATCAGATTGCCGAGAGTGATGAAGGCCGGCTCGGCAATGGCAAAGCCAACGAGCATCAGGCAGAGCAGGATGAAGACGGCCCCTGAACGAAGGATTGCGCTCGCGGTTCCTTTCTGGCGGTCAATGCTCGGGGTCTCCGGCGTTTCGGCCTGTTGCGCGAGAGCCCCATCCTCGATCGTGGTCATGCATATGTTCCCTGAATGGCGGAAGAGACCGCATCGGTCGCAACCGGTCGCAGCGTGTGGCGATCGATGGTGAGGATGCGGTCGGCGACCTCGTGGGCCTCCTCCGGATCGGACGTGGCGATCAATGTGGCGCGGTCGGTGCGGGCGCGGATCGCCTCGATGATGTCGCGGCGTGCACCGACATCGACGCCCTGGAACGGTTCGTCGAGGAGGAGCAGTCGGCTCGGTTCCGCTTCCCACCGCGCAATCACCGCCTTCTGCTGGTTGCCGCCCGAGAGCGTCCAGATGGAGGCAAGTGGCCCCGCGGTCTTGATCCCAAGGCGGGCGATCGCGTCGCTCGCCTCACGTCTTTCGCGGCCGCCGAAAAGGAAACCGTTGCGATACCATTTGGCAAGATGCGGCAGGCTTATGGTCGCAGCCAGCGAATTGCCCGGCCAGGCGGGCGGCATCAGTGAGGAGCGATGGCGATCCTCCGCTGCCATGGCGACGCCGGCGGCAATCGCGTCGGCAGGAGATTTCGGTCTGTGCGGTCGACCGCCGAGCAACATCTCGCCGCCGGCGAGGCGTGCGACGCCGAAGATCGCGGAAAGCAGCCTGCTCTTTCCGGCGCCGAGCACCCCGGTCACGGCGACGACTTCGCCTTCACGCAGTAGCAGATCGAAAGGGTCGCTCGCGGGCACCAGTTGTGCGTTTCGCATCTCGAAGACTGCTGGCCCCGTCGCCAGTCGTGCGTCCGGTCGTGCGGCATCCAGCCTGCGGCCGATCATCGTTTCGATCGCGCTCGGGAAATCGATTGGCCTTTTGAAGCTGCCGACGACGCGCCCGCCACGCATGACGACGGCGCGATCGGCGATGGCCTCGAGGTCCGCCGTCCGGTGCGATATGTAAAGGATAGCAAGCCCCTCGGCGCGCAGGCGCAGCAAAATATCGAAGAGCCGACGGGTTTCGTCGCCTGAAAGGCTCGCCGTCGGCTCGTCGAGGATTAAGAGATCGGCTCTGTTGGCCAGCGCGCGGGCGATCGCGACCAGTTGCCGGTCGGCGGCGGATAGATCGCCGAAATCTCGATCGAGCGCGAGCGAAAAACCAATGGCGTCGAGCATGGCCTTTGCCTCGCGGCGGATGCTCCTGCGCGAGACGAAGAAAGGCGTGCTGCGCTCGGCAAAGCGGTGGAGGAGCAGGGCGTCCGCCACCGTCAGACCGGCAGCACCGACGATATCGGTCGATTGATGCACTGTCGCGATGCCGGCCTTTGCCGCCTCGGAGGGTGTCCTTGGGGTGAAGGGGCGATCATCCAGCCTCATCGTGCCGCCATCGGCTTCCAGCACGCCCGAAAGGATCTTGACCAGCGTCGATTTGCCGGCGCCGTTTGCGCCCATGAGGGCAACGATTTCTCCGGGTTTAATCAACAGATGTGCGCCGGCAAGTGCGCGGGTCGAGCCGAAGCTGCGGGTGAGATTTTCAACATGAAGAAGCGGCATCTGGCGGCGTCCCGGGGTCTGCTTTCCGGGCGACATATTGGCTTGCATGGCTGCTCAACTTCCAGGCAAGCCATTGCCGCCGAGACGTTTCAAACAGAACAAAGAATCTCTCAAAGGCCGCAAAATCGGATCATTTAATCTACTAAAATTATAGAGTTTATATCTAATAATTTCATGTGTCGCGGGGATTTATCGTCCGTCAGACGACGCTTGCTATGACCAGAGGAACGCGACGATGAAATCTCTTGCACGGCTTGCTTTGAGCGCCGCCATCTCATTGATGTTTGCCCAGGCCTCCTTCGCCGACGGCCTTGCCGGTGCACCCGCTCCCTTCGACAAGGGGGGCGTCAAGATAGCGCTGATCAGCTATATTTCCGCCGGCGACTTCTTCCAGGCCTACCAGGCCGGCGCTGAAGCACAGGCCAAAGCGCTCGACATCGACCTGCGGGTCTTCCCCGGCCGTCAGGATGCGGCAGAGCAGCGCGAGCAGGTGCTGCAGGCGATCAATCTTGGCGTATCCGCTCTCGTGATCGACCACGGTCTGCCGGAATCGCTCGCCGATGTGGCGCAGCAGGCGCTGGACAAGGGCATCAAGGTTGTTGCGTTCGACGTGAACCTCAACAATCCGAGAATTCCCCAGGTGGAACAGAGCGACCACGAGCTCGCCCAGCTTGCGCTCGATCAAGCGGTGAAGGACAACGGTGCGAGCTTCAATGCCGCCTATGTCTATGTTGCAGGCTTTGCGCCTCTCGATCGGCGCAACGAGGTCTGGGACAAGTTCAAGTCACAGAATTCGGGCGTCGTGGAGAAGACGCGCTTCGGCGTCGTCAACGACACGACGGCAACCTCGACGGCCGATCAGGCGAAGGCGGCCCTGAGCGCCAATCCGGACGCCACCGTCGTCTTTGCGCCCTATGACGAGTTCGCCCGCGGCGTGAAGCTTGCCGCAAACGATCTCGGCATCGCCGGGAAGCTGAAGATCTATTCGGCCGACGTTTCGACAGCCGACATTCAGGAAATCACCGAGGAAGGAAGCCCGTGGGTGGCGACGGTTGCAACGAACCCGGCCGTTGTCGGCGCAGTGTCCGTGCGTGCGGCAGCGCTCCAGGTGGCTGGTGAGGAGGTGCCCCCACAGATCGTCGTCAAGCCGACGCTCCTGACCCAGGAAAGCCTGCGGGCGGCAGGCGTCAAGACGATCGAGGAATTGGCGCAGAAGATCCCGGCCTTCAGCACGAGCGACGCGGCGACCGCACACTGGATCCCGGACAAGCTTTTTTGATCCGCCTGCCTCGATCCCTCGCGGGGGCTTTGCGGCCTCCGCCGATCCCATTTCAATGAGTCGGAGTTCAGAACCATGAGCCAATCCAACGTCGTCTTCGCAACCAGCCGCAATATAACCCGAGAAGACCTCTTTGCCCGCGCCGTGGAAATCTCGGCGGCGATTTCCGGACGCGCCGCAGACCTTGACCGCGAAGGTCGTCCGCCGCTTGCCGAGATCATCAAGCTGAAAAATGCCGGTCTGTTGAATGCATTGCACCCGCCTGAGATCGGTGGCGGTGGTCTTGACTGGGTCGATGGCCTGAGGCTGGTGCGCATTCTCGCGCGGGGCGAGAGCTCCATAGGTCAGCTCCTCGGCTATCACTACGTCAACAGCCAGTATATCTACTGGGCGCTGGAGGAAGCGCGCGCCCGGGCTCTCGCGAACGAAACAGTTGCAAAAAATCTCTACTGGGGCGCTGCGGTCAATCCGCGTGATCCCGGCCTCGTGCTGACACGGCGAGGCAACGGCTATGTGCTCAACGGGCGCAAGTCCTTTTCCACCGCCGCGCATGTCTCCGATTACATCAATGCCAATGCGAGTCTCAACGACAAGGTCGTCGGCTTTGCCGTTCCGACAAGCCGTCCGGGCTATTTCGCCAATGACGACTGGGACAATTTCGGCCAGCGCCTGTCCGACAGCGGCAGCGTCGAGTTCCGCGACTTCGCAGTCTACGAAGAAGACTTTGTCGGTGCGCCTGCTGCGCCGGACGCCGCACCGGCGGTGCTTTCGACCTTTAACACGCCGCTTATCCAGCTGGTTTTCGTGAATTTCTACCTCGGCACGGCTGAGGGTGCGCTTGCGGCCGCGGTCGACTACGTCCGCACGACAACGCGGCCGTGGGTAACATCGGGCGTCCAGCGTGCAGCTGAGGATCCATATATCCTCCAGCGCGTCGGTGAGTTCACGGCCTCGTTGAAGGCATCCGCAGCCCTTGCCGACAGTGCGGCCGCAGTCGTTCAAGCTGGTCTCGCCAAGGGCCATCACGTGACGGCTCGCGAACGCGGCGAAGCGGCGGCGGAGGCCTATGCGGCCAAGATAAACGCCACGAATGTCTCGCTGGACATCACGTCGGGGATCTTCGAACTGACCGGTGCGCGCTCTACGGCCGAAAGATACCGCTTCGATCGGTTCTGGCGAAACGTTCGCACCCACACCCTCCATGATCCCGTCTTCTACAAGGCAAAGGAGGTCGGCGAATTCGTGCTGAACGACAAGATACCAGAGGTCAGCCTCTACAGCTGAAATCCTGTCGATCTGAATGAGCAAGAACCCCATTCCCGAAATCGGGAACGGGGTTCGTCATTTTGGGAGGATGTGATCACAGTGCGCCATTCTTCGGTGGAATGACGCCGTTTAGATGATAGTTGCCGACGACATGGTATTTCCAGCGCACTGGGTCGTGCAGCGTGTGTGTTCGGGCATTGCGCCAATGGCGATCGAGGTTCAGGCCGAGCTTTACCGAGGAGGTGCCGGCGAGCTCGAAGAGCGTATTGGTTGCCTCGATCGCAATCTCGGTCGTGAGCACTTTGGCGGCGGCAACGGCGAGCGTCGCCGCCACAACCTCCTCCTCGGTCGTTGCGATTTGCGCCCGATCAACCTTTCGGCCGGCATGTTTGACGGTTGCACTAGCTGCTTCCAGCCGGACGGCAATCTGGCCAATCCTCGCAATCGTTAGCGGATCGTCGCATGCGCGCTCGACGCCGCTGTCCATCCAGGGGCGCGACTTGGTGCGCACGAATTCCAGCATCTCGGCAAACGCTGCACGGGCAATGCCGAGATCGATCCCGGCGTGGATGATCTGGCCAACGGAGCCGATCGTCGAAGGGCGCTCAAAACCCTTATGATGGGATACAATAGAATCCGCACCGACGTAGACATTGTTTAAAATCGTTGTGCCGCTGCCGGTCGTGCGTTGACCGAAGCCATCCCAATCGTCGATGACCTCCACGCCGTCCGTTTCCTTTGGAACGATGGCCATGACCAGTCGGTCGGTTTCACTCAGCGCGAAGATCGCAATCCAATCGGCAAACAGCACCCCTGTCGAATAGTATTTTCTGCCATTGATGCGGTAGCCGAAGCCGTCGCGGGTGATACGGGTTTCATAGTGGCCGACGGTTTTCGTGCCTCGCTCGGAAAGTGCGTTGCCGAACCGGTCGCCTGCAAGCGCACGGGCAAAGAAATGGCGCTTCTGTTCCTCCGTCCCGTTGGTGCGAAGCGCTTCTAGAATATAGAAGTGGTTCTGCGGGATCTGGCCGATCGAGCCGTCGGCCTCGGAGAGAATGGCGGTGATCTCCGCGAGAACTGCGTTCGACACATCCAGGCCACCGTATTCTTCCGGCACCGTGATGGCCAGCAGCCCGGATTGCGACAGCGCGTTGAGCTCCGCGAAGGGCAGCAGCCTCTCGTGATCTCGCCTTGACGCTGTTGCACCAAATCGTTCGGCGAGCTCGCGCGCGACAACGATGGCTTGCTGCTCATTTTCGAGCCGCGTCGCAGCGGGACGATCCAAGGTGAGATGGTGCAATTGCGCGTTCATGGGCTGCCTCCGATTTATTCGGCGCCACGATGCAGCATTCGCTGGTGTGCTTCGAGGAAAGACTTTTCCTTTTTGGCAGACGCTTCAGGTCGGTGTTTCTTTGTCCATAGAATTGGTAGATAATTACTGCGATAGAATTGATCTTCTGCGTAAGTGCTGCGAGAAGGTCTTGAGTTGGTCTCCTGTACTTCCTCATCGAGCATCCATTGAAGCAACGAGGCGTTGCTTTCGCTTGCAGGGCGGTCAGCGACTGATCAACGAAAAAATCTCCGCTCGCGCCGCCTAACTGCCTAACTATCTAAATCTGGGCGGCTTCGGCGAAGCGTTGGCCTGTATCTCATGAAGCGGAGCGTGCTTGCCCAGCAGTCGCCGCAAGGTGCGCTCTTCCGCGGGTGATAAACCAAGTTTTTTACAGAGTTCCGCGACATCATGCTCATTCGGTCGAGGCATTCGAACCTTATTCATTGCGTGTGACATGACTGTTTTCCTCCTGCTGGGGAAACGCTAAACGCGCCGACGGTTTCATGGCGGCGCCTAGAATGTGCCACTGCAGCCGCAGACACGACCGCTTTTTTGAACGGCTATGGGGCGGACGCACGCGTCATCGACAAACGTTTCCCAGCACTATTCGTTGAGATTGATCAGCTTGCATAAAAGTGCCCGGCGCTGGGGGCAGCACCGGGCCTAAAAACACTGGCACTTTGGGCGATACCAGTCGGCAACGACTTTGGGCGTGCGTTGCTAAGAATAAAACGCTGCGCGGGATCGAAGGTTCCTAGTGCCAATAGCTGCGATTTTCGGCCGACGATCGTCCGAGGAGGTATCCGATCCCGAATGCCAGAGTTCCTATGGCGAGCACGAGTGTCGTCGCCGTATGCGGATGCCGTGCCGCGCCAACTGCAAGCGCGTTGGTTTCGCGTTTCACCGCGTCGGTCGCCGTCCTCGCGGCTTTACGTACGCCTTCTGGCTGGTCCGTAGGCGATCCGGTGAAGCCCGCGTTCAATTCCTCTGCCATTTTGTCTTCTCCTTCGTTGTGGGAGGAGAACGGACCGGAGAAGTAGGAGTTCCTCGAAAATCGGAAGGCCGAAGCGGTCTGCGCGAATGTCAGCGAATTTTCTATCCAATGCCAAAGTGCTTGAGAATCGGATGCACAGTGCACCAGATGGTGGAGAGTGAACTCGTTGCTTTCGCTGTGGTATCCCAAGGCGCCAAGTGCGGCCGCGATCATTCTTGGCCTTCTGGCGTCTGCGCCGTTCACGGCCTGCTCGCTCACAAACCGATCGCTTCGGTGAGTTGCGCGAGCGCCATGCTCACTTCATTTCCGCCTGCATGCTCCAGATGCGAAATGTTAACGTCGATCGATGCGACATTCCAGGATTAACGGAGCCAACCACGCTATCGTCGACTTGGTGTCATTCAAGATTGTGGGGGATGGTCCGCCGTACGGCGCAATATGCCTTGCGGGAAAACCAGCGGAAAACCCAATTCTGGGGTTTCCGCCGGCGACGCATGAAGCCGCTATTCAGCGCTCCCATATTATGCAACGGCTTAGTTATTGTTGTCAGCACAGGTGTCTTCTGTGTTCTCCGTGCCGCTGTTGCCGCCTTGGGTCTGCAGCGATCCCTTGCCGTTCACGCTCTTGCAGTTTTGCTTATTGAGCGTGCGCGCGGTGCTGTTGGTTACTGTTTTGTCGACCTTCTTCATTTTCATGGTGTCGCTTGCGGCGCCGTTAGTTGTATGATTCTTGTCCATCGTTGATCCGGCGGGAGCCGGGTTGGATTGAGCGAGGGCCGAGCCAGCTAGGGCGACGGAAAGCAGCGAAGCTGCCAGTAGCTTAAATCGCATGTTATCCTCCTTAGAGGTTGCATCATTGCAACGAGATGGAAACAGCGTCCGCGGGTCATTGTTCCGGATCAACGCTGAATGCAGCCCCATGGAGGTCTTCTAGGCCGCAGACACCCAAATGCTTGCGCGGGGCTCCGCCTCGACGCGCGCTACTGCCACTCTTCGAAACCATTTTGTTCAACAGCCGCTCATAGTCTTCGCGATACGCAACTCTTCCCAACCTCTCGGTGTGACGGCAGCGGTCGATCTCTCACCTCCGACCATGGCCACTCCACTACCATTGCTTGCGCTTGGGCCGGAATCCTCCAGCAGTAGCCGACCGACCGACACGTTCGAGTTCATTTTCTTGTAAGATTTGCTTGATCGCGACCATGATCTCAGTCGTACTGTCGTCCTAGATTGGGAACCTGCTCAAGGTCGACCTGACGCTGGCCCCGACCGCTCAGGAGCAAATGCGCGCTCCACCGAACATCATCAATCACACGAGACGTTGATGTTTTAATGGGAGGATCGAGGCAGAGGTAGCGAGGCAGCAGCGACGGGTCCTTTGACGTCGAACGAAGAGATTAGCGGCAGCAATACTCGCTTCAAGATTAGTTCAACTCCTCTGACATTGCGCATTCATGGCCAAGCCTCCTCGTTCTCAGCCTCTTCAGGCCGACTCCCAGCCACGCCTTCCATTTGATCCAATGCCTGATCGCGGCGAGCGCGCCTGGCATGATCAAAGAATATTTCAAAGTTGAGCGCGCTTTTCCCCGCGCGCAACGAATCGGGTGACCAACGGCAAAGAAAAAAGGTCGGCACCTCCCTCCGCGCCGACCTTTCTCAATCTGCCTCAACAACAACTGCCAGTACATCCGTGGTCGGTCGCTGGAGACATGATGAGTTGAATTTAGCTCAAGTTGGCGTTGCGTCAAGTACGGCTTACGAAGCAAGTCGCCGCCACTGAACGATGCGCTCGGCCTTTGCCTAACTCCGCCGTGAGCGAGTATCCTGTCTCTCCGTCACTGTGCGGCCGCTTGCACGATCCGCGCCTCTATCAACCAACCGCTCGATCGATCTCGACCCAGCTTGCGCTCTCTCATCGATAGTCTCGCATTCCGGATCCTCGGAACATGGACAGGAGGATAGACTCGAGCTTTGCGTCGCGGCCGATATCGCTCTCGCTTGCTCTTCGCCCTTTAGATTTTCGCGTAGCTCCTCGAAACACGGAATGCCGAAGGCTGGGTTGTCCGGTGGCGACGGATCGCAGGCGGATTGGTGGCCGCGCTCGAAACTCAGGCGAGTCGAGTGACGGCGGTCAAGCTCTGGATCAACTGCGCCTCTTGTTCGACGGACGGACCGCCCCTCCTTCGTTCTCCCATGTGGCGAGAGCATTCGGATCGGCGTTCCGCCTACGTCGTTTCGACGCAGGGTAGTTCTTGGACGGAATAGTGCCGGCTTGAATCCTACGGATGACAATGGCCTCGTCATGAGACGCATCGCCTTCTGCGGTTTCCATATCGGCGGTTGCATAGTTTGCGCGCTTGAGAACGCGTTGCAACGTCGAGGGCTCATTGTCCCGGCGTTGATTGTACACGGGAGACATCACGCCGCCCTCCTTTGGTTGGGGCGAAGGTCTTGCCCTCTGGCGGCAGGGCCCGGTTCATATGCTGCTGGTAACAAACACTCTGCGCTCAGAATAAGTCACAGGAGAGGCGCAGCCGTTTTATTGCGTTGACTTTCACGCCGATAGGGAGCGCTGTGTGTGCAAGGTCTTGCGACCAAACGTCGAGCCTCGCCAAGCAAAGACATCACGGCCGACACGAAGGAGGCCAACATGCCGTCCACTTACACAGCCCGATATCAGTGGGAGAAAATCGTTCGCGCCGTCCGTACCTACGACTACCAAGATATAGCGACCAACTTGGCGGTCCTAATAGCCATGTTTATTTTAGTCGCGATAGCGTCGTATCTGTTCTTGCGCGCTTAAGGGCAGCAGACGCCGAAGTCACCTTCCAAAGCCCTAAGGCAGTAGTTCCTAAGCCCCTGGACGGCGCTGGAAAGTGGCTGTTGTCGACAATAAGTACGCCGCTGACTTCGCAGCGGAATGCTCCGTCCGCTTCGCTACAACTACGCCAGTTCCGGAGTCTGTTGCCGATTCCATGCCACAAATCTCCCCTGTTCTTAACATCCTTCTCGCGGTTGCGTTTTGGACGCGCTGCGGATTCAAAAAGCTGAAATTAAAGGGGGCCCGGGCCTTTAAGTTAGGATAGTCGTGACAAGCATGCCTGTCTGGCGCGCAGATGCTATTCAAGCCAGTATTGTCATTGGACCGGAACTTTGTTCCCAAAAAACAAGAGCCCGGCGCTAGCGGAGCACCGAGCCCCTTGACTGGCGTTTTAGGGCGATGCCAGTCACCGCGCAACGTTGAATTGGGCTGCGTTGCATAGGTAGAACCTTTGTGCGCGGGAATGGTTCCCTAACGCTCGTCGGATTCGCGACGAGCTAGTCAGCCCGATAGGTCGTCTTGTTTGGCGGCTCTTCCTCAAAAAGAGCATCATGCACTGGACAGTTACTCCTGGTCGATGACGCCGACAATTGCATGAATTCCACCTTGCGCTTCCAGATCCTTTTGCCCGCTCTCGAGGCCAATTGATCATTCTGTCATACGCACGAGAGTCACCCTTCTCGGAAAGTTGCTTTCCAAACCGCGAATCTCCGCTGCCCTAGCCTTTCGAGGTGAGCATCCGCTCGCACGCATAAACTGTCCGCTACGCGATTATCGAAAAGCTGTATCGGCAAACCTCCAGCCCATTCAGAACTTGAAGGATGCTATTACACCCGCCATTACACCCATGTCGGCTGATCCTGCTGCCTCCCGCAAACGCGGTCTTCTCGCGGTCCCTGCTCAGGCTGCATCGGGACGGTGGAGCGTCTTGACCTCTAAGAAATCCTCAAGTCCAAACATCCCGCCTTCGCGCCCATTGCCCGATTGTTTATAGCCGCCGAAGGGACTCCCGTAGCGATAGGGCGCGCCATTAATATGGACCATTCCTGCCCGCAGCTTTGCCGCCACGCGCTCGGCGCGCGCGAGATCGCTGGTCTGAACGTACGCCGCGAGGCCGTAGCTGGTATCATTGGCGATCGCGATCGCTTCGTCTTCCGTCTCAAACGGCATGATGGTCAGCACCGGCCCGAACACCTCCTCGCGGGCAATTCGCATCGAGTTGTCGACATCGACGAAGATCGTCGGCTTGACGAAATACCCCACCTCGTAACCGTCAGGCCTGCCGGCACCACCTGTCAGGAGTCGAGCTCCTTCGGCAATACCCGCTTCGATCAGCGCCTGCACCCGCGCGAACTGTATGTCGCTGACCAAGGGGCCGATATGGGTTCCTTCCTGCGCCGGCTGGCCGACGCTGACCTCACGACCGACGCGCTCAGCGATTTCGAGCGTCCTCGCATAGACCGGCTTCTGCACCAGCAGACGGGTCGGCGCATCGCAGGATTGCCCAGAATTGTTGAAGCATTCAAGGATGCTGCCGGTGACGCGATCTTCAAGGTCGGCATCGTCGAAGACGATGTTAGGAGACTTGCCCCCGAGCTCCAGCGTCACACGCTTGACTGTATCGGCCGCATCCTTGCTAACGGCGATACCAGCACGCGTCGAACCGGTAAACGATACCATGTCAACGTCGGCGTGTTTCGATAGCGCTGCACCCGCGTTGAGACCGTCACCATTGACGAGGTTGAACGCGCCGGCCGGAAAACCGGCCTCGTGGATCATCTCGGCATAGAGCATCGCGTTGAGTGGCGTGAACTCGCTCGGTTTCAGCACGCATGTCGAGCCGGTAGCAAGGGCAGGCACCACTTTCAGCGCAATCTGGTTGATCGGCCAGTTCCAGGGCGTAATAAGGCCGCAGACGCCAATTGGCTCGCGTAAAAGAATGTCGCCATTTTGCAATTCCTCGCGCATGGAAAGGCGCTTCAAGGCATCGATAAAGCCTTGAAGATGACCAACACCCACATCCGCCTGCTGTTCCCGGCTCATGGTGATCGGCGCCCCGAGCTCGAGCGTGATCGTCTGGGCCATCTCCTCGTAGCGACGCTTGTAGATGTCGAGAAGCTTTTCCAGAAGTGCGAGGCGCTCGTCGACGCTCGAGCGGCCGTAGGTTGCAAATGCGGTCTTGGCGGCGGCCACGGCGCGATCGATATCGACGGCAGTGCCCATCGAGATGACCGCAACGGGCTTTTCCGAGGCGGGATTGAGAACCTCGAGATCATTTGCCGCAAGGGGAACAACCCATTCGCCGTTGATATAGAATTTACGCTTGTCGAGCATGTCCTGTCCTCCCGTCACATCTTTTTCTGTTTGTTTTTCAGCCAATCGGTGATCAGCGCGCGGTATCGCTCACCGCTGAAGCTCGGAAAATGCCCGCCGTGCACGACGCGGGCCGGAATTGTCAAAAGTCGCTCCATCGAGGCGACATAATCCGTCGCGTCGGAATGATAGGTGTCCTCGATCAACGGCCCGTCATAGAGGAAATCGCCGGAAAAAAGCGTCTCGGTCTTTGCTTCCCACAGGGCGATTCCGCCGGGAGAGTGACCGGGAGTGTGGATAACGTCGAACGTTCGATCACCGAGATCAATCACGTCGCCATCCTCCAAAATGCGCGTCGCCGCGGCCTTCTTCACGCCGTAGCATTTCGAGCAATAGGGTTGCGGCGGCAGCGCATCGAAAATTCCGTCGGTGACGTAAGGGTCGGCAAGCGTATTTGCCCTGGTGGGGTTCGCAATCAGGTCGGCCTCCGCGCTATGCACCGCGCGGCACTCGAATTCGTGGTGGCAACCGATATGGTCGAAATGCGTGTGACTGGCGACGGCGATCACCTCGCGCTCCGTCACCAGCGGCACCCATTCGCGCAGCGAGACGACCCCCATGCCGCTATCGACGAGCAAGTCTCGGTCGCGGCCGCGCACGTGCCAGATATTGCAGCGATAGAACTCCTGAATAAACGGCTCCGAGATCGCCGTAACGCCGTCGTCCAGGCGCCGGGTCTGATACCACTTGTCCGGGCTGATGCGTTCCATTGGATCAATTCCTGGCGTGGTCTGGCAAAGCTACGATATCGGCCGGATTGACGGCAAGCGCAACGCGCGTGCCTTCCACAAGCTCCGCCGATTGCGGCATGTGTGCGACAATCGAGAGACCCGGCGCGTCTGTTGCTTTGAGATGGCAGCGGTAATGCGTTCCAAAAAATGCGATGCCTGTCACGACGGCTTCGCCAAGAGCCGTCCCCAGTTCAGCCGCTTCGGTTGCGCGCCGGAAGTGCTCCGGTCGTATGCACAACGTTACAGTCCGGCCTTCGACTGGTGCCCCGCCTGTGAAATTGCTTCGCGCGATGACTATGCTGCCGATTGGCGTCTCGAGTTTGGCGCCGCCAACGTCGACACTCTTGACCTTCGCTGGAACAAAGTTCGCCTCGCCCATGAAACCGGCCGAAAAGCGCGAGCGGGGCCGCATGTAGATGTCGGACGGCGGTCCACAATCCTCGATTTTGCCCTGGTTCATCACCACGATCCTGTCTGCGATCGCCATGGCCTCTTCCTGGTCATGGGTGACGTGGACGAAAGTCGTTCCGACGCGTTTCTGGATCGATTTCAACTCGTCCTGCATCTGCCTGCGAAGCTTGAGGTCGAGGGCGCCGAGCGGCTCATCGAGCAGCAACACGTCGGGGTCGACGGCCAGAGCCCGGGCCAGAGCGACACGCTGGCGCTGACCGCCCGAAAGCTCATGCGGCTTCTTGTCGGCAGAAGCCTTGAGGCCGACAAGGTCGAGGAAGCCCTTGGCGCGCTCCTCGCGCTCGGCCTTGCCGACGCCGCGCATTCTGAGGCCAAAGCCGACATTGTCCTTGAGCTTCATATGCGGGAACAGCGCGTAGTCCTGAAACATCGTTGTCGTCGGACGTCTCGCCGGCGGGACGTTGGTCATGTCCCTGCCGCCGATCGCGATCCGCCCCTTCGTCGGCGACAGGAAGCCTCCAAGGATGGACAGAAGTGTGGTCTTGCCGCAGCCGGACGGCCCGAGAAGGACGATGAATTCGCCCGCAGCGATGTCGAGGGAAACGTCATCGAGCGCCGTGAAGCTGCCGAAGGTTTTCGTCGCGTTCTCGATTGAAACCGGAGCGGTCATGATTTTTTTGTCCTTCCGAACAGGAACACTTCCAGCATGATCAGCACGGTGACGGAAACGAGGAACACCAGTGAGCCGATGGCATTGGTCTTGGGGTTGAGGCCCGAACGAAGCAGGCTCCAGATTTCGACGGGCAGCGTCACGTCGAAGCGCGACAGCAGGAAGGCGATGATGAACTCATCCCAGCTGAAGGTCATCGACAGGAAGAAGGAGGCAAGCAGCGACGGCAGTAGCATCGGTGCCGTCACCAAGGCCATGACCTTGACATCACTCGCGCCGAGATCGCGCGCCGCGCGCTCGATGTTGATGTGATGATCCCCCATCGACGAATAGATGATCGCAAAGCAAAGCGGCAGATTGATCACCACGTGACCGATGCCGACCGTCCAGAGCGAAAGGCTGATGCCCAACACGTTGAGGACGGTCAAAAGCCCAAGCGCAATGATGAGGTAGCTGACTGTCATCGGCGCGATGAGCAATCCGCGTTGCCAGGCAGAGCCCGGCAGCTTGAAGCGCGCGAGCGCATAGGCGGACAGAAATCCGAGAAGGCAAGCGACGAAAGACGATATCGTCGCCACCAGGAAGGAGTGCAGCAACGCAGACATCAGCTTGCGATCGGCAAAGACCGCTTCATACCACTGCAGGGAAAATCCGTTGAACGGCGGCACCGGCAGGCGTCCATCCTGGAAAGAAAACAGCACAAGCACGATCACCGGCAGGAAAATGAAGCCGAAGATCAGAGCTGCGTAGACGCTCGAGACGATGCCGGTGATCGTGTTGCGTGTCATTACGTCCTCTCGATCTTTAGCCACCGCGCACAGGCGACATATGCCGCGGTAACGGCGAGCATCAGAATGATCGAGAGTGCGGCGGCCATCGGGAAATCGGCACGACGACCGAGCTGCAGCATGATGATTTGCGGCAGCACAAGCTCATTGTTGCCGCCAAGAATCTGCGGCGTGACGTAATCGCCAATGCAGAGCACGAAGGTCAGGAAAGCCCCGGTCATGATACCCGGCATGGTCAGCGGCAAGATGACGTGCCGGAACGTCTGATATGCATTTGCCCCGAGATCGGCGGCCGCGCGGCGATAATTTGGCGAAAGCTGCACCAGATTGGCATAGATCGTCAGAGTGAGAAGCATCACGAAGAAATGGACAAAACCGATCACCGTCGCCGTGCGGTTGCTGGCAAGTTCCAGTGGTTCACTGATGACGCCCAAGTTCATCAGTGTCTGATTGATGACGCCGTTGCGCGACAGCACGAGCAGCCAGGAATAAGAGCGCACGACGTAGGATGTCCAGAACGGCAGGACCGCAAGGATCAGCGCCGTTCGCTGGAATTTCTGCGGCACCCGCTCGGCGATGATCCAGGCCAGAGGATAGGCAAGCAGGATCGAGAGAACCGTCACGATGGCGGTGATTTCCAGGGAATTCGTCAGTCCCCGGAAAAGCGCGCCCTTCTCGAAAAAGGCGATGTAATTGCCAAAGTTCCAGACGCGGACGATCGAGCCTCCCTGCTGCGCCCGGAGGCTCATGGCGGCCATGAACAGAAACGGTGCCACGAAGAAGACGACCGTCCAGGCAAGCGCCGGGGCAACGAAACCCCAGGCCTTGCGGCGCTCTGTATCCTCAAGCGAAATAACAGCCATGGGCAAGCCTCCGACTTCCTCTCCCGTTGGCGGGGAGAGGGCAAGGTGATCGCACTCGCGAAAGGACAAAGCCGTCAGTTCTGCAGCATCTCGGTCCAGACGTCCTGCATCTTTGCGTCCAGTTCCGCGCTTGGTATCGGATAAAGCTGCGTGCGCTTCAGATAGTCGGCCTGCTCGTTCCAGCGCAAAGCGGTCTTCTGTTCGGCACTCAGATGTTCGTCGGCCTTTGCGTTTGCCGGCATCGCCCAGTAGCAGGAAGAGGTCGCAAGCCGCGCCTGCCCTTCCGGGCTAACGATGTATTGCACGAACTTTAGGGCGAGATCCTTTTTCGTGGAGTCCTTCATGACGCCGATCGACTGCGCCCAGCGTACCGCGCCCTGCTCGGGAATGACCCAATCGAGATTGGGCTTGTCTTTCACCAGTCCCGCCGTCAGCCATTCGCCGCCACCAAAGACAATGTCGACCTCGCCTGTCGCAAGTGCCGTTTGCGACGAGACGACATCGCTGACCTGCTTGGCGTTCGCCTTGAGTGCAAACAGCTTGTCCTTGATTGCCGGCAGGTCGGCATCCGTCAGGCTTGCCGTCGTCTTGCCAAGATCGATGCCGGTCAGTCCGATCATCGGTAGATAATAGTCGTAGACGGCGATCCGGCCCTTGTATTTCTCCGACCAGAGCTTGGACATGTCCTTCATGTCGGCCGGATCGACTTTCGTTTTGTCGTAGGAAACCGTGTTATAGCCGAATTTCTCGGTGACGGCGTAGGTCTTGCCGTCGCGGGTATTGTTGGCTTCCATCCGGACTTCGGAGAAGATATCCGCATTCGGAAGCGCATCGGCCGGGATCTCCGCAAGGATGTCCTTGTCGACGGCGCGTTGCACGTCGACCCCATCGATAACGAGCACATCCCAATCTCCTGGACGTGACTGGTCGATGATGGAAAGACCGGCACCGGTTCCTTCGTATTCCTTCAGATTGACCTTGACGTCGTTGGCCTTCTCGAAAGGCTCGATCAAGGCGGGATCCGTGTGGTCACACCAGACGAGCGCATTCAATTCCTCCTGCGCCAGGACTGGCGACGGGTTGATCGCAGTTGTTGATACGGCGAGCGCCAGGGTGGCGGCCGAGGCCAGAAATCGATGCGCAAAAGCGCTTTCAGTAATATCAAACATGACGTTGCCCTCTGTCGGTGACGCTCATTCCGGCGCCTTCACGAAAAAGATTGAATGAGTTCATTTTTTAAGTCAATATCATTTTTGAGGGGATTCATTATTTGAGAGAGTCGACCATGACGGGACTGCGCGCCAAGCAGAAAGCCGATCGCAATCGCCGCATACTGGAAGCGGCGACGAGCCTTTTTCGGGATGTCGGATATGACTGTGCCCGCATCGAAGACATAGCCGAGCGTGCAGAGGTATCGGTCGGCACCTTCTACAACTACTATGAAAACAAGGGAGACATCCTGGTCGCCACTGTTTCCATGGAAGTCGAGGAAGTGTTGGCGTCCGGCAAGGGCATCGTTGAAAATCCACCGGCCACGACGCTGGAAGCGCTTCAAGTCCTGATCGACCAATATTTCGATCATTCGCTCGTCTATCTCAGCAAGGAGATGTGGCGCACGGCCATGGCGATCTCCATCCAGCAGCCCGAGAGCCCGTTCAGCCGCCGATATACCGAACTCGATGGCCGCCTGTGCGAACAGGTTTCAATGCTGGTGCAGAAACTGCAGCTTCGCGGCGCTGTGATGCCGGGGATCGACGCGGTCGCGGTGGGTCAGATGGCCTTCAACAACCTCAACATGATGTTCCTTGAATTCGTCAAAGATGAAGCGATGACACTTGAGACACTCAAGGAACGCGTCGCACGGCAGAACAGGCCGCTTGCCGTTTTGATCAGCCCCAAAATTCAATAGCAGGAACGTCACAAATGGAACACCAGGAACACGCTGTGCTTGCGGCCGCAGATCGTCTCGTCGAGGCCTTCGGCAGACACGATCGTGACGGCTACTTCTCGGCCTTTGCGCCCCAGGCCACCTTCATATTTCATAATCTCGACCGTTGCCTTCGCACGCGCGCGGAGTATGAGTCCGAATGGACATTGTGGGAGACACGCGACGGATTTCGTGTCCGCGCCTGCCGTTCCAGCGACAGGGATGTTCAGATCGCCGGCTCCGTTGCCATATTCACCCACTCCGTCGAGACGGACCTTGCCTTCAACGGCGAGCCTTCGACGAGCACCGAGCGCGAAACGATCGTTTTCGAGAAGCAAGCAACGGGCGAGTGGCTGGCGATCCACGAGCATCTTTCGCCGCGGCCGTAAGGGCGGCAAATCGCCCGGGCTTGCGCGCTGGTCACTCATATTGCCGTGCAATGTTATAGGAAGGACAGGATGATGGTTGAATTGAAGAAGCACCTTGAGGATCTGCGCAAGAAATTTGCCGATAGCGCCGAATTTTTCGATCCCCGCTTCCGCCGCGTCGCAGAAAAGATTTTCAAGGGGGGCACACGCGCTGCTCCCTATTCCGGCATTTCGACCTTCGCAGGTCTGCCTTACAGGGAGGTCGATTTCGCCGCCCCCGATTTCGGCGACCTACAGGTCGCGGCTGTCGGCGTCCCCATGGATCTCGGCGTCAGCAATCGGCCGGGCTCGCGATTTGGACCAAGGGCCGTGCGCGGTATTGAACGCATTGGTCCATATAATCACGTGCTCGACTGCGCTCCTGCCTACGATCTGCGTGTAGCCGATATCGGTGACATCCCATTCGGGAGCCGCTACCGGCTGGAGCAATGCCATGAGAATATCGAGGCCGCGATCCGCAAGATCGTCGAAGCAGGCGTCATTCCGCTTTCCGTCGGGGGTGACCATTCCATAACCCATCCGATTCTCAAGGCAGTCGGCGCCAAGGAGCCCGTCGGCCTCATCCATATCGACGCCCATTGCGACACGAGTGGCCCGTTCGACCAGACGAAATTCCATCACGGTGGTCCCATGCGCAATGCCGTTCTGGATGGCGTTCTCGATCCGACCCGTACCATCCAGATCGGCATCAGGGGACCTGCTGAATATCTCTGGGAGTTCTCCTATGAATCCGGCATGACAGTGATCCATGCGGAGGACATCGACGGCATGGGCATCCCCGCGATTATTGAGAAAGCCCGGCAAATCGTCGGCGATGGTCCCACCTATCTGTCATTCGATGTCGACAGCCTCGACCCGGCCTTTGCGCCCGGTACTGGAACGCCTGAGATCGGCGGCCTGACCAGCCGTGAGGCGCTGGAACTGCTGCGGGGCCTGAAAGGTCTCAATTTCGTCGGGGGCGATGTCGTGGAGGTGGCCCCTCAGTATGACAGCACCACCAACACCGCACAGGCCGGTGCACAGGTGCTGTTCGAGATCCTGAGCCTCTTGGTGTTCAGCCCGGCGGTGAGGGGTCTAAAATAGGTGCTATTGGATCATGGGTGGCGGCGAGGCGTCATTAGCGCCTGCGCCGTCTCGGGTCTGGATCCGTGGCCGCGCTGCAAACTCCCGCTTGTAAAGGCCGCTACCGCCATCGCGGTATGGCGCAGGCTACTTCCGAGGGCAGGTTCACGGAAGGCATCCTTTCAACAAAGAAATCTCATTGCGATTTAAATCTATGTATTGCAGACGTTTTTGAGTCACTTTCCGGAGTTGTCCGATGCCCCTTGCCAGCCTCGCCATGTACGTCAGCCCGCCACCGATCATGGAGGCGACGCGGCAGTTCTGGGTGGCGTTGGGCAAGCGCATTCGCGCCCATGGGCTCGACGCGCCGGAGGCGCTCGACGACGAAGTCCGCTACGACGAGGCGTGGCTTCGCCCTGACCTGCTGTTCGGCCAGGCATGCGGATACCCCTATGTCCAGCATCTTCGCGGCAAGGTTCAGTTGGTGGCGTCGCCCGTCTATGGACTGCCGGGCTGCGATGGACCGCTCAAATGCAGCTTCATTATCGTCAATGCGAAGTCGCCGGCACAGTCGATTGAGGACATGAGGGGCACGCGCGCTGCGATCAATGAGCCCCGCAGCAATTCGGGCTACAACCTCTTTCGCGCTTTCGTGGCGCCTCATGCCATCGATGGCCGGTTTTTCTCCTCGGTCTTGGAGACCGGCGGTCATCGGGCAAGCATCGATGCTGTCTTGAGCGGGGAGGCGGATGTCGCGGCGATCGACTGCGTGACCTTCGGCAACACCCTGCGCTTCGATCCCGACTGTGTCGCGGGCGTGCGCATCCTCGCGCAAACGGCGAAGGGGCCGGGCCTGCCCTTCATCACCGCCGCCGCGACGTCCGCAAACGACCTGGGGATCCTTCGCCGGGTGTTGGCGCAGACCATCGCCGATCCCGCGCTTGCCGAGATATGTGGCATACTTTCGCTGCGCGGCATCAGTCTGCTCGGCGATGCGGACTACGAAGTGCTGGCGCAGCTTGATCGGGGTGCTACGCGTTATGGCTATCCCGTTATCGCCTGAGGCGTGACAACCGGTTCGGCTGCGAGCGGGAAGTGGCATGCGACGCTGCGTCCATCCGCCCCGGCGAGGAAGCGACCGGGACGATAGTCTTAATCAACCGTCTTCTTGATAGCCAGTAACAGGTCTGGGGCACGCTGCACCTCATCGATGAGGGCCTTGTCCAAGCCACGGATGAACCCGGCGGGATCGGATTTGGCAGTCGCGAGCACTGTCTGATCATCGAGTGTGATGTAGGTGCGGTTGGAAGTCCCCATTTTTCGGACGAGCGTCGTCTTGCCAAGCCGGCGTGGTCCCACCATCAACACCACCGGCGTGTCCGCAAGGGCTTCTTCTGCCCGATGCTCAACAAACCACTCAATGGTGGAATTTCACCGCGCGCCATTCAGGCGTAGGCGTCTATACCAAATTTCCTCGGGAATCACAGCAGCACGTTGGCGCCGGGACCGCTGATCGCGCCCCAACTCAGGGTTTCGTCCTGGGCGCATTGCTCAGTTGTTTCGCTGTAGAAGCGTGGAAGGTCCTGATGGAAGACGTCGCCTTTCAGCGGCGTGTTTTTCAGGGAACGCCGGTCATTGGGGCTGTCGAGCGACACACCGCTGCGAGTTTGCGCATGGCTGGCCGGGCAGTTCTGGTTCCCTGACAAAGAGAGTTAGCCCGTCCGAATTCACAGACCGGGCTAAAACCATTCGGTCATTCGGTCAGATGACGGAGACGTTTTCGGCCTTCGACTTCCCGGTCTTGCGATCCTGGCCCACTTCATAGCTGACCTTGTCGCCTTCGCGGAGCGAGGCGCCACGCTGCAAAGCAGAGAGATGAACGAAGACATCCGGTCCGCCATTGTCTGGCGTAATGAACCCGAATCCCTTGTCATTGTTGAAGAATTTAACCGTACCTTCCGGCATGAAAGTTCCTTTTCATTGTCTTGGCCGTTTGAATTGCGAGGCGAACCTACAGCGCCAATGCATTTCGATCAACCGCAATGATTGCATGGGTGGAAGGTTGCATTTGGTAGCGGACCTGCGATCTCGGAGGACCTTGTTGATGCAGGAGGTTTTCTATGAGGTGGCGTAGATGCTCCAATGCTACATCACCACGCTTTTCCACCCTACCTCCAGCGATCACTGGCAAATTAGACACAGTTGTGTAGCAAGAGCCGCCGTTCATACTTTGGAAAGTGAGACATGCCATTGCCCACTCCGATCGACCTTGACTGCCAGGCCTGCGGCGCTTGCTGCTCGTTTTCGCCCACTTGGCCAAGATTTTCCACTGAGACAGAAGCTGATCTCGACTCCCTACCGCCGCGGTTCGTCTCGGAGGATCAGGGGGGAATGCGGTGTTACGGCGCGCGCTGCTCTGCCTTGGCCGGTTGCGTCGGTTCGAGCACATCATGCTTGGTTTACGAGCTTCGGCCTGATGTTTGTCGCGCCTGTGTCCCGGGAGACGGCGCCTGTCTGGAGGCCCGCTCATCTTTTGGGCTCGTCTAGCCGATGGCGCTTCTGTTTGATCAGGCTCGGGCGGGTGCCGATGATAGCGGGCGTTCAGCCGTTTACGCCTATCGCGGGTAAATGATTATCGGCGAGTCGATGCTGCGGTTATTATCCTTTCAAGGCGTTCGACCGGGCCATGCTTATTTAAGAGCAATTATCTTGGCTTAGCTCCTTCCCTATTTAAATGAAGGCCCGCTTGCTTAAATAGCGACTGAACGCCAGGTAGAATAGGCAGCCAAAATTCAATGATAGGTGCCGCATCGCTTCGAGACTTCGCGCGTTACTGCGGTTAGCGATGGCCTGCGTCGCCAGACGTGCTTTCGCGCGGGACAAGGGCAAATCCCATGTTGATTTGCTCGTTGCTCTGCCTTGTAGATGCATCGAGCGCCAAGAGAACCTTTTCGGCCGCAAGCTTGCCGGTTTCATAGCGACGGGTGGCGATTGAGGAGAGGGAAGGAGCCGCACATGCCGAGAATTCGAGGTCGTGAAAGCCCATGATCGCGATGTCATCCGGCACGCGGATGCGACGTTTTCTGCACTCCTGCATAGCGCCGAGCGCCAAGTTGTCGTCAGTACAGAAGATCGCCTCGGGAAGATCGCCCCGGTCGTGCATCTCACCAAAGAGCTCGGATCCGAGCGCCACCGAACTGTGGCGAGGTCTATGGGCAATCATTCCCATGCTTCTCAATCCCACCTCCTGCATCGCCGTATGATAGCCGTCGAACCGCGACTGGGCACGGTGGTCGAGATTGCCGGTCAGGAAGGTAATCCGCTGAAACCCGCGGTCAATGAGATGGCGGGTTGCAGCATGGCCGGCGCGCTCCTGTGACATGCCAATGTTGAGGTTGATGGGATCGTCGGACAACTCGAACGTCTGGACAACCGGAAGGTTCGCCTTCATCAGAAGCTGACGCGACAGAGGGGTGTGGTGAATACCGGCAATGATGATGGCTTCCACCCGCTGGCCGAGCAATGCCTTGATCGCATTCTCCTCCTCGACTTCCGAATATCGGCTGTTCACGACTATGACCTGGAAGCCTGCGGCAATCAGAACGTCATGCAGGGCAAACAGATATTCGGCAAAGATGACGTTATAAAGCGTCGGCACAATCACGCCAATTGTATGGGTGCGGGAGGACGCCAACCTGCTTGCCGCAACATTCGGCACATAGCCCAGGTTTTCAATGGCGCTGTTGACGCGCAGCCGCAATGCTTCCGAGACAGATCCCGGCTTGCGCAATACCCGCGAAACTGTAATCGGGCTGACGCCAGCAAGGCTGGCAACGTCGTCGAGAGTTATTCGGCGCATCGAAGATTATCCAAACACGAGATCAAGCAAAACAGATAATCAATAGATATTCCACAATTGACAGCGCTATTAAATAAAATTGACAGCGCTATCATCTGTGTTAATTTTTTGTCCTGTTCCGCAAAGGATGGGATGGAGCCCTTTCGGACCAAGCATACCAATTAGAAAATTGGAGGGGCGGCTTGGTCTGCCCGAGGAGGAGAACATCCATGCTTAGAGACGTGACATCGAAATCTGCGCGCATTGCGGCAGTTTCCGCATCCGTGCTTGCGCTGCTTTGCAGTGCCGCATATGCCGAACCGAAAGTCGTATCCGGGCCAGCAGCAGATCCAGGCTGCATGACGCCGTGGGCTTCCGATACGCAGTTTCTACAATATCCGAAGAAGGAAGGCCCGTATCGCATCGCGCTGGCCAATGGCTATATCGCCAATACCTGGCGCATCCAGATGGTAAAGACCGCAAAGGCCTATGCGGCACAACCGGAAGTGAAGGCGAAGCTGAAGGAATTTAAGGTCGTCTCCACGGGCGAGGACGTGCCAGCGCAGATTTCGGCGATCAACAACTTCATCGATGCCGGCTATGATGCGATCGTCGTCAATGCCCAGAACCCCACGGCCTTCGGTCCTGTGATCAAACGCGCCAAGGAAGCCGGCGTCGTGCTCGTCGCGTTCGATAACACGCTGGACACGAAGGATGCGATCAACGTCAACGTCGACCAGAAGGGCCTCGGCGTCACCTGGGCCGAGTGGCTTGTCAAGCATCTGCCGAATGGTGGCAAAATTCTCGAAGTGAGAGGCGTTGCCGGCACATCTGTCGATACCGACCGTCACAATGGAATCACTGAAACGTTGGCTGCCTCGGGCAAGAAGTTCGACGTGACGGAAGTCGTCGGCAAATGGGACGATAGCGTTGCCCAGAAGGCGACGGCAGATGCCATCGCGACAAACGGCCCGTTTGACGGCATCACCGCACAAGGCGGCGACACGGGCGTCGTCCAGGCGATGATGGACGCAAAGCATCCCTTCGTGCCTTTCGGCGGCGAGACGGAAAATGGCTTCCGCAAGCTCTGCGCCGCTCACGCTGGAGACGGTCTGATGTGCTCGTCCGCAGGAACCGGTCCAGCACAGGTCGCGGTCGCCATCAAGACGGCGATCGCCGCGCTCGAGGGGCAGGTAATTCCGCAGGCCGTCAAGCTACCGACGGCATTGGTGTCGCACCCCGACTTCAAGAAAGACCAGGACTACTACCCTGATCAGTCCGACAATTTCTTCGTCGGCAACTCCTTCCCCACCTGCGGCATCAATTTCACGGCCCAGGAAATCATGGGGCAAACCAAGGAAAACCAATAGTAGCCAAGGCTGGTAGGATTGACTGCGGACGTGGGCGCCCGCAGTCAGAGGCTTAATGCACCCGATGGGAGGTTGGGCGCGTGCTTTTGTCAGAACCGCTGTTGCGGATGGAAGGTATATCGAAGCGCTATGGCGGCGTCATCGCACTCAAGGAAGCCGATATTGCCATTCGATCCGGCGCAATTCATGCCGTACTCGGCGAAAACGGCGCCGGCAAATCGACCCTGATCAAAATCATGGCCGGGGTCACCGCACCCGATGAAGGTCGAATGCTCCTCGGCGGCAAGGACGTGGCCTTCTCATCGCCAGCGGCGGCAAATGCAGCGGGGATAGTATCGGTCTTCCAGGAACTGTCGCTGATTCCCGACCTCTCCGTCGCCGACAATATCGTCATCAGCAATCCACCGCGCCGCTTCGGCATGATCGACAGGCGCGCCCAGAGGCAAATCGCCGAAGAAGCGCTCAATCGCGCGGGAGCCTCCGACATTCATCCATCATCGCTGGTCAAGGACCTCCCGCTCTCGCGTCGACAGATGGTCGAGATTGCAAAGGCGCTCGCCCGCAAGCCCCGGCTGATGATCCTGGACGAGGCGACATCTGCCCTGACAAGGTCTGATGTCGAGAAGGTCTTCAGTGTCCTGAAGAGGCTGCGCTCGGAGGGATTGGCGCTGGTCTACATCTCGCATCGCATGCATGAGATCGCCGAACTTGCCGACGATTGCACGGTATTCCGCAACGGCCGCAGCATAGAATCCTACCCAGCCGGTACAAAGACTGACCACCAGGTCGTTGAATTGATGATCGGGCGGGAATACAAAAGCGTGTTTCCTGCCAAGCCGGGCGTTGAAGCCAATAAAGCCCCGGTGCTGTCCTGCCATGACCTTTCCTGGGGCGGCCGTCTGGCTGACATCACCTTCGATGCCCGTCCCGGCGAAATCGTCGGCGTCGGCGGCTTGGACGGCCAGGGTCAGCGGGAACTCTTGCTCGCCCTCTTTGGCGTGCTTCGCGACATCAAGGGCGATGTGCAGATCAACGGCCGCGGCGTGCGTTTGAGCAGTCCCAAAGAGGCGAAATCCACCGCGAACTCCATTGCGCTTATTCCGGAGGATCGAAAGACAGAAGGGTTGATGCTGTCGATGACGGTTCGTGAGAACCTGTCGATCGCCGCACTCGGCAGCGTTTCGCGCAACGGCATCATCGATCGAGGGGCAGAGGCGGCCCGCATCGACGAACTCCTGAAGCTCCTCGCCATCAAGGCGGCAACCATCGACATGCCGGTCAGCAGCCTGTCGGGCGGAAACCAGCAGAAGGTGGTGATTGCAAAATGGCTGATGAACCGACCGAGGATCGTCCTGCTGAACGACCCGACACGCGGCATCGATGTCGGCACCAAGCAGGAAATCTATCAACTGCTGAGAAAGCTCGCCGACGGCGGCGCCGCGATCATCTTCTATTCGACGGACTACGACGAGCTGATCGGCTGCTGCGATCGCGTCCTTGTCATGTACGACGGTACCGTTGTTCGCACGCTTGAAGGTGACGACATTAACGAACGCGAGCTGATCGGGAGTGCATTGAACATCGCCGCCCGTCCTGCGGAACGGAGGGCAACACCGTGACAATAGGCACGTCCGGCAAATGGCGCTTCTGGTACGAACTCAACAAGGGAACGCTGCTTGCCGCCGCCCTCTTTGTCGTGATGTTCGTGATCTATGTCTCCAACCATCCGGCGGGCTTCACGCCGAATGTCGTGCAGACTGCGTCCAACAAGGCGATTTTGCTCGCCTTTGTCGCGATGGCGCAATGTCTTGTCGTCATCACCGCCGGCATCGACCTTTCGGCAGGCATGGTTCTGGTACTATGCAATTGCCTTGCATCGTGGGTGGTGGTCGGCACACCGCTGCAGACCGGCTTTGGGATCGTGGCCGTACTTGTCGCAGGGCTTGCATGCGGCACATTGAACGGCCTCATCATCATCTTCGGCAGGCTGCAGCCGATCGTGACGACTATCGCCACAAGTGCAATTTTCTTCGGGCTGGCGTTGCTCCTGCGGCCAACGCCGGGGGGCTCTGTCAACGAAGCCCTTGCAGACGTGTTTACCTCGAAGCTCTTCGGGATATTCCCCACCAGCCTGGTGGTGCTTGTAGCCACGATCCTCCTGGTCTGGGTCCCCTTCAGCAGATCGGTCTACGGCCGCGCGGCCTATGCGGCTGGTTCCGCGGAGAATGCGGCCTATATGTCCGGCATGCCGCTGAAGCGGGCGAAACTGGCCGCCTATGCACTTGCCGGGCTCTTGTCGGCCATGGGCGGGCTCTACCTGACGTTCTATTCCTATACTGGCGAAGCGGCCTTCGCTAGCGGCAACGCCTACACCCTTTACTCGATTGCTGCGGTCGTTCTCGGGGGCGTCTCGCTGGCGGGCGGGAAGGGTAGCGCTGTCGGAGCCGTGTTCGGAGCACTTGCCTTCCGCACCATCGGCGATCTCCTTTTCGTCTTCGATCTCGATCCTCTCTGGCAGCCGCTGTTCCAGGGCATCGTGCTAATGTTGGCGATCGGTGTCGGCTCGATCGGGCTGGCGCGGGTACGCAACCGACTGGAATGGTTCCAATGAGCGAGGATGCGTCCGGCATGCGGCAATCAATCGTTCCCCTCCGGCTGCGCGGGCGAGATCCCGCCGTGGCGATCGCCTTCGCCTGCATCCTCCTTCTGCTGCTTGGTGGATCGATCTATTCCTCCAACTTCCTGTCGCCCGATTACCTGTTGCAACAGTTGAAGGTCGCCTCGTTCCTCGGCGTCATTGCGACGGGCATGATGATGGTCATCTTGCTTGGACAGATCGATCTTTCGGTTCCATGGACAGTGACCGCCGGCGCGATGATGGCATGCGCCGCGACAGCCTATGGAACCAGCGGCTCGTTCCTTGCCATTCCCTTCGGAATTGCTTGCGGCGCAGCGATCGGTTTCGTCAACGGGCTTGCCGTGGCGTACCTGCGCATTCCCTCGATGATCATCACGCTTGCGACGAATGCCGTCGTGCAAGGGTTGATGGTCGTCTACACCGGCGGCTTCTCACCGCAGGATTCGGCTACCCCGGCGATGCGCTTCCTTGCGACCGGCCATACGATCCCGTCCGTCCCGAACGGCGTCCTTGTCTGGCTTGCCGTCGGCATCCTCGCCGTCTTCCTGCTGACCAGAACCACGTTCGGCCGCTCGCTTTACGCGATCGGAAACCGGGAACGGGCCGCCTATATGTCGGGCATCGACACCCGGCGCATTGCCTTGCTCGCCTTCGTGATTTCGGGGTCGCTCAGCGCGCTTGGCGGCGTGTTGCTTGCCGGTTACGCGTCCAAGGCATCGCAGTCGATGGGGGACGCCTATCTGCTGCCGTCGATCGCAGCCGTAGTCCTCGGCGGAACCCATGTTCTCGGCGGCAAGGGGTCCTACCTTGGAACGGTCGCGGGCGTCATCCTGATCACGCTGCTGCAGTCAATCCTCTCAGTAATGCAGATTGAAGAGGCCGGCCGACAGCTGATCTACGGAGTGGTCATCATCGGCATGCTACTGCTCTACGGCCGGCAGAAGCCGAACTGAAGGCTGCTCGTTCGGCTTTGTCTTCCAGCAGCGCGTGGACGATTTGGCTGGCGGGAAGCTGCCCTTCAATCGTCAATGGCACCGCCCAATCAAACCCATGACGTCCCAGGGAGTGGTGGAAGAAACGGTGAGGCCGTGCTCCCCGGCAAGAGCCGGAGGAAGGATCTCGGCGTGCGACTGCAGGCAAGCTGATTTGCGGCCTCGGATTGCGCGCAGGCCGCTTCGGCGGTGGTGCCGGAACCTAACACCCCCAGCGCAACGCGGCGGTTGCAACCGGCGAATCCCATAGGGCAAACTCCTCGTCGCTGAGGAAGGCGAGCGTGACGGAAAGGCCCTGCATGTCGAGCGACGTGGCGTAAGTGCCGACAAGCGAGCGCTCGATCCGCAGGCCGTGGTCGACCATGAAGCGGTGAGCAGCGTTGTAGGCGAGATAGAGTTCGGCCGGTGGCGTGCCGCCAAGCCCGTTGACGAAAAGCAATGCTTTATCGGCGGTTCGGGCGATATCGTTGAGGATCGTGTTGCTCAGATGCCTGACGATGTTGTCGGCGTTGGAGAAGGGCTCTCTCGAATGGCCCGGCTCCCCATGAATGCCGACGCCCACTTCCATTTCGCTCGGTCCGAGCGCGAAAGTTGTGCGCTGCGTGTGCGGGACCGTCACGCCGGTCAGGGCGACGCCCATCGATCGGATGCGTGGAGCGAGGCCGTCGCCGAGGCCTTTCAGTTCGGAGAGGGTCATGCCTCGTTCGGCCGCTGCGCCGAGAAGCCTCTCTATGATCAGTGTACCGGCGACGCCACGGCGGCCGCGCCCGTCGCCTGTCCTTGCCGTTTCGATGTCGTCGCTGATGATCACCGTTTCAATTTTGTGGCGGCTGGATGACATCTCTACCGCCATTTCGAAATTCATGACGTCGCCGTCATAGTTCTTCACTACCAGCAGGCATCCGGCCCCGGTGTCCGCTTCCTCGATGGCGCTCACGATCTGGCTCGGCGTGGGAGACGTGAAAATGTGCCCGACGCAAGCCGCATCGAGCATGCCGCGGCCGACGAAGCCGATGTGCATTGGCTCATGACCCGCGCCGCCGCCGGATATGATCGCCACCTTGCCCGGAACCATGTGGCGACGGCGGATAAACTTGCGGTCGACGCCGAACACAACGAACTCCTCATGGGCACGCACAAAGCCTTCGAGGCTTTCGGCGACCATGGTTTCTGCTGTGTTGATGAACTTCTTCATCAAGCCCCTCCCAAGGCGATAATCGTCTCAGTCTTGTCGCACCAAGCGCAACGCCATTCACTCCGGCGGTCCGGAAATTGCGGCAATCTTCTGCACCAGATCGGCGATTGCTTCCTCCAGCAGTCGGTTGCGTCGCTCGTCGCCGAAATCAGGGACCATGAGTGAAAGATGCCGCAGTTTTTCCGAGGCGCCAAGCTCCGGCAGTTTGCCGGGATGCGCATTCTGGTAGGCCTCCAGAAAACGCTCCTGTTCGGCGGTGCTGACATGACAGACCCGGAAGATCGTCGCGAGATGCCGCGCAGGAAGAGGCGTCGCGTAGGTCGGGCTTGTTATCTGCGTAACGAAGCTGCGGTGCTTACCCAATTCCGTGGCCAGTCGCTGACGGGTTCCAGAAGGTCGGTTGTCGATGATCTGCGCCAGAATTGACTTATAGGTGATAATGGCGTCTTCGGTGTCTTCGCGCGCCATCTTATTCTCCGGCTGCCTTTGTCCCACCGGCATTCAAACCGACGATTGCCGATCTTATCGCGGGAAGTTGAGCGGGCGCCATGGAAAAATGCCGGATGCCGGCGGCCAGCAGTTCGGCTGTCCAGCGCGGATCGCCGGCCATGTCGCCGCAGATGCTGAGCGGTTTGCTACCGGCAAGTTTTACGGCATAAGCGAGCAGGCGCAGTACAGCCGGAGCGGTCTTCTCTCGGTGTGCGGCGAAATCGGCATCTTCGCGGGTCGAGGCGGCGAGATACTGCGCGAGGTCGTTGGTGCCGAATGAAAAGAAGTCCGCGCCTTCGAACTGCTCGAGCATGAACGCGGCGGCCGGCACTTCCACCATCATGCCAATCGAAGGCAGGCGGTGCGGCACGCCCCGGCGCGCAAGCTCGGCGGCCTCTTCTCGAAAGATCTGCCGCATATCATCGACTTCCGACGGAAAGGTCACCATCGGCAGCATGACGCGCAGATGACCGAAGATGGCGGCCCGCAACAACGCACGCACTTGAACGCGCGTGATCTCTGGCCGGGCAAGAAGAAGACGGATGCCGCGCAATGCGGGCGAAGCTGCGAGGCCGGGGAGCGGCTTGTCGCCGCCGACATCCAGCATGCGGATCGTCACCGATCTGCCGTCGGCCCAGTCAAGGACGCGCCGGTAGATGGCGAGTTGCTTCTCCTCGTTTGCCGCATCAGCGAGTGACGCGACTGCGAATTCGGAGCGCATCAATCCGATGCCGGCCGCCGTCGTTGGGGCGATCCCGTCGATTTCCTCGAGGGCGTTGAGATTGATAGACAACAGAATCTGCGCGCCATCCGACGTCTGCAGCATCCCGTTGTCAGTCGGTACTGTGCTTGATACTGGAAGCTCGGGCCGGATTGGCGCTGCGCCCTCCTTGCCCTTCTGAAGGACGATCACGCCTGCATCTCCATCAACGCGTATATGTTGGCCGCCAGCGGTGACGAAACGTCCCGCGCCGATAACCATCGGGACCGACCGTGATCTGGCAAGAAGGGCGACGTGGCCCGCGGCACTGCCGGCGTAGAGCGCAATGCCGCCGCCTGCAGACCAGTCATGTGCGAGAAAGCGGCTGGGCTCCATGTCCTTGCCGACATAGATAGATCCGGCCGGAAAGTCCTTTACCGGCGTTCCCGTCAGCGCCGCCAGTACGCGATTTTTGATGTCCAGAATATCGACGGCGCGTGCCCGCAGCTGGTCTTCTTCAGCGCTTTCCAGTTCACGGATGTATCCGTCGAGTGTCCCGACCCACGCGAATACGACATTCTCGCCCGCATCGATACGCACACCTGCCATTTCGGCGATCGTCGGATCGCGAAGCACTTCGAGCTGAAAATCGATGATGTCGCCGCCTTCTGCGTCCGTGCCTGTGGCAAGGTTTTGAAGCTCCTCGGTAGCGGTTTCGATGGCCGCTGCCAGCTCCGCGTGCCCCGAAACGGCCGATTGTGACAGGGCAGCGGCAGCCGGCTGTTCCGCGATATAGGCCGGCCCGGATGCGACGCCCGGAGAGGCGCTCGTTGCTTGCAATCTAAGCGGTGCGGCCATGTTTCTTTTCTTCATCAAAGTTACGCTCGATGAGGTCCTTCAATGCCCGGATTGCCTCTTCTGCGAGGATTCCGTCGGCGCGGATCTTCAGCATGGATCCCTTGCGGATCCTGGCGCCCATGATCTTGATGATGCTCTTGCCGTTCAGCCAGACGTCGCTGCCATTGACGGCGACTTCGATCGAGCAGGGAAACGACTTTGCCAGCCGCGTGAACGTCACCGAGGGGCGGGCGTGCAAGCCTACCCCGTGCTTCACTTCGACCTCCGTCTGGCAACTGGCATGCACTTGTTCGGCCTCCCGATTTTCTTTGCGCAATCCGCCGCTCATCACGGTGACAGTTCCTCTGCTGTCGCTACAACCTTTGCCAGCGATGCCCCGCCGGAGGCCTCGGCAGCGGCGATGACGGCGCCTTCCACCACCGGAGCATTGCAGATCGAGATGAGCTTTGCGCGCGGCAAACCGAGCATTTCGATGGCCATCTCGCTGTTGGTTTCGGCCCCGCCAAGGTCGACGAAAACGGCGACACCCGCCTCTGACCAGGCCTCCTCTATGGCTGTCAGGATACCGCCGGCATCCGTGCCGAGCTCTCCGCGACTATTGCCGCCCGACCAGGCGAGCGGCACGCTGTCGCCCACCATCTGCCGCACCATGTCGGCCGTGCCTTGCGCGACCAGCGGCGAGTGGGAGACGATCACAATCCCGACGTTTGGGGTCTTCACACTCATGCCGGGCGGTGCTCCTCAAGGTAGCGGCAGATAGCAATTGTCAAGAGAGCGCAGCTCGAGGCGCCCGGATCAACGTGGCCGATCGAACGCTCTCCAAGGTAGGCTGCTCGGCCGCGCATGGCCTTCATGGCGGCGGTGAAGCCTGCGGAAAGCTCCGCCCGACGCACGATATCGGTCAATGGCGAGCGGTGCGCAAGCGCATCTTGCACAGGGTACAGCACGTCGAGCAGGGTCTTATCTCCGGCGTGCGAACGTCCGCGACGGGCAACAGCATCAATGGCCTGCTTCAACGCCGAGGAAAAATCCTGTCCCTGATCCGATTTGCGAAGCTCGCGTCCCATCTCCATTAGCAGCGTTCCGTAGAGTGGGCCGGCCGCACCGCCTATGCTCATCACCAGTGTCAGGCCAATCCTTTCCAGCGCGTCAGGCAAGGGGAGGCTTGAGACCGTTGCCTCTTCGGCGCTAACCGCTTCACAGCCTCGCTGCATGTTGGTTCCATGATCGCCGTCACCGATTGCGCGATCCAGTGCGCAGAGATGATCGCTGTTTGCCGCAATCGTCGCACGGCAAACTTCAATCAATCCCGCAAGAAGAACTGGTTCTGCCTGCACGTGTTACCCTCCCAGCAGCAGCGCCGGCTATGTCAGCGTCGCTGCAACTTCGAATGCGTTTGCCACAGCGACGGCGCCCGGATCCGGCACTCCCTCCAGATCCTTCTCGCCGACATAAGAGGCGCGGCCGGCTTTTGCCTTCCGCATTGCCTTGGTCGACTCGGCACCGGCTGCCGCAGCCTTTGCCGCGGCCGCGACATTACCGGATGCCAAAGCCGCAAGTGCCGGAGCCAGCGCATCGACCATCGTGCGGTCGCCGACGCCGGCCCCTCCATAGAACGTCATCCGCTCGAGCCCGGCAAGCAGGGCAGCAGCGAAATCAGCCTTTTCCGCCATGGCCTTGGATGCGGCCGTAAAGAAGATCGAGAGCAGCACGCCGCTCGAGCCGCCCATGCTCGTGCTCAGGACCTCGCCGACCGAGGCCATGGTGGCGGCAGGATCCTTCAACGGCAGCGTGTCGATGCGGGAAAGAATACTGCGCGCTCCTGTTGCCACGGTGGAACCCGTATCGCCATCGCCGACGCGGCTATCCAAGCGATTCAGCTCGATTTCGAGGGAAATCAGATGCGCGCAAAGCGCCGTCAATAAGCGACGATTGCGACTGTCGGCGCTGGGCGGCGTCGCTGCATCCCGCACGGATACTCGCGGTGCAGCAACAATGGCGATCGCGTGCCGTTCGGTGGCAGGTACCCAGGCATGCGGCTCGACGGCAGCCTTCAGCGCGGCTTCGCGAACCGCATCCAGCCGGATCAGTGAAAGTGAGAAGCCGTTCATGTTGAGTGCGGTCATCATCGGTCCCGGGCCGATGATCAGCCGAACACGGCCGGAGAGAGGTGAAGACAACACCGCGTTGGCGATAACGCCCATCTCGAGCGGCGGCACCGCGCCAAGGTTGTTGATCAGCAGCCCAAAGTCTCCTGCCTCGTCAATCTTGGCGGCCAACCGGTTGGTCATGGTGGCCACCAGATCGGCAACCGGCTGTAGGGAAATGCGCTCGACCCCTGGCTCGCCGTGGATGCCGAGACCGAGCTCTCCCTCGTCGGCGCCAAGCCGATCCTCATGCGCCTGACCGGGTACGCTGCAGGTCGAAAGCGACATGCCGAGCGAAACGATGTCGTGTGCTGCGGCCGCCGCCTGGGCTGCGACCGTCTTCAGCTCGGCCCCGGCTTCCGCGTGATAGCCGGCGATCTTGTGCACGAACAGCGTACCGGCAACGCCGCGCGGCTGGTTGATGCCAGGAATTGCGATGTCGTCGGCGACAATCACCATCTCGACGGCGAATCCCTCGGCGCGCGCCTTCTCGGCGGCAAGGCCGAAGTTCAGACGGTCGCCTGTATAGTTCTTGACGACCAGCAGGGCGCCCCTTGGGCCTGTTACGGCACGGATGGCTGTGAGCACGGCATCGACACTGGGCGAGGCAAAGATCTCGCCGGATACGGCCGCCGTGAGCATGCCCTTGCCGACGAAGCCGGCGTGTGAGGGCTCATGGCCGGCTCCGCCGCCGGAGATGATTGCAACCTTCGATTTATCCCAGTCCGCGCGCAGGATCACCTTGATCTCGGGGAAGGTATCCAGGCGGGCAAGACGACCGGCGCTGCTTGTCAGGAGCAGACCGTCGAGTGCTTCAGTAACGATGGTTTCCCGGCGATTGAAGAAATGCTTCATGGAATGAGACCCGTCTTTTGATGCCAGTGTATTCGTTTCGTTCAATATTTATCCGAGGCGCTGGCCGCTGGCGTCGAAATAGAGCGGATCGCGCAACGTCAGGCCGATTCGATCACCCGGCCGGATCGCGAGATATGGATCGGCAAGCGTGACGAGCTTGTGGTCACGCACCCGGATGTGCAGGTGGTTCTGGTCTCCCAGGTGTTCGATCCAGTCGATTTTGGCATTGGCGTTCTGATCGACGATGATATCGAGATGCTCTGTTCGCGCGCCGATCGTCTTGGTCCCGGGAGGCGGATTGGCGCCAGGAAGAAGATCGGGGGGCAGTAGGTTGATGTGCGGTTGGCCAAGACGGGCAGCGACATGAAGACTGGCAGGATTGCCGTAGATTTCGCGGGGCGTTCCCACCTGCAACAGCCTTCCTCCCGCAACAATGCCGATCCGATCCGCCATCGTCATGGCTTCGACCTGGTCGTGGGTTACATAGAGCAGCGTCGAGCCGAGCTCCTTCTGGATCCGCTTGAGTTCCAAGCGAAGTTCCGCCCGTAGCTTTGCATCGAGCGACGACAGTGGCTCGTCCATCAGATAGATGGCCGGGCGGCGCACCAGCGCCCGCCCAATCGCAACGCGCTGCATTTCGCCACCCGACAATCGTGTCGAACGGTTCTCGAGCTTATGGTCGATCCTGACCATGCGCGCAATTTCCCGCACGCGCCGGTCGATTTCTTCGCCGCTGAGCTTGCGCACTGGCGCTCGTAGCGGGAAGGCGAGGTTGTCGTAGACCGTCATATGCGGATAGAGCGAATATTGTTGGAAGACGAATGCGACGTCCCGGTCGGCCGGAGCTTCGCCTGCGACGTTGCGCCCGCCTATCTCGATGCGGCCGCTGTCGGGGCGTTCCAGGCCGGCAATCAGCCGCAGCGTCGTCGTCTTGCCGGCGCCCGTTGGCCCAAGCAGGACGACGAACTCACCGTCATGGATCGATAGGTCCAAATCAGCCAGAGCCTGTGTATCGCCAAAACGCTTGCTGAGGCCTTTGAGAGCGACGTCAGCCATGTCGTGCCTCCGAATAGAGTGCCGAAGCAATGGCGCGGCCCGACTTGCAATCGAACAGCGCGAGCTTGGCCGGGTTGAACGCAAGACCAACCGTCTCGCCGATACGAAAGTTGCGATTTGCCGGAACGCGAGCCTTGATGACGCCGCTCGACGTCTCGATTGCCACAACCTGATTGGTCCCGAGATATTCGCTGCCGTAGACCGCTCCGCGCAATGGAGAGGTATCGCTGAAGCGAATATGTTCAGGCCTGACACCAAGCGCTAGTTCGGCTTCGGCCACGTCCTGGTGCACCTCAGGAATGCTGACATCGACGCCATGAAGCGATATCGACCGTGCTCCCGTCTGAAGGCCTGAGGTGAAGCGCATGAAATTCATCGGCGGCGAGCCGATGAAATCCGCGACATACATGGTGGCTGGCTTGCTGTAGATTTCCTGCGGTGTGCCGAATTGCTCGATGACACCATGGTTCATGACCGCGATCTTGTCGGCCATAGCCATGGCCTCGTGCTGATCATGCGTGACGTAAACCGTCGTCGCATGGATGCGGTTGTGCAGTTCGCGCAGTTCGTGGACCATGACTTCGCGGAATTCCGCGTCGAGCGTGCCGAGGGGTTCGTCCATCAGGAAACACTTCGGACGGCGCACGATCGCCCGGCCAAGAGCCACGCGCTGGCGGTCGCCGCCGGCAAGTCCGGAAACGGATCGGTCAAGGATATGATTAATCTGCAGCAGCCGCGCAGTTTCCTCGACGCGCTGGCGGATTTCCATCTTCGGCATGCCTTGCGAGAGCAGGGGAAAGCCGATGTTCTTGCGCACGTTCATATGCGGATAGAGCGCAAACAGCTGGAACACGAAGGCTATGTCCCGGGCACTGGCGCGATTGAAGGTGACGTCTTCGCCATCAAGATGGATCTTGCCGCTGGTCGGCAGTTCAAGTCCGGCAATCATACGAAGTGTCGTCGTCTTGCCGCACCCAGACGGTCCGAGCAGTGCCAGGAACTCGCCGTCATGAATGCGCAAGGTCGAGTCCTGCACCGCGACGAAGCTGCCGAATTGCTTGCGGAGATTTTCGATTCTGATGTCCGCCATGGCTCACTCCGGGAACTTCGAGACGATGATGAACATGGCCGTGCCTGCAAGCAGCGTTACCAGCGAATAGGTATAGAGAACCAGCAGGAACGGCTGGAAGAGCGTGAGAAAGCCGATCGCAATCAGTGTGGTTGCGATATTTTCCATCGGACCGCGGCGCAGGAAGAAGGGGCGCTTAGGGCGGGAAGGGGGCGGTGTTTCGATCAGATGCGTCATTTGCGGACCGCTCCGAAGGTTATGCCACGCAAGAGCTGCTTGCGCAGGAGGATGGTGAAGACGAGGATCGGGATGAGGAAGATCGTCGTTCCCGCCGCGACTGCCGGCCAGTCCTGACCGCCCTCGCCGATGATGGTCGGAATGAAGGGTGGCGCGGTTTGAGCTTCGCCCGATGTCAGCAGGGCCGCGAAGGCGTATTCGTTCCAGGCGAAAATCAGGCAGAAGATCGCGGTGGCGGCGATGCCTGTGGTTGCCTGCGGCAGGACAACCTTCCAGAAAGCCTGCAGCCGGGTATAGCCGTCGATCATTGCGGCTTCCTCGTATTCGCGCGGGATCTCGTCGATGAAGCCCTTGAGCAGCCAGACTGCGAGCGAGACGTTGACCGCCGTGTAGAGCAGGATCATGCCGAGCGCCGTATCCGATAGGCCAAGCTCGCGGTACATGAGATAGATCGGGATGGCGACGGCAATGGGCGGCATCATGCGCGTCGACAGGATGAAGAACAGCAAGTCGTCGGCAAGCGGCACCCTGAAGCGGGAGAAGCCGTAGGCGGCGAGCGTTCCCAGAAAGACCGCCAGGAACGTCGAGCCAAAGGCGATCACCAGCGAGTTTGCGAAACGCGGCAGGAAGTTCGAGGGGCCGGCGATCACCATGTTTCGCTTGCGTGTCACCTCGTCGCAGGTGCCGGTCGGCATGGGCAGGGAGGCGATGTATTCCGGCGTCTGGCGCGTCCTCGTCGTCAGAAGGTTGCAATAGCCTTCCAGCGTCGGTGTAAAAACGATCTTGGGAGGGTAGCTGATGGAATCGGGCGGTGACTTGATGCTGGTCAGGAAAATCCAGACAAGCGGGATTAAGGTGATCAGGGCGTAGAGGATCACGATAGCGCCGGCGATGCGTTTGCTGGTCAAGCTCGGCTCTACGACCGAATGGGCTGAGGTGACGGAGCTCATCGTTGCTTCACCCTGTTGAGTGCCTTGACGTAGATGTTGGCGAGGCCGAACACGGCCACGAAGAGGACAATGGCGAAGGCAGAGGCCCGACCTGTTGCCCAGCTCTCGAAGGCCGTACGCTTCAGCGTGATGGAGGCGACTTCGGTGGTCGAGCCCGGGCCACCGCCGGTCAAGAGCGTGACCATGTCAAACATCTTGAAGTTCTCGATGCCGCGGAAAAGCACAGCGAGCATGATGAAGGGGAGGGCCATTGGCACGGTGATCGACCAGAACTGGCGCCATGCGGAGGCGCGATCGACCTCGGCGGCCTCGTAAATGTAGTCCGGAATGGAGCGCAGACCTGCAAGGCATATCAGCATCACGTAGGGGGTCCACATCCAGGTATCGACGATGATGATCGCCCAGGGTGCCAATGAGACACTGCCGAGCATCTGGATCTCGGCTGTCGGTATGCCGGTGACGAGAGAGACGGCGTAGGCGAAGAGGCCGATCTGTGGCTCGTAGAGGAAGCGCCAGAAGTTGCCGACGACGGCCGGCGACAGCATCATCGGGATCAGGATCAGCGTCGTCCAGAACGCGTGGCCGCGAAACTTGCGGTCGATGAGATAGGCGAGCGTAAAGCCAATCACCGTCTGCAACAGGATCGTCCAGGACACGAAGTGCGCCGTCGTCTGCATCGCCTGCCAGATGTCGGGGTCGGTCAGGACGCGCTCGTAATTGCTCAATCCGACGTTCAGGACCGGCGCGTTTGGACGGTTGGCGCGATAGTTCGTGAACGAGAGATAGATGGCCCAGATGAGCGGGAAGATGTTGATGGCGAGAAGAAGGATGATGGTGGGGGCGATGAACACCCAGGCAATCGCTCGATCGGACAGGCCGCGGACGCGGTGAGCGACCGATGTTGGCGTCGCCCTTGCAGTCGCTTCTGCTGCCTTCTCGACCATGGATGAAGAGGAAATGTTCAAGATGTCACCTGGTCTTTGCGTATGTGAGACATCAGGCGGCCCGGCAGTCTTGGCGATCCGGGCCGCCATTCTGGCAAGAATGTTGCGCGTCCAGGTGGACACTAGATCTTGCCGTCGTCCTTGAAGACTTCCGTCCAGTCCTTCACCAGGCCATCAAGCGCTTCCTGAGCGGTGCCGTTGCCGGCCACCACATAGTTATGAACGCGCTTTTGCATATCCTGGAGGAGGGTTGCATAGCTCGGTTCGGCCCAGAAGTCCTTGACGATCGCCATCGAGTCCAAAAACGCTTGGGCGTAGGGTTGGCTGGAGGCAAAGTCAGGCGCATTGACAACCGATTTCAGGCAGGAATAGCCACCGAGCTGCCACCATTTGGCCTGGACTTCCGGCTGGGCAAACCACTTGATGTACTGCAGAGCGGCATCCTTCTTGTCGGAATAGGAGACGACTGAGATGCCCTGTCCGCCAAGCTGAGCGAAATGCTTCTTTTCGGCAGGATTGGGGAAGAAACCTATCCGGTCGCCGCCGACCTTCTCGTCCTTGTAGAGGCCGGGCCACGTGAAGGCGAAGTTCATCTGCATCGCGACCTGGCCGGATTTGAAGGCATCGGCGGATTCGACCATGTAGACGTTCGAACTGCCAGGTGGGGTGCAGCAATCATAGAGAGCCTTGTAGAATTCCAGGCCCTTGACTGCATCCGGCGAGTTGACGAAGCCCTCCATTTCATAGGGCTTGTCCGGGTTGCCATACTGGAAGCCCCAGTCGTAGAGCACGTTCGTCACGCCCATGGTGATGCCTTCGGAGCCGCGCTCGGTATAGATCGAAGCGCCGTAGACGGTCTTGCCGTCGATCTCGCGCTTCTGGAAGAACTCGGCAATCTGCTTCAGCTCGTCGTAGGTCTTCGGGGCCGCGAGATCCCGGCCGTACTTTTCCTTGAATTCCTTTTTCAGTTCCGGCTTTTCGAACCAGTCCTTGCGGTAGGTCCAGCCGACCACGTCGCCCATGGCAGGCAGCGCCCAGTAGTTCGGCGTGTTCTTCGGCCATTCCGAATAGCCAACGACCGTCGCCGGCACGAAGTCATCCATCTTGATGCCTTCCTTGTCGAAGAAGTCGTTGAGCTTGACGTAGTGGCCGTTTTCCGCCGATCCGCCGATCCACTGGCTGTCGCCGATGATCAGGTCGCAGAGTTTTCCGTGGGAGTTCAGTTCATTGAGGAAGCGATCCGCGTAGCTCGTCCAGGGCACGAACTCGAACTTCATTTCCGTACCGGTCTTGGCGGTGAAATCCTTGGAAAGTTCGACAAGTGCGTTCGCCGGGTCCCAGGCCGCCCAGCAGAGTGTCAGTTGGTCAGCTTTTGCGAGATTGGGCAGCGCCGACGATATGATGAATGCCGATGCCAGCCCGAGAAGGGCTTTCGATTTCGTTTGCATACGTTCCTCCCAGAACCAAAGGCCGACGCCTGCCGACCGCGCAAGTTCACCCGTTTCAGAGAATGCCTACATGAACTCCTCAACCCCTCATGTTTAGCAATATGTTTAGTGATAGACGTTTTTATAAACATTGCAAGTGACAATCGTTGCTGCGCTGCACACGGGGTATATGGCGTGCGCTCTTCGTCTGCTGGTCACACCGATGCCATGGCTATTCCGCCAGGTAAACATCATGTGCGGCATACGTCTGATTGGCGATTCCAAATGCTAAGGGGGAGACCCGCAGGAGGATGAGAGCCTTCGCGCTTTCGCTGCGCACAGCAGTGTTTGCGGCCATCCCTGGTTTCTCGGTGGCGCAGTCGGTGTTGACGAAGGTCGAGCTCACAAGTAAAGGCATGGCGCCTGCCTTGGTCCCTGCGAACGACCAAACACGGCCCTGGACGAGTTGACGACCTGCACGGCCAGGAGGCCGCACATCGTCTGGATTGTCGTCGATGACCTTGGCTCCGGCGATCCCGGCGCGCTTGGTGTGGCGCTACGCGGCCACACCCTGTTCAGCTTAAGGGCACGTAATCGCGCCCGCTATCGATCCGCGCGGGCCGGCCGTCGAGGGAGAGCTCGGCGATGCACGGCATGGAGCGGGCGATGACCTTGCCGCGGCGGATGACGCCAAGCCGCGTCGGCTTCAGCCGCAGCGCCTCAAGCGGGTCGGCAGCCTGCAGGATGGCAAAGTCGGCATTGCACCCCTTCTCAAGACCGTAGCCTTCGAGGCCCATTGTCTTAGCCGAATTGACGGTGATGGCGTCGAAGATCTTCTTCTTGTCTTCGAGCCCGGCCATCTGCGCCACATGGATCGCCATGTGGCCGACTTCCAGCATGTCACCCGAGCCCATCGAATACCAGGGGTCCATGACGCAGTCGTGGCCGAAAGAGACGTTGAGGCCTGCATCCATCAGCTCGCGCACGCGGGTGAGGCCGCGCCGCTTGGGATAGCTGTCATGTCGGCCCTGCAGCATGATGTTGATCAGCGGGTTGGGGATGACGTTGATCTTCGCCTCGGCCATCAGCGGGATTAGCTTGGAGACGTAATAGTTGTCCATTGAATGCATCGAGGTGAGGTGGGAGCCGGCGACGCGGCCCTGCAGGCCAAAACGCACCGTCTGGGCGGCCAGCGTCTCAATGTGCCGCGACATGGGGTCGTCGGTCTCGTCGCAATGCATGTCGACCGGCAGGCCGCGATCGGCGGCGATCCTGCAGAGCGCTTCCACCGAGGCACGTCCGTCGTCCATCGTCCGTTCGAAATGCGGGATCCCGCCGACGATGTCGATTCCCATGTCGAGGGCGCGGTTGAGCGACCCAACGCCGTTTTCGGCGCGGTAATAGCCATCCTGCGGGAAGGCGACGAGCTGCAGATCGATATAGGGCTTCACCTTCTCGCGGACCTCGATCATCGCCTCGACTGTCACCAGGCGCGGATCAGATGTGTCGACATGACTGCGGATGAACAGCAGGCCTTGGCTGACGGCAAGGTCGCAATAGCGCAGGGCTCGCTCGACCAACGCCTCCTTCGTCAAAAGCGGCCGAAGCTCGCCCCAGAGCGAGATGCCCTCCAGGAGCGTACCGGAGACGTTCATTCGCGGCAGGCCGAGCGACAGTGTCGCGTCCATATGGAAATGAGGATCGACGAAGGGCGGCGTTACCAGCCGGCCGGTCGCATCTATTTCCGCTCTCGCAGGGCTGTCGATCTGGGGTTCGACGGCGGCAATCTTTGCTCCCTTTACGGCGATGTCGACGCCGGTGCGGCCATCGGGAAGGTTGGCCTTTCGGATGATCAGGTCGAACATGGGATCTCCTCGTTATCGTTCGCCGCGGCGATAGGATTGCATCAGCGCCTGTGGCACGCGGGCGCGCCGCGCCATGGCGGCGAGTGCGGCGATCGACAGCACATAGGGGGTCATCAAAAAAATCTGGTACGGTATGCCCTGCACCACGGTCTGCAAGCGTAGCTGGAAGGCGTCGAAGAAGGCGAAGAGCAAAGCCCCGAACAGGGCACGCCCCGGCCTCCACGATGAAAAGACGACAAGCGCGATGCAGATCCAGCCGCGGCCCTGTACCATGGTCGGGAAGAAGCTGTTGAAGGCTGAAAGCGTGAGGAAGGCACCGCCCATGCCCATCAGCGCGCTGCCGACGATCACCGCGCCATAGCGTATCCGCATCGGATCGACGCCCTGCGCTTCTGCCGCATGCGGGTTCTCGCCGGTCATGCGGATCGCAAGGCCAAGCGGCGTGTGGAAGACGACATAGGCAAGCAGCAGCGCCATGACGATGGCGAGATAGGTTGGCGCCGTCTGCGTGAAGAAGGCAGGGCCAACGAAGGGAAGAGTGGACAGAACGGGTATGCTGATCGGCTGAAAGGGCACAATCGTCGGCGGCGTGCCCGCGACCGGCACGATCAGGCGGAAGAGATAGTAGCTGAAGCTCGATGCAAACAGCGTCACGCCCAGACCCGAGACATGCTGGGAAAGGCCGAGCGTGACCGTCAGGGCGGAATGCAACAAGCCAAATATCATGCCTGCGATGGCCGCCACCAGAAGACCGGTCCAGAGATCGGCCCCGTGATAGACTGTTAGCCATCCGATCATTGCGCCAAAGGTCATGATGCCCTCGATGCCGAGGTTGAGCACCCCGGCGCGTTCGCAAAGCAGCGCGCCCAGGGTGCCGAATACCAAGGGCGTCGCGATGCGTAGGATCGCCGCCCAGAGGCCCGCCGATGTGAGGATGTCGACGATCTCGTTCATCGGCGGATCCTGTATTGGGTGAAAAACAGCGCTACCAGCATGGTGAGCAGCGACAGCGCCACCGTTACATCGGCGATATAGGTCGGGATGCCGAGGCTGCGGCTCATGCCGTCCGCGCCGACGAACATGGTGGCGGTGAAAAGTGCCGCGAGCACGACGCCGAGCGGGTTGAGATTGGCGAGCATGGCGACGACGATGCCGGAGTAACCGAACCCGGGGGACAGATCAGTGGTGACGTAGCCTTTGACGCCCATGACCTCGATCGCGCCGGCAAGGCCGGCAAGCCCGCCCGAAAGGCAGGCCACTTTGACCAGCGTGAGCGCCAGGGGCACGCCTGCGAACACGGCACCTTGGGGATTGAGCCCGGCAGCGCGCGACTGCATGCCGAAGACTGTCCTGGCCTGCAGGAAATGAACGATGACAGCAAGCGCGATCGCGATCACGAAGCCGATATGCAGTCGCGAGCGGGCGATCAGCTTGGGCAGCATGGCGTGGTCGACGACGGATTGCGACTGAGGCCAGCCGAAGGCCATCGGGTCCTTCAGCACGCCGTTAATCAGCATCGAGACGAAAAGCAGCGCGATGAAGTTCATGAGCAGGCTGGTCACCACTTCATCGACCGAGAAACGGAGCCTGAGCCAGAGCGGGATCAGGATCATTACCATGCCGGCGACCGCGCCAATCAGGACCGGAATGAGGATGGGGCCGGGAAGGCCCGCCAGCAGTTTCGAGCCGCACGCGGCGACCGCGACCGCGCCGATATAGAACTGGCCCTCCGCGCCGATATTCCAGAGTCTTGCCCGGAAGGCGACGGCGGCGGCGAGCCCGGTGAGAACAAGCGGTGTCGCCCGGGTCAAGGTCTCTGTCGCCGACAGACGCGAGCCGAATGCACCGGTGAGGATGCGCCGATAGGCTTCGAAGACCGGCCCGCCGGCAATGGAGATCAGGATGCCAGAAAGCGCGAGTGCCGCGGTGACGGCGATGATCGGCGTGCCGACAAGAAGGTAGAACGGCCGATGCTCGCGACGCTCAAATCGCATCTTCGGCCTCCCCTGTCGTATCGCTCCAGTCGCCCGCCATCATCAGGCCCAGCCGGCGCGCATCGACATGTTCTGCATCGATTGGCGGAGAAAGCCGACCGCCGACGATGGCCTGGATGCGGTCCGCCAGCGCGATCACCTCGTCGAGATCCTCGGAGATCAAAAGCACGGCCGTGCCCTGGCGGCGGGCTTCAAGGAGCCGGGTGTGCACCGCGGCGACCGCGCCCTCGTCGAGGCCGCGCGCCGGCTGCGCTGCGATCAATATGCGCGGGCGCTGGTGAAGATTGCGGCCAAGGATGAGCTTCTGCATGTTGCCGCCGGAAAGAAGCCGGGTGCGGTTTTGCGGATTGCCGCCGCGCACGTCGAATGCGTAGATAATCTCGCGGGCGAAGGCGATGCCTGCCTTGCGGTCCACCAGTCCACGGCTGGCAAAGGTGGAAAGGCGTTCGAGCACGGTATTTTCCCAGATCGCCATTTCGCCTATCGCGCCTTCCCTGTTTCGGTCCTCGGGAATGCGGCCGATATGCGCTGCCACGATATCGGCGACAACGAGATTGCCGACGGGTTGGCCAAACAGGATGAGATCGCCCGCCGTGCGCGAAAGCGTGCCCGACAGCAGCGCGGCCAAAGCCGCCTGGCCATTGCCCGAGACGCCGATGATGCCGAGCACCTCACCTTCCCGGAGACGGAAGCTTGTATTCTTCAGTCTGTCGACGCCGCCGATCCTAACCGTGATGGAAGCGGCTTCCAGTACGACGGCGCCTGGCGTCGAAGGCTCGCGCACCGGCCGGCTGACCCGGCGGCCGACCATCAGTTCGGCAAGTTCCGCCTTGCTGGTTTCTGACGCCCGGCGCTCGGCCACCATCTTGCCGCCGCGCAGCACGACGATACGGTCGGCTGCCGCCATGACCTCGTCGAGCTTGTGGGAAATGAAGATCAGCGACAGACCGTGCCGTGCCATTTCTTTCAGTGTCGAAAACAGCTGCTCCGCCTCGATATTGGTCAGGACCGCGGTCGGCTCGTCGAGGATCAGAATGCGGGCGTCGTTGAAGAGCGCTTTCAGGATTTCGACGCGCTGCTGCTCGCCGACCGAGAGATCCCCGAGGCGCGCGTCCGGAGAGACCTTGAGGCCGAAGCGGTCGGAAATTGCGAGCAGCTTCTTGCGCGCGGCGCCTGTTTCGGAGCGCCACGCCCAGAGCTTTTGCGTGCCGGTCATGATGTTTTCGAGCACCGTCAGATTCGGCGCCAGCGAGAAATGCTGGTGAACCATGCCGACGCCGGCGCGGATCGCGTCCCGGGGCTTGCCGGGGGGCAGTTCGCGGCCATGGATCAAAATGCGCCCGGCATCCGCGACGTAATGGCCGAAGAGAATGCTCATCAGCGTCGTCTTGCCGGCACCGTTCTCGCCCAGAAGCGCGACGATCTCGCCCTCGTTGAGAAAAAGCGAAATATCATCATTGGCGAGGTTGTCGCCGAAGCGCTTGGAGACGCCGGAAATTTCCAGCACCCGCGTCACGCTGCAAAACCCGCGATCGGGAAGCGATGCTGCCAGCATTCCTCAGCTTCTAGGCGCCTAGCAAGCGAGAGCAACAGCGATTCACGGCCGATCGGCGCCATGAGTTGGATCGGCAAGGGCAGGCCGGCGGCGTCTGTTCCGAATGGAAGTGTCAAGGCAGGAAACCCCGAGACATTGGCGAGTGACGCGAGCGGCGCGAAGGCCGTCATGCGTTCGAAATGCTGCTTTATGTCGCCATGATCGGACGGAAACGAGCCGATCGCAAGCGGCGCCGAGGACAGCATTGGCGATAGGATGCAATCGACCGTTTCGAACAGCATCCACATATGATGGCTGACGAGGACTGCCTCGTTCAGCGATGCCCAGAGCGTAGTCGCGGGCATGGCCCGGCCATAGGCGGCCACTGCCTGCGTCATGGGTTCGGCCATGCCGATGTCGAGATCAAGGTCTGCGACAAACCTGGCCAGGTTGACGGCGACGATCTCCGCGAAGGCACGCGCGCTCGGCTCCACCACGGTTTCAATATCGCTCCAGTCGAGCTGAACGATCGAGTGACCTTTTTTCTCAAGGGCGATAGCTGCGGCCTCGACGGTTTCGAGCCGGTCGGCCCCGGTCGGCCAGCGCGGGCCGGTATCCGCAAGGAGGCCGATCCTGAGTGGGCGGTGTCGGTCCGCATGCATGGCGATGTCGGGAAAGGGGCCGCGGGCATTGCCGCTGAATGCCTCCAGGGCGCGTGCCGTGTCGCGCACCGAGCGTGTGACGACGAGTTCGCTGGCGATGCCGCCCAGATGATTGCCGAAAGAGGGACCGGCCGGCATGGCACCGCGGCTGGGTTTTAGCCCGACAAGGCCGCAACAGGCGGCCGGAACCCGGATCGAGCCGCCAGCGTCCGTGGCGTGTGCAATCGCGACGATACCGGCCGCGACGGCTGCGGCCGCCCCACCCGACGAACCTCCGGCAGTGCGGGTCGGGTCATTCGGATTTCGGCAGACGGGGCCGATTGCCGGTTCGCTTGCCAGCGACAGGCCAAATTCGGGGCTGGTCGTCAGGCCGAACATGCAAAAGCCGGCCGCGCGGAACCGGGCCGCAAGCTCGGAGTCGGCGGCCCCGCCCCGCCGCTGGAAAAGGCGCGAGCCGCCTGTCACCGGCAGACCGGCGAAGGGGCCACCAAGATCCTTCGCCAGCGTCGGCACACCGCCAAACGGTCGAGCGGCGAAGCGCCGGGGCGCAGCCAAACGTTCGTCGTCGGCTGCACGCGCCGCGGCCATCCCCATCTCTTCGTCGAGATGGGCAATCGCGCCCAGGCCGGAATGCCGCACAGCGGCGGCGAGGGAGGACTGCATCGCTTCCGCTGCAGTCAACTGTCCGGAACGGATCATCTCCGCCACGTCGGTGGCGTCTGCTGGCGGCTTGCGGGGCATGATCGAGCCGAATTACTTCGGCTGTTCCATGTTCTGCGGCACCTCGAACTTGCCGGCCTTGATGTCGGCGCGCTTGGCCTCCATCGCCGCTTCCGCCTCTGCCGGCGCCACTCCCTTCACGAAGACGATGTCGCTGCCACCTTCCTTCATCAGGCCATAGGCTGTGTAGTTGCGGCCGACGGGCTTGCCGGCCACAACGTCGGCGATCGCCGCGTTAAGGATCGGCCGGAAGCCCCACAGCGCGTTGGCGAAGACGGTGTCGGGGTAGCGCGGCGTATAGTCGATCAGTGAACCGACGGCCTTGATCTTGCGCTCCTTGGCGGCGTCGGCAGTGCCGATGCGTTCGCCGAACAGGACGTCGGCGCCGGCGTCGATCTGGGCGAGGCCCGCTTCGCGCGCCTTCGGCGGGTCGAAGAAGGTGCCAATGAAAGCGACGAGGTGCTTGCAGTCGGGATTGACGGACTTGACGCCGTCCGCGAAGGCGTTGATCAACATGTTGACTTCGGGGATCGGCATGGCGCCGACGGAGCCCACGACGTTGGACTTGGTCATCTTGCCCGCCAGCATCCCGGCGAGATAGGCACCGTCATAGTTCCAGGTACCGAACACGCCAAAGTTACTGTCTTCCTCCTTGCCGCTGGATCCGAGCACGAAGGCGGTATCGGGGTAATCGGCCGCCACCTGTCGGGCTTCCTTTTCGACGGCATAGGCTTCGCCGATGATCAGTTTGTTGCCCTGCTCGGCATATTCGCGCATGGCGCGCGGATAGTCGGTGCCGGAGACGCCTTCTGAGAATACATATTCGATTACGCCCTCCTTGGCAGCGTCTTGCAAGGCCTTGTGAAGACAGGAATTCCAGGCATTCTCAACGGGCGATGCATGGATGCCGGCCACTTTCAAGGGTGCGGCTGCGCGCGCCAGCGGCGCCAGGCCGCTCACGCCAAGGGCAATGCCCGAAGCGATTATCGCGCGGCGCGACATAAGCAGATCTTTGGTCATCATTGTTCCCCTTTTTTTACCATTTGGTTCAAAACCATATGGAGGGGCTAAAAAAGTGTCAAGCGATCGCCGGGTTCAGAAAATGTGCATCGCTCCCTTGCCGGGCGGGTCGTGGCGTTAGCCCGAATTGCCTGTGCTTCCGGGCAGGGGCAGGCCGGCTTTCGGCATGACCGTCGACCGGATCCTCAAGGATTTCTTCGTCCCATTCGTTGCCTTGCGCAATCGAAGAAGAGGCTATGCCGTCTCGATCATCAAGGCGGGGCTAAAAGGATAGGCCGCGATCGCTATTTGCTGATAGCCACGTCGGCATACCAGTTGACCAAAACCCGTTAAAGTAGTACTGGGTCTATGTAACCATTTGAGTTCGGGCCTAAGCCAACCTCACTCCACTCACCGCAATCTAATGACTTTCACCTGAATAGACCGAGATTATTGTCCGAGTCCTCGCCGTTTCCGGCGATCTGTAGATGACCCTGGCATTTCGGATACAACGGAGGAGAGAAATTATGATGCAAAAACACGCCCTGTCGCTCGCGATCGGCGTTGGCCTCACGAGTGCCTGTCTTCTTTTCGCTAAACCTTTGGTAGCTGCCGATCAAGAGCCGTGGCCTGGCACCAAGGCTGGAGCGCCCACCCCGAAAGTCGAGGGGATGCCGCCCGAGCTGGCAAAACGCCTAGCGAACTTTGATGACCTCGATTTCCATGTCTACAGCGGCCAGCAGTGGGAGGACCTTCATAAGAGCCACGCCAAGGACATCATTGTGCACTATCCTGACGGTCATACCACTAAGGGCATTCCAGATCACATCAAGGAGCTGGAGTTCTTGTGGACCTTTGCTCCAGACAACCGCATTACCGAACATCCAGTAAGGTTTGGCACAGGCGACGCCGAGTGGACTGCTGTGATGGGATTTCTTGACGGCACCTTTACCAAGCCTATGGCTATGGCGGATGGAACGGTTATTCAACCGACTGGCAAAACCTACCATCTACCCATGGCTACTTTAGGACATTGGAACAAGGAAGGCACAATGGACGAAGAGTATCTGTTCTGGGATAATGCCGCTTTCATGACGCAAATCGGCGTTGGCAAGTAGGGGTCTGCTACCAGCATAGCGGTACCCTCGTGTTTGCGTACCCGGAGCGTTTACGCGAATTGTAATGCCGATAGAGCTAACGGGATGTCGGGGCCGCCCGTCGTAAAACCGAAAATGACCCGCTGCGGCCGCCGCCAACCTGGGCCTCACGACCGAGCCAGGCAGCCTGCTGCGACTGGTTTTTTCAAGCCGCGCATCGATCAACAGGATCTCTCGACGCACCAGGGGCATTTTGCAGGCGAGATCAGGAAACGCGTCGAACCAATGGGTCGGCGACGCTCCGATTGAAGCCGTTCTCGGGCATTGCAACGTCGACGACTCAAGGAATAGCGGTGGGCTGCGATTCGATTCCCCGAAGAGACGCAATCGCCTTTATCGAACCACAGTCAAACTTCGAAGAAACGCCTTAAATTTCAGATACATGTTCGACATTAATTCAGTGCCCCCGGCAAGGGGCACTGAACGGGCGTTTCGAAAATGCCCGCACACTCACGGCTAACTAGATCTGCGGCGGCCCGACCTTCACCGTCAGCTTGTCGAGCGTGCCGGTAAAGCGGAAAGGCACTTGGTAGTCCTTGTCGTCGATCGGCGATCGGGTGTCGACACCCACATCGAACGACTCGTCGATTGTCGCAATGAAGGGGATGGTATGCGGGATCGCCTGCTTGGCGACCTCGGCGCCATCGACGCTCAAGACACCAGTACCGCCCTTGGCGAAGCCGGGCCCTTGATAGGTGAAATCGAAGACTATGGTGTGTTTGCCGGACGTCAACGCATCCTTGCCTTCCCAGCGGAATCGCTCCAACCCCAGCAGGTTGTAGGTGAAGACCGGCTTGCCCTTCAGCAGATAAAGGCCATAACCGCCAAAGCGACCTCCGAGCGTATTGATCACGCCTTCGCCGCCGCCCTCCGGGACGTCGACCTCGGCGGTGATCGTGTAGGACCGGGTCAAGGGGCTGGGCGCAGCCGATGGCGGCAGGCCCGAGAGCTCGCCAGTGTAGGTGAACGTATCCCGGCCCGCTGTGGCGCTGGGCTGCTGGCCGAAGCGCGTGGCAACCCTGTTGTCCAGCGGGAACACCTGGTATTTTGCGGCTTCCACCAGGAACTGGTCCTGCAGCTCCTTGAGCTTTGCCGGCTCCTTGGTGGCGAGATCGTCGAACTGTGAGAAGTCCTTGGTAAGATCGTAGAGTTCCCAGTTATAGCCGTCGAGTACATTTGGAAGCTTGCCGAGGCCGAGCAGCCACGGCCCGGCGTCCGGCGTGGTAGAGGCGATCCAGCCGTCGTGGTAAATCGCGCGGTTCCCGAACATCTCGAAATACTGGGTCTGACGTGCAGAGGGTACATCCTTTCCCCCCTTCGACCACGTATAGGCCATGCTAATGCCCTCAATTGGCTTCTGGGCAATACCGTTTACCGTCTGCGGCGCCTTGATGCCGGTGGCCTCCAGAATCGTTGGCACGATGTCGATCACATGGTGGAACTGGCTGCGGATGCCGCCCTTGTCGGTGATGTGGCCCGGCCAGGACATCGCTATGCCCTGACGGGTGCCGCCGAAATGCGAGGCAATCTGCTTGGTCCACTTGAAGGGCGTGTCAAAGGCCCAGGACCAAGCAACCGACATATGCGGCGTAGTCACGTCGGATCCCCAGGCGTCATAGTACTTCAGCTGGTCGGCGACCGGCATGTTGATCCCCTGGATGGCAGCAAGGTCAAAGGCGGTGCCGATGGTCGAACCCTCGGCGCTAGTACCGTTGTCGCCCTCGATGTAGATGATCAGGGTGTTATTGAGTTTGCCCTGCTTTCGCACTTCATCGACCACCCGACCAATCTCGTTGTCGGCATAGGCGACATACGCGGCGTAGACCTCTGCTTGGCGGGCGAACATCTTCTTCTCGTCGGGGTTCAGCGTGTCCCACTTCGGCAGGTCATCCGGCCACGGCGTCAGTTGGGTGCTCTCCGGTATCACGCCGAGCCTCTTTTGATTGGCAAAGATCTGGTCGCGCATGGCATTCCAGCCCATGTCAAACTTTCCCTTGAACTTATCGATCCATTCCTTGGTCGGATGGTGCGGAGCGTGGGTCGCTCCCGGCGCGTAGTAAAGGAAAAACGGCTTCTCAGGCGTCGCTGCATTGGTCTGGCGCAGGTAGTTGATGGCCTCGTCGGCCATGGCGGTGGTCAGGTTGTAACCGGGCTGGTCTTCCCAGGGGAATATCTGTGTGTGATCGCGGAAGAGCCACGGGGTCCACTGGTTGGTTTCGCCGCCCATAAAGCCGTAGAAATAGTCGAAGCCCATGCCCGAGGGCCATTGATCGAATGGACCCGACATCGAATAGTTGTAGGTAGGGGTATTGTGGTCTTTGCCGAACCACGAGGTGGCATAGCCATGGTTCTTGAGGATGTTCCCAATCGTTGCGTTCTCGGGACCGATAATTGAATCATACCCCGGAAAACCGGTCGCCTGTTCGGCGATCACCCCGAAGCCCGACGAATGGTGGTTGCGCCCGGTGATGAGTGCGGCGCGCGTGGGTGAACACAGCGCGGTGGAGTGGAACTGCGTGAAGCGCAGCCCATTGGCTGCGATCTGATCAAGCGTCGGTGTCGGGATGACGCCGCCGAAGGTGCCCGCGACGCCGTAGCCCGCGTCGTCGGTTATGATCAGCAGCACGTTCGGCGCGCCCTTCGGCGGCACCACGGTGGGCGGCCACCAGGGGGTTGACGCCTTGGCATCCAAGTTGATGGTCCCCCCGAAAGCCGGCGGCGTAGCCGGCAGCGACTGGCCGTCGATCGTCGACGTGGCGCTGGGTGAACCAAGCGTACCGGTGACTTCTTGGGCGGTGGCAGGAAACACTGAAAAACAACTGGCGGCGAACACTGCTAGATAGACGCGCGTTTTCATCGTTGATTGCTCCCTGTTGAACCGTAGGCAAACGGGAAGAGCGAGCGAATGTCCCGCTCTATAGTGGCGCTCATATGGGCTGCAAAGTTCAGAACCAGCCGGCGTATCGGTCAACTAGCCGTAAGATTGCGGAAAGTATCAGAGTGCTACCACCCACGGAAGTATCTTACCGTATGATACGGGGCCTCTTAGGGGTCAACGAAGGCCATTGACGCCTTGCTCAATCCCGTCGCCTTCATGATCTGAGGGACCGTCATCGTCTCCCTCATGCCTTTGATCTCGGTCACCTTATCTGGTGTCGCCTTAGCGAGGCGTCCGAACCGTGTTCCGCCCGCCTTGGCCTTGGCGATACCGTCCATTTGCCGCTCCGACCTGGTAGCCGTCTCAAACTCAGGCGATTTCTCAAGGTTGATGCCGCAAGACCTTTGCGATCTCGCTCCAAAGACATCACCGATGGTGTCTCAGCGGCGCAACAGGGGAAGCAGCTGGTTACCCTGCCGCCTGATTTCCGCCAGGTAAGGCGTATCCGAGAGGACGAAATGCGTAACGCCCAGATCCTCGTACTTGCGTAGTGAACGCGCGACGTCTGCTGGCGAGCCCACAAGCCATGTGGTGCCGGCGCCTCCGCCCCCGTATTTGCCCGGGGCAGTATAGAGGTTGTCGTCAAGGACATCGCCGCGCTTATGAAGGTCGAGCAATCGCTGCTGTCCGACGGCCACCGACCGTCTGTGGTCATTCCAACCTGCACCTGCGTTCTTGGCCATCTCTGCTACCTTCGCTTCGGCGTCGGCCCAGGCCTGTTGCGTGGTGTCACGCACGAGTGTCGTGATGCGCAACCCGAACTCCAGAGGCGGCAAGTCGCGGTCGAGCTTCCTGCCGAGCCGCTTGAGGCGCTCGATCCGTTCGCTGACACCGGCAATCGGTTCGCCCCAGAAAAGCTGAACGTCGGCTTCAGTGGCCGACACCCGCTCCGCTGCCTCCGACGCCCCGCCGAAATAGAGTTTGGGGTGGCGGCGCTTGCCGCGGACCACTATGCGTGGCGCGACGTTGGATTGACTGACTCGAAAGTGCTCCCCCTCATAAGTGACGGTCTCTTCGGTCCAAAGCCTGCGCACGAGCCGCATGAACTCCTTCGTCCGGGCGTAGCGGTGGGCCTGATCGCCCTCGCTGTCTCCATAGGCAGAGAGATTGTCCTGACCGGACACGATGTTAACGCGAATGCGCCCGCCGGTCAGGTGGTCGAGTGTTGCCGCGGCCGACGCAAAGTGTGCTGGTCGCCAATAGCCGGGGCGGATCGCAACCAGCGGCTCGAAGGTCGTGGTCCGGGCGGCGAGTGACGTCGCGACCGTGAAGGTGTCGGGTCGGCCCCAGCCGGTCCCGATAAGTGCGCCCTTCCAGCCGTGTTCTTCCAGCGCCTTTGCCTGTTCGGTCAACGTATCCAAGCTGTTGTGATGTTCGACCGCCAAATCGCCGCGATGGCCCGGCTTAACGTCGTTGGGAATGTACCAGAGAAATTCGGAGTTGCCGCTCATGATGCGAATTGCCTGTGTGCTGATGGACTGGACGAACAGAGCGAAGGCCCGGGGCCGGTCACTCCAAAACAAAATGACAAGAACCGATGTGCTCTCGTGTTCAGTCTTGTCCTCCCCGTTGAAGCGGTTTCGGCACAACCAAGAAATCGTGTCGTGCTACTCAATGAACGTGCTTCCGATGTCTAGAATGATTTTGGTAGGCGCTCATTGATGGATTGCTTCTCTGCCGGTTCATTTGGTCAGATGGATCCAAGGGGATTTCGAACTTCGATGCCACCGCTTGCCATCATGTCCATTCTTTCGTCGCGTGAAACCTAATCACTATTAAGTGTATAGAGAAGATAGATTATTCTATTTTTTTATTGAGGATGGCCATTTCTCGTTCGCGCACGATCTTCAGCCGAAGCGGCTGCCGGAGATCGAACCGGACGACAAGATCTCAATCACGGAACTCCGAGATGGGCCACGGCGTTCTGGTAGCTGCTCAAGACGGAGAACGGTGTGCGATGGTCTATGATGTGGTGATCGTGGGCGCTGGATTTTCCGCAATTGCCAGCGTCTGCAATCTCATCGAACTGTTGCCTGCCTCCTTTTCGGTCGCGGTCGTCGGCGACGATCCGGGATTCGGGCGCGGTACTGCCTACCGCACGGAGCTTTATCTTCACCGCCTCAACGTGCCGGCAGGGCGCATGAGCCTGTTTGCGGATCGACCAGACGCATTCGTCGATTGGCTTGCTGAGCACAAGCGGCCCGTGGGTGCTGGCGATTTTGCCTCTCGCCAGGATTACGGCCTTTACGTCCGCGACAGTCTGGCGGGGCTTCTTCGAAGGAAACCGCGCTGCCGGGTCGATTTCATCAAGGCAAAAGCGACGGGGTGCCTTGGGCGCTACAACGCGGCCCTCGGCTTTCTGTTCGACAACGGCAACGAGATCGCAGGTCGCAACATTGTGCTTTGCCTCGGCGTTGGGAGCGCCAAACTGCCGATTGACTTGTCCGGACTGCCAGCGCTCGGGGCCAGTCATGTCGTCGACAATCCCTGGCGGTTGTCCTGGCTCGGGCGCGTGGCGTCCGAAGACAGCGTCTGCATCCTCGGTTCGGGGCTGACGATGATCGATCAGGTTCTCGCCCTTCATGCTCACGGCTTCAAGGGTCATATCGATGTCATCTCCAGGCGCGGTCTTGCGCCACTCAGCCATGCGCGCGCACCGAAGCCGCCGGCGGAACTCGATGTTGCGACGCTGCCGACCAGATTGAGCGAACTCATGGGGACACTGCGCCGGGAAAGCAGGTGCGCCGATGATTGGCGCAGCATCATGGACAGCCTGCGTCCGCAGACTCAGACGCTGTGGCAGCGTTTGCCGTTGTCCGAACGAAGCCGGTTTTTGCGCCACGCTCTACCGTGGTGGAACATCCATCGACACCGGGTCGCGCCCGATGTCTTCGAACGATTTGAGGAGATAACAAGAAGCGGACAGATCGCGCTCCACGCGGGTTACCTGCTCAACGTCGAAGCTGGAGATCGGCTCACGCTTTGCTATCGGGCCAGGGGGCGGCGCGATGTCCTGTCCATTCAGACCGATTGGATCGTGAACTGCACCGGCATGGAGCGGGCAGGTATGGCGCATTCGCCGCTATTGCGTGCGATGCAGCACCAGGGTCTGATCGAAGCCGACCCACTTGGGCTCGGCATCATAGTCGATCCTCGGTCGCGCATCCCGAAAACCTCGGAAAATGGCGTGTCCATCTACGCCGTGGGCGCGCTGACTGCCGGCCAGTTCTGGGAAATCACCGCCGTGCCTGATCTGCGGGTGCAGGCCCGCAAGGTAGCAGAAGCGATCGCGAAGCGCCGTTGGGCTAAGAGTGGGCAGGACGATGGTTGAGCCGACTGCAGGCAGGGTCAAGATTGCGGCGTTGCGCGGCCAAGCGCGTTTCGGGCGGCGATCGTTCTGATCATGTGGTTCTGCGGCGCATGTGAGCGCCCCGTTATGGCGTCGCGGTGATGGCGCTCAAGCTGAAAATCACGGTTCAGGCCCGGGTTTTCGGAAAGGTCGAGGGCAAGGCTGGTAATGGCAACGGCATTGTCGATGACAACGTGGCGAACGCTCATGCCCTCCATTCCAACAGGTCTGCCGGCGTCGACGTCTTCGCCAAGCGAACGCAAAAGTCTGGCGTTGGTGGCAAGCCGAACCTCGATCTCTCCCAGTCCGTCCTGGATACGCGGCACGGTAGCGATCGGTGAGCCGAGGCTTGCAGGCCTATGATGGGCGGCAAAGGCGAGCACGCGGTCGCGCGCAGAAACTGCCACGCCATGGTAAACCGCGCCGATGAGCGAGAAGAAGAAGGCTGTTGCGTGCTCTTCGCGACGCAGCGGCTCCGATGCGGGCTGAGCTTCGATGACATCTTGAAGCGGCACGACGACACCGTCGAGTATGATATCGTCGCTGGCCGTCGCATGCATGCCTGCGGCGTTCCATGTCTTTTCTATGTGCAGGCCAGGACTGTCCGTGGGGACGAGGAAGGAAGCAAGCCGCGGCTCCTTCTCATCGGTCAGCGCCAGTAGCGATACCCACTTGAGAACCGGTATACCGGTGACGTAGGACTTACGACCGGTGATGCGCCAGGTGTCGCCATCAAGATGCGCGATCGTTTCGGGCAATGCCCCGTGAGCGGGAGAGCCGATGCGGGGCTCGGCCTGGGCGGCGTTGATCAGGGCAGGGCCAAGCCTGTTTGCCGACAACACCCGTTCGGCGAGATGTGTAGGCCATTTTTTATAGCGGCGCAGGCTATAGTGGCTGTTGTAGTGCATCGCCAGAACAAGCGCGGTCGAAGGTTCGCCGCGCGCGATCTCGCTTACCACTGCCTGTGCCTCGGCAAGCCCGCCGCCATGGCCCCCGTGTTCGCGTGCGGTCACAAGGCCAAGCAGTCCGGCCTCGAACAGACGCGTGAAGTTTTCGAAGGGAAACTCTCCCGTCGCGTCATGGTGGGCGGCGCGCTCGGCAAAATCCGCGGCGAGCCGCCGGGCCTTGTCCACCGGGTCGGTCGGTTGCTGAAGCATGGTCTCGATCGTCCTTTTGGTTCAGGCCACAGCATGCCGGTCGAAGCCGTCGATGTGGCGGCGATCGACCCAGTCGGCGATGCTGAAGTCGGCTTCAAGAAAGCCGAAATCGCGCAGGAAATCCTTGTAGTGGCTGATCGCGTCGACCAGCTCCGGCTGAAGCCCGAGGCCGAGATGCCTGTGGATGTCGGGGCCATTGGCGGCGAGCACCTGGTCTTCGCTGGCGCCAGATTCACGTGCAACGAAACGTCTCGTCTCCTCCGGATGGGCTTCAGCCCATGTGCTTGCCTTGAAAATCGCTTCCAGCAGGCGGGCGACGAGATCCGGCCGCTCGTCGGCCAGGCGTTCGTCCACCGTCAGCACGCGTGGCGAACCGGAATTGATGCGGATCTTCGCATCGGGGTGAAAGCCGAACTCGACGACCTCGACGGCACCGATGAGGTTTGCGACGTTGATGCCGGCCGTTCCCTTCACGTAGATGGCGTCCACGTCGCCGCGGATGAGTGCGGCAACGTCCTCGCCATATGCCTGCCGGCGTTTCAACCCGAAAAGCGACAGGCCCTCCTGTGTCGAAAGCACTGAATCGGCAAGGGTGATGTCGACGATCTCGACATCGCTCAGTGCCAGGTCTTCGAGCGAAAGCGCCGAAACGAGGCCCTTCAATGCGGTGGCGCGCATGAAATCGACAATGCCTTCCGGGCGGCGGGCAATGCCGAAGCGACGCCCCTTCAGATCCTTCGTTGTCTTTATGCCGGTTTCAGGCAGGGTGATGATCGCCTGAAATTCGTCGGTCCAGGTGATGCCGACGAGGCGTGTCTTGCGTCCCTCCGAGCGCGCCCGGATCGGCGGCACGTTGCCGCCATGGCGGAACGACCAGTCGAGCGTATGGTTGAAATGGCTCTGGCGGATGCTGCGGTCGGGCGAATCGATGATCGACTTCAGCGTCACGCCCTCCTTGCGGAAATTTTCTTCGAGGTAACCGAGCTGCGCGGCAAGGCCGACAGGCGTCGGCACGGGGCAGCGCGTGTACCAGATTTCGGAAATGGCATTGCTTGTCATCGCGCCTCTCCTCAGTGCCGAAGGCCAGCTTGTTTCATCAGGGGAAGGACGTGCGAACCGAAGAATTCGAGATCGTCGCGGAAGTCGAAGAAGCTGAGCTGCAGGCCGTCGACGCCAGCCTCCTTCAGCTTGACGAACTGGTCGACCACCTGTTCGGGCGAGCCGATGACGCGGATGTTGCCGCCGATGGCGCGGTAGGGATCCTGGGGATCGCGCCCCTTCCAGGCTTGCGCGTCCGAATTCAGCGACTGGAAGCCCTGTGGTGAACGATGATCGGCATGGGCAACAATTCGCTCGGCCAATTCCCAGGCCTCCTTCTCCGTCGGCCGACAGATCACCATTGGATTGAGAAGCGTGCGGACCGTGCGGCCGACGTCGATTGCGGCGTCCTTGACCCGCTTCGTATGCGCCGGCAGCGATTGCAGGGCACTGTCGATGTCGGCACCCGTCGGACTGGTGATGAAGACGATATCCGAGTAGCGGCCTGCAAAGGCAATCCCTGCATCGGAACCGGTGGCGTTGACGAGGATCGGACGGCCGAAATTCGGCTTTGGTGTCACAAAGCCGCCGCCGAGTTTCCAACTGCTTTCTCCTTCGAAGGAGAAATTTTCCGTATCGCTCCACAGGCGCTGTACAACTTCCAGGAATTCGGCTGCGAGCTCATACCGCCTATCGTGTTCGATGCGCGGCCAGCCGAACATTTCATGTTCGACGGCGCGATGACCGGTCACCACGTTGATGCCCCAGCGCCCGCCGGTGATGTGATCGAGCGTTGCCCCGAACTTTGCCAGATGCAAGGGATGCCACGGGCCATAGAGCACGTGCATGGTCGAAATCAGCATGATCTTCTTGGTGAGGCCCGCCAACGCCGCTATCGATACAAAGCTGTCCAGTGCCTGGCCGTCGAAGACGCCACCATACCCGCCCTTCGGCAGCCATTGAGACAGCGCAAAGACGAGATCGAATCCGAGTTCTTCGGCCTTCAGCGTCAGAGCCTTGTTGTAGTCGAAACGCCAGTCCGTCGATCTTTCCAGCGTCGATTGGGTCCAGCCGCCGGCCTGGATCGGCAGGAAGAGGCCGAGAAGAAGCGGTTGCTTGAGCGCCTGCGACAAGGGGCTTTCGGCAAAGTCGGTCGGGGCCGCAAATTTCGGCAGGCCAACGATCGATCCGGGACGATGTTGAATGGACATGCATAATGCTCCCGTTTGTTGGTCGTTGCATGATCAGGATGCGGCGACGTAGGCATAGGCAAGGCTGCCGGCCACGCCCTCGCCACCAACGGTGTGATCGGAGATGCGCCTGTTATAGATCGTCAGTTCCGGCTGGCTGACGATGTCGATCGCCGGCACGTCCTCGACGAGGATCTGCTGGATGTCGCGCCACTGCGCGATGCGCTTTTCCGGGTCGACTTCGACGGCAGCTGCTTCAAGCAGCTGATCGACCTTCGGATTGCTATAGGCCGCTCCGTTGGAGAATGGCACGCCGGGCTTGAAGTTCTTGCTCCAATAGAGGCGCTGTACGCCGACCGTCGGATCGAAGAGGTTGCTCATCCCTTCGAAGGCGAAGTCGAAGTCGCGATCCGTATAGATGCGCTTGGTGTAGGTTGCAAAATCCTGGCTGCGAACCGTCGCGTCGATGCCGACCTTGGCAAGCGCCTGGCGAATATATTCGGATCCCCGTGGATAGGTCTCGCCGCTCGGCACGTAGTCTAGATTGATGCGGGCGCGTATGCCGTCGGCGCCGCGCGGGTAGCCGGCCTCATCCAGGAGTTTCTCGGCCGCGGCCAGATCGATCGGATAGGTCTTGAGATCGGGCACATACCATTTTGCCAGATGGGGATTGATCGGGCCCGGGATGGCGGCGCCGTAGCCATAGTTGATGGTGTTCAGGATGACGTTGCGGTCGATGACATGGGCAAAGGCACGGCGCACCCGTACATCCTTGAAGAAGGGACGCTCGAGATTGAACTCGATGCGGCTGACGCCATTTGCATATTGGTAGCCGTTGGCCTCGAAGGCGAGCGTTTCGACGCCCTTCAGTCGCTCGAGATCGCTGAGCGGCACGGGCGTTGACGGCGCAAGGTCGATTTCGCCGGTCTCGATCGCGATCGAACGGGCGGCTGCATCCGGAATGAAGCGGACGATCAGCTGGTCGAGATAGGGGCGTGGCTGATCCCAATAGTCGGGGTTGCGTTCATAGACGATGTGGCTGCCGCGCACCCATTCCTTGAACTTGAAGGGGCCGGTGCCGATTGGCGCCAGATTGGCCGGGTTCTCCGCAACCTTGGTACCCTCATAGACGTGGCGCGGCACGATCGGCGTTTCCGATGCGGCAAGAGCAGTGATCAGATAGGGCGCCGGCTTTGACAGTTTCAGAACGACCGTCAGCGCGTCGGGCGTTTCGATGTCGACAAGATTGAGGAAGGTGTTGCGCCCACGCGGGTGCACCTCTTTCAGGGTCTTGATCGAGAAGGCGACATCGGCGGAGGTGAAGGGCTGCCCGTCATGCCATTTCACGCCCTCGCGCAGCTTGAATGTGTAGGTCACTCCATCGGGACTGACGGTCCATTGCTTGGCGAGCAAGGGACGCGGGTTCAGCTCGAAATCGTAGGTGAGAAGGCCTTCCGTCGTCTTCGGCGATACGTAGACCGCATTGAACGCCGTGTGGGCGATCGTTGTCAGGACAGGTGGCTCGGCCGAGAGCAGGAGCGTTGCTGTGCCTCCGCGCGTTGCTGCAGCAAAGGCTGGAAGCCGGGCTGCTGCCGTGACGGCAATTGCGACCGAGGCAAGGAGGAAGCTGCGGCGTGTGGGTGCCGGGAATAGTGACATTTCGTTCAACCCTCATGATCTCAAAGGCCGCTTGGGCCTGGTTCGGTGCCATTGCGCAGATCACTCCCGGCGTAGAGATTTTTGCCAGTCGATCACGATGATGTGGTATAAAATTCCGCAATTGAACAGTTGGCGGTATTGAATTCCTAAAAGTAGGTTGTAGAACGACTCCTTTGGAATTATCTACCTATATGATTTGACAAAACCCACAGAATTAGTCAACTAATTACACAGCAAAACGAGGCGAAATCTTTTCAGGTCGCGAGGCGGGACACATGTCGGCTTACAGGCGGATCGGACGAACCATCGGCAGGACGATTATTCAGGCCGTGCCCACAATGCTCGGGATCGTCATTTTGAATTTCTTCCTGCTCAAGCTGGCACCGGGCGATGCGGCCGATGTCATGGCGGCAGAATCGGGTTCGGCGACGGTGGAGACCATGGCCGCGTTGCGGGAGCGCTTCGGATTAGACAATCCTATCCTTGTCCAGCTGGCCAACTACCTGAACAACCTCGCGCACTTCAGCCTGGGCTTCTCCCCGCGCTACGGAATGCCTGTCGCCGATCTGATTGGTCAGCGGCTGCCCGGCACTCTTGTGCTGATGCTGGCGGCGCTGGCGATCGCAATTGCCGTCGGGCTACTGCTCGGTTCGCTGATGGCAACCTTCTCGGGGCGTTTGCCCGACCGCATCATCTCCGTCGTTTCGCTGCTGTTTTATTCGATCCCTGGCTTCTGGATCGGTCTGATGCTGATCCTTCTGTTTTCCGTCAAGCTCGGCTGGTTGCCGAGCGGCGGCGACAGCACGATCGGCTCGCGGCTGACGGGATTGCCGGAATTGATCGACAGGGCGCGCTACATGGTGTTGCCGGCCACCTCGCTGGCACTCTTCTACCTCGCGATCTACGCACGGTTGACACGCGCCTCAATGCTGGAGGTCAAGTCGCAGGATTTCGTGCGCACGGCACGCGCCAAAGGTGTCTCGCCCTTCGTGCTGACGACGCGCCACGTCCTGCGCAATGCCCTTATCCCCATTACGACGATGGCCGGTATGCACTTTGGCGGCATGCTCGGCGGCGCGGTCGTGGTCGAGACTGTCTACAGCTGGCCGGGACTAGGCCGGCTGGCATTCGAAGCCGTCATGGCGCGCGACTTCAGCGTGCTGCTCGGAATACTCCTGCTGTCTTCCTTCCTCGTGATCGTCGCCAATGCCGCCGTCGACCTCGTGCAGGCATGGATCGATCCCCGAATTGGAGCAAGTCGATGAACAGTCCAAAACTTGGAACTCTTGCCGGTCGAGCAATCGACTTTGCGCCGCAGGCAAAGCTTAAAGACAGCCAGCCGGCGCCGGCCCCGTCCAAGCCGCCGCGCTGGACACATATTCATGCCCCCGACGTGCGTGCGTCGATGTCTGGCACCGCCTGGCGCGGCATGCGGCGGGAGGTGAAGGTCTTCCTAGCCAATCCCAATGCGCTCTTTGGCACAGGCATCCTCCTCGTCGTTGCTCTTTCAGCTTTGTTTGCTCCACTCCTCTATCCGGGCGATCCGCTGGAGATGGTGGCGAGGCCGTTCCTCTGGCCGGGCCAGAATCCAGCGTATCCGCTTGGCACCGACTCCATGGGGCGTGATGTGCTGGCCGGCATCGTTCACGGGGCGCGGATCTCCCTGACCGTCGGGCTTGCAGCCACCGCACTTGGGCTGACGGCCGGGATTGCCATCGGTGCTGCCGCGGGATATTTCGGCGGCCTGGTCGACGATGTGCTCGTCAAGTTCATCGAGATATTCCAGACCATTCCGAGCTTTGTGCTGCTTGTCGTCCTCGTGGCCATTGCCCAGCCGACGACAGCAACCGTTACGGTTGCGATCGCAATTGTCAGCTGGCCGACCGTGGCGCGGCTGACGCGCGCCGAATTCAGGGCCATTCGCGAGAAGGACTACGTGCTTGCCGCCCGCAGCCTCGGGTTCGGCCATGCGCGCATCATCTTCCGCGAGATCCTGCCGAACGCCCTGCCGCCGCTGATCGTCACCTCCTCGGTGATGGTGGCAAGCGCCATTTTGATGGAATCAGCGCTGTCCTTCATGGGGCTCGGCGATCCCAACCGTGTCTCCTGGGGTTCGATGATCGGTGCGGGACGCGATGTCATCCGCACCGCCTGGTATCTGACGGCGCTGCCTGGTCTGGCGATTGTCTTTGCGGTGCTTGCTCTCAACCTGATCGGCGACGGTCTCAACGACGCGCTCAACCCGCGTTTTTCGGAGGAACGCTGATGACAAAGCTCCTGGAGGTTTCCAACTTCTCGGTGCGCTTCCCGTCGGCCGAGCCTGTCAAGAGCGTCAGCTTTTTTGCAAATCCGGGCGAGATGCTGGCGATCGTCGGCGAATCCGGCTCGGGCAAGTCGCTGACGGCGCTCGGACTGATGGGGTTGCTGCCGCGCCAGGCACGCGCCGGCGGACAGATCCTCTTCGGCGGGCGCGATCTTATAGGTCTTTCCGAACGCCAGTTGCGTCGCATTCGCGGCCGCGATATCGCGATGATTTTTCAGGAGCCGATGACATCGCTCAATCCGGTGCTGACGATCGGTGATCAGATCATCGAGGTGCTGCGCATTCACGAGAATCTGACCCGGCGCCAGGCTCGCGAGCGCGCCATCGCGCTACTGGATCTCGTCAGTATTCCGCAAGCCGCCCGTCGTATCGACGAATATCCTCACCAGCTTTCTGGCGGAATGCGCCAGCGCGTCATGATCGCGATTGCCGTTGCCTGCAATCCGAAACTGCTGATCGCGGATGAAGCCACGACCGCGCTGGACGTGACGATACAGGCGCAAGTGCTGCAACTGCTCGACAATCTTCGCGTCCAGCTGCAGATGGCCGTCATCCTCATCACCCACGATCTTGGCATCGTCGCACAATGGGCAGACCGCGTCGTCGTCATGTATGCCGGGCGCAAAATCGAGGAGGGGTTGCCCGATCAGGTGTTCGAGACGCCCTACCATCCCTATACGCAGGGTCTGCTGTCGGCCTCGCCGCGCTTGAAGGCCGACTATCACTACCGTGACGGCCCGCTCCTAGAAATCCCGGGCTCGATCGTGTCGGCGGCCGGCGAGAAGGGCTGTTCCTTCCGCCCGCGCTGTCACGCCGCACGGCCTGCCTGCGGGTCCAGTGTCCCTCAGCTCACCGCTCTTCCGGCCGGTCGGCAGGTTGCATGCCCCTATGTTCCAGCAATTGCGGAGGTCGCCCATGTCGCTCCTGTCGGTTGATCGGCTTTCGACCCATTATCCTGGAACGACCGGCATCGTGCGCGCTGTCGACGGCGTCTCGCTGGAGATCGCCGAAGGCGAGACGGTGGCGCTGGTCGGAGAGTCGGGCTGCGGCAAGTCCACGCTCGGCAAATCGCTGGTACGGCTCGTCGACCCATCCTCGGGCCGTGTGACCTTCAAGGGCAGGGACGTGACCGCCATGTCGGGCAGCGAGCTGCAATCGGTCCGCCGCAGCATCCAGATGATCTTCCAGGATCCATTCGCGTCTCTCAATCCAAGGCAGACGATCCGCGCCATCCTGACCGCGCCGCTTGCCGTTCATGGCGTTGGCGAGCGCAAGCGCCGCGAGGCGATTGCGGCTCAGATGGTTGCCCATGTAGGGCTTCCCGCCGACGCGCTCGATCGCTATCCGCACGAATTCTCCGGCGGTCAGCGCCAGCGTATCGGGATCGCCCGTGCCCTCATCCTGCAGCCGGAGCTGGTCATCTGCGACGAGCCGGTTTCAGCGCTCGATCTTTCCATCCAGGCACAGATCCTCAATCTGCTGGTCGAAATGAAGACCGAGCTGTCGCTTTCCTACCTCTTCATTTCGCATGATCTTTCCGTTGTGCGCTATTTCGCCGATCGCGTGCTCGTGATGTATCTGGGGCGCATTGTCGAAAGTGCCTCGACAAGCGAGCTCTGGACCAATGCGAAGCATCCCTACACGCAAGCGCTGCTCGCGGCTGTTCCCGATCCGTCGCGCCGCAAGCAGGCCGCCCCCATCACTGGCGATCTGCCGAGCCCGCACGATCCGCCTGCCGGTTGTCGTTTCCATACGCGCTGTCCGCTCGCAACCGATATCTGCCGGGCCGAAGACCCGACGTTTCGCCAGTTCGGCACCGGCCACGCCGCTGCCTGTCACCACGCTCAGTAACAAGGAGAAGAAAATGGTCGATTATCGCTATCTGGGGCGCAGCGCGCTGAAGGTATCACCGCTCAGCCTGGGAACCATGATGTTTGGTGGGCCGACGCCTGACGACGTCGCCTTCCGCATCATCGACAAGGCACGTGAGCAGGGGATTAACTTCATCGATACCGCCGATGTCTATCACGACGGCAAGTCGGAAGAGGTCGTCGGCAAAGGCATCAAGGCGCACCGAGATCACTGGGTGCTGGCAACCAAGTTCGTCAACTCCCACAAGAAGGGTCCGAACCTCGGCGGCCATTCGCGCAAGTGGGTGATCGAGACGGTCGAGAATTCGCTGCGCCGCCTCAACACCGACTATATCGACATCCTCTACTTCCACAGAGCTGTCTTTGACGCGCCTCTGGAAGAGCCGGTGCGCGCCATTGCAGACCTCATCCGCGCTGGCAAGCTGCGCTATTTCGGCGTCTCGAACTTCCGTGGCTGGCGGATCGCCGAGATTGCCCATCTTGCCGACGAGCTCGGCATCGATCGTCCGGTGGCAAGCCAGCCGCTCTACAACATCGTCAACCGCACCGCCGAAGCAGAGCAGCTGCCTGCAGCCCATCACTACGGCCTCGGCGTCGTTTCCTACTCGCCCCTTGCCCGCGGCGTCCTGACGGGCAAGTACGAACCCGGCAAGGAGCCAGCTGCCGACACCCGCGCCGGTCGCGGCGACAAACGCATCCTGGAAACGGAATGGCGTCCTGAATCGATTGCAATTGCCACCGAGATCGCCGCTCATGCTGCCCGCAAGGGGATTTCACCGACGGAATTCGCGCTTGCCTGGGTGCTCAACAACAAGCTGATCTCGGCGGCCATCACCGGACCACGCACGCAAGAGCACTGGGACAGCTACATCCGCGCGCTCGACGTCAAGCTCGATGCTGAGGATGAGGCACTGGTCGATCGGCTGGTCACGACAGGGCACCCCTCGACGCCCGGTTTCAACGATCCGAGCCATCCGGTCGAAGGCCGCGTGCCGCGCAGTACTGCTTCGGGCATCTACAATGGGGTGCCGCTGACGCGCGCCGTAGCCTGAACATGCCTCGAGGATCCGCCCGCTGGGCGGATCCTCCGTCCTTTTCTTCAGCGCCGAGAAGGTTCCTGAATGCCGAATATCGCTCCTTCAGCACTGTCTGCCACTGCCGCGCCCGGCCTTTCTGCGCAGGGGAACAATCTTTCCGAGCTTCTTGCGAAGATCCTAACGCTATCGGCCGAAATATCGAAAGAGGCGGCAAGGCGCGACCTGGAGAGGGAGCTTCCTTTCGAAGCTTTCCGCCTTTTCAAAGAGGCTGGGCTCGGCGCGTTACGCATTCCGGTGGCACTCGGTGGTCCGGGTGGATCGGTCGCGGACTACATCGACATGATCATGGCGATCGGTGCCGCAGATTCAAACGTTGCCCATGCGCTGCGCAGCCATTTCAATTTCACCGAAAGCCTCATTCTCAGCCCCAATACGGCCATCGACCGAACGCAGCTCGGCCGCGTTCTCTCTGGCAAGCTTTTCGGGGGTGCTCATACCGAGCAGGGGACCAAGCGCCCGGGCGAAGTGACGACACGGTTGACGAGAACCGGCGAGACCTACCGCCTCAACGGCCGGAAATGGTATGCGACGGGGACAGCCTTTTCCGATTTTGCCTCTTTCAGCGCCCGGAACGACGAGGACGAGTTCGTCAGCGTCCTGCTACCGGTGGATCGCAAAGGCATCACCATTCTCGATGACTGGGACGGCATGGGCCAGCGGCTGACAGCCAGTGGCGGCGTGATGCTCGAAGACGTCGAGGTATTACCGCACGAGATCTCCAAACGGGGTCTGAACACGCTGGTCGGGCGCCATACCTCGACGTTGCGTCAGCTCCACCTGGCCGCCTCAATGGCAGGTGCAGTGCGCGGCGCACTCGCAGAGGGGACCGATTATGTGCGCAGGCAGGCGCGGTCGGCTGCCCACAGTGCGGCCGAGACGGCCAATGCCGATCCCTTCGTGCAGAAGATATTGGGTGAGATTGCTGCAGGCTCCTTTGCTGTCGACACGTTGATCCGCGAGAGTGCGCGTGCGCTGGATCGCTCGGTGGTGGCCTTTGCAGGGGGTGACGCCGAGGCGATCGAAACAGCCTTGATCGAAAGCGCGCTGACGACGGCCCGCACGCAGATCATCGCCTCGCAGCTCGCGCTTGCGGCCGCCACCAACGTCTTTGAGCTTGGCGGCGGGTCGGCGACCTCCCGCCATCTCAATCTCGATCGACACTGGCGCAACATCCGCACGGTGCTGAACCATAACCCGCTGCTGCACAAGGCGAGGGTGGTCGGCGACTATTACATCAACGGAACCACGACGCATCTGGAAGAAGGCAAGGTCTTCTAAGATCGGCCGCCTAAAGAAGGAGTGTCTCATGAGCTCGGAATTCATCGGTCACGTATCGAACCGCGAGGGGTCGGATATCGTGCCACCCAAGGGACCGGTGGTGGACAAGGACTATATCCTCAACCATGCAACGGCCGCTGAAGAGGCGGGTATCGATCGGCTGCTGATCGGCGCTTTTTCGACCTGGCCGGACAACAACCAGATTGCCGCCTACCTGTTTGCCAAGACGAACCGGATCGGCGCATTGCTCGCCCATCGCACCGGTTTCATGTCGCCGACGCTTGCCGCGCGCCAGCTCGCGACACTCGATCAGTTTTCAGACGGGCGACTGTGGGTCCACATCATCACCGGCGGCTCTGACGCCGACCAGCAGCGCGACGGCGATTTCCTCGATCACGACAGACGCTACGACCGCACCGACGAATATCTGACGGTTCTCAAGAAGGTCTGGGAAAGCGAAGAGCCTTTCGACCATGAAGGCGAATTCTACAAGGTCAAGACTGCGGTTTCGCAGGTCCGACCGTCACGGCAATCACGGATTCCGATCTCTTTCGGCGGTTCGTCTGAGGCTGCCTTCAAGGTTGCCGGCAAGCACGCGGACATCTACGCGCTGTGGGGCGAGCCGCTCGATGGCGTGCGCGAAACGATCGGCAAGGTGCGAACGGCCGCTGAAGCTTTCGGGCGCGCCGATGACATCCGCTTTACCATCGCCTTCCGGATCGTTGTTGCGGAGACCGAAGACAAGGCATGGGAAAAAGCCAGTTCCATCCTGCAGAAGGTCAAGGCGATAGCCCGGCCCGGCGGTAACGGGGAGAGGTTGCCGTCGAACGCAGGATCAGTGCGTCTGAGGGAAGCGGCTGCGCGCGGCAAGGTCCTCGACAAGCGCCTGTGGACTGAGGTCGCAGCGCTCACCGGTGCCGGCGGCAACTCGACGGCACTCCTCGGTACGCCGGACCAGGTCGCCGAAGCGATCCTCGATTACTATGACGCCGGCGTCTCCAACTTCCTGATGCGAGGTTTTTATCCGACGGAAGACACGGTGACCTATGGGCGCGATGTCGTACCGCTCGTCAAGGCCGGCATTGCCGCACGCAAGTCACGCTCCATCGCTGCTGAGTGACCATGGGCAAGCTCAACATCGTCGATTTTCATACGCATTTGCTGCCGCAAGGCTGGGAGATCTACCGCGCGCCCGGCTGTCCGCTCGATCCCCTGTGGGCTCGCATCGGAACGAAAATCTCGGATATCGATGCACTGATTGCCGATAGCGACGCAGCAGGGATTGCGCGGCGCGTGATTGGTGTGGCGCTGTCCATGGTCGCCGCACCTGACGCCGATCTCGGGGACGTCAGCCGCAGGCTGAACGACGATCTCGCAACCACGGTTTTGCACCATCCCGACCGTCTGTTCGCATTGGCGACGGTGGACGCATTCGGTGGCGAGGCAGCGGCTGTCGAAGCGCGACGTGCCATCCTTGATCTTAATCTGTCCGGGTTATTTCTCGACAGCGCAAAGGGGGCCAAGCTGATTGACGCGCCGGAGGCCAGGCCTGTCCTGACAGTTGCTGCCGAACTCGGCATCCCCGTCTTCCTGCATCCAATCAACCCCGAGCCACTTTCGAGCCAGCTGGCCGGACTTGGCCGGCTTGGTACCCGCCTGAGCCGCGGCACCATCAACGCGGCCGCCGCGATTGCGCTTGTGACATCGGGCGTTTTCGAGGAGTTGCCCGAGCTTCGGGTCGTCATCACAGCGCTTGGCGTCGCGGCTTTGGCGCTGACTGGTCCGTTCGGCGAACTGCCGTCGATTTTCGCCAGTGCACCTGCCGGCAGGCGGCGTCATCTCTACATCGACATCATGCCGTGGGAAGCGCGTTTCATCCGCTTCCTCACCAGTCTCGTCGGTGCCGATCATGTTCTGGTCGGGAGCGACTGGCCGATCCTTGAACACGGTGCGGCGCGGGAAGAGCTTGCAAGGGCATTCGAGGCGGCCGGTCTGAGCGACCATGAAGCCGAGTTGGTTGCTGGGAGAAATGCCCTTGATCTGCTCGAAGGCCACCGCCGCAGCGGTGGCCGCTTGATCGCGTAGCAACGTTTCGCAGAGCTTGCGTTCGCATGCCGATTTTACACCCCGATCTACCAGGCCTGTCATTGCTGACGGGAGAGGAGGTTCATTGCGTATCGATCGTATTGCGCATCATTCGGTGACCATTGTTGGCGGCGGCTTTGCCGGGGCGGTGACAGCGTTGAAGCTTCTGGAGCGGACCGAAGTGCCGCTTGCGATCACTGTGATCGAGCGGCGTGCCGAGCTTGGCCGTGGGGTCGCCTACAGCACGCCCGACCCCGTCCACCTCGTGAATGGGCCGGCTGAAATCTTTTCGCTGTACCCCGAAGACCCCGGCCATCTGTCACGCTGGCTTGTCGAGAATGGCGCCGGCAACGGCTGGGTGCCGCCCGTCGATGTGGGCTCAAGTAGTCCGCCGCGCTATCTTTATGGAACCTATGTTCGCGATGAGCTTGCCCGTGCCGTTTCAAGTGCGCGGTTCGGGTCGACGTTGCGGCATGTCGGGTCGTCGGCATCCGCGCTGGTGTCCACACCGCACCGGATCCGCATAACGATAGCGGACGGGACGGTCGTGGAGGCCGACGAGGCTGTGTTGGCGCTTGGCGTGTTCCAGCCGCGACTGTCCGAAGCTGAGGCCACTCTTGCAAGTCACGCGCGCTTTGCAGCCAATCCCTGGGACGCGGATGCGCTTGACCGCGTGAGCGGCTGTGAGGAGATCCTCCTGATCGGTTCCAGCCTGTCGATGGTCGATGCGATTGCCAGCATGGAAGCGAGAGGCAATCGCGGTCGCTACCGGGTGATATCGCGCCGTGGTCAGTTCGTGGAAGGTCGCAGAACCGTCGCCGCCGCCCGCGATTTTCTCTCTGATGGGCCGTTGCCGGTGACGGCGCGCGATCTGCTGTCGCGCGTGAAGGCGGAGCGGCGTGCGATCTCGGCAGCCGGTACGGACTGGCAGGGCCTGCCTCTCGCGATCCGGCCCCATATCCTTACCTTGTGGCAGGGCGCGAGTGATCGTGAGCGGTTGCGTTTCATCAGGCATCTGCGACCCTATTGGGATGTCACGGCACATCGATCGGCGCCGGAGAGCCACAAGACCATCGAGACCGTGATCTCCGAAGGCCGGCTGGCTCACCGTCGCGCGCGTGTGCTTGGCTTTGGACTCGAAGGAGACCAGATCGTCGCCCGACTAGGGACCGGAACGGGTATCGAGACCGCACGGTTCGACGGTGTCATCGACTGCCGCGGTCATCAGTTGCACGATTGGCGACAGATTGCCGATCCTTTCGTCAAGAGCCTGCTTGCAAGTGGCGAAGTCCGGCCGCATAGCACCGGCTATGGCATCGACGCGACGCCCGAGGGAGATCTCATCAATGAAGAGGGTCGCGTTCATCGCAACCTCAGCGCCATAGGGCACCCGCTGCGCGGTGTCGCATGGGAGTCGAGTTCGATTACCGAGCAGCGCACACAGGCGGTCGCGCTCGCCGATCGCATCCTTGCCAAACTGACGCCGGCGCGCGTCGCCTGATATGCGAGCGAAAAAAAGGGGCGCATCGCCGATGCGCCCCTTTCGTGCAGGCCCGCACATCGCCCCGATCAGCCTTCGCCGTCTTTGATGTATACTTCCGCGAAATTGGATTGCACGCCCTCGGCCCCGATCGTGTGATTTTTCACGCGCTTGTTGAAAACGGTGACATTCTCAAGCGCGATCAGGTTTACCACCGGCACCTCGTCGGCAATGATTTTCTGGAAAGCATAGAACTGCTGCTTGCGCGTCTCCTCGTTGGTCTCGACGGAGGCCGCTTCGAGCAGCCTGTCCACTTCTGGATTCGCGTAGTGGCTGGCGTTCGAAAATGGCAGGCCGAGCTTGAAGTTCTTCGACCAGTAGATGCGCTGCACGCCGAGGGTCGGATCGAACTGGTTGCCGAGATATTCGGCCGTCACGTCGAACGCGCGGTCGGTATAGACCTTCTTGATATAGGTCGAAAAATCATAGGACTCGATCGTCGCCGCAATGCCGATGCGGGTCAGGTTCTGCTTCAGATACTCGGCGACCCGCTTGAAGCCCTCATTGTAGGAATTGTGCGTGAGCCGAAGGCTGAAACGGATGCCATCGGCGCCGCGCTTGTAGCCTGTTTCGTCAAGCAGCTGTTCGGCCGCCTTCAGATCATAGGCGTAAGGCTTGATCGAGGCATCGAGGTAGCGCGGCAGGAAGGTGCTGATTGGGCTCGGCGAGACGTGACCGTAGCCGTACCACACGGTGTTGAGGACGACATTGAGGTCGATCGCATGGGCAATCGCTCGGCGGACGTGGACATTTTTGAGGTATTCGTTGTCGAGATTGAAGATCAGCTGGGTCTGGTCACCCTTGGTCTCATAGCCGCGTGAATCGACGCCAATATTAGGCAATGCCTTGACGCGCTCGAGATCGCTCAGTGGGATCGGATTGTCACCACCGATATCGAATTCACCGGTCTCGAAGCCCGCCGCACGTGCTGCGCCATCCGGTACGAAGCGCACGACAATCCTGTCGAGATAGGGCTTTCCGGCATCCCAATAGTCCGGATTGCGCTCCAGGATAATGTGGGAGCCACGCACCCATTCCTTGAAGACGAAGGGTCCGGTGCCGATCGGCGCGCCGCCATTCTGGTTGGTTGGTACGTCGGCAATCTTGACGCCGCCATAGACGTGCTTGGGTACGATCGGCGACTCCGCGGCATAGAGGGCGCTCAAAAGGTACGGCGCGGGTTTGGAAAGCCGGATTACCGCGGTCAACGGATCGGGCGTGTCGACCTTTGTTACGTTGGCGAAGGTGCCACGACCGCGTGGGTGTACTTGTTTCAGCAGCTCGATCGAATAGGCGACATCCTCGGATGTGAATGGTTTGCCATCGTGCCATTTCACGTTTGGGCGCAGCTTGAATGTGTAGCTCAATCCGTCTTCGCTGATGGACCACTCGGTTGCAAGCTGCGGCTTCGGCGCGAGACCGAAATCATAGGTCAGCAATCCCTCGGTGATCTTCGGACTGACCTTCTGCGTGCCGCCAGCAGTGTGAGCGAGCGCCAGGATCGTGGGGGGCTCCGGCTCGACAATGAAATTCAAAGTGCCGCCCGTTGTTGCCCCTGACGTCTCTGCGAAACTACTGAGCGGCACGAGTGCGGTCAGGCCCGTCAAGGCAAGAAGCTTGTTGAGTTGGCGTCTACGAATGTCCATCAATACCCCCTGAGTCTGTGACGCCTCGGTCGAAACGTCCGTCAGAGGCATCATCGGGCCGGCTGAGGGAAAATCGGAAGAATGTTTTTCTCCGTGATTAGAAAAGGAACGCTTCGCGCCTGTCCAAATTGGCGGAGAGCGGTTGCTATAATCTACTAAAAAGATAGACAATTTATGAAAATGAGTTTTTGCATCTCCAATTGATGTCCACGACGCAAGAAAATGTTCTGCCGGCAGAGCTGGAGGAAATGCCGGTGCTCGCCTCGAGCGGCCCGATTGTGGTGCAATCGGTGTCATGAGCACGCTTCCCAACTCCCGCCGGAAAGCAATCCAGCCCACACTTGCGCGGCTTCCGCCGTTGACGTCGCTACGCACCTTCGTGGCAACGGCAAGGCACTTGAATTTCGTTCGCGCTGCCGAAGAACTGCATGTCACGTCCGCCGCCGTCGGGCAGCAGATTCGCCTGTTGGAGGACTATCTCGGACAATCCCTGTTCAACCGTGTCCGCGGCCAGCTGCAACTGACGCCGGCCGGGCTGGCATTGGTGCCAGGATTGACGGATGCCTTTGATGCGGTGCTCGCCGCAATGGCCCAGTTCGCTACGAGCGATCACGAACAGCCGATCCGCGTCTCAGTGGCACCATCCTTTGCCAGCAAGTGGCTCATCCCGCGCCTCGATGCACTGCGGCGAGCGGCTCCCGGGCTGCAGGTCCTTGTCGACGCGTCGACTCAGCTGACTAATCTCGACGCGGGCGACGCTGATTGTGTTATTCGCTACGGAAGCGGTGCCTATGCTGGGCTCGTCGTCGACCATCTCTTTTCCGAGGCCGTCCTGCCAGTCTGCAGCCCGGAATTTGCCGATGCCCATTCGCTATGGGACGGGCCGCATGCAATTGACGGTGTGCCGCTGTTGCACGAGGAGGGGCCAGAGCATGATCAATCCTGCCCGGACTGGAGCGGATGGCTGCGTGCGGCCGGGCTCTCCTGCCATGCCTCGCAAGGTGGTTTCCGGCTGAGCCAATCCTCTCTGGTACTCGATGCGGCGCTGGCCGGGCAGGGACTGGGGCTCGGGAAGATCAGGCTTGCGGAAGCCGAGATCCGGTCCGGACGGCTGGTCAGCCCTTTCGGCGTGCCCCAGCCTGTCAGTTCCTCCTACTTCTTTGCGACCACTGCGCATACGGCGCGGCTGATGCGCGTCGATCTGTTTCGCGAGTGGCTGCTGGCCGAGGCGCGCACCTTGCAGACAATGGACAAGATCGTCGCACGCCGTATTCGCCCGGCAACGGACATGATTGCCGCCGAGTAAGCTGGCGCGGTGTCTTCATCGTTCTATTTCAGCTGGAAACCCAGTCTGCGCGCTGCAGCAGCAAGTACGTGCCGGCCCTTCAACGCTTCGAGCGTACCGATGCGGTGGCTGACCTGATCTGTCCAGTCGACTGATGGCATGGCTTGTTCGGCCTGGAAGCTTCTGAGCACCTTGTTATAGGCGGCAAGATCCTGGGTGCGTCTTTCCTTGGTATATTGCTCGCGGTACAGGACAGTCGATTGCGGTAGCCGCGGCTTGACTGCGGCGGGCTGGGCCGGATCGTGAAAGCCTACCGTCAAGCCGAAGACTGGGAAGACCCCGTGGGGTAATGCAAGCTCGCGCGCGACGCCTTCCGGGTCGTTGCGGATGGCACCGATGTAGCAGGTTCCAAGGCCCAATGATTCAAGCGCAACGACGGCGTTCTGGGCGGCAAGTGCGGCGTCGATCACGCCAAGCAGAAAGCTCTCGATGTAGTCGAGCCCATCGGCGGTCGATCCGCCGTCTTCAGCGATCTCGCGAGGCCGGGCAAGGTCGGCCAGCCAGACGAGGAGAAGCGGTGCCTGCGCAATCTGGCGCTGATTTCCGGCAATAGCGTTAAGCCGGCTTCGGCGTTCGGTATCTTCTACGGCCACCACGCTCCACGCCTGCAGATTGGACGAACTCGGCGCCGACTGGGCCGCGGCAACGGCAAGCTCCACTGCCATGTGCGGAACCGGTTTTGGCAGATAGCTGCGTACGCTGCAATGGGAGAGAATGGTCTCCAGGGTCTCGTTCCAATCGCCCCCAAGCTGCTGCGCGTTTCGGTAGCGCTCGGCGGCAAGTGCCGCCAGCCGATCAGCGTCGTCAGCCTTTGTCGCAAGGGTTGGCGTCATGGCAATGTCCTTTTGTCGTCTGTCATTCTGCTGCCGCAGCATAGGGATTGTCCGGACGGGCAAGACCGAGATGATCGCGCAGTGTCCGACCGCTATATTGGTGCCTGAAGAGCCCGCGTCGACGCAGGATCGGAACCACCTCGTCGACAAAGACATCAAGCCCATGGGGCAACACGTCCGGCATCAGATTGAAGCCGTCCGCCGCACCAGCGGTAAACCAGGTTTCGATGTCATCGGCGATATCCTTCGGCGTGCCGACAATCGTACGGTGCCCGGTGCCACCGTTGAGCGCACGGATCAAACCTTGAACCGTCAATCCCTCTCGCCGTGCGAGCGCCACGGTTGCGCGGAAGAATGTGTGACCGCCTTCGGCCGGCAGCGGTATGTCACCTGGCAACGGAGCGTCGAGTTCGAGCCTCCGGCGATCGACCTGCAGCACACCTGCCAGCCGCGCAAGACTGTATTCAAGAGGGATCAGGTCGCGCAACTCGTCCTGGCGGCGCTTGGCTTCTGCCTCAGTGCTTCCGATGATCGTGGCCAGGCCCGCCAGCACCAGGATACTGTTGTCTGGACGGCCATAGAGGGTAGCGCGCCGGCGAAGATCTCGCACATAATCCAGCGACTCCTCGAAGGATTGCGAAGCGGAGAAGACGGCTTCGGCATGCTCGGCGGCAAGCTCCCGCCCATCATCTGAGCCGCCTGCCTGGACGATAACCGGGTGACCTTGAGGCGGGCGGGGAATGTTGTGCGGTCCATGAACTGAGAAGTGCTTTCCGCTGTGGGCGATCGGATGGACCCGACCGGCATCGACGAAGCGGCCTGTCGTGGCGTCGCCGATGAAGGCCTCTTCCTCCCAACTGTCCCAGAGCGCCTTGACCACGGCTGCGAATTCACTGGCGCGCTCATAGCGGCTTGCGTGGGCCACAGGCTTTTCAAGGCCGAAGTTTCGGCTTTGCGCCAGGTCTGCGCTGGTGACCATGTTCCAGCCGGCGCGCCCGTTGCTGGCGTGATCGAGCGTCGCGAAACGCCGGGCGATGTTGTACGGCTCGTTATAGGTCGTCGAGGCGGTGGCGATCAGACCTATCCGCTCCGTGTTGGCCGCGACCATGGCCAGAACGATGGTCGGTTCAAGTGACGTCAACGGTCTGAAATCAACCCGGTCGGAGATCGCCGCCTGGTCGGCAAGGAAAACCGCGTCGAAGGTACCGCGTTCGGCAATCTGGGCGACCCTGACGTAGTGGTTGACGTCGAAGGACGCTCGCGGATCGCTGCCTTCCATTCGCCACGCCGCGGGCGAGAAGCCGGAATGGAGGATATTGATATTGAGATGGAGCTGTCGTCCGCTCATTGGAAGATACCAGGCTCTGGATAGTCGCCGGTCAAAAACCAGGCGCCGACATTGCGGGTCTTGTATTCAGCAGGATTGTGGAGAGTGTGGATACGCACGTTGCGCCAAAAACGGTCGAACCCAAGGGGTCGTACAGCCGACCGGGCACCCATCACCTCGAAGATCTCGCTGGTGACTTCGAGCGCTACCTTGCCCGCCAGCACGTTGGCACAAGCAACCGCGATCGCCGTTGCGCCGCGCTCTTGCGCTGTCAATGCGGCGCCCTTGGCGTAGGCGGAATCCATGGCCGATGCCGCCCTATCCGCCAATGCGGTTGCAGCCTGCACCTTTGTCCATAATTCGCCGTATTGCCGCTTGATCCAGGGATCGTCTGAATGGCGTTCGACACCGGAATAGATCCATGGGCGCGACGTCGTGACCGTGTATTCGCGCGCTGCGATCAGGGCACCCTGCGCGCTGCCGACGAAGACGTTGAGAAGAACGCTCTGCTGTTGCTGGGGTATGAGAAGCGCGCTCGGATCCTTCGGGCGTTCTAAGAGGATCTCGTCATCCCTGACTGTTACGTCCTTGTAGAAGACGCGGCCGCTACCCGTCTGACGCTGGCCGATGCCGTCCCAGTCGTCGGCAATGGTAATGCCGGCCCGGTTGGCAGGAATATAGGCGACGTTTCGCGCGTTCGTCTTCTCGTCTTCCCAGGCGACCATCAGATAGTCGGCGACATGGGAGCCGGAGGCGAATGGCCGATCGCCATTAAGCAGGACGCCACCTTCGACCTTTCTGCCAAAGAGGCTTTTGGAAAAGCTATTCGTGGTGTTGCCCCAGAACCAGCGACCCTCAGCCGACCGTCGCAGGATCGCGGCGGATCGTTCGTCGCTCCCGCTCGTCACGGCGTTCTGGATCGGACTGAAATGATATCCGAACAGATGAGCGAGCGAACCGTCGACCTTGGCGAATTCGCGCACGATGCGCAGCGCCGTCGAATAGGGTTGCCCCTCACCGCCAAACTCTGTGGGAATGAGCAGATTGACGAGATCGCTTTCCTTGAGACGCCGGATCTCATCGCTCGGGCGCCCGCCCTGTTGATCCCGCTCGGCGGCGTCGAGCGCAAAGATCTCTCTCAGTTCGATTGCCTTGGCAAGGTAGGGATTGGTCTGGTCCTGTTCGAAAAGAGCGGGTGGCAGAGCTGGTTCGAAGCTCGTGGGCTTTACGGTCATCGTCTTTCCTCCGTCAGTCGTGAAGTCGTGGAAAACCGTGCCGCTCGGCAAGCAGCTCGAGAATGCGACCGGTCTTGGTGACGAAACGCTTGCCTTTCCAATCGGCAGCATCGGGCGGCGCGTTGGCGGAGAGAACCAGCACCGGCAAAGACTGGTTCTCTTCGCCCAGCGCCTCGATCACGCGCGTTCGCGGACGAGGGAAGGGGACTCTCTCCACGTCGATCCGGGATGCAAGCTCGGGGAAGCTTGCAAGCAACCCTTCGATCGCATTGCAGTAAGGGCAGACGAACGTCTGGCCAGGTCGCTTCGGGGCCGAGAAGCCGGGTGCGATGAGAAACAGTTTGTCGCGGCTCATTGTTGTTCTCCTATTCAGCCGCGACTGCGCCGCCGTTGGCAGCAAGGCGGTTCTCGGGACGTTTGAGGCCCAGGTTTTCCCGCAGCGTGGCCCCCTCGTATTCGTGGCGGAAGAGACCGCGACGCCGTAGCTCCGGCACGACGAGTTCGATGAAATCGGCAAGTCCCCCCGGCATGATCGGCGCCATAATGTTAAACCCGTCGGCGCCGTAGTTCTCGAAGCGCTCTTCCAAGGCATCGGCGATCTCGTTTGGCGTGCCGACGACCTGCCAGTGACCACGCGCGCCGGCGATGCGCAGATAGAGCTGACGGATCGAAAGGTTCTCGCGGCGGGCGAGGTCCAGAACGAGCGCCTGCCGGCTCTTGCCGGCATTTGTCGAAGGCGGATTTTCCGGCACCGGCCCGTCTAGCGGGAAGTCGCGAAGATCGACGCCGGAAAGCTGAGAAATCAGGTTGAGCCCGACCTCGGGCTGAATGAGCTCCTGAAGCGATTCGAACTTTTCCTGCGCTTCCGATTGCGTGCGACCAACGGTCGGGAAAATACCCGGCAGGATCTTCAGATCCTCGTGCGATCGACCGTATTTCGCGAGCCTTGCCTTCACGTCGGCGTAAAAGCCGGTGGCTTCCTCCAAGGTGATCTGGGCAGCAAAGATGGCTTCTGCTGTTCGGGCTGCAAGCTCCTTGCCGGGTTCGGAGGCACCCGCCTGGACGACGACAGGTCGCCCCTGCGGCGAGCGGGGAATGTTGAGCGGGCCACGGATCTTGAAGTGCCGGCCGCTGTGATTGAGGCGATGCAGCTTGGCTGGATCGAAATAGCGGCCGCTTTGGCGGTCGCGCAGGAAGGCGTCGTCTTCCCAGCTGTCCCAAAGGCCGAGCACGACATCTGCAAATTCCTCGGCCCGCTCATAGCGATCGGAGTGAAGGATCTGCGTCTCGTGGCCGAAATTGTAGGCCGCATCCGGATCCGAGGATGTCACGAGGTTCCAGCCGGCCCGGCCGCCGCTTAGTCGGTCGAGTGAGGAAAATTGCCGAGCAAGATTATAGGGGTCGGAGTAGCTGGTGGAGGCGGTGGCGATCAGGCCGATGTTGCGGGTAACCGACGACAGCGCCGAGAGCAGAGTGACCGGCTCGAAGGGATAGACACCGTTATGGGCATTGCGGCTTGCCGCTTCGACGTCCTTGATGCGTGCGGCAACACCATCTGCGAAGAAGATCGTGTCGAACTTCGCAGCCTCGGCAAGCCTTGCCAGTTCCAGATAGTGTTCAAACTCGGTGCCGACCGATGCCTTCGGGTGGCGCCATGCGGCGACATGGTGGCCGGTAAAGAGCAGGAAAGCGCCGAGCTTGATCTTATCCTTGCGTCTCGCCACTGCTGTTCCTTTCAGCGATAGATCGCCGGCACGGGAAATTCGCCCGTCAGCAGCCAGGTGCCGACGGTGCGTTTCTTGTACTCGGCGGGATTGTGGAGCGTATGGGTCCTGACATTGCGCCAAAACCGATCGAAGCCGTTGGCATTGGTGGCCGAGCGCGCGCCCATCAGCTCGAAAACCTCGCTCGAGACGGCAAGGCCGACTTCGCCGGCATAGACGTTGGCGGTTGCAATATCGATTGCAGCTGCGCCACGGTCGGCGAGGCTCAGCGAGGGACCCTGGGCGTAAGCCACGTCGAGACTGCGAGCCGCCTTGTCCGCGAGTTCCGTTGCCGCCAAGGTGCGGATATAGAGATCGCCGTACTGCCGCTTGATCCATGGATCGTCGACATGGCGTTCTACGCCTGAATGGATCCAAGGCCGCGAACTCCTCGTCGTATAGGCGCGACCCTCCTCCAGCATGCCCTGGGCGCTGCCGATGAAGACATTGAGCAGAACACTCTGCTGGAGGAGTGACGTGAGCGAGGAATAGGGCGTCAGCGGTACATCAGGCGAGCTGATCAGCTCGTCGTCATGAACCTGAAGATTGACGAAACGCACCGTACCGCTTCCGGTCTGCCTCTGGCCAATGCCATCCCAATCGTTTTCGATGACAATGCCTTCGCGATCGGCAGGCACGGCAGCGGTCAGCCGAGCGCCCTCGGCATTCTCCCAGGAGATCTGAATGTAGTCGGCGACATGCGAGCCCGAGGAGAATGGCCGGCTGCCATTGATGACCCAGCCCATTGCCGTCTTTTCACCCGATGATGTCCTCGACATGGCGTTTCCGGAATTGCTCCAGACCCAATTGCCCGCCGCGGAACCCATCAGCCATTTTTCCTTCTGGGCGGCCGAACCGCGAAACAGGATGAGGTTGAGCGGCAGATGGTGATAGCCGAAAAGATGGGCGAGCGAGCCGTCCGTCTTGGCGAACTCCCTGACGATCCGCAGGATCGTCAACCACGATGCACCCTGGCCGCCATATTCCCTAGCGATCTGCGCGGAGGGAAGAGAGCTTTCCTTCAAGAGCCTGATCTGCTCGACAGGTCTACCGCCCTGCTTGTCTCTCTCGACGGCATCGAGATGAAATGCTTTGCGAAGCTCAGTAGCCTTCGCCAAGAGTGGGTCATCAACGTCTGTTTCGAACGGCATACTGCCTCCCGGATGTCGGAGCAGGGATGTGCCCCTACCTTCGGCACCAACGGTTGGCCGGCTGACTGCTCAAGTCCAGAAATATCTGATTGATTTTACGGAAAGAAATTCTTTTCGGAGTTTGCAAAACGCCATTCTCGCCATGGACAAGATCGCCGTGGTTTGCGCGACAGCAGAACGTCGTCATTCGAAACGCGGCGTTGCCGATTGCAAAAATCCTGCTTCGTCGAGCTAAATAGAATACTATTTCTATAGATAATACTTTGTGCTGTTAGCCTATCGTCTTCCTGACGACGGAGGCTGATATGAGTACCGCGCAACGACAGCTCAAACTTGGCGCCTTCCTGTATCCGACAGGCCATCATGTGGCTGCCTGGCGGCATCCGGAGGCACAAGCGGATGCCGGTTCCAACATCGCTCACTATATCGAGCTTGCGCAACTCGCCGAAGCGGCAAAATTCGATCTCATCTTCATGGCGGACGGCGTCGGCACTCGCGGTACCGACATCGACGCTCTGAGCAGGACCGCGGTACGCTACGTGGCGCAGTTCGAGCCGATTACGCTACTCTCGGCTCTCGCCACGGTGACAAAAGACATAGGCTTCGTCGCCACAGCGTCCACCTCCTACAACGAGCCCTACCATATCGCCCGGAAATTTGCCTCGCTCGACCACATCAGCGGCGGACGCGCGGGCTGGAATCTGGTTACCTCCTCCAGCGAGCACGAGGCGCATAACTTCGGCCGTGATGAACACTATGCGCATGCGGAGCGATACGAGCGCGCGCCACACCTGCCGGTCGGACTGCGAGACTTTGTTGAACTGGTGCTGCCCGAACTGCGGCGGCGTGGTCTGTTTCGCACTGAATACCAGGGCAGGACCCTGCGAGAGAATCTCGGGCTCAGCGTACCTCAACATCCGGCGCGCCTTCAGGCCGCGGCAGAGTAGGGGCACAAAATGAACCGGCCCCATCTTACAGTCGAGCATATCACCCGGCAGTTCCAAATCGACGGCGAGCCGCTTGTCGCACTTGACGATATCAACCTCGATATTGCCGAAGGCGAGTTCGTGACGATCGTCGGCGCCAGCGGTTGCGGAAAGTCGACGTTGCTGCGTCTTTTCGCCGGTCTGGATGTCGCGACATCGGGCACCATTCGCCATGCGGGCGAGGCAGTCAACGAGCCTAGCCTCGATCGCGGCATCGTCTTTCAGGAACCGCGCCTCTTTCCCTGGCTCACGGTCGAGAAGAATGTCTCCCTTGGCCTTTTGAACAGCAGACTGCCAAAGGCGCAAAAGTCGGAACTCGTGCGCGACCATCTGGAGCTGGTCGGGCTTTCCCGCTTTGCCAATGTCTACCCGTACCAGCTGTCGGGCGGCATGGCGCAGCGCGCCGGTATCGCCCGTGGCCTCGTCAGTCGGCCAAACGTCCTGTTGCTCGACGAGCCCTTCGGCGCGCTCGACGCCATCACCAAGGCGCATCTGCAGGACGAGCTGGAGGAGATCTGGGCCAAGGAAAACATCACCATGGTGATGGTCACGCATGACGTCGAAGAGGCGGTCTATCTCGGGGACCGCGTCGTCGTGATGTCACCGCGCCCAGGCCGCATCCGTGAAATCATACCGGTCAGGCTGGCGCGTCCGCGCCGCCGCACATCCAGCGAGATTGCCAGTGCGCGCGATCGCGTCCTGAAAAGCCTTCATGCGACGGGCGAGAACACGCAGTCCCAGGCCAAGGGGTCGAAGCCATCCGATGACGGCGGTCGCACCGAACGCACGGTTGCTCTGGCGAGGTAAGCTTCACAAAACGGAGAGAAATCATGAAACGCGCATTTCTGTCACGACTGGCCGTCAGCCTCGCCCTGATGCTTGCCGCCGCGCCGGTCACGGGCCAGGCGGAGGAGCCGCTGGTTATTCATGTCGGCTATGCCGCCATCGGCGTCGACAATCGGCCTTATGCGGAAGGCACCTCTGCCGCGACCGCACGGGCCGGTGAATTTCTGGAAAAGGAATTCGCCAATGATCGGAACGTTAAGATCGAGTGGACCTTCTTCAAGGGCGCTGGCCCTGCCGTCAATGAAGGCTTTGCCAATGACCAGCTCGACTTCGCCTATCAGGGCGATCTTCCTTCGCTGATCGGCCGCGCCAACGGTCTGAAGACGAAGTATCTCCTTGCGAGCGGCGCGCGAAAGCCGCTCTATCTCGCCGTGGCGAAAGCCTCCGGCATCAAGTCGATCGAGGATCTGAAGGGTCGCAAGATTGCCCTCCAACGCGGCACGAACGGTCATCTCGCCGCCATCAAGGTTCTCGAGGCGCACGGCTTGAAGGAGCGCGACGTTCAGGTCGTCAACCTCGACAGTGCCGGCACGGTTGCTGCATTAACCAGCAAAGACATCGATGCGGCCTTCGGCGACACGCAGTTGATCAACCTTGCCGCCAAGGGTGCCGCCGACGTCATCTACACGACGAAGGGTGACGATCCGCGCTTTGGTCGCAATGCGGGTATCATCGGCCGGGAGGCATTTATCGATGCCCATCCGGAGATTACCCAGCGGGTCGTCGATGCGTTCGTCAAGGCGGCGCAATGGTCGTCCGATGAGCCCAATCGCGCAGCCCTTCTCGAACTGTGGCACAAGTCCGGAACGCCGGTTCCGATCCTCGAGGAATACTTCAAGGGCGATGCGCTTGCCTATCGCAATTCGCCGTTGATCGATGAGCTCCTCGTCTCGCAGTACAAGGAGCAGGGCGAAAAGAGCAAGGAATTCGGGCTCATCCGCCGCGATGTCGACCTCGAAGGCTGGTTCGAGCCACGTTACCTGAACAGCGCGATCGAGCGCTTCGGCCTGCTGCACTTCTGGCAGGCTTACGGCGCCGACGGCAAGCCGGTCGCCTCGTAAACCAGGACCGGAGTAGCAGGCTAATGGCAACCTATCTTGAACGTTCTGGCCATGACGGCATCAAGGACTGGCCGAGATATCTCAGGGGACTGCTCTTTTCGCTCTTAGCCTTGCTTCTTCCCGTACTGCTGATCTCAGTCTGGTGGCTTGCCTGCGCAAGGGGGTGGCTGCCAGAGCAGATCCTTCCGGCACCCGCCTATGTGCTGCAGACGGGCCGCGATATGATTGCGAGCGGTGAACTGCTCTATCACGCCGCAGTCAGCTTGCGGCGCGTGATCTTCGGTTTTGCGATCGGTGCGGTGTTCGGTCTGGCGCTTGGCATCGCCATGGGGCTGTCGCAACGCGCCGAAGACTATATCAAACCGCTCTTCCTCGCCTTTGCGCAGATCCCGACGCTTGGGTGGATTCCGCTCCTCATGCTGCTGGTCGGTATCGAGGAGACGCTGAAGATCATCATCATCGCCAAGGGGGCGCTCGTCCCGATTGCGCTCAACACCTTCTCGGGTATCCGCAACGTTCCCGGCAAGTATATTGAAGTCGGAAAGGCGCTGCGTTTCAGCCGCTGGCAGACGCTTCGGCTGATCGTTCTGCCCGCTGCCGTTCCGTCGATCTTCACCGGAATCCGCTACGGCCTCACGCACGCATGGACATCGCTCGTCGGCGTCGAGTTGCTGGCATCGTCCGAAGGGCTTGGATACCTGCTCGTCTGGGGCCGGCAGATGTTCTGGCTGGATACCGTGATCGTCGCGATGATTGTGATCGGGCTCATCGGCTTTGCGATGGACAAAGGACTGAGTGGCGCCGAGGTCTTCATTCAGCGCTGGAAGAAAGAGGGGCTTTAAACGATGGCCGCCACATCAACGGATACCGTCCGCCTCCGGCGGGACCTCACGCTTCCATTTCTTCTTCTCGTCGCATGGGAAGCTTCCAGCCGCTTGGGGCTCGTGGATCCACGCTTTTTGCCATCCATCGAGGATGTCATTTCGACGGCCAAGCGCGAGATCATCGACAATGGTCTGACGGGACAGCTCGGATCGAGCCTGTTGCGCAATCTTGCCGGCTTCCTGATCGGCTGCGTTTTCGGCGTCAGCTTCGCTACGCTGGTCGCCGTTACCCGAACGGGGGATCGGCTGATCATGCCGACCTTCAACGGCCTCAAACAAATTTCCCTGCTGGCGTGGATTCCGCTGATCTCGGTATGGTTCGGTTTTGGTGAGCAGGCGAAGGTCGTGTTTGTTGCGCTCGCTGCCTTCATCCCCATCGCTCTCAACACCTATGACGGCATCAAGGGCGCGCCAGCCGATCTGGTCGAGGTCGGCCGTTCGCTGCGGTTCAGCCCGTGGCAGCGCATCACCAGAATCTACCTGCCCTCGGCCCTGCCGGCGATCGCAACCGGCATTCACCTCGGCCTGATATACTCGTGGTTGGCAACGGTTGGCGCGGAATACTTCCTCGCGGTGGGCCCAGGCATCGGCGGCCTTGTGATTGCCGGGCGCGAGCGTTTCGATATGGCATTGGTGATGGTTGGCGTGATCATTCTCGGCCTCGTCGGGTTTGCACTCAACAGGCTGGCTGGCGCGGCCGAAGCAAGGCTCCTGCGCTGGCGCAGTTGAGAGCAGCGAATTTCAAGCTTCCCAACCGAACGTCGTTTCTCTTGTCCACGAATGTGGCGCTTCGGGTTTCGAGCCGACGGGCAATGGCGAGGGCTGTTCGGGCAGGGACGAGGGTACAAGGCTGCGCGAGCCTCGGCGGCCTGCCACGGCCGGACAACAGGTTTCTCGCTGGTTTTTGATCCGTACCGCGCGAACCGGCCCACCGACCATCGCGCCCTACGATACGGTTTTTGCCAATCCTTTTGCGGGGTTTGCCGCTGCATACGATATTTCTTCGTTTCCCTTTTTGCTTCGCCGGCGCAATCGTCCTGCTCGGTGCGAAGCTGCCGGAGCATGCGCATTCTCGCAATCTCGTCAGCGGGACGAAAAATCTTCTGCGCGCAGTTATTCTTTCCCATGCGAGAAGAAACTTTGACTTCGTGTTTCGGCACGCGAGACGGATGCTTCTGTCGAGGACCATTTCGGAACCAAGAGGAGCCTTCGCGTGTCCATCAACCGTCGTAGTTTCAATCAGTTAATTCTGCTTGCCGGCGCGGGTGCATTTCTTCCGTCGATCTCCTTCGGGCAGGGCGCCGCGCCAGCTTCCGGCGGCACCTTGAATTGGATCTACCGCGTGGATCCGGGCAACGCATTGCTTGCGATCAACACGTCGTCGGGAACCGGCCAGGCCATCGGTCCGAAGATCGTCGAGGGGCTCCTGACCTTTGACTTCGACGTCAAGCCGCAGCCACTCTTGGCAACCGACTGGGCCGTCTCTGAAGACAATCTGCGCTACACGTTCAAGCTCCGTAAGGGTGTCAAATGGCATGACGGAGCCGACTTCACCTCCGCCGACGTTGCCTTTTCGATCCTGCGGCTGAAGGAGGCTCATCCGCGCGGTCGCATCACCTACCAGAATGTCGTCGAAGTCCAGACACCTGATCCGCTTACCGCCATCATCGTACTATCCAAGCCCGCACCCTTCCTGCTAGCGGCACAATCGAGTTCGGAATCGCCGATCGTTCCGAAGCATATCTTCGAGAGGCTCGCACCGGGCGATGGCCAAACCCTGCAGACCACGATCGGCACCGGGCCCTTCAAGCTGACGGAATGGGTGCCCGGCAGCCATCTGATCTTCGAGCGAAACACGGACTACTGGGATGCCGGAAAGCCCTATCTCGATCGCATCATCCTGCGCGTGGTGACGGATCCGGCAGCGCGGTCTGCCGCCTTGGAGACGGGCGAGGCCGACATAGGCGACAATCCCGTGCCGCTCGCTGACCTCGACCGGTTGAAACAGGATCCCCATCTTGTCGTTGACACCACCACCTACGCCTATTCAGGTCCGCAGCAGCAGTTGTTCTTCAACTACGACAATCCGCTGTTCGCCAAGCGCGAGGTGCGGCTTGCCATCGCCAAGGCAATCAATCTGCAAGAGATCGTCGATGTTGCGCTTTACGGCTATGCGCAGGTTTCGCCGAGCCCCGTCAGTACGGCATTGCCGAAGTGGTACGATCCAAGCGTTGTGGCGCATCGGTTTGATCCCGTCGCTGCCGAAAAGCTCCTCGACGAGGCAGGCTATCCGCGCAAGTCGGACGGAAAGCGCTTCGATCTCCGGCTGACATACAATTCCTATCTGCCGCAAGGCTATGCCGATGTCCTGAAAAGCCAGTTGGAAAAGATCGGCATCGGCATCGAGATCAAAAAGTACGACCTCCCCACATTCTTGAAGACTGTCTACGCCGACAGGGCCTTCGACTTGGTGGTGGAGTCTCTCTCGAACACCTTCGATCCTTCCCTCGGCGTCCAGCGCGCCTATTGGAGCAAGAATTTTAAGATCGGCCTGCCGTTTTCGAATGCGAGCCACTACGCCAATGCTCAGGCAGACGCGCTGCTCGAGGCGGCTGCGATAGAGCCGGATGAGAATAAGCGATGGGAGACCTGGAGCAAATTCCAACATCTCATCCACGACGAAGTTGCTTCCGTCGACCTCGTTGCTGCTGGTGCGCAGATCGTTGCCAACAAGCGGGTGAAGAACTTCGTTACGGGATCGCAGGGGCTGAACTGGAGCTTCGGCGACCTGTGGATCGATCCGAACGCTTGAGATCAAGGATGGATAGAAAAGCGCCACATTGATCGATTGGCTGGGCGATGGGATTAAACTGGCGGCACTCGACATCGGGCCGGTTGAGGGGATCGGCTGTGCGTTACCGCTGTGTTTGCGACGCGCAACGGCGACGTTCGATTTCTTCAGGGATTCCAGACCGCGTATCGCTCGATCAAGCAGCGCGTGCCACTGCGACAAGCGCGGCCTCCACATCGGGGTTCCGCTCGCCCGTCGTCCGCTTCACTGTCGCGTATATGTTCTCCAGCTCCACATGGGGGATGCCATGAGTCTCGGCGAACTCAACGCTCGTGCCAGCTCCTCTGCGGAGATAACCCGCTTGTAAGGGGCATTGACCGTCCCGAGCACAAGTGCATGGACAGCCAAGGGGCTGTGATGAATTGAGCAGTGAAGATTGCTCAGGTCATTGCCGTGCGGCGAATATGGTTCAATCCCACATGGTTGTCATGGCGTGGTCCGGTTGACGCTGGGATGTCCGCCGCGGTGATGTGCTTAGCGCTTCCTCATCATATCACGAGTGCGGCCATCGCAGCGGTGGTGCCTTCTTCCGTCACGATTCCCCGCGCGTTGGATCGCCCACAGAGCAAATTCGCTACAACTGCTCGCCTGGCGTCTCGTTGCCCGCAGCGAGAAACCGGAAAACCGCTGTGATCACCATCCCAGCCGCGTCCGGTTCACACGGCCGGCGCTCGGAGAGGAGGGATGACGATGCAGCCCGAAAGTTCCACGAAGAAACCCAGCGCTGCCCGAAGAACAACCGATGACCAAGGGCCTTCGACGACGTCCCCTTCCTGAAGAGCAGTGCGTCCCGAACGCTCAAAACAGCCTGACGCCTGTCAGATGTGCCAGCCTAGCCATCAGCCTGTCCTGATAATCCGGGTCTGTAACTTCCGCAGCGGGTCGACGCTGCTGGCGGTGATGCCAATAGGCACCGTTGATCTTTGCGTCTTCGTCGTCGCTCGTCGCCAGCCAGGTCTGGGTCTGATGACCCATTTGAAGATCATCGGGCGCTCCGGCACCGCCCATCTTGGTTGGCACCCAGCCGGGATCCACCGCATTGCTGAGGACATCGGGCCAGTGCCGAGCAACGGCCGCTGCGATGGTGGCCACGTGAAGCTTGCTTTCGGAATAGGCCTGGCTTGTATTCCAAGCGCGCGTTTTCCAGTCGATATCATCGGTGGAGCTACCGCCACTCTGGTGCATGCCGCTGGTAAGGTAGACCAGACGGTCAGGTCGGTCGATCAATGCCGTGAGCAGGTATGGTGCCAACGTGTTGACAGCCAGGATCTTCGCATGACCTTCGGGTGTGTTCCCACGGCTCCTCTCGGAGTAGATGCCGGCATTGTGGATGACGGCGTCCATCTGTCCGACCTCATTGACCTGTTCAGCAATGGAACGCGTCTCCGCATCGCTGCTGAGATCGCCGATGACCACCGCCAAGGCTCTGGTTCTAAGATTTGCGACGGCCGAGGCCCTGTCGTTGGAGCGCGCATGCAACACGACCTCATGGCCTTCGTCTATCAAGGTGCAGGCCGCAGCCAGCCCCAGTCCGTCGGTTGATCCAGTAATGAAAACGCGGCTCACGTCGATACCTTTCAAAATTCCATCTCCAGCGGAGATAGGTAAAGGTGCGAGCCCGACCACCCCTTCATGTGTGACTACGGCCCGCACCGCCTGAAGTCGAATTGTCTGTATTCGTGCGGATCCTTTTCAAGCCCGGCGCCGGGACCATGATCCGGACAGCGAGATCGAAGCCAATCTTGCCGTGTGCGTCGGCGTTGTCTTAAATTAATTCATTGCCGCTCAGGCAATTTAGGCACATCGTCTTATCTCGACTTTGTACAAAATCGGTGGTGATTTCGGGGGCATCTGAGCAGCCCTGGGTGAATCAATTCGCCGCAGGGTCCCGGCCTTGCGCCATTCGTTTGATCGGATTCGAACGAATGGATGAGCGAACAACATGATTGTAGCCGTGAGCCGGGAGACGCGGTCCCCCACATCCTTCGCAAATGGCTGTCGCCGTTTCGTTTCTGGTTTACCGCGCCAAGCTGGGAGCATCTGCTGGTCCTGGTGATGGGTGCGCTCCTTTCGCCTGGCAAGCGAACGGTGACGGCCTGCCTGCGCATCACCGGACGCGCGGAGGTAAGTAATTTTGCCGCCTATCATCAACTCCTCAACCGAGCCCGCTGGAACCCTCGCACGTTGGCGGCCCGTCTGCTGTCCATCATTGTTGCCCGGCTCGTGCCCGAGGGCCCTGTCGTGATTGGCATGGATGATACAATCGAACGGCGTTGGGGCCAACGCATCGCCGCGCGTGGAATTTATCGTGACCCGGTGCGCTCCAGCCATGGCCACTTTGTCAAGGCCAGCGGCTTGAGATGGTTGAGCTTCATGGTTCTTTCACCTGTCCCATGGGCAAAATGTATTAAAGCCCTGCCGGTGCTGACGATCCTGTGTCCCTCTGAGCGCCATGATCAGAAGAAGGGCCGAAAGCACAAGCTGCTGACTGATTGGGCAAGGCAAGGCGTCTTGCAGCTTTGCCGCTGGCTGCCGGGCCGCGAAATCATCTTTGTCGGCGATAGCAGCTTTGCCGTTCATACACTGGCTGCGGCTCTTCCCGACACGGCCACTCTCATCACGCGGTTGCGTCTGGATGCCAGTCTCTTTGCTCCACCAGATCAACGGCACGAACATACGCTCGGGCGACCGGCGCAAAAAGGCAGGCCATTGCCGAAACTGAAAACGCTCCTCAAAGACGCAAAGACCGAGTGGCAGCATCGTCGCATCGTCCTGGTACGGCAAGCAAACCGACAAAACCCTTGATGTCACATCAGGAACCGGCCTCTGGTATCGGCGTGGAACGCCCCCAAGACCAATTCGCTGGGTTCTCGTTCGCGATCCATCAGGCCGTCGTGAACCCCAGGCGTTCATGAGCACCAACGTCAACCTTGAGCCCGCTCAGATCATTGCCTATTTCGTTCGGCGCTGGCAGATCGAGGTCACCTTCGCCGAAACGCGAGCGCATCTTGGCGTGGAAACCCAACGGCAGTGGAACGACAAAGCCATCATGCGCACGACCCCGTCGCTGCTGGCGCTCTACAGCCTCGTCACACTCTGGGCATGCGATCTGCTCGGTCATGGCGTCCTTCCCTATGCCGCCGCCTGGTACAAGAAAACAGAGTTCACCTTCTCCGATGCCATCGGTGCGGTTCGCATGATCCTGTGGGATCAGGATATTTATCGACAGCACCCGCCAGACCCGGACATTCCTGAAACTCAACCAAGCCGCCTCAAGCGGATGACACAAGCACTTTGCTTCGCTGCATAATGTACAAAGTCGAGCTTATCTTCAGCGGTCATTTTCAGGGCGCTGTTGATTGGGGCCATCAAACCCTACTTCAAACAGAGGGCGTCATGCCTCAGGGCACACAAGCGATTGCCCGAAATCTAAGGCCAGGAGCCAGGTGATGCACGCCAGGGAAAAACGACTTTATCGAAAACGCTTCATCGGCCAATGCCGCGTCAGTCGTTTGACCGGCGGATGATCAAAGGGATTAGACAAATGGCAAGCACCAATTTCCGCCCCCTTCACGATCGCGTCGTCGTCCGACGCGTTGAGTCCGAAGGAAAGACCAAGGGCGGCATCATCATTCCCGACACCGCCAAGGAAAAGCCGCAGGAATGCGAAATCGTCGCCGTCGGCTGACGCAGTGAAGGTAACACTCGGCCCGAAGGGTCGTAACGTCATCCTCGACAAGTCCTTCGGCGCTCCGCGCATCACCAAGGATGGCGTCACCGTCGCCAAGGAAATCGAACTGGAAGACAAGTTCGAGAACATGGGCGCCCAAATGGTCCGCGAAGTAGCTTCGAAGACCCACGACATCGCCGGCGACGGCACCACGACTGCAACGGTTCTCGCCCAGGCGATCGTTCGCGAAGGCGGCAAGGCGGTCGCAGCTGGCATGAACCCGATGGACCTGAAGCGCGGCATCGATCTCGCCGTTGCTGAAGTCGTCAAGGATCTCCAGGCCAAGGCCAAGAAGATCAACACGTCTGGAGAGATTGCCCAGGTCGGCACGATCTCGGCAAACGGCGAAAAGGAAATTGGCGCTTATATCGCCGACGCCATGCAGAAGGTCGGCAACGAAGGCGTCATCACCGTTGAAGAAGCCAAGACCGCCGAAACCGAACTCGAAGTCGTCGAAGGCATGCAGTTCGACCGCGGCTACCTCAGCCCCTACTTCGTGACAAATGCCGAGAAGATGGTGGCCGAGCTGGAAGATGCTTACGTGCTGCTGCACGAAAAGAAGGTCTCGAACCTGCAGCCAATGCTTCCGGTTCTCGAAGCTGTCGTTCAGAGCGGCAATCCACTCCTCATCATCGCTGAAGACGTCGAAGGCGAAGCGCTTGCGACCCTCGTCGTCAACAAGCTGCGCGGCGGCCTGAAGATTGCTGCCGTCAAGGCTCCGGGCTTCGGCGACCGCCGCAAGGCCATGCTCGAAGACATCGCGATCCTGACCGGTGGTACGGTCATCTCCGAAGACCTCGGCATCAAGCTCGAATCCGTAACGCTCGACATGCTCGGCCGTTCGAAGAAGGTTTCGATCACCAAGGAAAATACGACGATCGTCGACGGCGCTGGCGCCAAGTCCGACATCGAAGGCCGCGTTGCACAGATCAAGGCTCAGATCGAAGAAACCACTTCGGACTATGACCGCGAAAAGCTGCAGGAACGCCTTGCCAAGCTGGCTGGCGGCGTTGCCGTCATTCGCGTCGGCGGTTCGACGGAAGTCGAAGTGAAGGAAAGGAAGGACCGCATCGACGACGCGCTCAATGCGACGCGCGCTGCCGTTGAGGAAGGCATCGTACCGGGCGGCGGCGTCGCTCTGCTACGTTCGTCCACGAAGATCACCTCCAAGGGTGAAAATCAGGATCAGGAAGCCGGCGTGAACATCGTCCGCAGGGCGCTGCAGTCGCTGGTGCGCCAGATCGCTGAAAACGCAGGCGACGAAGCCTCGATCGTTGTCGGCAAGATCCTCGAAAAGAACGAAGACAACTATGGCTACAACGCCCAGACGTCCGAGTATGGCGACATGATCGCCATGGGCATCGTCGACCCGGTCAAGGTTGTGCGCACGGCTCTGCAGAACGCAGCTTCGGTTGCTTCGCTGCTGATCACCACCGAAGCCATGATCGCTGAACTGCCCAAGAAGGAATCCGCTGGCGGCGGCATGCCTGACATGGGTGGTATGGGTGGCATGATGTGAAGCAATTTCATCTCGGATGAAATTTGAGTGATTGGATTTTTGCTCCGTTCGAGCGACTGGGACGGGTCGTTCGTGGTCGCGCCTTGCACGTATCGAGTGACGCCTTCGTTGACACCTTGCTGTGGGAGCAGAACGCAAGACTGGCTGGCTGATTGCCGAGCGGCTGGGCTGGAGCGCCCTTATCGGATGCAGTCGCTATCGGGGGTCCGGGCCTATGCGGTAGGGACGCTCGGTGACGCGGACGGCGTTTTCGTGGTGGGCGAGACCAGTTCCTGAAGAAGGGCGCGCGCTCGGTCGGGTGGCCCGGCAACATTCCGGGACGGCTTTGCGGCTTGAAAACTGCCAGGTGGGTGTCTTCCCGATGACGTCCTTGAAAAGCGTTAGAGTCGCTTGGTTGATTCTCCGCGGACGAATCTCGGTGTTAGAATGAGGTCTTGCGGGCGCGCGGCGGCGCCTTCAGGACTTTGGATTCTTGCCAGCAGGCGCTGTGCTGTCAGTTCGCCGAGCTTTTGGGCGTCCTGTACCACCATCGTGATGCGGGGCGTGATCACGCTGCTCCAAGGAACGTCGTCGACCATTGCCAGCGACACGTCGTCCGGGCAGCGGAAGCCCATCTCCTGCATCACCTGCAGGGCCGCAAGGCCCATCATGTTGTTGGCGCCGATGATGGCGGTCGGTCGATCACGGCGAGCCAGCAGGCGCATCGCTTGGGTATGGCCGCCGGCCCGCGTGTAGCCGCCTTCGACCACCAGCGAAAGGTCGACTTCCACGCCAGCACCGGCCATCGCTTCCATATAGCCCGTCAAGCGCTCGTCGGCGGTGTACAGTCCGGCCGGGCCCGAGATGAAGGCGATGCGTCTATGACCGAGCTGCAGCAGGTGTTCCGTCAGAATCGTGGTGGTTAGCGGGTTGTCGGAGCCGACGAAGTCGCGCTCGGCGCCTTCCACCCTTTGGTCAAACATGACGATCGGGGTCTTGAAGTCGCGAAGGAATGCGGCGTAATCCTCGCCGCGCCCGTTTGTCGCCAGCACGATGCCGGCCACCTTCTGCGCTTCCAGCCGCTCCAGCAACGCCCGTTCAAGGTCCGCCTTGCCGGAGGAGTCGGCGATCAGAACGAAATAGCCGTTGTCCAGCGCCTGGTGTTCTATCTCGCGGCGGATGTCACCAAAGAACATATTTCCCAGATTGGCTGAGACAAAGCCGATCAGCGAGCTGCGTCCGCGTGCCAAGGTCTGTGCTACCGGGTCGACGCGGTAACCGGTTGACTTTACCGCCTGCTGAATGCGGTCGAGCGTCTCGGCGCCGACCCGCTTCGGGCTGTTGAGCGCGAGCGAGACGGTCGAGATCGAAACTCCCGCAAGGCGCGCTACATCTCGGATGGTGGCCATTATGATCGAACCGGTTCTAAGCCCTTCTTGTGACAGATTCTTCTTGCCTGCGCAACACACCGCTGCTCAATTTGCCTGCGTTTCAAGGCGTTCGTTCAAATTGCGTGAACCTTGATTCCTGCTTGACAGCCAGGATATCAAGGAAGATGATCAAGATGCCGAACCGGTTCGATACGAGGGCTTGAACCGGAAACGAGGAGGAGAGGCCTGTGGCGATTGCAATGCATCAGTCGGGGAATCCGGCATCCGGGGAGGTGGACAAGCATGCATGGTTCAGTCGCGACCGTCTGGGCCTGTTCATCCATTGGGGCCTCTACGCACTGGGAGCCAGGCACGAGTGGTTGAAAAACCGCGAGGAACTAGACGATGAGCGATACCAGCGCTACTTCGATAATTTCGACCCCGATCTCTACGAGCCCAAGGAATGGGCTCGCCGGGCCCGCCTCGCCGGCATGAAATATGTCGTGGTGACGACCAAGCACCACGAAGGATTCTGCCTGTGGGACAGCAAGGTGACGGATTACAAGGCGACGAACACGCCTTGTGGCAAGGATCTGCTGACCCCACTGGTCGAGGCGTTCCGCGCCGAGGGGCTCAAAATCGGCTTCTATTATTCGCTGATCGACTGGCATCACCCGGACTTCCCGATCGACGTCCATCATCCGCTGCGCAACCATCCTGATGCGAAGGCGCTGAATGCCGGCCGCAACATGGCCAACTATGCCGCCTATATGCGCGAACAGGTGCGCGAGCTTTTGACCGACTTCGGCCGCATCGACATCATGTGGTTTGATTTCAGCTATCCGCGACGGGAATATCGCGGCCTGTCCGGCAAGGGACGCGCCGATTGGGAGAGCGAGCGCCTGGTTGAGTTGGTGCGCGAGTTGCAGCCAGGCATCATCGTCAACAACCGCCTCGATTTGCCGCTCGACGCCAACACCCTGCCCGACATGGTGACGCCGGAGCAGTATACGCCGCGGGTGGCGCCCACCATCGCGGGTCAGCCCGTGCGCTGGGAAGCTTGCCATACCTTCAGCGGTTCCTGGGGCTATCATCGCGACGAGGACACCTGGAAGAGCCCGGAACAGATCATCAAGCTGCTCATCGATTCCGTCGCCATGGGAGGCAACCTCCTGATGAATGTCGGTCCGACCGGCCGAGGTACGCTCGATGCGCGCGCCATCGGCGCGCTTGAGGTTTACCAGAACTGGATGGCCCTTAACGGGCGCTCCATCTATGAAGCCGGGCCGTCCGACTATCCGGTGCCGTCAGGCTGCCGCTACACCCAACGCGGCAACCGCCTCTACCTGCACGTCTGCGATTGGCCATACCGCCACATCCACATCGAGGGTATCTCCGACAAGATCGCCTATGCGCAGCTCCTGCACGACGCCAGTGAAGTGCGCTGGCTAAGCCACATCAAGGAGGTGGATTCCAATGTCGGCGTGACTGTGCCGGAAGGCATGATCACGCTCGAACTGCCGGTACGGCGGCCGAATGTCACCGTGCCGGTGATCGAGATCATCCTGAAACCTTAGCGTTCGACCCCACTGCGTATCCATTGCATTCATGGAGGGAGGAGAATCCCATGAAGGTTCTGAAGAAAGCGCTGTTGCTCGCCGCAGTCGGCGGCAGCCTCTTTGCTACGGCCGCGTCGGCTGATCAGGTCAACCTGACCGGGCAGATGTGGACCGGCTCAGAAGCCGATACCAAAACCTGGCAGCACCTGGCCGACATGGTGAGCGTCAAGCACCCGGACATCAAAGTGACGCTGCAGACGACGGGCTGGGTCGACTACTGGACCCGGCTGCCGGTGTTAGCCGCGTCGGGCCAGCTGGCCGACATCGTCTCCATGCAGTCGTTGCGCATGCCGAACTTCTATTCGCTGCTCGAGCCCCTCAATGAGAGGATAAAGGCGGACAAGCTCGACATTGGCGCCTTCACTCCCTCGATCATCGGTGGGATGTCGGTCGACAAGGAGCTTTACGGCCTGCCTTACGACGTTGGTCCATGGGTTATCTATTATAACCAGGACGCGTTCGAGGCCGCCGGCGTTCCATTGCCGAAGCCGGGCTGGTCGCTTGCGGAGTTCACCGACGCTGCCAAGAAACTGACAAAGGACGGCAATTACGGCTTCGGCGTCGCCCCGGTCAACTATTCGGTCATGGCTTCGGCCTGGGGCGACAAATACATCGATGACGCCGGGCAGCTCGACCTCGTCAATCCGGCTGCCATTGCCGCAGCCGACAGGGTGATCGGCTTCGCTGCCAAGGATAAGATTGCGCCGCTGGTGCCGTCAGGCAACGATGCTGGCACGGTCATCCAGGGTCGGTTCAATTCAGGCAATATCGCCATGTATGTCGATGGTCCCTGGTCCATCATTGGCATGAAGGACCAGGTCAAGTTCAAGGTCGGTCTCACCACCCTGCCACGCGACGCCGGCGAACTGGCGGCCGTAACCGCGGGCTCCGGTTTCGGCATTTCCACCACCAGCCAGAACAAGGATGCGGCCTGGAAAGCGATTCAGGTGCTCACCAGTCCAGAAGCGCTGTCGTACCTCGCTGAGAAAGGGCGTGCGTTGCCGGCGCGCACCGCTGCGCAATCGTCCTGGTACCAGGTGGCGGCCAAAGACATCACCAATGGTGGCGAGGCCCTCGACTACTCGTTGGCGCATTCCATACCCTATGCGATCACCAGCAATTGGGCGGCGGTGGAAAACCTCTTCAACCAGTATTTTCCTCCGGCCTTCGCCGGCAGTGCCGACGCCAAGCAGACGATGGAGACCATCCAGAGCCTCGCACAACAATAGCTCTCGCCGCGGCAGGAATTGCCGCGCACGGAGGAAAACATGTCAGAAAGCGCCGTCGCCGAAATTCCCATGCAGCCCAGTCAGTCGCGGCGCCTTCTGAGGCCAGATACGCAGACGGCAATACTGTTCCTGCTGCCGAGCTTCCTCGGCTTCATCGCCTTCATGGCGCTGCCGATCTTGGCGTCGCTGGCGCTCAGCTTCACCAACTGGCAGTTGATCTCGACGCCCTCCTTTGCCGGCTTTCAGAACTATGTCCGCCTCTTCACCGTTGATCCGGCCTTTTACACCGTATTGCGCAACACACTCTTCTTCGCCGTCGAGTATCTGACGCTGAACATCATCGTCTCGTTGACGCTTGCTGTCTGGATATCGAGCCTGAAGCACGGCAAGGCGCTCTTCCGGGTGATCTTCTTCCTGCCGACCTTTACCCCCACGATCGCAGCGTCGGTGGTATGGCTGCTCATCTTCACCCCTGATGGACTGGCCGACAGCCTCATCCGTTCGCTTGGCCTCGGCCTGCCGAATTTCCTGCTCAGCACGACCTGGGCCATGCAGGCGATCGTGCTTGTCACTCTGTGGGCCAATGTCGGTTACAATGTCGTGATGTTTAACGCCGCGCTCGACCTCGTGCCAAAGCACTATCTAGAGGCCGCGACGATTGACGGCGCCAACGCCTGGCAGCGCTTCTGGCGCATCCGCCTGCCACTGATCTCGCCGACGATCTTCTTTGCCACCGTGATGACGGCCATCACCTCGCTGCAGGTGTTCGATGAGATCTATGCGATGACCCGCGGCGGCCCGGGCTCGGCGACAGCCACGCTCGGCTTTGCCATCTACCAGAAGGGCTTCGCCAACTTCCAGATGGGCTACGCCTCGGCACTGGCCTGGGTGATGTTCGTCATGATCATGGCCTTGACGATCCTGCAATTCCAGATGCAGCGCAAATGGGTGCACTATGACGACTAGCGAGGGCGCCTTGCACCCGGATTCTGTGTCGCGGAACAAAACCCTGCGGCGCATTGGCACGTTCGTCAGTTACGCCGCGCTTTCGCTGATCGCGTTACTGTTCCTCTTCCCCTTCTTCTGGATGGTGTCGAACGCGGTACGCTCCAACGCGGAAGTCCTGGCCGTACCGGTCCGCATCCTGCCACAGGAGTATCAATGGGGAAACTTCGTCGAAGCATTGGTTTCCCTGCCGTTTGGAACCTTCTTGTTCAACTCCTTCGTGGTCGCTAGCGGCGTCACGGCGATCGTGATTGCGGTGTCGTGCCTTTCCGCCTACTCTTTCGCCCGGCTGAAGTTTCCCGGCCGGGAGGGTCTGCTGCTCGCTTATCTCGGCACGCTGATGATTCCGCAGGTGATGTTGGTCATCCCGCTTTTCCTGGTGGTCAGTAAGCTCGGCTGGGTCAACACCTATCATGGCATGATCCTGCCGATGGCGTTCGGCTCCTTCGGCGCATTTTTGCTGCGGCAGTTCTTTCTCGGCATTCCCAAGGATCTCGACGAGGCGGCGATGATCGACGGGGCTTCGCGCCTGCGCATCCTGGTCACGATCATCGTTCCGCTTGCAATGCCGGCCATCGGCCTGCTGGCGCTGTTCACCTTCATGGGGCAGTGGAAAAGCTTCCTGTGGCCGCTGATTATCACCAACGGCATGGACAAAGCTACGCTGCCGCTCGGGCTCACCTTGTTCCAGACACAGCAGGGCACGTCGTGGAACTACATCATGGCCGGCGCGGCCATCTCCATGCTGCCGGGCATCTTCCTGGCCGTCGTGCTGCAGAAGGTGATCTACCGGGGCATCGCCATTAGCTCCGGATTCGGCGGGCGTTAATTCCAGCCGAAAACACGCGAAACTGGCAGGCCGCCGAGGGAAACTAGCACGCGGCATTAACTGTCGAAATGGCGTTTTCGGCCTTGAGCACTGCTTGCGCCTCATCGGCGAGCGTGCCCTGGCGGTAACGAAGCCGTGGAGGACCGACTCTGTCCATGCTGCAAGCAATGAGACCAAATTCGTTATTGTCGAGGGTGCCTTCGAGAGGAAGCTCCCGCTGACGTCCAGGCAACAACTTCCCTCTCGCTTGACGCGCCTGTCGCTTGGACAGGGTTTGTACGACACGCGAAAGGCAAGGTCTGCTGAAGGAGGCAATCCCAATCCAATGCCCCGCACAAAGCGGTGAGACAGCTCTTTCGAGAAGCCAATTCGCTTTCGGCTGCGCGCGTGTGGTGTGCGATATCGACTTGACCTGCGCTTCCGGCAGTTGGCGTGCCCGACGCCTAGTCCGAGCTGGAGGAGGCAATCAGACGAGCACAGGAAGGTTCGACCAGTGTCCAAATGGCTTCGGTCACGTCGCCGAGCGTCACTTCCGTCAGTTGAATCGATCGAGCGTAAGCCCGCCATTGACCCTGCAGCCGATATTGAATCGCCGCCTTCACCAGACGCCGGGGACCAATCTCCACCGCACCCGATTGGAATAATCGTTATATCCAGGAAGCTCGGCCCGCAACAGCCGGTCTTCCCAACATGTGCGCAAGACGAGTAGCACTGCCGCCAGCGCAGCGGGACCGAGCGCCCAGAATGAGCCCAGCGCAAGCGCCATGCCGAAGAAGAGCAACAGCGCGGCGATATACCCGGGGTGACGCACAAAGCGGTAGGGACCGATGGAGATCACACGCTGATGTCGCTCGGACTGGATTCGGACGCCAGGCTCGAAGAACGGATTCACCGCCTGCGCCCATCCGGTCACGGCGATGCCCACGACCACACCGATATAGCCCAATAGCACCGCCCAGGCGGGAACAGTCGACCAATGGAACCGCCCGGCATCTAGCGCGGCGACCGGTAGGACCGCCGCCATCGCCGGCAGGATGACCGCAAGCAGCGCCTTGTCCCAGCTTTTCGTGCCCGCCTGAAACCGGCTGCGCGCGCGGTAAATAATGGGATTGACCCGGGCGAGCACGAGGGCCGAAGTGCCAAAACCCAAAAACAGAACTGCAAGGAATATCCATCCGGGCCGCCAAGCGATCGTGCCGGCCGGCAGGAAGATCAATTCAAGCAGCGAAAGCGGCAGACCGATCGCATAGGCAATTGCCGTGCTGCGCGACATTGCACTCGGCTCCCGGGGCTTTTCTGCCTGTTCCATGTTGCTCACTCCTTCCACGAGATATTGCCAGACCGGCTTTGGCCCTAAGCGGGGGAACGCCGATCGAGCGCGTCGATCAGGATCGCGGCTTCTTTGTGCGCCACTGCCCGAGCGCTGTCTCCATTGCCTGGCGTATCGCGAGGTAGAACTCCGCCATTTCGTCGAGGCGGTCCCGCGTTGCTCCCGATGCGACGGTACCTGCTCCGTTCTTCAGGAGATCGGCGAGCGCATCGAGCAGGCGGTTCTGCTCGGTCAGCATGCCTTCGTAATTGTCGGAAACCGCGTATAAGGCCCGTTTACTTCCGCGCTCGCTGTGACGCCGGGCGAGTGTATATGCTTCCAGCAACCGCGCGGCGACGCTGGCGCTGCTCTTGCTGATCTCGAGGTCGGCCGTGATGCGGTCGAGGCTGACTGGCTCGGCGCAGATCAGTAGATAGCCGTAAAGGCGCGCCGCTGTCTGGGGCACGCCCCAGGGCATCAGCAACCGCGCCGCCTCCTCGATGAAGCTTTGCTCAGTGGACGTCATGTGCTTGTTTGACATATTCGGTATGTCCCGAATATAAAGTATATGAAAACGCATGTCCACCGAGCGAAGGTGGTTGAAGGAAGTCCATGCCCGCCACACCGGAATCCAAAGCGCGGACGCGGGTGTCCAGCTTCTTCGAGACTCCGCTCATCGTGTGGTTTGCCGGCGCGCTGCTGCTGTTCGGTGGTCTGCTGATCATCGCGTTCCATCAATATTGGTCGAGCGCCGCGGCGATCGTAATTTCCCTGTTTGGTTGGTTCCTAGCGCTGCGCGGCGCAGTGCTCCTGGCCACGCCGCAACTGATCCAGCGTGGCGCGGCTGTGTCGATGAGGACGCAGTCGCTTGTGCAGATGGGCTTCGGCGTCGCCGTACTGATCGGCCTCTGGCTCACCTATGTCGGCTGGGCCGCCAAGCCCAGCCCGTAAGCAATCGCGCGGGATCAAACGATCCATCGTCACGGTGCATTGAGGATACGAATCCGACCTTGTCATAGTGCGCGGAACGAAGCCAAGCCGAGAGCGTAGCATAGGTCGCCGCGAGCTACCGCGGTGTTTCAGGGATCATCCGCTTTCGGCGAAAGCATTGCGGACATCCATCGGCCAGTCCGCGAATGAGCGCAATGGACCAGAAGTAGCCCCGGAGGGATGTCTCGTTCGCGCCAATCCGGATCTTTTAAGTCAAGCATGCCGCGTGTAACCCTTGAAGCTCAGGAAAGCACCTAGCGTACCGGCTATCAGCGCCACCACGATGGTAGAGGCGGCGCCGCTGTAGATCATCGAACCTACCGCGATTGCGACCTGCGGTAAGACGATGCGGATAACGCCACCGACTGTCATCAGCCAGCCCAGCACTGTGATGATCACGCGCCATTCCATCTTCCATCTATTGTGCAGATTGACGATTGCGAGGCCGGCGAGCAGCGACAGTAAGCCGGAAAGATAGAGAAGGATGCCAGCGCGCAGCCCCTCTACGATCATGCTCTCATACATGCCGAGATTGATCAGCATGCCGAGCGCGACCGCGACGAATGTCGGTCCTACGAGTCTGGCGAGAAACAGCGATCGATCCAAGAGGCACCTCCGCGCCCGCACTCACCAATTGATATGTAGCTCCAGCAGATAACGCGTCAATATGGTGAGCATCGAACCTAGGGTCCAACAAACGTGAGCGAAACCCGCCAATGCGGCCGATCCATATTGAAAGCGCCGGCAATAAGACCACGCGATGAGTGCCATCATGTGACCTGTTGTCCTCACACCATCCGTTCCCTATTGTGGGCGCTTGCTTCACCTTGAGGGACGTCGGAAGCGCGATGGCATCACAACTTGACATGTTTGCACAGACCTCGGCGGAACACGACGGGACTGTTATAAGACTGCGGTCGGAGATGAAGCGGAGCGATGGCAGACCTCGTAGCGAAGAGGACATGGTGCGACATCTGGAAGAGAGCGGCAACTATAGGATCCTTCGCCGGCTAATTCCCCGTCCGGTCGCCGGTTTTTCCCGCGCGGAATATCCTCGCAATGGCGTTATCGTTGACACCGAAACCACCGGCCTTAATCATAGCAAAGACGAAATCATCGAGATAGGCGCCATCGCTTTTACTTTCAGCGATCAGGGAACTATCGGTGACGTCACTGGCGTCTATGGCGGCCTGCAGCAGCCGACAGCTTCGATCCCATCAGAGATCACACGGCTCACAGGCATTACCGACGAGATGGTGGCGGGGCAGGTGATCGACACGTCGCAACTCCGTGCCCTAGTCGATCCGGCCGATCTCGTCATCGCGCACAATGCGGGCTTCGACCGGCCATTCTGCGAGACCTTTTCTCCAATCTTCGCCGGAAAGCCGTGGGCTTGTTCGGTTTCGGAAATCGATTGGGCGTCTCGCGGCTTCGAAGGCACCAAGCTCGGTTATCTGATCGGGCAGGCGGGCTATTTTCATGACGGCCATCGGGCGGTTGACGACTGCTTTGCCCTGCTTGAGGTTCTCGCGCAGGGCGGGAGAGAATCGAGGCGAACGCCCTTTGCCGAGCTCTACGAAGCAAGCCAGCGATCACGCGTCCGCGTCTTCGCCGAGCACAGCCCCTTCGATATGAAAGATTACCTGAAGGCGCGCGGCTATCGCTGGTCAGATGGCAGTGACGGCCGTCCGAAATCCTGGTGGATCGAGCTTGCTGAAGACGCGCTTGATGAGGAACTCGGCTATCTGCGCTCGGAAATCTATCGCTGGGACGAGGCCGATCCACCGATCAAGCGTCTGACGGCATTCGACCGTTTCAAAGCCTGAGAAATATTCCCGGCACCCGGGCGTATGGCTGGATTGCGAATGTCTGCCTACGAGTTGGGCATGCTCATTGTATCGTCTGTCATCGAAGCGAGGCATCTCCTCCGGCCGTTCCCGTCATGGACAGCCGCGATATCAGCGAACGACCTTGTGCGAGTTTCAAACACGGTTGCAGCGAGTTCCACATCTTACCGGGATCGATTTCGGTGCGACGGCTTAAACCCTTCGGGGGAACAACCGTCGCAGCTTGGTTGCCGCACGGAAGCCTTCGTTTTAAACGATTTGAAAATTTTACTTCAAAAACTAATCGATTTTAAATCTGTGATTAAAATTTTCTTGTTGCAGTGCGAAAGATTTCGGCCTTAATTTCTGCCATCGAGCAGTTGTTTTGTTTGGAGGATCTCGCATGACTGTTACTTTTCCGCTCACCGAAAAGCGCCATGCGGACGAATTGCTAAAGCACCTGACAGCCCACAAACTCACTTATCCAGGAAACTGTGCCGTATCGGTAAGAGCCCTCGTTGCACACGTCACGTCCTCCCATACTACTGCATTGGGTAGAGCACGTACTGCTTGGTAAGTGCCCGCGTTTGAAGAAGCCCGCCTGGCTTGTGGAGCCGTCGCGCTGGGACGGATAGCTTCCGCCGCCTCTGGGATAGTCGCAAAGCTCAACGCAGCCATCGCGGTTTCCCCCCTCGATCCGCTGCTGGACGGCAGCAAGTATCATCCTGCTGCAGCAATGTCGTCAGCCGCCTTGCATGCTTCAAGACGTTCAAGGCAGGCGCTGATACGAGGCCGCGCGTCGACACCGGAGGTCTGGATCGAGCCAACGAACTCTCGGGCTTCGGCATGCGCAATCCGCAACCTCTCCTCGCCTCTATTGTTCACGATCACGCCAAGTGTGAAAAGCAACGTTTCCATGAGGGCTTCTTCATCGCGTTTCCTTGCCTATCGGTTCGTACCTCACGCACAAAAACGGGCCATCGGAAACCGAGGCCCGTAGGTGTGAAGGTCTGCACCTTCATAGGGGAACAACTGCTGCGACGGGCCTGGAGGACACCCGTATGTTGCAGCGGTCATACACGATATAGGCGAGTTGGCGCCTTTTGACAACGGATCTCTCAACATTGCGTTGGAGCGGCTTTCTTCCCCGTCGGCACAACCTGATCCGCCGATTACTGGATGGCGACCCTCGAGCTCGACCCCGGGGCGCGATACAGGGGCGTGTTGGGCTCGAACAATTCCACCAGATTTCCAGAGGGGTCTTCTAGCAGGATCTGCTTGCCGCCGGCGCCCTGGATAGCCTCGTTGCGGAAGCGACAGCCCGCCGACTTTAGTTGCTCTACTATTCTGTTCAGGTCTTCCACCGTGAGATGGATGCGGTTCCAGCCGCCCGGCGCCTGCTGCTCTCCTGATGGCATAGGCGAACCGCCGCCACTGCGCGGGTTCGGCTGGCTGAGATAGAGATGCATGTCGTCACGCGAGATTTCGGCAAAGGACGGGGCAGGATGCATCTCGAGCGTGAAGCCGAGATGTTTCGTGTAGAAATCGATCGAGGCACTGACGTCATCGACGATGTATCGGAAGCATGCGGCCATGGTCTATGCCTTTGCTACTTCAGTACGATATCCGGGTTTAGCCTACGCCTCTCGCAGTGAACCGCAAGCGTCCAACTCTGCCCGCGTGGGAGGTTCCGGATACTCTGGTCCGGTTTGTGGTCACGTCGATACCAGAGCGACGAAGTCGGGACCGCGGCGAGCCGGTCACCAAAGTGAACTATGTCCGGCCCGTCACAGAGGACGAATTTGAATCGGTCCTTGCAGCTTGGGGCCAAGGCTATTCAGCCTACCGAAGTCATCAGACCTTGCGGTAGCGCTTGTCTTGATTTTGATACCGGCGATCGCTCCGTCGTCTCGCTCGAGGGCCATCCGGTATGCTGGCCCTTCATTTCCTACCGTGTGGCACCCAAGACAAATGCGATTGCTGCCACAATCCCAACGGCCGTGAGCGGGCTTTCTCTCACCCGTTCCTCCAGATCGGCCAAGAGCGATCTTCCTTGTGTCTTCGCCACCCGGACCGACCCTGATGCAAGCTCAGACACAGATTCCGAAATGCGTGCGGCCTCGGAGCGCAGCGCGCGCACTTCCGCGCCGCCAAGTTCGCTTGCTTGAGCGCGACGGGATTCCAACGCTTCCTCCACCAGTGGCTCTTCCGGGTCATTGGGCTGCGCCTTCACACGCTCCGCTTCTTCGTGGTCGGTACGGCCGGTGGGAATGGTCGTTCGCGTCATTGAAACCGGATCGGACGCCGGGAAGGTGTCTTCCAGTCCCTTGTCCAACTCTCCTTTCTTACCTTTGCGGAGCTGCCGTGCCTGCTCGCGTTTCATTGATTCAACCGCAGGCGATGTTTCATTCGAGCTGGCCATTTTCTTCTCCTTCGCGTCATCTGATCTGGCAGCAAAATCGCTGCCCCCGACCGTATCCTCGTCCTCGAGGTTTCCAAGGCTGAGAGCGTCGTAGTCGTTGACGCTTCCGCCACTGTCACGCGCGCCGAAGGCCGTAGGTTGCACCATCATCGCCTTGGCATGGTCGATCGCAGTCTGGACCGAGTTTGGGATTCTCGTCGTCCATGCGAACAGATACTACCTCGCCGCCTTCACCGATGAAGTCGACCCTCAGCGCGTTGCCGTCGAGCGTAACTTTCGTGTCCATGACTTGCATGAGTACGCCTTTCGCTGGAACACAACTCCGGCCGAGCGCCGGGGTTCCGCAAAAGTCGTCGGAAGCCGACTAATGCATCCTTTTGGAAACTTGTGCGTTATGCGCAGCACAATAGGGAGTATGCGATCCCATGACCAAAGGAACTCATGGATGCCGGACTAGGCATTACATCCGCGGCAATGACCCGACCGCTTCAGGAGGGCTGTCGATGTCGGCAAACCGCTGTCGGCCGACCACCGTCGCAACGCTAGGAATGTCGCCGGGTTGGGCGACGGCGACCCGGGCGACCATCCAAGGAAGGAAACATTGACATGAGCGCGATCCGGCCACGAGCGCCCGGCTTCGACACCGACGACGAGCTACAGGAGCATCTTGCTCACCTTGAGACCGATGCGCCGTCCGACGAAGAGATATCGGTTCCAGAAGACTTCCGCCGGGACAGGCGCACATTCGAGGATGTGCGGGCCGATATCGAGACTGTGCGGGATGAGATGAACCATCTTCGGGCTCGTCTGGCCGTCCTCACTCACCAGGCGGAACTCGCGATCAGATCACGGGCCGAATGGGCGGACGCCAGCGCACATGCTCAACTCGGCGAATACCCGTGGGCGAAGCTGGCAGGTGCCATGGCGGGAAGCTTCGCGCTGACACGGCTAGCGAGACGGCTCCCCTTTGGAAGGTTTGCGACGGCGGCCGCACCGCTCATTCTGGCAGCGTTTAGCAAACGCGCCGATCGTTAATGCGTTGCCTCTTCAACAGCTCGCTCCATCGACTGTGGCCAGACTGCGTCCTTCGTCGCGAGGCCTTCAACTTCAAGAGCGACCAGGAGTGTGGTGGAGGTCTTTAAGACTAGACTCGGCACCTGCCGCTTTAGCGTACCTCTCTGACCACTCTGCGTACTACGTGTTCTTCGCGAGGTGCCGGTCGAAGTCGGCGCCCCATCATTCCACCAAATCGGGGACTCAATCCTTCGTCGCCACCACATAGGTCGGACCGAACTCCGCCTTGGCGACCGAAATGCTGGATCAAGTCAGCGTCTGGCCAGACACCGAGGCGACGCTTGGAAATCGTGCGGTATAGAATGACCGCTCGACGTCATGCACCAGGCGCCAAAGCTTGATCCAATACGATCGTGGCCGAAACGCCACCCTCGAATTTAAGGTTCATTATCTCCTGTTTGGCCCTGGCCAAAGCGAACCTCCAGGTTGACGTTCTTCAGCTTCGCGTATCTCCACGAACCGGAGAATGTAGTCCGTCATGCTTCGTCAGGGCGCGACTAGCTGCTTTGCAAACGTCGGCCTTGTTATACCGATTGGAGTTGATTAACCCCGGTAGCGCAGGGCGTCGACCAGCACCGAGAACGCGGCCGACGGCTGCCTGCGGCTTGGATAGTAGAGATGGTAACCGGCGAAGGAGGGGCACCAGTCTTCGAGGACGCGCACAAGGTGTCCGTCGGCAAGCTGCTGGCTCACGTGGTCCTCCATGACGAAACCCAATCCGAATCCGTCTTCGGCGGCGCGCACGATCATCTTGACGTTGTTGAACGCGAGTTGGCCTTCGACGCGTACGCGCAGTTCGCGGGCCTCCTTCTCTAGTTCCCACGCATACAGCCCTCCTCCGCTCAACATACGGAGATTGATGCAGCGCTGCGACGCGAGATCCTGCGGAACGATCGGCTTCGGATGCTTAGCGAAGTACTCGGGCGATCCGACAATCGCCATTCGAAGATCCGGCCCGATACGGACCGCAACCATGTCCTTGGCGAGGGCCTCGCCAAGGCGCACCCCCGCGTCGAAACGCTCGGTAACGATGTCGGTGAGGCTGGAGTCGGTTGCGAGCTCGACGTTGATCTCCGGGTACTCAGCGAGCAGGTTCCGCAACACCGGCCAGAGGACGGTCGTTGCCCCATGTTCCGAGGTGGTGATCCGGATATTGCCGGCCGGCCGTTCCCTGAGCGCACTGAGGGACGCGAGCTCTGATCCGATGCTATCAAGCGCGGGGCGGAGTGTGGCGAGCAACTTCTCGCCTGCATCGGTCGGGGCGACGTTTCGGGTCGTCCGGGTGAGGAGGCGGACGCCAAGCCGAGACTCAAGACGCCTGATCGTATGGCTTAGCGCCGACTGCGACGTTCCCAACCTTGCCGCCGCGCGGGTGAAGTTTTGTTCCTCCGCCACCGTCATGAATGCGTTTAGATCGACCAGTTCCTCACGTCTCACTCATGAACTCCTGATATCGATGGCGGGGGATTGCTCAAGTTGAAGCAAGCAACTGCTGCTCCGTCAAGCGTTTGGTGGCAGTAGCACAAGGCTCAGAAGGCTTCCGACGCCTGCCACGGCGACGACAAGGGCCAGCGGGAAAGGTGTTCCATCGGCAAGCCGACTAACCGCGGCGGAGCCGACGATCCCGGACCCATAATGGAGCGCGCCGACGAGAGCGGAAACCGCGCCCGCCTGCGCGGGAAAGTCCTGCAGGGCGCCGCCGATCGAGTTGGCGACGATCAATCCCGACCATGACACGAATACGAAAAGCGGGATCGCAAGGCCAGCCAGCCCGCCCCAGCCGGTGGAACCCGTTACCAGCAGCACCAGACCGCTGACCGCCGCGCCCGCCGAGCCGACCTGCAGAAGACGGCGGCTGCCAAAGCTCGTCACCAGTCGAGCGTTGAAGATGTTGGCAAGCATGATGCCGACGATCCCGAGCGCGAAAAGAACCCCATAGAGCTGCGGCGCCACATGGTAGTATTCGATGAACGCGAACGGAGTCCCGGCGATGTAGGCGTAGACGCCCGCGTAGAAGAAGCCGCCAGCGGCGGCGAAGCTGAGGAGGCGCCTATTCGAGACAAGCCGGAGGTGTCCACGTAGCGCGTCTAAGATCGAATCCTTGCTGCGTCTCTCGACCGGCAGCGTCTCCGGAATGGTGAAGAGCGCGGCAAGCGTGACCAGGCCGACAATTACGAGAAGCCAGAAGATCGCACGCCAGCCGGCGATAGCAAGGACCTGTCCTCCGACGATGGGCCCCAGAAGTGGAGCAATCGCCATCACGATGATCAAGGTTGACAGCATCTGCGCGGCGCGACTGCCCTCATAAAGGTCGCGCACCATAGCGCGTGAGAGCACGACGCCCGAGCAGGCGCCGACGGCCTGCACGATCCGCCAACAGATCATCTGCTCGGGGCTTCCGGAAAGGGCACAGCCGGCCGAGCCTAGCACGAACAGCAGGAGCCCCGCCGCGACGGGGAGCCGCCTGCCGAACCTGTCTCCCAGTGGCCCCCAAAGGAGCTGGCCGAGACTGAAACCGATTAGGAAGCCGGACACCGTCAGTTCCATGGAGCCGGCGTTGGCGTCGAGCTCCTTCGCCATGGTCGGCATCGCCGGAAGATAGAGGTCCGTTGAGATCGAGGCAAAGCCCATAAGGGCACTCAGGATGGCAAGCAGCCGCAGGCGCTGCGGCTTGGGACGTGCTTCCGCAGTTTCGTCCGCGACGAAGGCGGTCGGCCGCTCGGCGAAATCTTGTGACATGACGTACTCACTCGCAAAGAAGGAAGGCGCCTCGCGGCGCCTGCGAAGGAATCAAAGACCCGTGGTCTTCATCAGGTGCTCGGGGTAGCGCTCGCCCTCGACCTGGATCTTCGCTGCGGCGTCGTCCAGTTCGGTGAGATCGGCTGTGGTCAGCTCGACCTCAACTGCGGCGAGGTTCTCCTCAAGGCGGTGAAGCTTCGTCGTTCCAGGGATCGGCACGATCCACGGCTTCTGAGCCAGCAGCCACGCCAACGCGATCTGGGCCGGCGTCGCTTTCTTCTCGTCCGCTACGCGCCGGATCAGGTTGATCACGGCCTGGTTCTTTTCCATCGCCTCGGGCGCGAAGCGTGGCAGGATCTTGCGGAAGTCGTTCTCTGCGATCTTGCTGTCCTTACCCATCGCGCCGGTCAAGAATCCCTTGCCGAGAGGGCTGTACGCGACCAATCCGATGCCAAGTTCCTCGCATGCCTGCAGGATACCGTTCGTTTCGGGGCCGCGGGTCCACAGCGAGTATTCGTTCTGGAGCGCGGTGATCGGCTGCACCACCTGTGCCTTCCGCACTGTCTGCGCACCCGGTTCGGAAAGACCAAAGTGCTTCACTTTGCCTTCGGTGATCAGCTCCTTGACGGCCCCCGCCACGTCCTCGATGGGAACGCTCGGATCCACACGGTGCTGGTAGAAAAGATCAATAACGTCGACGCCCAGCCGCTTAAGCGACGCTTCGGCAACTTGCTTGATGTGCTCGGGGCGGCTGTTGACACCGGCCATCTTGCCGTCCTGGATGTTGAAGCCGAACTTCGTGGCGATAACCACCCGCTCGCGCACGGGGCGCAGCGCTTCACCGACGATCTCCTCGTTTGTAAACGGGCCGTAGACTTCCGCCGTGTCGAAGAACGTGACGCCGCGATCCACGGCGTCGCGGATGAGCTTAATGCTCTCATCGTTGCCGAGCGCGTGGCCGTAGCTGAAATTCAGGCCCATGCAGCCGAAACCGAGCGCCGAGACCTCCAGGCCTTGCCCGAGTTGTCGTTTCTTCATCGTCGTCACCTTTCGTGTTGCGAGACCGGAAGATAGGACGAAGTGCTTGGAGCGATTAGTCTGCTAAATCGGCATGCGGTCATGAAATCGGTTCATAGATCCCGCCGGTGGCCCAGCCGCTTTTGGGACGGACGACACGCGCCTTCGCGACGACAAGAACAGAGCGTAATGAGACACGACTGCCCCGCGAGGTAAGGCGACGGCAGTCAGACGGACACCGCACCGCCGCTTGCATGTCCCTACGAAGCTCATTCATAATTCCCGCCGGATTAGGGTGGCGATCTGACGTTGGCGGAGCGAATGGCTGAGCGGCCTGATCGCGTTCGAAAGTCTGGACGTGGGTTATGCGCGCCGCATTCATGAATTCCGCGCATAGGTACATGCCACCGAGAGCGTCTAATCAGATCAATCTGGCGGCGCTATCTTCCTCCGCGAGATGCAAGGAAAACCAGAGATGCAACGGATGAACGTGCTCGTCATCGGTGCGACAGGAAGCATCGGTCGCCTCGTCGTGGAGCAGGCGCTACGGAAGAACCATAACGTACGTGCGCTCGTGCGGAACACCTCCCGCGCCCGCCGCCTTCCGGAAGGCGTGGAGGCCGTCGTGGGGGACGTGACGAGGCCCGAGACGCTTGGACCGGCTCTCGACGGAATGGACGCCGTCGTCCTGACCGTAAACGCCGACGGTCAAGGAAAGGAAGCCGCGGAGGCGGTGTATTACCGCGGGCTTCGCGACCTACTGACCGCCATCGGCAGGCGGAGCGTGCGCATTGCTCTCATGACCACGATAGGCGTCACGGAACGCCGCGGCCACTATAATCGGACTAATGAAGGCCACGACTGGAAGCGGAGGGCCGAGCGCCTCGTTCGTAAGAGCGGTCTGCCTTACACGATCGTGCGCCCCGGCTGGTTTGACTACAACGCGGCCGACGAGCATCGCCTAGAATTCCTGCAGGGCGACCGGCGACATGCTGGCACGCCAAGTGACGGGGTCATTTCCCGACACCAAATCGCCGAGGTGCTGGTTGAGAGCCTCACGTCGGACGCCGCGACCAGGAAGACCCTCGAGCTCGTCGCGGAGAAAGGGCCAGCTCCTGCCGATGTCGATCCATTGTTCGCTGCGCTTCAGCCCGATGAAGAGGACACGCTCGATGGCGTCCTCGACCTCGACAACATGCCTCTCGACCAAGAGCCCGATCGCGTCCGGCGGGATTTGGTTTTGGTTGCGAAACATCGCGCAACGGCTTGACCGGCGCTACGTCGAAAGGAACCGACATGACAAGCGTAGTCGTCGTTATCGGCGCGGGTTCGATCGGTCAGGCGATCGCCCGACGCGTCAGTTCTGGAAAGCGCGTGCTGCTCGCCGATCTCCGGCTTCAAAACGCGGAAGCCGCCGCCAAAGTCCTGAGCGAAGCCGGCTTTGAGGTCAGCACGGCGACCGTCGACGTATCCTCCCGTGCTTCGGTGCACGCGCTCGTTGAGGTGGCGACCGCCATCGGCGACGTAACGGGCGTCATCCATGCGGCCGGCGTCTCTCCGTCCCAGGCGCCGCCAGAGGTCATCTTGAAGGTCGACCTCTACGGAACAGCGGTCGTACTCGAGGAGTTCGGGCAGGTCATCGCCGCTGGGGGATCATGCGTCGTCATCGCCTCGATGTCCGGGCACCGGCTGCCGGCCCTTACCGCCGAACAGGACAAGGCCCTCGCCACGACTCCTGCCGAGGAGTTGCTGGCGCTGCCGATGCTCCAGCCGGACAAGGTCACCGACCCGCTAAACGCCTACCAGATCTCCAAGCGCAGCAACGCGCTGCGGGTCAAGGCCGAGGCGGTGAGGTGGAGCAAGCGCGGCGCGCGGGTGAACAACGTGAGCCCCGGCATCGTCATCACGCCGCTTGCCAGGGACGAGCTGACTGGCCCGCGTGGCGAAGGATACAGGCGCATGATCGACCTCTCGCCCGCAGGACGCGCCGGAACGCCGGACGAGATTGCATCGTTGGCCGCTCTCCTCATGGGACCAGACGGGGCCTTCATCACGGGCAGCGACTTCTTGATCGATGGCGGCGTGACCGCCTCGTACTTCTACGGCGAGCTAGCACCCAAGTGACGGGATCTGGCTCAACTTCAACAATGAAAGGACAACAGTAATGTTGGGAACGAAGCTTTACGGGCCGGGCGACGTCCGCTGCGAAGAGGTCGCCGAGCCGAAGATCCTCAAGCCGACCGACGCCATCATCAAGCTGTCGGCGAGCTGCATCTGCGGATCGGACCTTTGGCCGTTCCGTGGTGCTAACGAAGTCACCGAGCCGCTCGCCATGGGTCACGAATACTGCGGCGTAGTCGTGGAAGTCGGAAGCGCGGTGAAGACGGTCAAGCCTGGTCAGTTCGTGGTCGGCTCCTTCTGCCTGTCGGACAACACGTGCCCCCACTGCAAGTTCGGCTTCCAGTCCTCCTGCGAGCAACGCGAGTTCATGACCGGCGCGCAGGCGCCGTTTGCCCGCGTTCCTCTCGCCGACGGCACTCTCGTCGCAACAGCGCAGCTTCCGTCTGACGATCTCATTGCGAGCCTGCTCGCGGTTTCCGACGTTCTCGGAACCGGATGGTACGCGGCCGACGCCGCCGGCGTCCAAGAGGGCGGTACCGCAGTGGTCGTCGGCGACGGCGCGGTCGGCCTGATGGGCGTGCTTTCCGCCAAGCAGATGGGCGCGTCGCGGATCATCGCGATGAGCCGCCATAAGAGTCGGCAGGATCTCGCGCTCGAGTTCGGGGCGACCGACATCATCTCCGAGCGTGGCGACGAAGGCGTGGCCCGCATCAAGGAACTCACGAAGGGCGTCGGCGCGGATTCCGTTCTCGAATGCGTCGGCACCCAGGAATCCATGAGCCAGGCGGTCAACTGCGCCCGTCCGGGCGGCAAGATAGGATTCGTCGGCGTTCCGCACGGCGTCACGTTCGACGGTCAGAATCTCTTCTTCCAGCAGAAGAGCCTGCTCGGCGGACCGGCGCCCGTGCGTCGCTATTGCCGTATCTGATGGATCTTGTGCTCGATCGAAAGGTCAACCCCGGAAAGGTGTTCGATCTCGAGGTGCCGCTTGCCGACGTCGCCGAAGGTTACCGCGCCATGGACGAGCGCCGGGCGATCAAGACGCTTCTTCGCGTCTGATGGAACAGGCCGCTTCGCAGGTCTTTTCTTCTACTCCCTCAAACCAACATCGACGGAGACGAGCTCATGAAGAAGATTGCAGCCACCATCGCAATGTCGGCATTGGCAGCGACGGGCGCCGAAGCCCGGGAGAAGCGTCAGCGCGTCGCGCCGCAGGCCGTGTACGAGACGGCGCCGGGGCTCGGCGATTTCACGGACAATGTCCTCTTCGGCGAGGTTTGGGAACGCAAGGAGCTGTCGCCACGGGACCGCAGCCTTGTCACCGTCGCGACGCTCGTCTCGACCGGGAAGATCGCGCAAACCGGCAGCCATGTCCGCAGAGCGCTCGACAACGGCGTGAAGCCCGAGGAGATCGGCGAGCTGATCACGCAGCTCGCCTTCTATTCCGGTTGGCCGAACGCGATGTCGGCCGTCGTCGAGACGAAGAAGGTGTTCGAGAGCGTGGGATCGGCGCCCTCGCCAACAGCGACGCCGCGCGCATCGAACTCGAAGCTGCGGCCGAAGCGGCACGTGCGACCACAGTCGACGCGAACGTTGCGCCGACGGCGTCGGCACTGGCCGATCTCACCAACCGTGTTCTCTTCGGTGACCTTTGGCAGCGTCCAGATCTGTCGGCCCGCGACCGCAGCCTGGTGACGATGGCGGCCCTGGTCGCGATCGGACAGCCCGAGCAGCTTCCATTCCATGCTAATCGCGCGATGGATAACGGCCTGACGCGCGCCGAGGCTTCGGAGGTTGTCACGCAAGTGGCTTTCTATGCAGGATGGCCTCGGGCGATGTCGGCCGTCCCGGTTCTTAAGAAGGCCTTCGAAGGTCGCGAGGCCGCGTCTCAGGCCGCCACCGCTCCGGCCGACCTGAAGGTGACCCGGGCAGGCGAGGGCAGGGCGGCCGCGCCGGAGCAGTACTTCACCGGCAAGGTCGAAACGTCGGGCTTCTATCGCGGCGACGCGCCCGCTCGGATCGGAGGTGCGACCGTTTCGTTCTCGGCGGGAGCACGGACTGCATGGCACACCCATCCACTCGGCCAGACTCTCTTCATTATGTCCGGGCGTGGTTTGGTTCAGAAGCAGGGTGGCGCAGTCGAGGAGGTCGGTCCAGGTGACGTCGTCTGGATACCACCTCAGGTCAGGCATTGGCACGGCGCCTCCGCCGAGGAGGCGATGACGCACTTCGCGGTCGCCGAGGCCCTCGACGGGAACTCGGTGACGTGGATGGAGAAGGTCTCCGATGAAGACTATCCGGCCGGCCGCAATCTTGATTGAGCGGTGCGAACCAGCGATGGAGGCCTGAATGTTTCGACGCCACTTCCTGCAGGCCCTGCCGCTCGCCGCGGCCGCCGTGTCGACTGTTCCGAAAGGCGCCTTTTCGCAGGCGGTTGGTGGCGGCTCGAAAACACTGGTCGCCTACTTCTCGCGAACAGGAAACACAAGGGTGATCGCATACCAGATCAGGAGAGCGAAGGACGCCGCGCTGTTCGAAATCGATCCGGCAGTCGCCTACCCGGAGGACTACGAAGAGACGGTCGCGCAGGCTCGCCGCGAGACAGCGTCCGGATACCTTCCACCCCTCAGAGCGTCGGTCCGTCAGGTTCGTCAGTACGACGCGGTCTATCTCGGCTTTCCAATCTGGGGGATGACAGCGCCGCCGGTGATCCGCTCGTTTATCCGGACTCACGACTTGTCTGAAAAAGCGGTATATCCCTTCATAACCCACGGGGGATACGGCCTTGGAAACAGTATCGACGTGGTGACTTCCTTGGCGCCTCGGGCACACTTGAAGCCGGTGTTGTCGATGGAGGCCGATCAAGAACGACAAACGCTTGAGCAGGTTAGAGGCTGGTTGGACGGCTAGGTGGAAAGAATGACGGAGACAGCAGCGGATCAGGACGCCGTGACGGTTCGCCCCGCAGTTCCGGCGGACGCGCAGCTTCTCGGGATATGGGGAGCGGCGCTTGTCGCGCTTCACCATCAGTTCGACGCCGCGCGGTTCTTTGGGGCCGGGTCTGCCACGCCGTCGAAGTATGCGAGCTTTCTTGAGAGGGAACTTGGCCGACCAGACGCGGTCGTTCTCGTGGCCGAAGATCGCGGGTCTCTCGTCGGCTACGTCTACGCGGCGCACGAGGGCAGGGATTACATGTCCTTGCGAGGACCCGCGGGTGTCATTCACGATCTCTTCGTTGATCCAGCCCGCCGCGGTAAGGGCATCGGCAGGTCGCTCCTTGAGGCAGCCATTTACGATCTCAAGTCCAACGGCGCCGAGCTCCTCGTGCTCTCGACGGCATACCGCAACCAGGCGGCTCAGAGCTTGTTCGCTGCTGTCGGTTTCCGTCCCACAATGATCGAGATGACATATGGGGCGGACAAGAGACGTCCCAAGAATGCACTGAGCACGGATCGGGACCGCTAAGTCCACGCGTCTCGCGATCCGCAAATCCTCGTAAGGACATCCCATCGGCCGAGCTCCGTTGCGTTGCCGATGATGACGAGTTTCCCGGTCTTCGTTTCGCGCAATCTACTCCGCCGCCTCGATGAAGCGGTGGCGTTCGTAGAGGAACTTCAGCACGGCTTCGCGGCATTTGAGATATGTTCGGTCGGAGGCGAGTTCGATGCGATTGCGGGGACGGGATATCGTCACATCAAGCACTTCGCCGATGCGGGCCGCCGGGCCGTTGGTCATCATCACGATGCGATCGGACAGGAGCACGGCTTCATCGACATCATGGGTGATCATCACCATCGTGTTGCCAAGCCGGGCGTGGATATCCATCACCGCATCCTGAAGATGCGCGCGGGTCAGCGCATCGAGCGCGCCGAAGGGCTCGTCGAGCAGCAGGATCTTCGGTTCCATTGAAAGCGCGCGGGCAATGCCGACGCGCTGTTTCATACCCCCCGAAATTTCCGAAGGCCGCTTGTCCTTGGCATGCCCCATCTGCACGAGGTCGAGGTTGGCCATGACCCAGTCATGCCGCTCGGCCTTGGTCTTTGTTCTGTTGAAGAGTTTGGAGACGGCAAGGCTCACGTTCTCGTAGACCGTCAGCCGGGCAGGAGTGAGTGGTTCTGAAAGACGACGGCGCGTTCCGGACCCGGTTCGTTGACCTCGCGGTTTTCAAGGAGCACGGCGCCTGCTGAAACTGGGGCCAGGCCGGCGATGAGGTTGAGCAGGGTGGACTTGCCACAGCCCGAATGGCCAATGATCGAGACGAATTCACCTTCGGAAATCGTCAGATTGATGTCCTTCAGAACCTCGGCGCTTACGCCGCCCCGATCGAAATGTTTGTCGATGTGGTCGAGCTTGAGATAGGCGTTCATCACGAGGCTCCTCAGTTGGCGACGGCGCCGCGGGTGACGAGTTTGCCGAGCGCGGCCACCAGCTTGTCGAGGGCGAAGCCGACGATGCCGATATAGGCGAGCGCGACGATGATGTCTGGAAGGCGCGACGAATTCCACGCATCCCAGATGAAAAAGCCGATGCCGACGCCGCCAGTCAGCATTTCGGCGGCGACGATGGCAAGCCAGGAGAGGCCCACGCCGATCCTGAGACCGGTAAAGATGTAGGGTGCTGCCGACGGCAGCATGATCTTGAAGAAAAATTCGAACTGGTTGAGCCGCAGCACCTTTGCGACGTTGCGGTAGTCCTGTGGGATATTGCGCACGCCGACGGCGGTGTTGATGATCACCGGCCAGATCGAGGTGATGAAGATAACGAAGATGGCCGAAGGATTGGAATCCTGGAAAGCTGCGAGCGACAGCGGCAGCCAGGCGAGCGGAGGAACCGTACGCAGCACCTGGAAGATCGGATCGAGGCCACGCATCGCCCAGACCGACTGGCCGATGATCGCACCGATGATGACGCCGCAGACGGCGGCAAGGCCAAAGCCATAAACCACGCGCTGGAGCGAAACGAGCACGCGCCAGCCGAGCCCGATATCCTGGGAGCCGTAGTTGAAGAACGGATAGGCGATCAGGTCATAGCTTTCCTGCCAGACCTGATGCGGCGAGGGCAAAGACGCATCGGTTGATGAACAGAGCACCTGCCAGACGAGCAGGATGAGTGCCAGCACGACGGCCGGCGGAACGACATTGCGAAGTGCGGCCAATCCCGCACGACGAAAATCGAGCCGCGTTCCATGCTTGCCGGAAAATGGCAGAACCTTTGCCGCCATCTTGGCAGCGGCGGCCGTGGGGGGATTTTCTTTATTTGCCAGGGCGGACATCAACGCGCTCCTCACGTGAATGAAAGGCCGGCGCGCCGGTTGCGCGCCGGAGGCGGGGTCAGGAGGCAGCCTTGATCGAAAGGCTGTCGAGATAGGCGGAGGGATTTTCAGGATCGAAGACCTTGCCGTCGAAGAAGGTCTCCTTGCCGCGGGAAGACGATGCGGGAATGTCGGCTGCAGCGACGCCGAGATCCTTGGCGGCCTCGCGCCAGATGTCTTCGCGGTTCACCTGGTTGACCAGCGCCTTGATGTCGGTGTTCGCCGGCAGATTTCCCCATCGGATGTTTTCCGTCATGAACCAGGTATCATGGCTCTTGAACGGGTAGGAGGCGCCGTCTTTCCAAAACTTCATATAGAGGTCGGTGGCATTGACCTCGCGGCCGTTGCCATAATTGATGTCGCCCTTGAGGCGGCCGAGCACATCCTTCGTCGGGACGTTGAACCATTGGCGCTTGCCGAGGATATCAGCCATCTCCGCCTTGTTGTCCATGCTCTCGCACCACTGCTGCGCCTCCATCACAGCCATCAGCAGGGCCTTGGCAGCATTGGGATTCTTTTCGATCCAGTCGGCCCGGAGCCCGAGCGCCTTTTCAGGATGACCCTTCCAGAGCTCGCCGGTCGTGGCTGCGGTGAAGCCGATGCCCTGGTTGACGAGCTGCTCATTCCACGGTTCGCCCACACAGAAGACGTCCATGTTGCCGACCTTCATGTTAGCAACCATCTGTGGTGGCGGCACGACGATGGTCGAAACGTCCTTGTTCGGATCAATGCCACCGGCGGCGAGCCAGTAACGGATCCAAAGGTCGTGGGTGCCGCCTGGGAAGGTCATGGCGGCCTTGACCTCCTTGCCTTCCGCTTTCTTTTTCTCAAACGCGGCCTTGAGCTTGGAGGCGTCCAGTTGCACGCCGGTTTCGGCATATTCCTTGGCGACGGAAATACCCTGGCTGTCGAGATTGAGCCGGGCGAGGATTGCCATCGGCACCGGCTTATTGTTCTGCGTCACCTTGCCGGTATGCATGAGATAGGGCAGCGGCGAAAGGATGTGAGCGCCGTCGATGCCGTTTGCTGCGCCGCCCAACACAAGATTGTCGCGGGTCGCGCCCCAAGATGCCTGTTTGGCGACATCCGTTTCCGGAAGGCCATGCTTGTCGAAAAGGCCCTTTTCCTTGGCAATGATCAGCGGCGCGGAATCCGTGAGAGCGATAAAGCCCAGCTTGACACCTTTCACTTCAGGGCCTGCCCCGGCTGCGAAGGCGCCGGACGGAAAGGCCGTCTTGACGGCGCCGATGAGGGCAGCCGTTGCAGTCGTCTTGAGCATGCTGCGGCGGGTAATGCCGGTTGTCGAAATCCCAGTCGAAATCTTTGTCATGCGCAGGTTCCCTCTGCTGGCCGAATTTTGGACACAAAAAAACGCCGCCGGAAATTGCGGTCACGGGATCGGAGGATCCCGGACATCAAAAACCTTGCGACGTCGGTGTCGTGTGTAGGCGCCTATGCCGCGCCTATCTGCGCCGGTCGCCGTTGACCGGTGCGTCTCAGACCTTGCAATCAGCGTGCCAGTTGTAAGGAGAGCTCGTAACAGTATGAAGAAAAAGGAGAAATCAGATGGTTTCGCGACTGTCTATTTCTTGGGCATATATACAACGTGATCAATTTGTGTGCGATTGCTTGCTGGGATCATCTTCGTGAGAGCGCTTATTTGTGCAGTGCACACGAGAGTAAGGTAGTAATGCGGGAGCTTAGCCACGCGCCTTGGCCGCAACGGCTGCTTCTGCCCGTCGCCCGGATCGCGGTCTGTTTTATGGCATCGCGCTTTCACCGCCTGCTTTCATGACGACTTGCCTTCCCTTACAATCCCTTGAGGACACACAGGAGTTCCGTCATGAGTGAAGACGCTTTCAACATGTCGATCCGCAAGTTCCTGAAGGAAGTGGGCGTCACTTCGCAGCGCAAGATCGAGGAGACGGTGCGCGAAGGGCAGACCAGCAGTAGGAAGCTGAAGGTCCGCATGACGCTGACGGCGGAAGGCACCAGCCTCAACCACGTGGTGGACGGCGAGATCGAACTTCCATAGGCCGGCTTGGTCGCCTGGAGCCGGCAGGACCGACCGCGGCGTCATTGGGCGTGATACGCTCTTATTTGGGTCTGAATCGACGCCAACAGCACACAGGCTGGCATGAAAGTCGAGACTGCGGAACAACGCGCAAATGCCACAGTTGAACGAACGTCGATTGACGACTATCAGGGCAGGCGGTCAATGCTTGAGGCACTTGCGGCCCATTGCCATTGCCTTGTAAGTTCCCTTCAGATCGACGACGAACATTCCCTTGGTTTCCGGAAACACGATCATTTCATATTTCTTCGCTACGGCGCGCTTGAACTCCGGGTTGTCTGTCAGGATGTAGCCGCCAGAATATCCGCCCTTGAGTTCGCCGTGGGTGCTGGTGGCTACGCCACCATAGAGATGACCTCCGATGGAGACGAAGACTTCCGACTTGGTCCCGTTCGTAAGGCCGATATCCGCCTTCGAGAATACGCCAAGGTATCCCAGATCCTGATTTGCGGTGACCCCCATTTGCACCGAACCTGAGCCATAGTCGCGCACGATCAAGCAGTCTCCGCGGGTTTGATTTGTATAGACGGTCCAGCCCTCGACCTCCCCATATTTAGCAAGCACGTCACTGGCCTTGGGAACGGGAGCCTGTGCATAGGCTGCCATCGCAGACGAAATCGCAACTGACGTCGCCGCGATGAGTGTCACGAAGCTTCTCATTGATATCCCCTTTTGTGTGCAGACTGAATCGCTCTGGGATCGTGGTGGTGATCTGCGCGACCCAGTGATAACCCGAAAAAATCAGCGCCAGAATCGATATCCAAATGCAAGGAAGCCGTGAAATTCTTGGGACACTGCTCTGGCGGTTGACATGGCCCCATGCCGGATTCGGATGTTTGGAGCCTCCATTCCAATCACCGCAGCGCCACCGAACGTGACCATATATTCACTTGCTAAATAAGGAAAACGGAATTCTTCTCGATTTAAAAAAAAGAAAGTACTTCCAAACTTATGGCGTCTGCTCCCTTATCCCGGAAATATGAACGAGCACCCAGCGAAGGCGCGGTCCCTTGCCTTCAGGACATGCCAATGCCAGGTGGACTCACCCAGTTATAGGGGTTCTGCAATTATCTTGTGACCCCGAGAGCTTGAGTGCACTAAAATACCAGGGTTATGTCATTCGCCGAACGACCCAGAGTGACCGGCCCGCATGAGCGATCCCGGACACGGGCCGGACGCGAGGATCATCTTTGAGCCGCTCGGCCTCTACGACGTCAAGAAGCAGGACCTGCTGATCGGTCTCGTTTGCATTCGGCGTGATCCACCAGTGTAGATCCTCGCAGCAGAGCCCAGCCTCCGGGTGCTCCTGGAGGTACTCAATGGCATATTCGGCGTCCACTTTTCTCGGTACGGCGACGACGGACATCTGCTCTCTCCTCCTCCGTCTGCAATCATGTGGACTATACTTGATTTATGGCGGCTGTTGCGGGGCAGGCCATCGCTTTCGCTGGTGGCATGGACGGCTTTCCGCCAGCCCGCTGGGATCGATGAATGATATCGCGCGTTGGTGGTTACCGTCACTCGTGATCCCGGCTTTTCTCTTTAAGCGCTAATCGATTGTCAGGTGCATCCCTCGCACAAATCGGTCCGCTTGCTCGAAAAAAGGTCGTGGATTTCCGCTCAAGCCACTACGTGCGTTGCAGGTTCCGGGATGGCCGATACGGAAGCAAGCATGGTCACAGGAGTGGCGCCGACGAATAGCGAAGAATGCGAATTGATGATCCGGCCCGTTTCGAGCTTCAGAAGCGGCCCATCGATGTCGATCACCTTCTCGGTAAAGGAAAGCTCGCCCCAGCCTTCGGAAGTTCCCTCGATCATTACAAAGCGATAACCGGTTCCGATATCAAACATTAGAAGTCCTCCGACCTTCCGATAACCTGCCATCTGGGGCCGTAGTGTCAAGTACGGCGTCCGGTGGGTCCGCCGCCGAAATCGCCTTTGTCAAAATCGCAACGGTATCTAACCTTGCCTTCGCCGTTCGATCAGACGAAGAGCATGTGGGCGAAGATCGAATTAGCTCTCCAGCGCCGGCAATAACTTATCGGTCGTCCGTGACGTTACTCCTTTGCGCCGTGACGAGCGCGGTATCTCGCTGTCGCATTTTCGCTTGCGAAGGAGAAGCGTCGGCTCCATGTTGAAGCCGTCTCGTAGTTCGTGAGGTAATCTATGCCAACGGGTACAGTAAAATTCTTCAATGCCGACAAAGGGTTTGGTTTTATAAGTCCCGATGGAGGCGGCAATGATGTGTTCGTACACATCTCGGCTCTTCAGGCTTCCGGCATCCGATCGCTTCGTGACGGGCAGAAGGTGTCGTTCGATACGGAGCCAGACAATAGGGGGAAAGGCCCTAAAGCCGTAAACATCGAAGTGCGGTAATACTCGAACGCAGTGCGGGGTCCCCTCCATCGGCCGACTTGATTTCGTCGCCGACGACTGCGGAACCGTGCGCATCCTTCAAGCTGTCGTCCATAGATTCTGCCACTACGCACGCTTGGCTCGTCTTCCCGGCCATCCCGTTATCGGCGACGAGCAACAGCTCAGTGCGCATGACCCTTGTCGGGCAGCTCGTCCTCACTAGTTAATTAACTTGAGCATTGTAAGACTTCAGTTCCTCTTGATTCATCCATGCAATAAGCGCGCGGCTGCCATAACTTGTGTCGCCCAACAATCGTCTCCATCTGCCAGGTACGCCACCCGTGTCTATTGCATACCGGCGCTGCGACCTATCGTCGGCACGCGCGAGGAGACAATCATGAACGACATTTCGAAAACTCTGACTGATATGACCGTTTTCGAGAGATCAAGCCTGATCGAGACCGTTGCCGATGCTCTCGAGGCAACCGCCGACGCAGCAGGCGATGAAGGCGATGCGCGCTTCGTCGCCAATTCACTGTTCGTTGCCAATACAATCCGAGGCTTATCCGGCGACCTTGCACCGGGGGATATCAAGGCAGCAGAGGTCCTCCTCGAGCAGGGCATTATGCTCGTCCAGCAGTTCTCGAATCGGGGAAGGCAGCGCGCAGTCCTCAACTAGCGGCTCACCACATCTTTCCTACATGCCCCAAGCGGGGGCTCTAAGGCAACCAGGTTCGACCATTTTTACTCGCGCTCATCGTCGTTCTCTATTTTAGGATACACTAAAGGACAAAGTGACTTGGCTGAGAATGTCCCCATTCGATGCTGGGTTTTTCGTAAGATGGCCATGCGCCGTCCAACGGGGAGATGACGCACTCGATGATCGATCACGTCAAGCACGGATGGGCTCTCTTGGCTCTTAGGCGCCCAGAATGTCGCGTACTTTCGTCAGTTGTACCGGAGATGGGTGAACTTCTGGAATGCTATAGCCTAGCAAATCTACACTTGGAAAAGCTTCGTCGGGAGCACGATCGCGAAGAAGTTGAATGTTATGAGGAGTTGCGCCTCGGGATCGAGGCGGAAGCTCGCTCCTATCTACAGCAATTCGACCGAATGGCGGGATAGGAGGGATTCGAACCCCCAACCAAGCGGTTGTTAGACGCCGGCTCTCCACGTTGAATAACAGGACCGGTGGTTCGAATCCCAACGCGGACATTCTCCCAAAGGCCTACAATGAAAGCCGCTCTGTGCAGACTGCTTCCACGAGATCCTGAAGAACTCTCACACGCTCAGCAAGCCATGTGAGTTCCTCCGTGGTGATAGCGTATTTCGCCGAATATCTCGCTTCGACGTAGGCTTTGGACAGCAGCTCGAAGCATCGACGCGAAAAGCGGCTGTCGCGCGGCCATGCCGCGATAAGCCGATTGTCTATCCGCTCCGCTTGCGAACGAAGGACCTTCAGACGGTGCGATTTAGGACTATAAAGGGTCAGTGTGAGTAGTGCGCAGTGATAGTAGTTCTCGCACGCTTGGTGAAGCATGAACGCGGCGTGGTTTCGATCACTCTTGGCAAAATAGAACTGAGTGCCTTCCGAAAACTTTTCGGCACTGTTAAACCATCGCTCGAAGTAAATCTTCGCTTCCTGCTGCTCCTCCGCCGCCGTCAGTGGCTTCGGTTTCGCCAGGGGATGGCCACGCGCCTCGTAGAGGACGATGCCGTCTCTGGCGATGTCGACGAAGAAGGGGCGACCGCGGGCGAGCTGATCGTTGACGTCCTGGAGCGTGTGGACGATCGGCACGACCGGCGTTTCGATGCGATGGCCGAGCTGCTCTTTTAGCAGCCGCTCCTCGATGCTTTCCCAGAGTTCTTGCTCCTCGGCAAAGGACTTCTTGTTGACGACGATCAACAGGTCGTAGTCGGAGCGGTAGCCACTGAGGCGATCCTCAACCCAATCACCGCGGCCATACGAACCGTACAGTATCAACTTCAAGATCTTGCCGGAATTTCGCTTTGCAGACAGCTTGCTTGCCTGAAACGCCTCGACCTCGGCAAACAGGATCTCGATGATGCGTGCTAACTCGCGCCGCTTCCTGTCCGGCAAGTGCTCGATGTGGTCGGTCAGGGTCAAAGCAGCGTCGAAGCCTTCAGTGTGAATCGCATCCATCGTAGCGGTTCCATCGTGTTTGCACACCCTAAAGCTTTTACGCGAATAAAAGATTGAATACAATCAGGAGCTGGGATTAACGCTCGCTCATGCGGGAGAGTTTTTGAAGGGCCACATCGCGCAGGGCAGGCGAGTTACCTTGGACGACTGCTGCCTACTCTTCGAAGGGAGCCCGTTGGACGCCTCTCCATCCCGTGGGCATTAAGCCGCCGGGGAAGGATTGGAAAGACCTCGCCATCGGCCACGCCCAGCGCGAGGCATGGCTCTTCCGCCTACGAAGGTCGAGCAGCGCGACGCAGCTGAGACTATCGGCGTCTGCGCGATCCCCGAAACCAAGTGGATGCGGCGGCGGTTCCTAAGACTGCGGGCCGGTGCATTCGACGCGAAGAGGAGCGCGGTATGAAGGAGCCCGTGAACTCATCTCATCGTCGGCGGAAACTCTTTTGGGCCTGGAGTTGGGTTTGGAATTTCTTCTGGCGGCAAGTCCGGATCGGGCTCCTCGATCGGCGGCTCCGGAACATCGGGCGGCAGATCGGGAATGGGACCAGGCTTAGGACTTGGAGCCGGCTCGGTTGGAATGGTTGTCATGGCGAATTCCTTTCTAGAGACCCAATCCTCTCGCAGGTCGGTTTGTTCCGGAGGAGCGCGGCATGAGGCTCTCCAACTGGCCATGGGGCGATCTGCAGCCTCACTCCTATGATTTCATCCAGAAGGTCTATGCCGCGTGTAGTGACGTTCTCGCCGAGGTCGGCCGGACCAACAGCGAAGCCTTTTCTAGCAAGCTCTCGAAGAGCTCGGCCTGTATGACATGGACCTGCCGAAGGTCGGGCTGGGTAGGATCGGTCCGGACCCGCGAACGATGCTTCACGGTAACCGCGAGATGCGCGTCGCCATCGATGCCCAATCCGGCCAGAATGAGGATTTCGTTCGCCAGCTCTTTCGAGAAGCGATGACGGCCATCAGCAGCCCCTGCGATGACCCGCGCGCGATCGCCCGTCGATCCGTCCTTCCTGCTTGAAACAAAGGAGGGCCGGCGCAGGTCCGGCCCCCGTTGCTCGGACGTGGCGGCTTATAGCCGGCCGCGCCCTGTCAGCTCAACTCGCCTTCGACTTCCAGTATGTCGAGGTGTGCACGGTTGTCAGCTATGTGGAGAAGGGCGCGCAGTACGCTACCGGCAATCGGGTTTCGAGAGCGCGGCTGGCCTCGGGGTGGTCGAGGCGGTCGCGGACATCGCTCTATAGCTTGGGGAAGAACCCTATCGGATTCCCTAAAGGGCAATATCTGCACCCGCTAATACGATGTAGAAAACATATGGAAGAGTGGACATGCCCTCTTTCTGCAAATCGAGGGGCAATATCGCGCCGCAGAGGGCGCTTCCGTGTCGAAATGATCTGTCCAATTTATGTCGCTAAATAACCCCCCGTTTTGCCTTGAATCGTCTTTCAACCACCTTGGCCATCCACGTGGAGGCCCTTCAGGGAGGCATTCGAAATGAGACGGACCACGCAATTATTAACAGCAGCGGTCGCCGTCGCAGCCAGCCTTCTGGCGAGTACTGCGACGATGCACGCGCAGGACGCCGCCAAGAAGCCGAACATCCTGTTCATCATGGGCGACGATATCGGCTGGATGCAGCCGGGTATCTATCACAAAGGCTTGATGGTCGGTGAAACCCCGAACATCGATCGCATCGGTCAAGAAGGTGCAATGTTCACGACCTACTACGCCGAACAGAGCTGCACGGCGGGCCGGAACGCCTTCTTCACCGGAATGCACCCGCTGCGCACAGGTATGATCCCGCCCCAATTGCCGGGCAGTCCGTCATATCTCAAACCGGGAACTCCATCGCTTGCATGGTTCCTGCGCGACCTCGGCTACAACACCGGTGAGTTCGGCAAGAACCACCTCGGCGATCACACGGACGCCTTGCCAACCGCCCATGGTTTCCATGAGTTTTGGGGTTATCTCTACCACCTCGACGCCATGCAGGGCGTGAGTTTCCCGGATATCAACAGGACGCCGACCGAGCAGACAATTGCTCCGGCGTGCAAGAACACGCCGATCCCAGGCCTCAAAGACGACCCTGCGGCGGTGGACCCAAAAACGACGTTATGCTTGATGCCGCCACGGCCCGTGCTGGCGTGCAAATCCTCGGACGGCACCGCCGCCAACCAGACCTGCGCGGACGAAGGCCCGCTGACGCTGGAGCGCTCGAAGACGGTCGACGAGGAAATATCGAGCCACGTCATCGATTTCCTCGACCGCAACGACCCGGAGAAGACGAAAAAGCCGTTCTTCGTCTGGTACAACCCCGCGCGCATGCACATCACGACCGTGCTTCCGGACAAGTACCAGAACATGGTCGGCGAACCTGGTGGTAAGGACTGGGGTGTCAACGAAGCCGGCATGAAGCAGATGGACGACAACATCGGCTACGTGCTGAAGAAACTTGAAGAAATGGGAGAGCTCGACAATACGATTATCGCCTTCACCACCGACAATGGGGCCGAAACGATCACCTTCCCAGACGGTGGCACTACCCCGTTTAAAGGTGGCAAGCTGACAACATGGGAAGGCGGCATGCGCGCGCCGCTCGTCGTGCGTTGGCCGGGCCACATCAAACCGGGCACAGTAAAGAACGACATCTTCGCCTCTCTCGACTGGCTGCCGACACTGGTCGACATCGCAGGCGGACCCAAGAAGAACGAACTGAAGGCTGAGATCGAGAAGGGCGCCTATCCGGGAATCGCCAAGACCACGCTCGATGGCGTCAATCAGCGGGACTATCTTGAAGGGACTTCGGAAAAATCTGCCCGAGATACGTTCTTCTACTATTCCGGCAAGGATCCGTCGGCAGTTCGCTACAAGAACTGGAAGATGTATTTCGCAATGGTATCGGATGCGCCCACAGGCTTCCTCGCAGGCGTCCTCCCGTTCCACTGGACCCAGGTGGTCAATATCAAGCGTGATCCGTTCGAGACGTCGATAGGCGAGCAGATCAAAACCCTTACAGGTATGGGTGGAGCGATCTCTGCTCCAGCGACTGCCTACGTCTACGACTGGAACATGCTGCCTATCGGTCAGGCGCTGTGGCTGAAGGAACTCCAGAGTTATATCGACTATCCGCCGATGCAGGACCCGGCCAGCTATAATCTCGAACAGGTCATCCAACAGGTTCAGGCGATGAAGCAACAGCACCATCCAGGCGAATAGCCTGACCTCAACCGATGACGGACGCCGCTCGACGGCGTCCGTTTCTTCAGCATGTCCAAGGGCTGCAGAGGGCGGAACGATGAGTGATGGCATCCAAGCACGTCGTGACGAACCACGCTGGCCTCCGGTGATGGCGATCCTGGCGGTGTTCGTTTTCCTCGAAATTCTGCCGCACCACGTCTATGCCATGCCGCGATGGGTGTCGTACGCGGTTGTCGTCGCCGCACTCGTTCCAATGATCATGGTGACGGTGTCTCCCGACAACTCAACCTGGCTTCGCATCGAACGCGTCGGGACCATGCTGCTTGCCAGCGTCTACGCTGGGAATACGGCGGCGGAACTTGGCGATATGATAGGGATCATCACGATCCATCCACCGGAGACGCGATCGGTGTCGTTGCTGACTTCATCGTTTTCGATCTGGATCACCAACGTTCTTACCTTCTCGCTTCTCTATTGGCAGATCGATGCGGGCGGTCCGTCGCGCATCGCGCGTGGCATCGCAAGGAGACCCGACTGGCTCTTTCCCCAGGCGTCGGCTCCCGAGCTCGCATCGCCCGATTGGCGGCCGCTCTACATCGACTACCTGTCGCTGGCGTTCAATACGGCAACGGCCTTCAGTCCCACGGATGTCCTGCCACTCACGCCGCGTGCAAAGGCATTGATGATGCTCGAAAGCGCGATCTCGCTCCTGACCCTGGTGCTCGTGGCCGCACGTGCAGTCAATGTCATTCCGTAGCGTTCTCACGGCGAGTGCCCCAAAGGCCAATAGACAGGCGCCCCGCTTTCCAGCCACAAACACGAGGGCCTGCTGCATCGGACGACGTCCCCAGGCCGCATGAAAGGGTTTCAACCACTAGGATCGGATCACCCCATGACCCAAAAGAGGCTCATGCTCGTCGCCGCAGCGACATTCTCCGCCTTTATGACTCACGCCGTCGCCAGCCGCGCTGACACCATTAGCTACGCGGACGCCGTGACAGCGCTCGCCCAGGAGTGCGGCGCAGACATCAAGAAGCATTGCAAGGGCGTCAATCTTGGAGGTGGCCGCATTCAGGCCTGCCTCGAAGAGAATGCCGCCAGGGTCTCGCCGACATGCACCTCGACGCTTTCGAGCGTGATGACGTCCATCAAGCAGCGGCAAGAGGCACAGATGGCGTACACCAAGGTCTGCAGGCACGACATGTCTCAGTACTGCAACGGCGTGGTAGGGGACGGAAACATCCTCGCATGCCTCATCGAGACCAGCCGCGTCGATGGCAGGAAATGCGACCAGGTAATCACCGACGCCGGATGGCGCTAGGATCGAGGGATAGGAGGGAAGACAATGTTCATTGCCCGAATTCGCATATTGGTAACGGTTGGCCTGCTGCTTGCTCCAGGCTACACAACGGCGCAGCAGATCGATCACAAGCAACTGATCGGAACCTTGGCACGGCTCGACCAGGCCTCACCCGTAGTCGATGTCGCCTTGTTGGCCGAGGAGGTTGCCGCAAACGCCGGAAAGGGCGTGGCAAATCTTCCGAACTGGCAGAACCTGTCGCGGCTTTCGCAGCTCATTGTCGAGATTGATTTCGAGAATGATTCCGTCGCCATCGAGCCGGAGTCCTATCGCACGATCGGGATGATCGCCGATGCATTGCATCACCCCAATCTCTCACGATACAAATTCCTGGTGGTGGGGCATACGAGTTCGACCGGTGATGCCAAGCACAATCTCAAGCTCAGCCAGGACCGCGCGGATGCCATAACCTACGCACTGTCCACGACCTTCGCCGTCCCCCCCGATCACCTGTATCCCATCGGAGTCGGCAAGGAATGGCCGATCGATGCCGGCCACCCTGCGGCAGCCGACAATAGACGCGTGCAACTCATCAATCTGGGCCTGGTCCGGTAGAAAAGGACATATGGCCGCGACGCCGATGAGATGTACGCCTGGATACATAGGTGAGAAAGATGTCGGTCGAAGCTGACCAGCTCGCTAGCATGATCAACCACGCGGTCGCGCCGGCGTTCATGCTCAATGGCGTCGCGGCGATGGTGGCGGTGCTGGTCAATCGGATTTCCGGCGTCACCGAGCGGATCAGAAAGCTTCGCGAGATCGACGAGAGTGACATCGCCCGAGCCTCGCTGAAGAAGGGAATCGGGGAGCTGAAGCGTCGTGAACGCCTTTTAAACAGCGCATTGCACCTTGCGGTGCTGGCCGGAATCGGCGTGACGCTTCTGCTCCTCTTCGGCTTCGTCGTGGCCTTTTTGGGATACCGTCACGAACCGGGCGCGGCCGTATTGTTCATTGCGGCACTCTGCTTCCTGGCGGGGTCTCTCTTCCGATTCCTGCAGGACATCTGGCTGTCAAAAGGCGAGCACGACGACCGTCAGCTGCAATGATCGCCGAATTGGTCCCCATGCGCTCTCGCCTTCACTAGAAGTGGAAGGATACCCCTATGATCGGGCCCTGCTGGACGACGTCGAAGACAAACCCGTCGTTCTCGTAGTTGACGCCTAATGCGCGGTATCCGGCCACGGCCGAGATGGTGTCGTTGAATTTGTAGCCGAGGCCGAGGCCCACGTCCCAGTCGACGTCGGCACCACCGCCGCCCACCAGCCCCCATCCCGTGACATAGATTTCCGGGGTGAAGAAGTAGTTTCCGCGCAGGCCGACGACGGCGTCCACCCATGTCGCGCTGTCTTCCCGCTCCACACCGGCCAGAAGTCCGCCGTTGAAGGAGATGTCCGTCTCGACCGACCAGACTTTCATGCCGCCGAACACGTCAAGGTGCCCATTCTGATCTTCGAGTACGGCGTAACCCACGCCGAGAAGCCCTGCAAAGGTCTCCGACGTCACGTCGACGCTGTCGGCCAAGATGCCGCGGGGCGTGTGCGCATCGGCACCCAGCTTGACGTAGACCACGTCGCCGACGATGCTGTAGCGGTCATATCTTGCTTCGGCCGCAGCCATGAAGGCGAAGTCGAGATTGTCGAGAATGTCGCCGAAATCGGAATCGATATTGACCTCGGGAAGCCCGAATTGCCTCACGTCCCCGGAAATCCCGGCAGCCCAGAAGTATGGAGCGACCGTGAATTCCCAGCCGCTCCGGGTCTCGACCGTCTTCGCTTCGGGCGCGAGCGGTGTCACATCGGCGGCATTGCCGATCGAAGCGGCTGTGACGCCGGCCAGCAAGACAATCGCATGCAAGTATATGGCCTTCATGAGAATCCCCCGATCTCGTTCGCCCCAGCACTGCTTCCGAGTCGGGAGTGTGCAATAGGAAGTGGATTTCGGCAAGCGGAACATCTATTGCGGGTTGACGGCCTGCCGCAACTGCCTGAGCAGATCCGAGATCTGCGGGTCCTGCGGCCTCAATTGCGCCATGCGTTCTGCCAATCTCAACGCGTCCTCGAGCCGCTGAAGCTTGAGAGTGTATTGGAGCGCGAGGCCCGTGATATCCGGATGCGAGCCGGCAGCCGCCCAGGCGTCAAGTCTGTTCAGGGCGTCTTCCGTCCTCCCGACGGAATCGAGGGCAACGCCGAGCGTCGTCTTGTAGCGCGAGTTTTGCGGATCGAGCCGGATCGCTTCCTCAAGCTCGCCGATGGCATTATCAATCGCCTTCTTGCGAACCAGGGATAGAGCGTGTCCGTAACGCAAATCGGCGCGGTCCGGCGAAAGTGAAGTGGCTTCGGCGTAGGTTCGCTCGGATTTGTCGTTCTGCCCGGTGGCTCGGTAAAATTCCGCAAGATTGACGCGCGAGCCTTCCAGTGTAGGGTCGAGGGAAATCGCGTGCTGGAAGGCGGCTTCGGCCTCTGCCGCTCGCTGCTGGCCGAACAGGAAGAAGCCATAGTTGCTTTGCGTTTCCGCGACGTCGGCATTCGTTTCGACGTAGGCACGCAGGTCGTTGACCGCGGTTTCGAAGCTGCCTCGCTGGCTGCCAAAGAGGTCGGGAGGGGTTCCCCCAAGGGCCGTTGCCGCCGCCACACGCACGGCGCGCGTTTCATCGCCGAGCAGGTCGCCGATCGCCTCCAGCCTGCGCTCTGGCGGAATGTTTCCCGCAGCTTCCGCGGCCCCAAGCCGCACGAGTGGATTTATATCGGCCGATGCCGCTCGAATATCCGCCACGGCGTCCGCTCCGCCGATCCGGCTCATTCTTGCAATGGCACTGCCTCTGACAATCCCGGCCTGGTCCTGATCGTTGACCAGCTTGCGCAGTGCTTCCATAGCTGTTTGAGCGTTCGCGGCGTCGGTGAACGCATGGGCGATCGTCGGACGTTTACGCCAGTCGGTTCCGTACCACTTGTCCATGGTCTCGGCTGCCCAGGCATTGTCGTTGCGGGCATGGCATGTCGTGCATGCATTTGGCGTACCCAAGGTCGCCGACAGGTCCGGCCGGGGGACCAAGAACGAATGGTCACGTCTCGGATCGACCTTCATATATGTGCGTTGTGGCATATGGCAGTTGGCGCATTGAGCTCCCGCCGATCCGACGGGATGGTGGGTATGGCTAGGATCGTCGAACAGGCCGCTCGGATCCTGCTTCACAAAGCGCTCCGGCTTCGTTTCCGTATGGCACTGCGTGCAGAGCGCGTTGCCATCAGCCTTCAGGCTGGCATCGTGCGGCCGATGGCAGTCGAGACATGTCACGCCTGCCCTTGCCATCTTGCTCTGCTGAAACGAGCCGTATTCGAAGACCTCGTCGAGGATCTGTCCATCCGGAAAATAGAGATCCTCTCGGAGGAATGCCGGGGAGAAATAGTCGAGAAAAGGCTTCCCGGCGTCGTAACCGCTCAAGAGCCTGGTCCGCCTTGCATGGCAACCGAAGCAGACATTCGCATCAACCGTCGGCAAGCCCAGGTCTGGCTTCTCGGCTGACGAGGCGTCGCCGGACTGCGCCCATGCGACGTGCTCGGCACCCGGACCGTGACAGGACTGACAGCCGATGCTGGTGGCGACATAGGTCGACTGGTATTCGTCCGTCTGCGGTCTGAAGTTTGCTTGCGGATCGGTCGAGTGACAGTCGATGCAGGTGCGGTTCCAGCGGTAGAACGGACCCGCCCAGTGATAGGTCGACCCAGGCTTGGCCGGGGATGTATTGCCGAGCCAGAACCACTCCTGTTTGGTCGTGTCCCAGGCGACGTCGAGAGCCTGCAGCCGTCCTCCTTCTGTATCAGCGAGGTACTGCTGAAGCGGTTCGTAGGCGAGGGTGTATTTGACTTCGAACTCGGCTTGCTTGCCGTCCGGCCCTTCCGTCTTGACGAAGAAACGGCCGTCACGACGGAAGAATGTCGTGGCAATGGCGTCATGCTCGAACCGGGAATTGTTGAAATCACCTCGCACGGTGCTGTCGTTGGCGAGCGCCATGGCCTTGGCATGGTGGGATTTTGCGAAAGCGGCGGCCTGATCACCATGGCAGGACGCGCAGGTCTTCTCGTCTACGAAACCCTCATGAATCGATATCCGGGGATCCGGGCCGGGTGTCGCGATATTATCGGAGGCATGGCTCTGCCCGGCGGAGGCGAGCAACAGGAAAAAGAGGGACAACAGAAGGACGATTCCTGAAACCGCCGCTGACCGAAAAGATGCTGCCACTCAATCGCTCCATGCCACCGTCTGGGAAAGCGCCACGCCGCATCGGCGGCGTGGGTGGAGTGGGGTCAGTAGCAGGCCGGGTATGGATAGTAGCCGCACTGCGGGCCGTTGTCGTAGGAATTGTAGTAGGGATAGTAGGGACGGGCGGCTGCCGCACCAATCGCCGCGCCGGCGACTACACCCGCGGCAACCGGAGCGCCGCGATACCAGGCCCCGTGGTAGACGGGGGCATGCCAATAGCTGCCTCCAACGCGGTTGATGTTCGTATCGCCGATATGCACGTCGTTGCCCCCGAAGCCGCCTCCGCCAAAATCTCCGCCACGGAAGCCGCCGCCAGCGAAACTGCCTCCGCCAAATCCGCCTCCGCCGCCGAACCCGCCACCGCCACCGAAGCTGCCGCCGAAATGATCGATGAACAGGGCTGCGGGACCGGTCGCACCGCTCAGGCTTCCCTCCAGAATGGCAATATCGAAGGTCAGCGTCGTGCCATCGAGTTTCGGAGTCTTCAGCGTGACGACGGCGTCACTGACATCCGATCCGTCGCCGCCCAGCACCGATACCGTCGCGTTCGGAGGATCGACGGCGAAATTGTCCTTGCCGTCGTCCCATTGCATGATGAACTGTTCGGTCATCACATGTCCGGCGGCGCGCACCGGCCGGTCAGCAAAGACGATCGAATTTGGCGAGACGCCGGTCAGAATGAGCTTTCCGTTCTCGATCTTGGCACCAGCCGAATTGAGCACGGCCAATGACGGCACCGGACCTGTCGGCGTGGTTGTGCCAATGGCTTTTTCGAGCGGCACGTGCGGCTTTTTCGGGGCGTCCTGGGCAAAGGCGGCAGTGCTCAGCGCGAAGCCGGCAATGATCAGGGTGGCGATATGATCGACTTTCATGGCGGTATCCTCCCGTTGAGATTGGCAGAAACACGGTCCTAGTCCTTGAAGATCTGCTTCCAGTCGGCCTTCATGTCGATGACGGTCCAGCCGGTGATCGCTGCCGCATCGAGCGCCTTGTCGAGGCGGCCGAAATCGGTGTTGCGGTCATAGGCGTATTCGCGCTCCGCGTCGGTATGGTGGACAAGCATGCCGAGACGCGCAGGCGCGCCCGCCATTGTCGTCCATTGCAGCATTTCGAGGTCGCCGTCGGAATTGCCGAAGGCTGCAATTGGCCGGCGTCCGATCTCCTCGTTGATCCCGACCGGTTTGCCGGCCTTGTCATCGATGAAGTTGACTTCGGGCAGGCGGCGCAGCGTCGGCGTGTCGTCCTGCATCTTGAACTCGGTCTTGATCGAAGAGCCGACGACCTGCTCAGGCGGTACGCCATAGGCCTTCTCCGTCCATGGCCGCATGAACTCCACGCCGCCACCCGATACGATGAATGTCTTGAAGCCGTTGGCGCGCAGGTAGGCGAGCAGTTCGACCATCGGCTGATAGACCAGTTCGGTGTAGGGTCGCTTGAATTTTGGATCGCGCGCCGTCGCAAGCCAGTCGGTGACGACCTTCTGGAACTCGTCGGTCGTCATTCCCGCATGGGTGACCATGATGATTTCCAGAAGGCCCTTTTCGCCCGATGCGGCAAGGGTTTTCATATCGCCGTCGAGCGCCGCCTTGAACGGCTGCACAGTCTGCCATTCCGGATGCTGTGGAGCGAGCGTCTTCACGCGGTCCAGGGCGAAGGCCAACTGGGTGTACATGGGATGTTCGACCCACAGCGTTCCATCATTGTCGAACACTGCGATCCGTTCGGGTTCGGCGACGAATTCGGGTGATCCCTGCCTGGTGACCTTCTCGACGAAGGAGACGATCGCCTGCTTCGGCGCGGTGTCGTTCCAGGAGGGCAAGGGATCGCTCTGTGCCAGCGTTGTTGGTGCGGCGAGCAAGGTGAACAAGCCGATCGCCAGAATTCCCTGGCGCGTCCATTTGAGGAATTCACGACGAGTGGCCAGCATTTCGGGGCCCTCCTGAAACAGTTGGTCTAGCCTTGAGACGACGGCGGCCTGAAGATGTCAGGCCGCCGATCAGATTCAGTTGCCGGTCGGTAGTGTGATGGTGACGCCTTCCTTTGCCAGGGAGTCCCGCACCCACTGGAACCGCTCATAGTTCGATAGTGTGATCGGACCTGTATAGCCCATACTCTGCAGCTTGCGAGGAGGATACTGAACATACGTCGCCATGATCTTCTTCAATTCTTCCCCCATGACAACGCCCATCCAGGTTCGTTCCGTGAAGTTGTTCATGAAGATATCGTAGCGCTCCTGCGGGTCTTGCCAGAGGTCAAATACCTGAGGCACTGTGGCTACATACTTGTCCGGCCCCTTCCAGCCGAGGTTGGAATCGACCGCCAAACCGCCCGTCTGAGCGCCGTCATCGCCACGAATATTGAATGCAAATTTGTAGTTATTGACGCGTATAGCGCCAGGCGACAGTTCGTTCTCAGTAAAGTAGAACCATGATTTGCGTTCCGACTTTCCGGTTCCGAGAAGGATCGGCGTCATGTCGTAGCTGTCGAAAATGATTGGCTTGTCTTCGCGATCCTTGTCTGGCAGGGGAACGCCGCCGACGGAGGCAAACGTCGCCATGAGATCAAGCCCACCGACAATATCGTGGTTCTTGGTGCGAGGCTTGATCTTGTTCGGCCATATGGCGATCGCTGGAACCCTATTGCCGCCTTCACGGAGCGTGCCTTTCGTACCGCGGAAGGGCGTATAGCCTGCGTCAGGATAGACATCCTGCCAGGCCCCATTGTCCGTGGTGTAGAAAACCAGCGTGTTCCGGTCCATTCCGGTCTCACGCAACTTGTCCATGATCCGGCCAATGCGGGTGTCGAGTTCCACGACCGAGTCGGCATACTTGCTCTTTGACATGGACTTGTGCTCGAACTCGGGCGCAGGCATGTTCGGCTGGTGAACCTTCATGAAGTTCACGTTGATGTAGAACGGCTCATCGGGCTTCTTGGCGGCTTCGTCGAGGAAGCCCAGTGCAGCCTTCTCGACGTAGCTGTCGAAGAACGGAATGCCGACGACGCCTTCCTTGCCATCAATCACCGGTGTGTCGACATATTGCCCGTTGATCTTGAACTCTTCGGTCACCGGCCCGCCGGCGTTTCCGGACAGTGCACCCTTCGTCACCTTCTGAAACATCTCCCGCAGTTTCGGATCCATGTCCGGGAACCACGTCGGGTCGCCATAGGTGTAGGCGTTGAGGTGGTAGAGGCCTGCATACTTCATCTCGTCATAACCTTGGGCATTCGGCAACGCATAGTCCGCCTCGCCGAGATGCCATTTGCCTGTGAAGTAGGTGTGATAGCCTCCACGCTTCAACACGGATCCGAGCGTCCATTCGGCCGCGGGCAAGCCACCGCCCTGACCTTGGAAGGCAACGGTGGTCATGCCGCTGCGGTTGGGAATGCGTCCGGTCTGCATGGCTGCACGCCCAGGCGTGCAGCTCGGCTGGGCATAGAAGGAGAAGAAGGTCATGCCTTCGTCCGCCAGCTTGTCGATGTTCGGGGTCGGCATCCCGCGGCCTTCGCCGCCACCATAGGGACCTAGATCGCCGTAACCAGTATCGTCGGAGACGATGAACAGGATGTTCGGCTTTCGTTGGGAGTCCTGCGCTTGCACCGATGAGGCTGCACACCAGAGAATGGTGGACGAAGCCAGTGCTCCAATGCAGCGGATAAGGATTCTGCTGTTCATTTCAAATCCTCGGTTGAACGTTCGGCTGACTGATGGCAATGCGCTGGCCGCAGCGCGGTTGCATGCGTCAGGCGAAACGGACTTTAAACGACTGCGACAGGCCGGCGGGGCCTCTCTCCAGTCGGTCGACGTCGATATTAGCGGATGCAGGTGGTCCTCGATATTGCCCTTTAGGGAGTCTCGGAAGCAACGTTCCAATCACCGGTAGTACAATGCGGTGATGACACTACACCGCTAAGGTGTTATTCTCGCCCGGCTTTGGGGAAGCCAGATGAGCTCGCGCACGTGGTCAGTTAGATTGCAATACGCTGGCCTCATGCTGTCGGCGGCCTTGTCGATTGTTGCGAACTCTCACGCGGCAACCTCGGGCACATCGTTCCCCATCGTCGATCGGGTTCCACGCATCCTCATCCTTTATCCCTACGATGAGAGGCTCGCGGCAACGACGGTTGCCGGGGAAGCGTTGCGGAGCCGCCTGCTGGAGGAGACGGATGGGAAGATCGACCTGTTTTCAGAGTTTCTGGATCTGTCGAGGTTTCCGGAAGCCGATCATGTCTCACGCATGGGACGATATCTCGCGGAGAAATACGCCGCTCGCCGCCCCGACGTAGTTGTCGCGTTAGGCAAGGAGTCTGCCAGCTTCATATCGACGAACCGCGGAAGGATCGCTCCCGATGCAAAGATCGTCGCGGCAGGCTTCGGCAACTCCATCGCGGAGAACATCGATCTGCCGGATGACGTGATCGGGGCGTTCACGACATTCGACATTGTGAAGACGGCGGAAATGGCCCGCAAACTGCAGCCCAATGCCCGTCACCTTTACATCATCGGTGGTTCGTCGGAATTCGACCGGGGATGGTTGGCGTCGGCGCGTGCGGATCTCGACGAGTTCTCCAAGTCATACGAAACGACGTACCTGGAAGATCTGACGATTGAGGAGTTTATCGAACGCGCATCAGACGTCCCCGTCGATAGCATCATCCTGGCGTTGACGATCTTTAAGGATCGGGCGGGGCGGAATTTCATCCCGCGCGAGGCAATCAGGCAGATCGCGGCAACGGCCAGTGCGCCCGTCTATGGGCCCTATCAGACCTACATCGACCACGGCGTCGTCGGCGGCGATACCGTCACCTTCGATTCCCTGGGACGCACCGTCGGAAACCTCGTCATCGACGCAATCGCCGGCAAGCAGGTGGCGGACGTCAACGCGCCGCAGACCTATATCGTCGATGCCCGGCAACTTCGGCGCTGGGGGCTGGCGGAGGAGGATCTGCCAGCGGGCACCATACAGATGTACAAGGAAAGAGGCTTTTGGGAGGAACACTGGCTCGCATCTACGAGCGTAGTTGCCGTCGTTTTGATGCAGGCAGGCGTCATCTCGATTCTCCTGTTCGAGCGCCGCAAACGCCGCCAGGCGGAGAGCAGTTCTCTTCTTCATTTGCTCGAAGCCGTTCATCTCAACCAATCGGCAACCGCCGGCGCTTTGTCGTCATCCATCGCCCACGAACTGAACCAGCCGTTGTCGGCCATACGAAACAATGCCGAGGCGGCGTCCCAGCTGCTTCGAAGCGAAACCCCCGATCTGCAATTGATCCAGCAGATCCTTCAGGACATTCAGGAAGACGACCAGCGGGCAGGCGACATCATTGGCAGGATGAGGGGGTTGCTTAAGAAGAGAAGCGAGATCGATTGGCAGGAGTTCGACCTCAACGACGTTGCGTCGAGCGCGATCCACATCATTCATGGCGAGGCCGAGCGCAGAGGGATTACACTCAATACAAATCAGCCGACGACCGAGCTGCCAGTGCGGGCGGACAAGGTTCATGTGCAACAGGTCGTCCTCAATCTGGCGACCAATGCGATGGACGCCATGATGGACGCCGATTCCGCCAAAAGAATCCTGACATTCGCAACAGGAATTGAGAAGGAGAGGGCCGAGCTCTGTGTTGTCGACACAGGCAACGGCATTCCTGAAGAGCGCCTGTCCAGCATCTTCGAGCCGTTCTATACGACCAAGAACGCAGGGACGGGGTTGGGTCTTTCCATATCGCGTGCGATCGTCGAGACCTATGGCGGCACGATCTCTGCATACAACCGGCCTGAAGGCGGCGCCATCTTCCGGGTGGTCCTGCCTCTCGCCCGACGGGAGGCGCGAGGTGCATGAAACCAGTTGTCCATATCGTAGACGATGACGAATCCTACCGCACGGCGACTGCACGGCTGCTCTGCGCCTATGGTCTGAAGGTCGAGGCCTATGAATCCGGAGATCAGTTTCTAGCCCGCCTTCCAAGCTGCGAGCCGGGCTGCGTTCTCCTTGACCTACAGATGCCAGGTCAATCTGGTCTGCAAATACAGCGCCAGTTGTGCGAGCTGGCGCCGCTACTGCCAATCGTGTTCCTCACCGGCGAAGGAGACATAAAGACAAGCGTCGACGCAATGAAAGCAGGCGCTCAGGACTTCTTGGAGAAGTCGAGCTCGGTGCCGGTCCTGATGGAAACGATCGAGCGCGCGTTGGCTCAATATGAAAGGCGTCGGGCCGAGCTCGATCAGCATCAGGAGCAGCGGAGGCTGGTGGCGAGCCTGAGCGCGCGCGAAGCCGAAGTCTTTGAGTTGATCATCCGTGGCCATCTCAACAAGCAGATCGCCTTCGCCCTTGGCATATCTGAGCGCACCGTCAAGGTGCACCGGCATCGCGTGATGGAAAAGCTCGGCGTGCGCTCCGCTGCCGAAGCAGTGTCGATTGCAGCCAGCGTCGGTCCTTTCGAACGAAAACCCGTTACGCACAATGTCCCGGCGACTTCCCTTTAGGACAATATCAATCGAACACCAACACGCCTACTGTGAAGGCAACCGCGTATCTCTCATGTAGTCACGAGTGGGGCTTGGGATGGGAAAGCTGCGCCACACGGTCGCCGTTGTTGATGATGACGCAAGCCTACGGCGGAGCGCCGGGCGGCTCCTCAACGCCTATGGTTTTGCGGCCGTGGAATATGCATCCGCCGAAGCCTTTCTCGCGCAACCTGCAAGCGCCGACGTCGCCTGCCTTGTGCTGGATATCGACCTGGGCGGTGGCATGTCCGGCATTGAATTGCAGCGCAGGCTGAAAGAGGCTGGCTCGAACCTGCCGGTCATTTTTATCACAGCGATTGAAGATCGACGCCTACAAGCAGAGGCCGAGCGGGCCGGGTGCATCGCGTACTTGCGAAAGCCCTTCGCCGGGGCCGATCTTATCACGGCGATCAATAAGGCGCTGGGGTTGTAAGGGAAGACGTCCACGAGGCAACAGGACGCATGAACGACACGAATATCACCACGTCGATAGAAAGGAACGCTTCACTATGCACTGCAAGACACCCGACAAGCCGTTGATGAACCTGGCGCTCGCTTGACCGCCTGCACGAGCGCGCAAGGTTCCGTCTCCACCAAGGAAAGCAACCTCGCAGCCGGCTTCGTCGCGCGCCCTGCCGACACGCCAAAGCGCCAGGCGATGCGCAACCACCTGCCTCCGGACACTTTCGTGACGAGTACGCGCGGCAACAAGACAACCTACGTCTATGCCGATCCGGGCGGCTGCAAGTGCCTCTACGTTGGAACGCAACAGGCCTACAGACAGTACCGAACCCTTCAACAGGCAAATGCTGCAAGCCAACGGCAGCTTGCCGCACAGGTCCATCCCGACTCCGGCTGGGACTGGGGGAATGGGTGTCCCTGGATCTCGGATTTCAACAACGGTCCCTTCGGCCAAATTTTGACACCCCCTGAACAATCAGAACCGTTAGACGCGGTAACACGGTCGATAGCGTTCAGAGCCGCGAGCGTCCGGCGCGCGACCGTTAACGCTCGTTCGCGCGAAGCACGCCGATGAGAGCCTTCCCGTCGGTGAAATAGGGGTCGCCGCCTCCGTTGCGGCCGCTGCGTGTCGCCCCGATGCCGTCGATCTCATAGTCCGATAGCAGTTGGCCCGCCTTGAGGAGATCGCCGATGACCCGGTTTCGCTCGGCGTCGACATCCGGACCGATGTGATGCGTGATCTGCCCGGTGTCATGACTGAGGCCAACGCCGCGATCAAAGCTTGCCGAGCCAAACCATAGCGGACGGTCGTCCTCCCCGGTTTGTTTCGTCAGCCAGAAACGAACGTGGTTGCGCTCGTCGGCGCTTTCGCCCACAGGCTTCTCGAAGGCGAGGTCCTGCTTTCTTCCCTCGAAAAACAGCGGACTGACCGGGGCGTCGAGGTCGGGCCGGTCAAGCACGACACTCAATCCGATATCGATCGATGTGCGCAAGGTGATTTTGTCGGCAGGATCCCACTTGGCCGCCGCAAAGGCGCGGACCACATCCTCCTTCGATCCAACAAGGCCGACATTGATCGGATCGCCCGGAATGTCCTGCGCGGTTGTCGTGACCATGCTGCCGAGCTTGGCAACGCGGCCGGCATCATGGAAAAACCAGATCTCGGGAATGACAAAATAAGCGAGCAGCAGGTACGTGCAGAGCAGGACGATCACAGCGCCCAACACCGTGCGGGTTTTCGTGCGATGACGCATTGGATTTCGCCCACCCTGAAGGTCTTGAGGAACGATACGACAAAAATGTTCAGGAAAATATCCAGAAAGTAGTGGGCGGCTTAAGCACTTTGGGTGGCCGTCAAGCGGAGCAGGGTGGGGCGTGAGAGGTCACGCTGCCACCAGCAGAGTGCTTTCTGAAATCCCGCCGAGTTCAAGGTCCGGGATCTTTCAAACCTTTCTTGGCGCGGCCTCTGTCGAGCTTGCCGAATTCGGTCATGATGCTCACCAGAACGCTGCCCGTCTATCCGAATGTAAACAGGCCCGACATCGCCATGATCGGCCCGATCAGACGCCATCCGTCCGGCAGACGGACAGCGCCTTCTCCAAGCGTCGTATAGCTCTCCAAGACGAAGTAGTAGCTGTCTCGCATTGAAGGGATCAGCCCCATCAGCGATATGGGGGCGGCCCAAAGGAAGGTTTCCACAAAATGAAGGACTGCCAGCGAACCGATTGTGAATGCAAGCAAAAGATTGATCCGCCAATGCGGTGTGACGTTAGTCACACGGACCCAGGATTTGCTGAAACGCTGGTTGATTGCGCGGATGCCGACACCGTGTACGATGATAATCGCAATCACCATCAAGGTTCCAAGCGCAATCTCAAGAAGCGGGTCGGGAGGTGACAGTTGATCCAATCGAATCCCTCAGAAGCAATGGCAGCACGCCGTAACTCGTCTTCCTGGAGCGGATGTCGCGAAAGTCTCTTATTTCGGGAACAAGAACGTGACCACTGCCCGAACTCCCCAGCCGTCAGGCCCGTTTTCCGGCGAACTTGCCCAGTAACGCGCGCCGACGCCAAAGCTCACGGGCTGTTCGCCGAACTTCACCACCTTGGAGACCTGGAAGTTGATCGGGACCGACCAGTCATTGGTTTCCCAGTCGTATGTGCTCTCGGTATTCAATGAGAAGGTCCAGGCTTCCGGCGTCGTGTAAGAGATGAAGGGTTGCAGGTATGTCGAACTGACGTCCGCCCGGTCGCTCTGTCCGGCGAACGACCACAAATGGTTCGCCAGTATACCGAAGGTCCATGGCCCGTCTTGCTTGAGAGCCACGCCGGTTGGACCCGCGGCCCACTTTCCGCTTCCGAGGAACTCGTCGGTTGCTGTGGGAACCAGGAACGCCGGGCCGACGCCCCAGATAATTCCATTTTCGGTTGGCTTGGCTGGCGACAGGAAGAAACTCTGTAGCGTGTCACCGAGCCCGAACTGCTCTCCTGACGGGCCAGCGATGTCGTCTTGCCACGTCACAGGCAGGATCGTTCGGGAAATGAGGTTCCAGTCTTCATTGAGCGCGAATGGAATTACCGGCTGAATGTTCACGACGGTATGATCGCCGTCTTGCGGTCCGTAGCCTTGATCGTAGTTGAATTGAAACGGAACGCTGATCAGCGAGGCAATTGGGTTTGAGAGCTTCTTTGCTAGCTCCTCGCTGGATTGGGCGTGCACCGATGCGGCAATGGACGTCAGAAGAATGGCGTAACTGAAGAGTTTGAGCGAACCTGATGCCACAGTCATGCTCCTACCTGCACGTAGGTTTTATGAAAACCGGCGGAGCCGTGCAGGACCCCCCCAGGTTGCATGCTGTAAACACGATGGGAGAGTCCGCATATCGGCGCAAGTGCATGGCGGCAACACATGCCGCAAAAGAGCCGGCCCGCAAGCTGAGGCAACCGAGCGGTGGCACCGCGCCAAAAGGCAACGCCTCATGGGCATCGGAAACGACGAGAGCTAGTAGAAGTTGTTACCGGTGCCGCGAACCGGGCCAATTGGATAGCCGCCAGCAAGAACATGGCGGTGCCGAAAATCTCGTGGGTCAGATTGTCGAGCCACCAGTAGGCCAGACACGCCACAAGAAGTCCGACGGATACGACGTGGAGAAACAGACGAGCGGGAAACGGGATCATTCGAATTCGAAGCGCCGCATATCGCTGTGGGTGTAGAGGAAGTCCCGGTCAGATCGCGCGTCATGACATGATTGGCAGCGGGCCGTATTCTCGGCCAGGTTGATCGTCTTGTCGGGCTTGAACCACTGGAATTGCCAGTCTCCGGTGCGCCGGCTTTCGTCATAGTCGGCACCAAAGCCTTCGCCCTTCTCCATGACGAAGTACCGAAAGACTTCGCCGTCACGGTAGTCCACGAGCACCACATGAGTGTCGGGGGGACGGGCTGGCCATTCTTGACCGCCTCGATCGCCTCGCGCGATGTCATGATGTGTTCAGTGACTTCGCCGCGGGTGACGGTCGTATAGTGGATCAGCTTGTCGATGTCTGGAAACGTTGTGCGGTTCTGTTCTGCATGAACCTGCCAGCCGACAAGCGCGACGGCGCAGCCAGACAGGAACGCGCCCACGATGACGTCTGCGACCTTCGTCATTCCGGATTTCTCCCGAATACTTCCTTGGCGACGCCGACCGCCGTGACGGCATTCGGCCAGCCGCCGTAGAAGGCGAGGTGGGTGATGGTCTCGCTCAGCTCTTCCTTGGTAACGCCGTTCTGAAGTGCAATGGCAAGGTGCGAGCGAAGCTGATCCGGCCGGTTCATGGCGATCAGCGCTGCCACGGTGATAAGGCTGCGATCGCGCTTCGAAAGCTCCAGACGTTCCCAAATGTCGCCATAGAGGATATTGTCGGTGAGTTCCGCAAGCTTCGGCGCGGTATCTCCCATCAGTTGCTGGGCTCTGGATTGCTTGGTCATGTCATCGCCTTTCGCCAAGGACTGGGCACACACCGCCCCTGGCAGCGCTGCGAGCACGATGCCGACCGTCAGAAGTATGTTCGCGATCAGGTGTTTCATCAGTTTTCTCCGCTCTGTGGTCAGTCGAGCTTCTGCTCGGCAAGAAACTTCGACACCTGGTCGGCGATCTCGATGTTGTTCAGATCGGAGAACAAGAAGTGGGTGTTGCCGCGGATGCCGATCTCCGGCAAATGGACGAGCTTAGCGTCGCCGCCGTGCTTATTGATGGCGGCAACCCAGAGCTTCGCCATCGCCAGTCTCACACGCCAGTTGTCCTGTCCACGTTCGCTGGTTGGTTCGACGGGGAAGTTGTCTCCGTAGTAGATGACGATCGGAATACGCGTCAGCTTTTCGAACTCTTGGACGGGAACGCCTTCCGCTGGCAGAGTGCCCGCCGCGCTCGGCATCGAATCGGGCACTTCACCGTCTGGAAAGATGAAGCCGCTACCCGGCTCGAATGCGACGATCCCTTTTACGTTCGGGTTCTTGATAGCGGTAAGCCATCCGGGCCCGCCTCCCTGCGAATGCGTGAATAGGATCGCCGGACCGGTTCGATCGAGAACCGCTGACATGGCATGCGAGATGACGCCCGGATCATAAGGACCGGTGTTCGGCGTCACTGAGGTCAGGAATTGTGTCAGCGTATTCGGATCGCGATCGAACTGGACGTTGTCGTAGTATTTCGGCCAAACGCCAATCCGGAACTGGTCGAAGAAGAGCTGGTCGTATCGGGTGGGTTCAATGGCAGCGGCGACGGTGCTGTTGCCGGCACGGCCCCGCCGCGGCTGGTCGACGACGTAGACTGGGAAACCGCGGCGGAGAAAGATCGTCTGGAATCCCTCGCGCCCGTCGGGCGTCGTTTCCCAGCTCCGGCCCGACTGGAAGGCGCCGTGGAGCATGACGATCGGCAGCGGTCTCGGGTTCTGTGGGATCTGGAAGAAGGCGTAGAGATGATCGCCATGGATGCTCTGGCCCTGCGAGGTCGGAGCTTTGTTGTTGAAAGTACCGGGCGTGGTGACGGCCTTACCTCCGGCTGAGAAACTGCCCTGTTCCTCGATGACAATGGCTTCGGGCTTGGGTGCCGTTTGCGCGGACGCAACTGCGGCGATTCCGAAATGGCTCAAGGCTAGTAGAAAAAATGCTGCATTCCGTAGCGAGATATTCATGTCGTCCTTCCCCTGGCGCTGACACAAGGAAAGATACGCGAGGGCTTATCTAGTGATTAGATGCCTTGATCCGCATGAAGCCATTAGCTGTCCTTATCAATCACATCGAAGTGAACGCGCTTTTATGTGCGGTACCGGAGAGCCTCGACGACGAGGGCGAAAGCCGGCGAGGGATGCCTCCGGTTCGGATAGTAAAGATGATAGCCCGCAAACGGCGGGCACCAGTCCTCCAGCACCCTGATCAGTTCGCCCTTGTCCAAAAGCTGGTGCACCTGATCCTCTGGCATGTAGGCCAGCCCCAATCCTCTAAGAGCCGCCTCCCGTCTCATTGCCAGGTTGTTGAAGACGAGCTGTCCCTCGACGCGGACGCGGAGCTCCCGTCCGTCCTTCTCGAACTCCCAGGCGAAGATGTTGTCGTACGTCGGCAGCCGCATGTTGATGCAGTTGTGGGCGGTCAAATCCTGTGGCGTCTCCGGCCAAAGGTGCTGACGGAAGTAGGCGGGCGACCCCACAACCGCCATTCTGACTTCGGGGCTGATCGGAACCGCAATCATGTCCTTCGCGACCTGCTCGCCTAGACGGACGCCGGCGTCGAAGCGCTCGGCGACAATGTCTGTGAGCCCGTAGTCGACGATGATCTCGACCTTTACGTCGGGATTGTCCGGCAGGAACTTCTCGAGAGCAGATGCAAGAACGGACACCGCAGCATGCTCTCCCGCGGTAATGCGTACGGTACCCGTCGGCCGGTCCCGCATCTCGCTCAGTGCCGCGAGCTCGGCTTGGATCTCTTCGAAACGCGGCCCCGCCGTCTGCAGCAGCCGTTCGCCGGCTGCGGTGGGCGAAACTCGACGCGTCGTTCTTGTCAGCAGTCTCATGCCCAGCCGCTCCTCGAGACCTCGGATCGTTTGGCTGAGGGCCGACTGCGACACGCCGAGCTTGGCGGCGGCCTTCGTGAAGCTTTCCTCGCGGGCAACGGTGACGAAGGCGGCAAGGTCATTGAAGTTCTCGTTCGGCATTCATTAGTCCTGCTTATAGGGGAATGCGGATTATAGCGTCTAATCGAGCGATCAAGCGAGGGCTATATTCGGAAGCAGGAAGAACTCCGTAGCGCCGTGAAAGGATTTCTAGATGGCAGATCAGCAGAAGATGACATTGGGCCGTCGAAGCTTCCTGGGAGCGGCGGGATCGCTCGCAGCCACCCCGCTTCTGGACGCGGGCCTATCTCCTGCCCTGGCGCAGTCGACATCGACCGCCGGTTCATCTGCCAGCGCGCTTGGGCGACGAAAGCTCGGATCGCTCGAGGTCTCCAGCGTCGGCCTCGGCGTGCAGAACATGAGCCGCACCTACCAGACGACGATCCCCAACCGTGCGGAGATGATCGGCATCATCAGGGCAGCACACGAGCGTGGCGTCACGTTCTACGACGCCGCGGAAGCCTACGGACCGCATGAGGTCGAGCGGATCCTGGGTGAAGGCGTGCAGCCGTTCCGAAACCAGATCGTCGTCGCCTCCAAGTTTGGCTGGAACATCGACCTGGAGACCGGCAAGCGGCTGCCGGAGCTCAACAGCCGTCCAGAGCACGTGAAGCTCGCCGTCGAGGGCATGCTCAAGCGTTTGCGGACTGACCATATCGATCTTCTCTACCAGCATCGCGTCGACCCGCAGGTTCCGATCGAGGACGTCGCGGGCGCAGTCAAGGAACTCGTGGCGCAGGGCAAGGTTCTGCACTGGGGGCTGTCCGAGATGGGTCTCAACACCGTACGCCGCGCACACGCCGAGTTGCCGCTTACAGCAGTCCAGAACGAGTATTCGATGCTGTGGCGAGGCCCCGAGGAGGCCGTCATTCCACTCTGCGAGGAACTCGGCATCGGTTTCGTTCCATGGAGCCCGCTGGGCGTCGGTTTCCTGACGGGTGCCATCGACGAACGGACAAGATTTGCCGAAGGAGACATACGCGGCGTCGAGGCGCGGTTCTCGTCAGAAAATGTGCCGAACAATCTGGCCCTGGTCGCTCTAGTGAAGACCTGGGCTGATCGCAAGAAAGCGACGCCCGCCCAGATCGCGTTGGCGTGGCTCATGGCCCAGAAGCCATGGATCGTACCGATCCCCGGGACCACGCAGATGGCGCACATGCTTGCAAACATCGGCGCAGCCTCCATCCACTTCGAGCCCGACGAGGTCGCGGAGCTGAACAAGGCCGTCGCGGCCATTCAGATAAACGGCGCGCGGCTCCCTGACCAAGTCCTGGTCTTTTCTGGCGTGGAAGCGCCACCGCGAACCTGACCGTTTGGGGCACGGGGTACTCGTGACCATTGGGCGGACAGCACCACACGAAAGGAATGACGATGACCACATGGACGATTACCGGCTGCTCGACTGGACTGGGAAGAAGCCTCGCTGAAGCCGTTCTCGCGGCGGGACACAACGCAGTCGTAACGGCACGCGACGTGGCGAAGGTGCAGGACCTTGCGGCGGCGTTCCCCGACACGGCTCTCGCAGCCCCCCTCGACGTCACGGACAAGGAGCAGGTGGCCAGGGTTGCTGCTCAGGCGCAGGACCACTTCGGCTCCGTCGACGTTCTCGTCAACAATGCGGGCTACCGGGCCGCGGTCGAAGAGGGCGACGACAAGGAGGTCGAGGATCTGTTTGCCACCAACTTCTTCGGAACCGTCTCGATGATCAAGGCGGTTGTTCCGGGCATGCGTTCTCGGCGCAGCGGAACCATTTTCAACGTATCCTCGATCGCAGGCCGGCTGGCCGCGCCCGGCTCCGGCTACTGCGCGGCGAGCAAGAACGACAAGACCCACGGTCGTCAGCCGGGCGATCCGAGAAGGGCGGCAACCGCGCTTCTCGAGCTGGTCGGAAAATCGGAACTCCCAGCCCGGTTTCTGCTGGGCAGCGACGCCGTCAAGATCGTCGGAAACGAACTCGACAGCCAGCGGCGAGAGATCGACGCCTGGAAGGAACTCAGCGTCAGCTCGGACTTCCAGTCCGGCGAACGCGGACGCGACGAACAAGCAAAGGGAAACGAAAATGCAGAAGCGTAAACTTGGAACTTCCGGCCTGGAAGTATCGGCCCTCGGCCTCGGATGCATGGGAATGACCGGGGTGTATGAAGCAGCCGGCGACACGAGCGAGATGATCAAGCTGCTCCGCGATGCCTTTGACAGGGGGATCACGCACTTCGACACGGCCGAAGCCTACGGACCGTTCGCGAACGAGTCGTTGCTCGGCGAGGGCCTGCAGCCCATTCGCGACCAGATCACGATCGCGACTAAGTTCGGCTTTGACATCGATTTGGAGACTGGAGCGCGCACCGGTGGCACCAACAGCCGCCCGGAGCACATCAAGGCCGTGGCGGATGCCGCGTTAAACCGTCTGAAGACCGATCGCATCGACCTCTTCTATCAGCACCGCGTCGATCTGAACGTGCCGATCGAGGACGTAGCAGGCGCCGTGAAGGATCTGATCGCGCAAGGCAAGGTCAAGCACTTCGGCCTGTCGGAAGCCGGCGTCCAGACCATCCGCCGTGGTCATGCTGTCCAGCCCGTCACCGCGGTCCAAAGCGAGTACTCGCTGTTCTGGCGCGAGCCGGAGAAGGAGCTCCTGCCGGTGCTCGAGGAGCTCGGGATCGGCTTCGTGCCGTTCAGCCCGCTTGGCGCTGGCTTTCTGACTGGCAAGATCGACGAGAGCACCAAGTTCGAAGAGGGCGACTTCCGCAATATGGTGCCGCGTTTCTCGACCGAGGCCCGCAAGGCGAACCTTGAGCTCGTGTCGGTTATCAAGGCGGTCGCGGAACGGAAGCGGGCGACCCCTGCCCAGGTCGCCCTTGCATGGCTGCTGGCGCAAAAGCCGTGGATCGTTCCTATCCCTGGCACCACGAAGCTACATCGTCTTGAGGAAAACATCGGCGGCGCGGAACTCCCAATGACGGCCCATGATCTCGCCGAGATCGACCGCGAGGCGTCGAAGGTCGACATCCAGGGTGAGCGGCTTCCTGAGGCTGTTCTCAAGATGACCGGCCACTAGGGGCATGAGCTCAGCGTTCGGCGCGGCCGCCGTTTTATTGTCGTAGAGGACGGCGGTCAGGGTTAGATCGTCGAACGCAATTCTGCCTGACGTTGCTTGCTTCTTGGCTTGCGGGATCGCCTCCCTGCTGCGCCTTGAGCGCAGAGGGAAGGGTGGCCGGTGCCGTAGCACCGAGGACTGCCCGACGCGTGAAATTCGTAGATCTCAGCGTTATGCCCGCCCGCCTCAGACCGCAGAAACCCAGCCCGATGTCGGTCACTCATGAGCGTGATCGATAACTGCATGCAGTAAAAGCACCCTAAACAAATTTTCCGGCGCCCTACCTTTGCAAGTTGGCATCAAGCCCATCGGGCCTGATGCCTCCGTCCAACGAATAAAACGAAGTGGAGATGGACATGCAAAACCCTGCCCAACTGGAACTTTCCCGTCGCGACCTGCTTATCTCGTCGGCCGCGACGATCGCGGTTACTGGGACCGTCGCCAAAGGCGCGGCGGCGCAATCCGCAGGGAGAACAATGGATTACACGACGAAGGTAACCTTCATGGTCAACGGCGAGGAACGCGATCTCGACGTCGACAACAGAACCACGCTGCTCGACGCGCTGCGCGAACATCTCCACCTCACCGGCACCAAGAAGGGCTGCGATCACGGCCAATGCGGCGCGTGCACGGTCATCGTCGACGGACGGCGGATCAACTCCTGCCTGACGCTGGCCGTCATGCACGAGGGCGACGAGATCACGACGATCGAAGGCCTCGGAAGGCCCGGCGAACTCCATCCAATGCAGGCCGCCTTCGTCAAACACGACGGCTTCCAGTGCGGCTACTGCACGCCCGGTCAGATCTGTTCCTCCCTGGCGGTGCTCGACGAGATCAAGTCGAACATTCCCAGCCACGTCACCGGCGATTTGAACAGCCCGGCGCAGTTGACTGCAGCCGAAGTGCGCGAACGCATGAGCGGCAACATCTGTCGTTGCGGGGCCTACTCCAACATTCTCGACGCCATTTCGGAATTCGCGGGGATCAAAGCATGAAAGCCTTTACCTACGAACGGGCCTCATCTGTCGAGGCCGCGGCCAAGGCGGTCGCATCCAACCCTGAAGCAAAGTTCATCGCCGGCGGCACGAACCTGCTCGATCTCATGAAGCTTGAGATCGAGGCGCCGACGCACCTGATCGACGTGAACGGTCTTAGTCTCGACAAGATCGAAATCACTCCCGAGGGCGGACTGCGTATCGGCGCTCTCGTGAGGAATACGGATCTCGCAGCGCACGAAGTCGTCCGTCGCGACTACGGACTTCTATCACGAGCGCTCGTGGCCGGTGCCTCGGGGCAGCTACGCAACAAGGCGACGACGGCAGGAAACCTTCTGCAGCGGACGCGCTGTCCGTACTTCTACGACACCAATCAGCCATGCAACAAGCGCCAGCCGGGCAGCGGCTGTTCGGCCATCGGTGGCTTCTCCCGCCAGCATGCTGTCGTCGGTGGCAGCGATGCTTGCATCGCCACCCATCCAAGCGACATGGCAATCGCCATGCGGGTTCTCGATGCGACCGTCGAGACGGTAAAGGCAGACGGAAGCGAGCACTCGATCCCAATTGCTGACTTTTATCGTCTGCCCGGCGACACGCCGCATATCGAGACCGTCCTCGAGCGTGGCGAGTTCATCACCGCCGTCATGCTGCCGCCGCCGATCGGTGGGAAGCACATTTACCGCAAGGTTCGCGACCGCGCCTCCTACGCCTTCGCGCTCGTCTCGGTCGGAGCCGTCATCCAGCCCGACGGAACCGGACATGTCGCGGTCGGTGGCGTCGCACACAAGCCCTGGCGGGTCGAGGCGGCCGAAGCCGAGCTTCCGAAAGGTGCTCAGGCTGTCGCAGGCGCCATCCTCGCCGACGCCCATCCCACGGAGCAGAACCGTTTCAAAGTCGAGCTGGTCAAGCGCACGCTCGGCGCCGTCCTTTCAGAAGCAAGGGGTTGAGCCATGAAGTTTGATAGGCCAGCAACCACCAATCCGATCGACCGGCTGAAGGTCGTCGGCCAACCGATCCACCGCATCGACGGGCAGCTCAAGACGACCGGAAGGGCGATGTACGCCTACGAGTGGCATGACCCCAATATGCCATACGCCTACGGCTATCCCGTCGGTTCGGCCATCGCCAAGGGCCGGATAAAATCGATGGACGTCTCCGCCGTCAAGATGGCGGCAGGCGTCCTCGCCGTTGTCACGACCCTCGACGTCGGCGACCGTAAGAAGGGCAAGTTCAACACGGCCAAGCTCTTCGGCGGCGACAAGATCCAGCACTACCACCAGGCGATCGCTGTCGTCGTCGCGGAGACCTTTGAACAGGCTCGCGCGGCAGCTGCCTTGATCAAGGTCGCCTACGCTGAGGAGAAAGGTGCGTTCGACCTCAAGGAAGCACAGGCCTCAGCTAAAAAACCGGACGAGTCTGTGCAGCCGGACTCTGCGGCCGGCGACTTCGAGTCCGCGTTCAAGAGCGCGCCAGTTACCTTCGAGGAAACCTACACCACCCCCGACCAGTCCCACGCGATGATGGAGCCGCACGCTTCCATCGCCGCATGGAACGGCGACGAGGTGACGGTGTGGACTTCGAGCCAGATGATCGACTGGTGGCGCTCCGACCTCGCAACGACGCTCGACGTCGACAAGGAGAAGATCCACCTCATGTCTCCATTCATCGGTGGCGGGTTCGGTGGCAAGCTCTTTCTTCGATCGGACGCTGTCCTCGCAGCGTTCGCTGCCAAGGCCGCCAAGCGACCGGTCAAGGTCGCCCTGCCGCGCCCGTTCATGATGAACAACACGACGCATCGTCCAGCGACGATCCAGCGCATCCGCATCGGCGCGGGGCACGACGGGAAGATTACCGCGATCGCCCACGAAAGCTGGTCGGGCGATCTCGAGGGGGGCCAGCTCGAAACGGCCGTCAACCAGACACGGCTCCTCTACGCCGGAGGCAACCGGATGACGGCCATGCGCCTCGCCACGCTGGACCTTCCCGAAGGCAACGCCATGCGTGCGCCCGGCGAGGCGCCCGGGTTGATGGCGCTGGAGATCGCGATCGACGAGATGGCCGAGAAGGTCGGTATGGATCCGGTCGAGTTCAGGATCGTCAACGACACCCAGGTCGACCCGGAAAAGCCCGAGCGTCCGTTTTCTCATCGAGACCTTGTCGGCTGTCTGAAGCTCGGCGCCGAACGGTTCGGCTGGAGCAACCGGCCCAAGGCCGGATCCCGCCGCGAAGGGAACTGGCTGGTCGGCATGGGCGTCGCCGCGGCCTTCCGCAACAACCTCGTCCTGCCGTCCGGGGCGCGGGTGAAGCTCGACAGGCAGGGCGTCGTGACGGTCGAGACCGACATGACCGACATTGGTACTGGCAGCTATACTATCATTGCGCAGACTGCTGCCGAGATGATGGGTGTGGGGATCGACAAGGTCGCCGTCCAGCTCGGAGACTCCCGGTTCCCCGTGTCGGCCGGATCGGGTGGACAATTCGGTGCGAACTCGTCGACCTCGGGCGTTTATGCCGCTTGCGTAAAGCTGCGCGAGGCCGCGGCCAAGAAACTCGGCTTCAATTCTAAGGACGTTGTCTTCGAGAACGGCGACGTGCGCTCGGGCAATCGTTCGGTTCCGCTCGCCGAAGCCGCGGGGCAGGAAGGGCTCGTCGGAGAGGACACAATAACATGGGGCGACCTTACGGAAACCCACCAACAGTCGACCTTCGGCGCGCACTTCATTGAGGTCGGCGTCGACGTCGCGACTGGCGAGACGCGCCTCCGGCGGATGCTGGCCGTCTGCGCCGCCGGCCGCATCCTCAATCCAATCACGGCTCGCAGCCAGGTGATCGGAGCCATGACCATGGGAGCCGGCGGCGCCCTGTCGGAAGAACTTGCCGTCGATACCCGGCGCGGCTTCTTCGTCAACCACGACCTCGCCGGCTACGAGGTCGCGGTCCATGCAGACATTCCGCGTCAGGACGTGATTTTCATGGACGAGACAGATCCGATGTCGTCGCCGATGAAAGCGAAAGGTGTCGGCGAGCTAGGCCTTTGCGGCGTCTCCGCCGCGATCGCCAACGCCATCTACAACGCGACAGGCGTCCGCGTCCGACACTATCCGATCACGCTCGACAAACTGATCGAAGGCATGCCTGCCTGACCGCAAACGGACGGCTGTCGGTTTGACGACCGCCGTCCGCCTCACCATTCGAAACCTTTCCGATGAAACACATCGCGCTCTGCGGGTGCGAGCGGCTCACCATGGCCGTAGCACGGAAGCCGAGATCCGTGATATTCTCGAATCCGCGGTTCATCCGTCGGAGCGAGTGAAGCTCGGTTCTCTTCTCGCGGAAATCGGCCGTGAAGCAGAGCGTTCCAATCGAGACGTTGAAGCTTTGCAGCAAAGTCGCCAACTGAACCAATGACTTTCGAATGATCTCGCTGGACATCAATGTGATATACGAGCCATGGGAACCGGCTCCCGATGAGGCGCTAATCGCTTGGCTGGATGCCCAGGTCGTCGAGACATTGTTCCTGTCCGCAATATCAATCGCTGAACTTCGTTTCGGGATTGCTTCTATGCCTGCAGGTAAGCGGCAAACAATCCTTCGCGATCGCCTCGAGGGTGAAGTGCTCCCACTTTGCCGAGCGCGCATCCTGCCATTCGACGTCCTTACCTCCCAGTTTACTCGGAGCTAATGGCGCGTGCCCGTTCGTCTTGGAAGGCTATCGGCAAGGCTGATGAAATCGAGCCAGCGTGCTGGTCACGGCTTTCCAGGTGGGGCGTCTTTCTGTGAACTCAGACAGTCGCACCAGTCACGGCAGCGCAGCGCAGCGCTCCAACCCAAGCCCATGAGAGGAACGACCATGACCACGATCGCAACCATCGCCCCGACCATCGAAAACGGCGCGACCGTCTTCATCCCGCTCAACTAGCTCAAGAAGCACCCGAAGAATGCCCGCAACACCCCGCACAGCGAGGCGAAGGCGACCAGTTTTCTGCGAGCGAGCCGGAACCGGAAGAAGACGCCGGGGATGATGGCAAGCCGCCGTCGGATTCGCTCTTCCGCGACCTGACCGCGCATCGCACCCTTGGCCTGCGTCTCGCCCTTGGCGAGCAGCCGGATATGGCACTCATAGCCGTCCTCCACACGCTGGCGGCGCAGACCTTCTATCGCGGCGGCAGCGAGGCCCATTGCCTCGAAGTCCGCCCGACCAGCAACTACCTCGCGGCCCACACCGACGGCATCGAGGACACGGCGGCGAAGATGCTGAATGATCGTCATGCCGGATTGGCGGCGGACATGCCGCGTGATGTGCTCGACCTCTGGGGCTTCGTCGCCGCTCTGGACTATGCGAGCCTGATGGCCTTGCTCGCGTTTCGATACCGGATCAATACTCCCCAGAAGTGCCGTTTGAATCGTCCCCGGTTTAGCGTTGCCGCCAGTCTTCCGGGGCGCGGGCAAGAAGATCAAGGGGCGCAAGCGTCACATCGTCGTCGATACGCTGGGATTGATGGTCGGCCTCATGGTTCATAGCGCTGATGTTCAGGATCGCGACGGCGCAGCCGCTGTCCTCAAATCCATTCTCAAGCGCTGGCCTTGGCTCAGACATATCTTCGCCGATGGCGGCTATGCCGGACCGAAGCTGAGGGGCGCGCTGCAAAAGATCGCTACGTTTACTCTCCAGATCGTCAAACGAACCGACAAGGCCAAGGGCTTCGAAGTCCTGCCGCGCCGTTGGGTCGTGGAGCGCACCTTCGCGTGGCTCGGCCGATGCCGACGATTGGCCAAGGATTGGGAGAAATCAATCGCTTCGGCTGAAACCTGGATCATCATCGCTCACATCCGCATCCTGACCCGACGCCTCGCAAGATATTACGATTATTGAATTCTTTTCGAGTCCGGTTCTAAGCTCGACTTTGTACAAAATCGGTGGTGATTTCGGGGGCATCTGAGCAGCCCTGGGTGAATCAATTCGCCGCAGGGTCCCGGCCTTGCGCCATTCGTTTGATCGGATTCGAACGAATGGATGAGCGAACAACATGATTGTAGCCGTGAGCCGGGAGACGCGGTCCCCCACATCCTTCGCAAATGGCTGTCGCCGTTTCGTTTCTGGTTTACCGCGCCAAGCTGGGAGCATCTGCTGGTCCTGGTGATGGGTGCGCTCCTTTCGCCTGGCAAGCGAACGGTGACGGCCTGCCTGCGCATCACCGGACGCGCGGAGGTAAGTAATTTTGCCGCCTATCATCAACTCCTCAACCGAGCCCGCTGGAACCCTCGCACGTTGGCGGCCCGTCTGCTGTCCATCATTGTTGCCCGGCTCGTGCCCGAGGGCCCTGTCGTGATTGGCATGGATGATACAATCGAACGGCGTTGGGGCCAACGCATCGCCGCGCGTGGAATTTATCGTGACCCGGTGCGCTCCAGCCATGGCCACTTTGTCAAAGCCAGCGGCTTGAGATGGTTGAGCTTCATGGTTCTTTCACCTGTCCCATGGGCAAAATGTATTAAAGCCCTGCCGGTGCTGACGATCCTGTGTCCCTCTGAGCGCCATGATCAGAAGAAGGGCCGAAAGCACAAGCTGCTGACTGATTGGGCAAGGCAAGGCGTCTTGCAGCTTTGCCGCTGGCTGCCGGGCCGCGAAATCATCTTTGTCGGCGATAGCAGCTTTGCCGTTCATACACTGGCTGCGGCTCTTCCCGACACGGCCACTCTCATCACGCGGTTGCGTCTGGATGCCAGTCTCTTTGCTCCACCAGATCAACGGCACGAACATACGCTCGGGCGACCGGCGCAAAAAGGCAGGCCATTGCCGAAACTGAAAACGCTCCTCAAAGACGCAAAGACCGAGTGGCAGCGCATCGTCGCATCGTCCTGGTACGGCAAGCAAACCGACAAAACCCTTGATGTCACATCAGGAACCGGCCTCTGGTATCGGCGTGGAACGCCCCCAAGACCAATTCGCTGGGTTCTCGTTCGCGATCCATCAGGCCGTCGTGAACCCCAGGCGTTCATGAGCACCAACGTCAACCTTGAGCCCGCTCAGATCATTGCCTATTTCGTTCGGCGCTGGCAGATCGAGGTCACCTTCGCCGAAACGCGAGCGCATCTTGGCGTGGAAACCCAACGGCAGTGGAACGACAAAGCCATCATGCGCACGACCCCGTCGCTGCTGGCGCTCTACAGCCTCGTCACACTCTGGGCATGCGATCTGCTCGGTCATGGCGTCCTTCCCTATGCCGCCGCCTGGTACAAGAAAACAGAGTTCACCTTCTCCGATGCCATCGGTGCGGTTCGCATGATCCTGTGGGATCAGGATATTTATCGACAGCACCCGCCAGACCCGGACATTCCTGAAACTCAACCAAGCCGCCTCAAGCGGATGACACAAGCACTTTGCTTCGCTGCATAATGTACAAAGTCGAGCTAAGTCTAAGCTAAGAGATTATGGCTGCCTTATCGGCCGATAGATGACCGAGTTTAGCATTCGCGCGTGATGCGGATAATTTTACGAAAGCGAGCGCCCTGATGAAAACAGGGTACCAGCAAATTTTTATGCCAGATATTGGGAAATTCGCGATACCTCGGGCCGTCTGAGCCCCATAGTACGCCTCAGAGGGGATTGCGATATTTCCGAGCGAGTCTTTTTCGATGCGTTCAGGATTGTAAAGCGTGGTCACGTGTTATCACCCTTGAAAAAATCACGTCCCGCCCCATCGCAGGGAGGCTTGAAGAACTTCATTCCGACGAAACGTCGGGCGTAAACAGCTGCAGTGAAGGGGCACCAAGGCTACTTCAGCCCCGCGCAGACCCCGTGATCAACGGACTGTCCATGAAGACACTCGTCGGAAGTCGCCAGTGTTCGACAATCCCCGGAGAATATATCTCCCCAGAGCGCGATCAAGACGACGATCAAGAAGGCCTTCGATTGGGCGCGCTCTGATGAAATGCACAGCTTCCTCGGTGCAACCACATGCCCGCTCGAAAACTTGTTCGAGGGTCGCGCCGACCTCTTCATGGTCGTGCCGCTCGACCAGGTGGACGCCCAGGCCGTCTTTCTCCGATTGCTGACAAACATCATTCTCGGCATGGCCGTGCGCCTTGAAGGCGCGAAGAAGCCGAAAAAGAACGTGCTCCTGGTGCTGGACGAGTTTGTCCGTCTCGGCCGCATGGAAAAGCTGATCAACATCGCAAACGTGCCGCCGGCTGCGGCATCGAAGCGCTGTTTATCACCCAGGACAAGGGCCAGATCGAAAGCGTCTACGGCAAGGGCGACACCGCTAGCATTCTCGGCTCCTGCGTCACCACCCGCATTTTCGGTCTTGGCCGCGCCGAGTTCGAAACCGCCAATTGGGCCGTGAATGCGGTTGGCGATTGCGCCGTACCAAGCAATCGTCCGCCAAATTCGGTGAGAGCCGCAAAACCTCCACCGCCGAGCAGCGCCAGAAGCTCATGACCGCCGATCATATCCTGGAAATGAAGACCGGCAAGATGCTGCTGCTGACGGGTTCGAAACCGCCTGCGCTCGTTGACGCGATCGTTTCGCACAGGCATTCGTCATATCGAGGAAAGTTGGACCGGAATCCGATGGTGTGATTTGATCTGCAAGGCTTCCAGTAGGATAGGAACCGCTGCGATTCCCAATCAGCGGGGCCATAACTCCCAATCGGCCGAAGTTCCCGGCATCGCATCGGCTCCACCTGAATTTCCCGATCGGGAAATTTTCCCAAATATGGATCACCTGGCGCTGGTTATTTTCCCGATCGGGAAATTTTACTCGACAGGGCGGCTGATATGCTGCTATTTTTCCCGATCGGGAAATAAAGATGGCAAAACAAGTCAGAAGTCCAGCCGATATCGGCGCCCTAGTACGAAGCGCACGCAAGGAGCAAAACTTGCGACAGGACGAGCTTGCCGGGGTCTCTGGAGTTGGCCTCCGGTTCATTGTAGACCTCGAAGCCGGCAAGCCGACAGCTCAGATCGGAAAGGTTTTGCAGGTTCTGCAAACGCTGGGTTGTTCGATTGATATTCTGGCCCCTGGTGAACGTAGAAAATGACGGTAAGGGTTCTCAACGTCTGGTGGGATGGTCGCATTGTCGGGCAATTCACCCAAGATAAGCATGGCGACATCGGCTTCGCCTACACTGAAGCTTGGCTTGATGACGAAAAGACGCTTCCGCTGTCGGCTTCACTTCCGAAGCGTCCAGAGCGTTTTTCTCGCCGTGAATGCCGACCATTTTTCGGCGGCCTGCTGCCCGAAGAAAGCCAGCGTCTTGTTGCGGCGCAGGCGTTGGGTGTTTCACCTGCCAACGACTTCGCGCTTCTTGATCGCTTGGGCGGCGACGTCGCCGGCGCGCTTCAGCTTTTGCCTGAAGATCAGGAACCGATCGGGGCAGGACCGATTGCGGATCAGCAAACGACACCTCTGGATGAGGTGGGAATCGTTCGGATATTGGACGCACTTCCGACGCGGCCGCTGCTGGCCGGTCAAGAAGGCTTAAGGCTATCGCTTGCGGGCGCCCAATCAAAAGTTCCAGTTGTTCTAATCGATGGCCAAGTCGCGCTTCCGCTTCCAGGCCAGGCGACTACGCACATCTTGAAGCCACCAATTGCGCGCTTTCCAGGGACCACCGAGAATGAAGCCTTCGTGATGAGGCTTGCTGCCGCAATCGGGCTCGACGTTGCTCCCGTCGAACCGAGGTCCGCGAATGGTCGCCCTTTTCTTTTGGCTGAGCGATACGATCGCTATCGCAACGCTGACGGCGTAGTTCACCGCATTCACCAGGAGGACTTTTGCCAAGCACTCGGTGTGCCACCTGAAACGAAGTATGCAAGCGAGGGCGGCCCGACCTTCAGGGATTGTTTTGAGTTGTTGCGGCGGGTATCTGAGCGGCCGGGCCCAGACATCGCAAAGCTCTTGGATGCTGCGATTTTCAATCTCATTGTCGGAAATGCGGACGCCCACGGCAAGAATTTCTCGATCCTTTATGATAATCGGGGACCGCGAATGGCTCCGCTGTACGATCTGCTATCCACGGTGGCCCATCCAGACCTTTCTCCGAAAATGGCTATGCGGGTCGGAAAACGCGCAACACTTGCAGAAATGGACGCCGCTGGTTGGCAGGCTTTCTCGAAGGAGACGGGTGTTGGCTTACTTTTGGTACGCCGCCGGGTGAAGGAGTTAGCCGATGCCACAGGTGAAGCGATAACCCAATTATCAGAAAAGATATCTCCGCTTGCCGCAGATCCAGTGACACTAAATCACGTGGCAGCTTTGATCTCAGACCGTGCCAAACTCGTAGCGCTAAGCATTTAGCTCAACAGCGCCAGCCATCTCCGCCGACCTAACCCAAATATGGAGTTGTAGCGCCGGTCGCAGCGCGCTCGCGCGGCTTGCGGCGAATCCTCGCGAGACAGGACATATCTGCAAAGGTGCGCCTCCCGAGGGTCGAGCTGGTCGAGAAGCTCAAGACCGGGGAGCGCATGGTGAAGTGGCGGCACTTGCCATAAGCCGCGTCACCACATCCCGCAAGACACGCCTCTAACATTACAGTTGCATATCTATCTGTGGTCTGAATCTATGGGTCTCCATGATTCGGAGGTCATGGATGACAGGTGCATCAATCGAGACGACGCTTGAGCTTTGGGCATCATCGTTGCGCGACGTGAAGGCTCGCATGCGCAGACTGTTTACGCAGGAGCGAGTTGCAGCCTCTGCGAACCTTTTCCTGGACGGCTTGCTGGGTGACGAGCGGCGTAAGACAGGTTGGATGCGTGCTGAGGCGGCCGGTGATCCCGGCCCGTGGCGGCAACAAGCCATTCTGGGGCGCGGGCGCTGGGACGCGGACGCACTTCGCGACATCGTGCGAGAGTATGTCGTAGAAAACCTCGCCACGGATGATGCGGTCCTGGTCATCGACGAGACGGGCTTCCTCAAGCAGGGCAAGACATCGTGCGGTGTTGCACGTCAATATACAGGTTCGGCTGGCAAGATAACGAACTGCCAGATCGGTGTGTTCGCCGCCTATGTGTCCGTTCGCGGTCATGCCTTTATCGATCGGGCCCTGTACTTGCCCAAAAGCTGGACCGGCGATCCGGCAAGGCTGGCAGCAGCTCATGTTCCTCAGGCTACAGCCTTCGCTACCAAGCCAGGCCTGGCTGTCGAGATGATACGGCGTGCGCTGGCAGCCGATGTGCCGTTTTCATGGGTGGCCGCAGATGCGGTCTATGGCGTCGGGGACGTTGAAGGGACCCTGCGTCGAGCCTGCAAAGGCTACGTTCTTGGGGTTAAATCGGACCACCATTTCGGCTCCTGGTCGGGTAAGCCTCCGGTCGCCGGCACAGCGCAGGAGATCGCCCGTGATCTCGATTCAAGTGCATGGCAGCGTCTTTCCGCCGGTGAGGGCACCAAAGGCGCGCGGCTTCATGACTGGGCCTACTGTGAACTCGCCGATCTCGATGCCGACGAATACAACGAGACGACATCAGGGCTTTGGACCCGTGGCCTCCTGATCCGGCGCAATATCAGCGACGGTGATCTCGCATTCTTCACCACATGGTGCCTGGCCGGGACGGACATCCAGACGCTCGTTTCCGTTGAAGGCCATCGCTGGGCGATCGAAGACAGCTTCGAGACCGCCAAGAACGAGCTCGGACTCGATCACAATGAAACCCGGTCATGGCATGGCTGGCATCGCCACGTCTCCCTCGTCATGCTTGCCTTCGCCATGATGGCGGTGATCCGGTACCGCGCCAATGACGCGACGCCCCCAAAAAGACCGCGGATGCCGACCATCAGGATTTGATCCGCTGGTCTATCCAGGAAGTCCGGCGCATCGCCATCAGACTCGCCCAGCGTCGCATAAACCCCGCCTACGTCATCGCATGGTCATGCTGGAGACGCGCCCATCAGGCGGCCGCTCGACGAGCTCATCTCAAAACTAAAATGCAACTGTAATGCTAAACTTCAAACTCATTAGATGGAGACAGTCATGTCCGCCTATCTCGTTGTCGACCTCGACATTCACGACTCTGAAGCAATCGCAGATTACCGCTCGAAGGCTCTGCCCTTGGTGGCAAAAGCTGGCGGCCGCCTCATCGCTCTCGATGACGCCCGCTCGAGCTCGAAGAATGGCAATCGACCAACATGTTGATGATCGAATTTCCGGACATGGATGCCATCCGCAGTCTCTTTACGTCCCCCGAATATGCGCCACTCGCATACCAGCGTCAGGCTGCAGCAGGTTCGCGGATCATTGCCTTGTGCGGCGTGTAATGCCATTCGCAAGAGAACGGCAGCGCAGTTTTCGATCGCGTGTGGCAGCTTTGCCATGATCGCGGGCCCGGCCGAACACTTGATATCGACATGGCGTGACATAAGTGATATGGAAGATTCATCACTAAACTCATGAGGCTCCAAAATGCAGCCACTGTTCGACCATGCAATACTGATAGATGACCTGGCTTCACCGGCGATCCCCAGTAAGGACACAAGTGCTGTCCAGGCGAAACTATCGGCTGCGATTTTTGAGGCCCTCGGTTCTTTGCGGAAAGGCAAGACTTTGAGGGTCGGAGGAACTGAGCAAGAGCTACAGCGGTTCGCCAATGCGGTGGCCGAAATCGCATTCGGCGACTCCGTCATTCTGCGTCTCCACCGGAATTTATCCGGGGCCGGCAAGGAGTCTGTGAAAACTTTCGCTGACGCACTGGTCCGGGTAAGCGGTTCGGTCGAAGAGAATCGACTGGAAGCAGCCATAGGCAAACTAGCGGAAGTGCTTTTGCCGGACGAACTCGAAGATGCGCGCGGCGTGCTTGCGGCAGACAATCTTGCGTTACGTGATCGCTTTGTCCAGGAGGTGCCTCAACTAAGTAGTATCGATGTTGGAAAGCAGTCTGGATCCAGCGCAAAGAACAGCTACGCAACAGCAGCGCGCTGGAAGAAGAATGGCGAAATCATTTCCGTTCAGCATCGAGGCTCTGAGTTTTTCCCGGCGTTTCAGTTCCAGGACGGCCGACCGCACCCAACCATAAAGCAGGTTCTGGCGGCGCTTCCTCAATCCATGACAGCCTGGCAGAAGGCGTGGTGGTTCGTGTCGTCGAACGGCTGGCTGGAAGATGCCGCACCTATCGATCTCCTCGACAATGCGGACGCCCTGGTGGCTGCGGCGAAGAAGGAACATGAGGAGGTTATTGGGTGAGGGGGAACAGTGTTCCTCCTCCACCGGCTGCATTCGCGACCGTCAATATCGCGACGATCAGCGCTGGATCGGTACTTCATCGGACACATGCATCTGCGTTTCGTCCGGGTCAGTTCAATCCGTGCCTCGGGCAACCGACCAGATTTGCGCCGTTCGCAGACGCGACTGGCACATGTGTTCCATCGCTTTATGCGGCGACCAGCCGGGAGGCTGCCGCGTTCGAGAGCATATTTCATGATATTGCTCCTACTGCGCGATTTAAAACCATTCGCTTGGGCACGATCCAATCGCGGAGCGTCAGCAGAATCGTTCCAAATAAAGACCTTCCTGTCGTCAATCTTTATTCCCCCGACCTCAAAGCCTGGGGTATCGCCCGCACGAATTTGATAGAGACACCAAAGTCGGCCTATCTGAAAACGGTCTTGTGGGCGCAGGCTCTTCACAGAGCGTATCCCGATATCAAAGGCTTGATCTGGACGTCGCGCCAATGCGATCCGGAGAGCTGCCTGATCTTTTTTGGAGACCGTCTCCGAGAGAGCGACTTTGATGTCTTGGATTGTATCGATGTAGCTACAAATCCCAACCTTCTTCTCGAGTTGAGGGGCTGGGGTAAGCGCGCAGGAATTACGATTATCTGACGGTCGTCTCCCAGCTGGCGGCTTTCAACCTTTTCCCGAAAGTCTGCGAGTCCCGACAGAAGCGGAACTCTTTTATCTATCGGTCAACGCGACGCATGCGGCAGCTGGGCGTCACGCCTTGCCCTTGCGGACAACGTCGGCAATCGTCACCTTCTTGGGAATGAGCTTGAGTTTGAAAAAGGTGTCGGCGATGTCTTGCTGCTGCGCGACGACGGCGTCATCCAGGTTCTTGACCCCGTAGGACTGACGCTCGAGCGCCTTGACGAGGACAGGTTCAGGGATGCCGACCGATGGTGATAACTCTGCAGCCGCAGCCGTCGTGTCGGACTTGGTCCATTCGTCAATCTCGGAAATGGCGTCGATCAAGACATCGATCGCCTGGGCGTGGCCGTCGACCAGCGCCCTGGTGCCGAGATAGAACTGTTGATTGGGAACGATGCCCACGCCGTTTCTGAGTTCTCGCGCTTCGATCGCCACTTCCGCAGCTGCCTGGAAGGGATCCCAGATGACCCATGCATCCACCGCGCCCTTTTCGAAGGCTGCGCGACCGTCGGCCGGGGCGAGGAACGATGGCTCCACGTCCTCATAGGACAAGCCAGCTTCTTCGAGCGCCCTAACGAGCAGGTAATGCACGTTCGAGCCCTTGTTGAAGGCGACCTTCTTGCCCTTCAGGTCCGCAACAGAGTTTATGGGGCTATCCTTCGGGACAAGTATGGCTTCGCCGCGCGGGGCGGGCGGCTCGTGTGCGATGTAGACAAGCGGAGCGTTCGCGGCCTGGGCGAAGATCGGCGGCGTTTCGCCGGTCGATCCGAAATCGACAGCACCAGCGTTCAGGGCCTCGAGGAGCTGGGGACCGCCCGGAAACTCGGTCCATTCAAGCTTGTAGTCGATGGGTTCAAGTTTCTTCTCCAGCGTCCCTTTGCCCTTGAGAAGCACCAGAGTCCCATATTTCTGGTAGCCGATACGTACGACCTTGTCAGCCGCGCCAGCCAGTCGAACATGCGTCAAAGGTGTCGCGATGGCACCTGCCACCACCGCAGTGAAAGCTCGTCTCGTGATTTTCATCATACCCTCCGGAATAAGACGACGCTAAATTAAAGTGTCTCTACATTTTTACTAGAATATACGTACTCGCGCGTCCGCTTCTCCGGGATTCGCTTTTTGTTCTGTCCCGACAGCGAGCAAAAAGAACTGCGCCTCATGCTGATCCGGATTTTAACGCGGGGGCCGCTTGACGATGGTCTCAAAGTCCAGGTGACCTTCACCGGCACTGGAAAAGCGCCTTTGATCACAGCATCCAAGAAGCTTTGCTTCACGGCGGCCATCCGAAATTGGTCCATTGGTTCTCGGCTACAGGCGCTGAATGAAGCAAAAGCGCAAATGCTTGCCTCGCCAGGCCGGAAGGAAATCGATCAGCTCGCGGTTCTCGAGCCGTTCGCTGCCCCACCCGATGATCTGTGCGATACCAGTCCCGGCAATGCATTCCTCCAGCATCTATTTGGGGTCTGTGAACCTGAGGAGGCCGCTGGCAACCGCGACAATCTACTGATCGCGGACGAAACTCCCAATCGAGGCCTGCCTTTATGAGGATCAAGGAACTGCAGACAGCGATGCTTAGATTAGGAGTTTTCTTCGGTTGTCGATACTAAGTTTAGGGTGCCGGGTCTTTCAGTGCGTCGAGGGCCCATTCCAGCGCGATGCATGGTGGCACCAGTTGCTGCTCGATCATCACGATCTGCGGCTTGGCGTTTTCGTCTTCCAGCAGTTGGAAGCCCGGTAAGGCCTATTTTAGGCTATTGACGCTTCCCCCGCACACCTATTGATACTTTCCCCGCATTTCTATTAACACTTTCCCCACAAGGATTTTTTCCCCCAGGCTGAAGTGAACCATCATGGACGACTCTCAAAGAGGCAATATCCATGAAGAACCGAGTTCTCATCCAGGGGCAGCACGCCACAGCCGTTGGTCTCTGCTGCATGGGCTTCAACTTTAGCTACCGCCATTGGTCAGGCAACCGGTCTGCGCAATGTTTTCGAGTGAAACCTTGGAGCGATTGGATAGCGCGTTCGCGCGCTTTGCGGATCAATGCGGCTTTCTCCGAAGCATTCGAAGTGAATCACATCTCGTGCAGGACATGAGCGGCTTTGACGGCGGCAGAGGCGCGGTTTTCGACACCGAGCTTCACGTAGATCTGTTCGAGATGCTTGTTTACGGTGCGCGCCGAAAGGCCAAGAATCTCGCCAATGTCGCGATTTGCCTTGCCCTTCGCAATCCATAGCAAAACCTCGGATTCCCTCTGTGTCAGCGAAAAATGCCGGCGCAGCACCTCGTCGTCGGCGCGCGCATTGTTCGCCGTGAGACGAAACAGATATTCGTCAGCACCGATCGCGCCGAGGAAGGCGAGCTGAAGCACGTCTTTGCCGGCACGCGAAACGGAGATCGCGCCGTCGCGCGCCGATCCCGAGCGGGTCTTCATCCAATCGGCAATCTTGCCGACCACGGTATCCATCGCGTCGTCTCGCTCCATTGCGGCATTGACGAGGCGCGTCGCCTGTGGCGTCGACCAGTGAATATTCCCATTGCCCTTGACCGCAAGGAGATGCCTGCCGGCAGCATCCAGCGCCACGCGGGCGCTCAGCGCCGAACGCGCGTTGCGTAGATGGACTCCGATGCGGGCGCGCAGCTCATCGATGTTGATCGGCTTCGTCAGGTAGTCGACGCCTCCGGATTCGAGAGCACGAACGACGTGCTCGGTCTCCGTCAGCCCGGTCATGAAGATGACGGGGATCTGACTGATCGCCGGGTTTGCCTTCAGTTTCCTGCAGGTTTCAAATCCATCCATGGATGGCATGACCGCATCCAGCAGTATGAGGTCGGGGGTAATGCGCTCCACGATATTTAGCGCCGCCGATCCCGACGTTGCTATCAATACCGAGAATCCGGATTGTTCCAGAGCGTCGGTCAGGAACCCCAGTGCTTCCGGCGAGTCATCCACCAGCAGAACGATGTCGCGCGGAAGCTCAGCCAAGGGTTTCTACCTTCTTATCAAAGCGATGCAGGAAATTCATGAAGCCGTTGAGATCGAAGGCGGCAACATAAGTACGGAGGTCATCCGTAAATGGCTGATTTGCCTCCACCTTGGCAAGGTCGGCGAGCTTTGCCTCGATGCCCCTGATGTAGCCGATCTCGGCGAGCCGCAACAATTCCTGCAGATGCGCGGGTCCCGGGCTCAGCAACGGCCGTTCATGCTTGGTGGGGGTAGGCGGGGTCGCCTCCGCATAGAGCCATTTCAGGCCCAGATGGAGTGCAAGCTTGTCACGCAGCTGCTTGATGTCGACCGGCTTGCCGATGGCATCATTGTGACTGTCGTCGCTGTCGCGGTGAGCGGCGGCATCGCCGATATTGGCTGACAGCATGACGATCGGAGCGACCTGGCCATGTGCGCGCAGGCGCGAAACGAGTTGCCATCCATTCATGCCGGGCATCAAGATATCGACGAGAAAAAGATCGGGCTGGATGCCTTCGATTAAGGTCAGGCAGTCGGCGCCGCTCGCGGCAGTCAGGACGACAAAGTCGAGAGGGACAAGAACCTCGCGCATCATTTCGCGGTGGTCTTCATTATCGTCCACGACGACAATCGTACGACGCGGCCCGTCGTAACTGATGATCTTCTTCTCCTGTGGTGGGACGCTCATTTCGCGAAGCACAGCCGAAAGCATAAGCCGAACGCGAAACACCGTTCCACGGTCCCTCTCGCTGCTCACCGAGATTTCGCCGCCGAGCGTGTTGGTCAAAAGCCGCGTGATCGTCAGACCAAGACCGAGGCCGGGCATCGGCCGGATGCTGTCGGCCTCGCCACGCTGGAACGGCTCGTAGATGCGGCTCAAGTCCTTCTCGGCGATGCCGCGGCCAGTGTCGGTGACCGTGAAGGTCGCCACCTGGCTGCGGTATCCGACGTCGAAGGTGACGCTGCCCTCGTCGGTGAACTTGATGGCGTTGGAGAGCAGGTTGACGAGAATCTGGCGCAGCCGCTTCTCGTCGGTGCGCACAAATTGCGGAAGGGCCGGCGAGCGGTCATGATGGAAGGTCAGTCCCTTGGCATGTGCCTGCGGGCGGAACATGTCGACGATCTGATCCAGGAAATCCTGGATGTTGATCTCGTTGGAATAGACCTGCAGGCGCCCGGCTTCGATCTTGGAAATATCGAGAAGCCCATCGATAAGACCAGACAGGTGCTCGGCGCTGCGGCGGATCACCTTGATCGAGGATTGCCGCGGGGCGGGAATCGTCTCGTCGCGCTCGAGGATCTGCGCGTAGCCGAGGACGGCATTGAGCGGTGTGCGCAATTCGTGACTGAGGCCGACGACATAGCGGCTCTTGGCGCGGTTGGCGGCCTCTGCCGTTTCCTTGGCGGTCTGCAGCGCCGCGTCCGTCTTCTTGTGGGCAGCGATTTCCTTCAGCAGCAGCGTGTTCTGGCGCGAAGATTCCTCCTCGGCGACGACCCGGCTATCATGGGCAAGCACATAGAACCAGCAGACGACCCCGGCGATGACCGCAAAGACGAAGAAGACGACCAGGATGGTGCCGTTGACCACCTCGGCGGTTTCCGGCGAAGCGGCGGAAACTTGATGGGCGATCATCGCAAGGATGGCGCCGACCGCGGTGAGCGCCAGCACGACGGCAATGCCGTAGCGGCCAAGGCGGGTGGTCAGCTTCTCGACGACGGTCTCAGGCAGCACTGCCTTGGCGACCGTGCCGATCTGGGCATTCAAGCGCGCCTTCGGTTTGCACATATCGTGGCATCGGCTGTCGAGCGAACAGCAGAGCGAGCAGATCGGTGCCGCGTAGGCCGGGCACCAGGCCATGTCTTCCGGCTCGAAGGGATGTTCGCAGACCGAGCAGGTGATGTTGGTCAGGTTCTTCCAGCTGTGGCGCGGCTTGCGCGCGAGGTAGAACTTGCCCTTCGTACCCCAGGCGATCAGCGGCGAGGCAATGAGCGCGACAACGAGACTGATGTAGGGAGCCAGCGACGCGGCGATGGAGCCGAAGACCCCGAAATGCGCAATCAACGCGATGCCGGCCGACAGCGTCATGGCGCCAAGGCCGACCGGGTTGATATCGTAGAGGTGGGCGCGCTTGAATTCGATGCCGGGAGGGGCGAGGCCAAGCGGCTTGTTGATGAAGAGATCGGCGGAGATCGTGCAAAGCCATGCCATGGCGATAATCGAAAAGATGCCGAGCGTCTCCTCGAGCAGCCTGTAGATGCCAAGCTCCATCAGGAGAAGCGCAATCGCCACGTTGAAAATGAGCCAGATGACGCGGCCAGGATGGCTGTGCGTCAGGCGTGAGAAGAAGTTCGACCAGGCGAGCGATCCGGCATAGGCGTTCATCACATTGATCTTCAGCTGCGAGACCACCACGAAGGCGGCCATCAGCAGCAATGCGGCATTGTGCCAGGGGATCATGTAGCCGAACGCCGTCAGGTACATCTGTGCGGGATCGGCGGCGCGATCGACCGGTACGCCCGAAGCGAAGGTCAGGACGACCAGAAAGGAGCCCGCAAGCAGCTTTGGCGCCCCGATGATGACCCAGCCTGGACCGGCAAGGAAGACGGCCAGGCGATGGCGCCAGTTGCGCTGCTTTTCCGGCGGCAGGAAGCGCAGGAAGTCGGCCTGCTCACCGATCTGCGACATCAGCGCCAGGATGACGGCGGACGCTGCGCCGAACTCCACGAGATCGAAGGACGCGACAGTGCCCGGAGGGCCGGAGGCGTGGCGGATGCCAGCGAAGGCCCGCCAGAGATCGAACTTCTCCCAGTCCATCACGGCAATGAAAATGAAGGGAAGAACGTTGAGTACGATCCAGAACGGCTGCGTGAGCAGTTGAAACCGGCTGATAAGGCGGACTCCATGCGTTACCAGCGGAATGACCATGACGGCGCTGATGATGTAGCCGATCCAGAGCGGGATGCCGAGCGTCAGCTCCAGCGCACCCGACATGATCGAGGCTTCGATCGCAAACAGCATGAAGGTGAAGCTGGCATAGATCAGCGAGGTGACGGTCGAGCCGATGTAGCCGAAGCTCGCACCGCGCGTCAGCAGATCGATGTCGACGCCATGGCGGATCGCATAGCGGCTGATGGGCAGGCCAATCGCCAGCATGGCGATAGAGGCGACGAGGATCGCGTAGAAGGCGTTGGTCGTGCCGTAGGACAGCGTAATTGCGCCGCCGATAGCCTCAAGCGCCAGGAAGGAAATCGCGCCGATCGCGGTTTGCGAAATACGCTGGGAGGAGAATTGCCGTGCGCTCTTCGCAGTAAAGCGCAGCGCGTAGTCTTCGAGTGTCTGGTTCGCGACCCAGCGATTGTATTCGCGCCTGACTGGAATGATGCGTTGCCGCGCTGCCATGCGTTCGTGCCAGCCCCTTTGTTCCCCTTGTCATGCGTTCGTAACACGGAACGACGCAGGGCTTAAGAGTGTGGTGCAACGCAAAACTGCACATTTCGCCCCGTCTACTACGTCATATTACGTATACGGTTTCGCAGTGCAGCACCGGATAGTCCCTTAAGCAACAGTTAACTTCCGTTTTCGGTCTGTTGTCGAACAAGAAGAGGGGATCAACCAGATGAATCTCAAGTCCTATATCACGGGCGCCGCACTCGGCGCCGTCATGTCGGCTACGGCCGCATTCCATGGAGCCGTTGCCGCTGACGACACCATCAAGGTCGGCGTGCTTCATTCGCTGTCCGGCACGATGGCGATTTCCGAAACCACGCTGAAAGACGCCATGCTGATGCTCATCGACGAGCAGAACAAGAAGGGCGGCCTTCTCGGCAAGAAGCTCGAAGCCGTCGTCGTCGATCCGGCTTCCGACTGGCCACTGTTTGCCGAAAAGGCACGCGAGCTGATCGAAAAGGACAAGGTCGCGGCCGTCTTCGGTTGCTGGACCTCGTCTTCGCGCAAGTCGGTTCTGCCGGTTTTCGAAGAACTGAACTCGATTCTCTTCTACCCGGTACAATACGAGGGTGAAGAGTCCTCGCGCAACATCTTCTACACCGGCGCTGCTCCGAACCAACAGGCTATCCCGGCTGTCGACTATCTGATGGAAAAGGAAGGCGTTAAGCGCTTCGTTCTCGAAGGCACCGACTACGTCTATCCTCGCACCACCAACAAGATCCTGGAAGCCTACCTGATCGCCAAGGGCATTCCGAAGGAAGACATCATCATCAACTACACACCGTTCGGCTTCTCCGATTGGCAGACCGAAGTTTCCAAGATCAAGGAATTCGGCGCTGCCGGCAAGAAGACCGCCGTCGTCTCTACCATCAACGGTGACGCCAACGTTCCCTTCTACAAGGAACTCGGCAACCAGGGCGTCAAGGCAACCGACATCCCGGTCGTCGCCTTCTCGGTCGGCGAAGAAGAACTTGCCGGTCTCGACACCAAGCCGCTCGTCGGCCACCTTGCTGCCTGGAACTACTTCGAGTCGGTCGAAAGCCCGGCCAACAAGAAGTTCATCAAGGAATGGCACGCGTTCACCAAGAACGACAAGCGCGTGACCAATGACCCGATGGAAGCTGCCTATATCGGCTTCAACGCTTGGGTTAAGGCTGTCCAGGCTGCCGGCACGACCGACACGGACAAGGTGCTCGACACCATCATCGGCACCACGGTTCCGAATCTGTCGGGCGGCTTTGCAACCGTCATGCCGAACCACCACATCACCAAGCCGGTTCTGATCGGCGAAATCCAGGGCAACGGCCAGTTCGAAATCGTTCAGCAGACCCCGGCGGTCGTTGGCGACGAGTGGTCCGACTACCTGCCGGACTCCAAGGATCTGATCTCCGATTGGCGCAAGCCCATGAACTGCGGCAACTTCAACGTTGCCACGGGCAAGTGCGGCGGCAAGGGCTCGTGAGTGATGTGTACCACCCCGTCACTCTGATTGCCTGAAGACTTCCGTCCGGTCTCTCCTGTCCGGGCGGAAGGTCCATCTGCAAAGCGCTGCGTTGACGCTTCGGACGGCCGAGCGGTCCCTCAATTGCATCGATGACGACTTGAAGACTGATTTCTCCCGATTGCGCCGGAAGGCCAACGATAACCGAGGCAAGAAAGCCGATGTGTCGCGCCATCAAGATTCTGCTTCTGACGCTCTGCCTGGCAATGCCGGCTTTTGCGACGGTGCTCAAAGCACAGGAAGACATTCACCCCCTGATCGATGCGCTCGGCGTCGGTGACTTCCCGGAACGCGAAGCGGCCATTAGGGCGCTCGTCGCCTCTGGGGATTCGCACGTCAGCAAGATCTTGCAGCAGCTCGGCGACGGCCAGCTTTTCGTAAATTCCGAAAGCGGCGGGCCGGTTCTGCTACAGGGCGGTACGGAGGATGAGCCAACCTATTCCGATCCGATCAGCGGCGAAGCGGTCGCCGACGTCGATCCGGACTACATGTCCAAGGTCAAGATCAACAACTCGCTGCGCGGCGTCATCGGCACGGCGATGAGCCAGTTGACCCTGCTGAGCCCGGATCGCGGTGAGCGGCTTGCCGCAGCCCAGGGCCTGCTCAGAGACGCCGATCCATCCAATCTCGATCTTTTGAATTCCGCGCTCGCGGATGAAAAGGACGCCGAGGTCAAGAATACCATGGAAGCGGCTCGCGCCGTGCTGATGTTGAAGAGCGACGTCAGCGCCGAGGACAAGAAGGCCGCCGTCGATACGATTGCCGACCGCGGAGGGCGCAACGCTCTGACCATCCTGACAACCGCAATTGCAACTGCGCCTGAGGAACTCAAGGTCGAGATTCAAGCCCACATCAATTCGATCAATCGTAGCCTTGCCCTATGGGACGTCGTTCAAAACATCTGGTATGGCCTGTCGCTCGGCTCGGTGCTCCTGCTTGCTGCGATCGGTCTTGCCATTACCTTCGGTGTCATGGGCGTGATCAACATGGCGCATGGTGAGATGGTGATGATCGGCGCCTATACGACCTATGTCGTGCAGGAGTACATCGCCTCGGCCTTTCCGGGGCTCGCTACGTATTCGCTGGCCTTCGCCGTTCCTGCCGCCTTCGTGTTTACCGGCTTCGTCGGTCTGGTGATCGAGCGCCTCGTCATCCGCTACCTCTACGGCCGGCCGCTCGAGACGCTCTTGGCGACGTGGGGCGTGTCACTGATCCTGCAGCAGGCCGTTCGTTCGATCTTCGGTCCGACGAACCGCGAAGTTCGTAATCCGAGCTGGATGTCCGGCGCATTCGAACTCGCCGGTCTGTCGATCACCTGGAACCGGTTGTGGATCATTGTCTTCTCGATGGCCGTCTTCGTGACACTGCTCATGCTGCTGAAGCGTTCCGCCTTCGGTCTTCAGATGCGCGCTGTTACGCAAAACCGTCGCATGGCATCGTCGATGGGCATCCGCACCGGCTGGGTCGATGCCTTCACCTTTGCGCTCGGCTCCGGCATTGCCGGCATCGCGGGCGTGGCGCTCTCACAGATCGACAATGTTTCGCCGAACCTTGGCCAGAGCTACATCATCGACAGCTTCATGGTCGTGGTCTTCGGCGGTGTCGGCAATCTCTGGGGCACGCTCGTCGGCGCGCTGTCGCTCGGTGTCGTCAACAAGTTCCTCGAGCCCTTCGCCGGCGCCGTGCTCGGCAAGATCCTGGTGCTGGTCCTCATCATTCTCTTCATCCAGAAGCGTCCGCGTGGGCTCTTCGCACTCAAAGGAAGGGCGGTGGAAGCATGATTACGGCCTTCCTTCTCCGGTCTCTCGATCGCAAGATCGTCATCGCACTCGTTCTGCTTCTGGCAGTCGCCGTCCTGGTGCCCGTGCTGAACCTGATGACGGCGCCGACGAACCCGCTGCACATCCCCACCTACATCATGGCGCTGTTCGGCAAATACCTGACCTACGCGCTTTTGGCGCTGGCGCTCGATCTTGTCTGGGGGTTTTGCGGCATCCTTTCGCTCGGCCACGGCGCCTTCTTTGCGCTTGGCGGCTATGCGATGGGCATGTACCTGATGCGGCAGATCGGTTCGCGCGGTGTCTATGGCGATCCTGTCCTGCCAGACTTCATGGTGTTCCTGAACTGGAAGGACCTTCCCTGGTTCTGGTACGGCTTCAACCACTTCTGGTTTGCTGCGATCATGGTGCTCTTGGTCCCCGGGCTGCTTGCCTTCGTTTTCGGCTGGTTCGCCTTCCGCTCGCGTGTTAACGGCGTCTATCTCTCGATCATCACCCAGGCGATGACCTACGCCCTGCTACTGGCCTTCTTCCGCAACGACATGGGTTTCGGTGGCAACAACGGCATGACCGATTTCAAGGAAATCCTCGGCTACAACGTTCAGGCGGACGCAACGCGTGCGGCACTCTTTGCCGCAACGGCAATCTTCCTGTCGCTGTCGCTGATGCTGGCGTCCGCGATCGTGCGCTCGAAGTTCGGCAAGGTTCTGGTCGGCGTTCGCGATGCGGAAAGCCGCACCCGCTTCCTCGGTTATCGCGTCGAGCATTTCAAGCTCTTTACTTTTGTCGTCTCGGCGATGATGGCCGGCATTGCAGGTGCCCTTTACGTGCCGCAGGTCGGCATTATCAATCCCGGCGAATTCGCGCCGGCCAATTCGATCGAAGTCGTCATCTGGACGGCTGTCGGCGGCCGCTCGACGCTGATCGGGCCGATCATCGGCGCCATCCTTGTCAACGGCGGCAAGACGATCTTCACGGGTCTCTTCCCAGAGTTCTGGCTGTTTGCGCTTGGTGGCCTGTTTGTCGCAGTGACCGTGTTCCTGCCCAAGGGCATCGTCGGCACGCTGGCGCAGTATCTGGGCAAGCGCAAACGGCTCCCCGCTGATGCCTCGCCCGCCAAGCAAGAAGACGGCGTTGACGCAAAAATACAAGCCGCGGAGTGAGCGCCATGATCCCCGACGTCAAACCCAACAGCGTTCTCTATCTCAACAACGTCTCGGTCTCCTTCGACGGCTTCAAGGCACTGAACGCGCTCTCGATCGTGATCGAACCGGGCGAGTTACGCGCGATCATCGGCCCGAACGGTGCCGGCAAGACGACGATGATGGATATTATCACCGGCAAGACGCGCCCCGACGCCGGCGAAGTCTATTTCAACGGTCAGACAGACCTCACGAAGCTTGATGAAGCCGACATCGCCCAGCTCGGCATCGGCCGCAAATTCCAGAAGCCGACGGTTTTCGAAAGCCACACCGTCTGGGACAATCTCGAGCTGGCGCTGAACCGCAAGCGCGGTGTCTTCCCGACGCTGTTTTATCGGCTGTCTGCCGACGATCGGGCACGCATCGATGAAATCTTGGCGACGGTGCGGCTCACACATCGTCGGGACGATCTGGCGGCTAATCTATCGCATGGGCAGAAGCAGTGGCTGGAGATCGGCATGCTGCTGGCACAGGAGCCGAAGCTACTGCTGGTCGACGAGCCGGTGGCTGGGATGACCGATGCAGAAACATCTGAGACGGCGATCCTTCTCAAGGAAATCGCCAAAACCCGCTCCGTGGTTGTCGTCGAGCACGACATGGGCTTCATTCGCGACCTTGGCGTCAAGGTCACGTGTCTTGCGGAAGGCTCGGTGCTGGCCGAGGGATCGATCGATTTCGTGAGTTCCGATCCGAAGGTGATCGAAAACTATCTGGGGCGCTGAGATGCTGACAGTCGAGAATGCAAACCTCCATTATGGTGCAGCACAGGCGCTGCGCGGCATCTCCATCAAGGCGGAGATGGGCAAGATTACGTGTGTGCTGGGGCGGAACGGCGTGGGGAAGAGCTCTCTTCTTCGCGCCGTTGCCGGCCAGCACCCTCTATCTGCCGGGGCGGTTACCTTCAACGAAGTCAAGCTGAACGGGCTGCCGCCCTACGCCCGTGCCAAACAGGGGATCGGCTACGTGCCGCAAGGGCGCGAGATATTCCCGCTGCTGACGGTCAAGGAGAACCTGGAGACGGGCTTTGCGCCGCTTTCGCGCCGTGACAAAAATATCCCCGACGACATCTTCAGCCTGTTTCCGGTGCTGCAATCGATGCTGGGGCGGCGCGGCGGCGACCTGTCGGGCGGGCAGCAGCAGCAACTGGCGATCGGCCGGGCCATGGTGACGCGGCCGAAGATCCTGGTTCTCGACGAACCGACGGAAGGTATCCAGCCCTCGATCATCAAGGATATCGGTCGGGCGATCCGCTATCTGCGCGACAGCACCGGCATGGCGATCCTGCTGGTCGAGCAGTATCTCGATTTCTGCCGGGAGCTTGCAGACTACGTCTACATCATGGATCGCGGCGAGATCGTTCACCAGGGGCTGGCCGAAACTCTGGATACGCCCGAGGCGCGTCGCCATCTGACTGTTTGAGTTGGTGGCGATCTGAACCTATTTCGGAACCAGGGAAATTCGCTTTCGCTCGTCAGCGGCGTAGCTTTCTCCCCAACTGGCCATGGCCTGAATGATGGGAGCGAGCGAGCGGCCAAAGGGCGTCAGGGAATATTCAACCTTGGGCAGCACTTGCGGATAGACCTTTCTGTACACGACCCCGTCGGCCTCCAATTCGCGCAATTGCGACGTCAGCATTTGCGCCGTCACGTTATAAACGGGCGATGGTACAGGCATTTCGGCGGTTCGCACGGCGTGTTCCTGATGACGCCGCCGATCGCGCCGCCAGCGACGCATGAAGCAGAACTAGGGCAGGGAGCTGGCGGACGCAGCCGTTGAAGCAGGCGTTCAACACCTCGTCTTCAGCGGCTTGGAAAACGTTGATGAAATTACAAATGGTCGGAAATTCGCGCCGCACTTCACCGACAAAGCCAAGATTGAGGACTATAGCCGTTCGGCTTGTGTTGCTGTCCTTGAGCGGTCGCGAAAAGGCCCCGCTTGGTTCGCGGGGCAAGGTGAGGGCTGAGCGTCACGTCCCCAAGGCCGTGAACAAAAAACGAAAACGCCGTACGCTATGCCATGGTTCCCTTTCGGCTAAGATTGAAACCGCGCGCGGCATCGACAATCTGTTGCAGCTGCTTCGCGTCGCGCACGCCCTGTTGATAAAGCTCGATGGTGATCGCGGCGATGCGATCCGCCTCCTCGGAGCCAGGCTCTATTCCGAAATCTTCGCAAGTCGCATCGAAAACTGCGTGACATTTGCGCAGGTCATCAGAATCCAAGGGTTCATCGTGGCGACTGAATTGTTTTCGAGACATCACAACATCCTCCATGAAGAACATCTCTTTTGCCATCCCTAAAGAGGCCCCGCCATGACAGCGGGGCAAGGGTTGGGACATAGGAAAGGTCGAGGCGAAGCCTCTGGTCGCTAAATGCGATTGCCGATCTTTGGTTCCACGCAAAGGGCTGCGCGAGGTGCAAGACAAGGCGGCTATTTTAGAGGTCAGCTGGCACCTCGGACATTGGCCCGATGAAACCGGGTTCCCGACGGGCCGGCGATCTCGTTCTGCCAGGTGACCGGGAGAATGGTTCGAGAGATGACGTTCCAGTCCTCGTTGATCTCGATGGGAACCACAGGCTGAATGTTCGGCGTCGCCTTGTCGCCGTCTTCGGGACCGTAGCCGCGGTGGTGGTTGAATTGGAAAGGAACGCTGATTAGCGAGGCGATCGGATTTGAGAGCTTCTTGCCAGATCCTCGCTCGACTGGGCATCGGTGCTGGCACCACTGCATCCCAGGGCCAGACTGAGCAAAGCGGAGCGGTATGATGCCATTGTCAATTTCAGTACCCCTCTCGTCCCAGAGCGAGATCTAGAAGTCAAATGTGACGCCGATGATCGGATGTGGCGAATCAAAGCATACTCGATCGGCAGCCGAAGCTGGCGGCCTAGCGTTTGCAGTTCGGCGTCGGCCTGCCTTCCCCGCAGTTCTTGACCGCCGCTGCGGCCGACTGAGGGCCGCTCGAGCCCGCCGCGCTGCTGATGTGGCTGGCATAGTTGTCACGCGTGTCCTGATCGACGACTGCTACAGGCGCGGCGAGAACCAGACCGGCGACGTTGCCAGCCGCCGCTGCGGCGCCCGTAGTTGCTACAAGGATCTGATCGCCAAGTCCGACCCTGCTGTCGGTGAGCGTCTGGCCCTCCGAAATGCGCTGGCCAATGAGCTGGACGATCTCAGGTGACTCGGCGAACTTGCCGTGGTTCATGCTGTCGCCGGATTTGATCTTGGTGAGGTCGATGACCATGATCTTGTTGTCCTCGAGCTCCTTCTTATACGGGGCCTGCTCCGGATCGATGGCACCCAGCCGGGAGACGTCGCCCCAGACCCGGCGCGAGAAGGCCAGCGCCTTGTCATCACGGGAGACAAACAGCGTGAACTGCGGATGCTGCTTGCCCATGTCGGCGATCTGCTGGCGGAACACGTCGACGTCGACATCGGGGGCCGCGAGCATGACGTTCTTGAACTTCTCAGGCAGCCGGCCGTTGCGAATGGCCATCTGGCGCAAGGATTCCAGTGCCAGCCAGTTGCCCATGGAATGCGCAAGGATCGAGACTTCCTTCACCTCGGGGTCTCTTGCCAGATACTGGAAGAGCGTCTCCAGTGCGTTGCGGGTATAGTTGGTACTTTCCCGATCGTAGCCATAGGCGAGCAGGCTGCCGCGCGAGGGCCAGGTTACCAGAACGGGTGCGCTATGGACGCCGGAGTCGTGGACGATCTGCGCGAAACGGTAGACGGCATCCTCGAACCGATTGTTGAAACCGTGAATGAACACGAGCACGCTGCCGTCCGGGGTCTTCCTGACGGTCGCGCTCAGCCATTTTTTTGCCTTGTCGATGTTGAGATCGTCGGCCTTGACGGTGGCGAAGTCGGTGGCGGGATTGGACGGCAACCTCTTCGGCCAGGCGACCTGTCCTTCCTTGCGAACCTTGCTCGGCGGAATGGATATCGTCATATCGGCAAAGGCAGGAGCCAGCGCCCGTTCGCCGTTGAACATCTCGCCTGGAACCGTGGACCGGGTGCGGGTCGTCGCGATCAGCATGTCGACCTTCGGCGACTGCGGTGAGGTGTTCGCCACGGGGGTCAACACATCCTTCGGATGTCCTCCGCACCCGGGCAATGCTGTAGTCACCGCACATACAAGAAACCAACGAACCCAGCTCGTTCGAGCCGACGCCCACGCTACGCTACTTCGACTGCCCACAGATCGCCCCCATCAAAAATATCTCGCCGACCGTCCCTCGACTGTCTCCTCCTAACAATAATAGACGCCGACCGCGCAACGCCGGACCGTTCGGCGCGCCACTCCGGCAACGCTGTACGGCGTCAGCGGTCTGCCGACCCTGGCTTCTGCCGGGGTCACGATACCGTCTGGCAAGGGGATCGAAAGCTGCTCAGCAACCTCAAGCCCGGAAAATCCGACGGCCGCGGCAATTACAAGAACTCTCACCCGTTGAAACAGGGTCATTGCTTCGCTCCCTTTGCGAGGTGATCGGGAAGCTCGTCGGTGTCCTTGAGCTTCGACAGATCGACCTTCTGCGCGTTCGAGGTGTTTTTGAACGTGTAGTCTGCCGCCATGACATCGGTGCCGGTCTTCCAGTCGCTGATCTGGATGCTGTATTGCGGCCCCTGATCGACCTGTGTCGCGGTGATCACGTAGCGGCACGGGTAGGGGCGGTCGCCTTGAGCGATCCAGATCTGCCAGTCGACCTCCTTGGCGCGGAAGGCGAGATGATCGCACTCGGCCCCCCCGATCACGCCACTCCCAAGGTCTTTCACGTTTGTGACGCCGTCCATCAAGGTGCCGTAGACGTCCGGCAGCAGCAGGTCTGCTCCGGGAACCGGCCGGTGCAGCTTCTCCCGCATTGCGTTGATGAGATCATCGATAGTGCCGGGCACCTCGGCCTGCGCATAGAGGTTGGCGTCTTTGCCAAAAAGGGTCGCCGTCTTGCCGTCAAATGTCATTTCGACATTCGCAAAGCCGCCGTGGCGGGTGACCCGGAGCTTGTCGGGCCGGCCCATTTCCATCTTGCCGGAACTTGCCAGCAGGATCTTCTGATGCTCGGGGGTAACGACCTCGAGATTGGTGTCGTAGGCGAAAGAGATGGCCTTCTGGGAGGCTAGATAGTCGGACATCGCCTTCACCAGCTTCTTGGCGGCGCCTTCGTCGGCATGTGCCACCGACAAGAATCCGGAAACAATCATGGCGACCAACCCGGCCACGAATGCGGCCGTGAAACTATGCCTGGATCTTGATGATGGTCTGGTCATCGACGGAGGCCCTCCGAGCTGATCGTTGCAATCCGTCGAACTCTACAGTCGGACGGCGGGAAAGGCCCGTAACATCTGGTAGCATCTGTTCCGTTACGCTTGGCCGGGCGCAGGTCAACGCGGCACAAGCTCGGTCGGTCCGTGAAGCGGAAGCAGCATTGATGCTCGCACTTCGTCCGACGCCGGCAGGCCCGCCTTTCGGAGGTCGGCGATCAGTCTAGCTTGATCGGCTGGCTGGAAGTTTCTAGCCGTCAGTTCGGTGACGACATTGGGTACGAAATCCGGCCTCATCGCGTTGAAGAGAGTAGCCTCTCGGCGCGCTTCCTGCCCCCGTCCGATGGTCGCCAGATTACCCTCGGTATCGCGACAGAGCCAAGGCGTGATGGTCAGCCAGCTCCACGAGCGCTGTGGCGACTCCTCTTTGCTCCAAGTTGCATGGGAAAAGGCCACCAGCTTCGATCCTAAGGAGTGGCTGCGGATGGTTCTTGTTGCGGCCTCGAGCGCCGGCTTCGTGCCGGGGCCCGTATTTCATGCAGTTTTTATGCATGAAAATTTTCTGCGTTGAAAAACCACTGATATCAATGCCTTACCGAATCGATTTTTGCAATCAAGAGCCTGTCGTGAGACATGGCTTTTTTATGCGCGTTTTATGCATATATTGGATGACGTTTAGTGAGAGGTAGTCCTATGCATCCCGTCCTTCTTGTCCCCGAATTACAAGGTCTGGAGAAGAACGTTTATGACACGCTTGCACGGCGCGGCGGAAGCGGGCTTTCTCAGGCGAAGATCATCCAGTTGCTAGAGCTTCGGCCTTCCAGTCAGTCTTCGGTTTCCCGAGCCCTGGCTAAGCTTGGCGCATCGGGACTCGTTGAAAAGTCCGGAACCACTAGAGACGCGTCTTTCAACTTAACTTCGGAAGCGAGATGGTTTTCAGTTCCCAGCCATCTACGTCCGCATGTGAACTATGATCCAATGCGGTTTCGATCCTATGACACTGACGCTGGACCCTGGCTTGATCCCGCTGCGCGCGCTCTCATGGCCGATTCCGTTGGGCAGGGCGGACTTGATCTCGACCCTTCGACGTACACGCGCGAAATTGCCGAAAGGTTTTTGATCGAGATGTCGTGGGCTTCCTCGGCGCTTGAGGGAAACACGTATTCTCTGCCCGAGACCGAGGCTCTGATCAAATACGCGGAAGTCGCGGGTGGCAAGTCCGAAGTCGAAGTGCAAATGATCTTGAATCACAAGCAGGCTATTGGCTGGGTTATCGACAATATCGCAACGGCGCAGATCACGTCGGAAACGGTGATGAGACTGCACGCTATGCTCATGCGGACACTGGTCAGGCAGAACAATCTGGGAGCGGTTCGGCGCGACCCGGTTTCAATCACGACCAGTTCATACTCTCCGTCGTCCGATCACGCGGAGCTATCAATGGGTCTTTCGGAGCTCTGCTGGAAAGCATCGATGACGAGAGACCCTTTCGAGGCCTCCTTCGCGCTGCTTGCAGGCATCGCGTATCTGCAGCCTTTTATCGATGGCAACAAGCGGACTGGGCGGCTGCTCAGCAATATCCCCCTCCTCAAGGCAGGCCTGCCTCCTATTTCCTTCGTCGGAGTGGGTAGAGCCGCTTACGGCATCGGCATGACGACATGGTACGAACTGGCGGATACAAAATACCTCAGCAAAGCCATCTCCGAAGGCTATGCGATCACAGCGCCGTCCTATCTTGTGGCAGCGACCACCAAGAGAGTGCCACGCTCTATCGAAATCAGGATGCGACGACGCCTTGATGACGCGGTCGCGGAATATCTCAATCGAGCGGTCGATGACCCGGCAATGACACCGGATGATTTCGCAACGGAGGCGTTCGCGGATATCGAGGGCGAAGACTTCGATGTCATTGTTCAATCGTTCTCGGACATCATCGAGTCGATCAGCGAAGTGAACTGTGTCGCATATGGCGTGGAGCCCGACCTTGTCGAACGCTACCACGAGGCAAAGGCTGGCGGCGGCCCCGCACATCGCTGATCGCGGTATTTTGCATAAATAGAAGGCGTACGTTGCTGATCTGAAAGATGTTTTTGTGAATCCAGACATTTGTGCATAAAAGATGCATAAATGTTGGCGCTATCGGCACCGGATATTCACGCGCATGGGATTCGTCGGTTAGGCAAGGCTTCTGAGTAGAGAGACGTTGGAAGTTGGTAATCTAATATCTGTCGAAAGTCGGAGTTTGGCGACGGACATTGGCCATGGAGAGTATTCCACCCGTTAGGGACTGGGCCAACTAACCTGATGTTCATTCCGGCATCCTGCCATTTCTAATGGCCATAAAATCTGCTTCGGAACGATCTCTAACCGAGGGTGGGCCATAATCCAATTTGAGGTGAGCTGAGAGACTGAGGCGGCGGTATCGATTCCGAAGAACCGATCATGCAAGTTCACCAAAGTGGGCTGCTTGGCGTATTCGAAAGTGTTCAACATCTCTTCAACCGTAACCGCCCGATTGTTGTTACCGCGGAGATTTCGCTTTGATGTGGGCGATGAGCTCTATCGTCGTCGACAAAGACTTTGAGGAAGTCGTTCCATTGTTCCATTCGTCGGTCGAGCGGCGAGCGTGAGCAAGCATCTGGCGCAGCTCGTCAATGCCATCGTCAGTGAGAGCAGTAATTGCCTCGTCTGATCCGGCACAGACGCTGATGATACTTCCATAGGTCAGATTATCGGAATTTCTGACGATCGCCCAAGGAGCTCAGGGTCCTCGTCGAGTATTTTCGCGACATAGTCGATGGTTAGGACGTGGGTGATCGTCGCCATCAGGCGGGCTAGGCACAGATTGCAGTAACCGGCACCCAATTCACCCCAGCCAATACCTCGGCCCCGGCCCATTGCGTCCTGCCACATCAGCAGGGTTCGCCAGGCTACTCCGGTCGATGGTCGATCGACAGCCAGCCGCAGCCGATGCACTCGGTAAGCCCCGACCGCAGGCGCTGCAACTCGGTTATGCTGATCGATGCGCAATGCCCACTCGCTAGACAGCCGTGACCAATCCCGACGCGACGGCACGCGGTTTGCCGGCAACTTGGCGAGCTCGGCGCCGATCTCCTCAAGCGTCAACCCAATGCGCTGTGCAAAGGCGATGAAGGCGATCCCGGCGCAGTACGGACCGGTGATAACCGACAAGTCGCTTGAGCGAGGCACCTTGCAACGGAGCGGGTCATGCCATATCCTATGCACGTAAAATATGTTTCTACATATGGCAGGCAGAGAGATGGCTCAAGCGCACAAACACCCTGGAGAGATCGGTCCGTTGATACTGTCTTACATGGATCGAGGTGGAAAAATCGCGATCGGGCAAGTGGCAGACGGTTTTGGCATGTCTAAAGGCCAGCTTGCGGAAACTGCGGGACTTGCGCGCGAAAGCCTCTACCGGAGCGAGCGCAGCGGTGCAGCGAAAACGCAGAGCCGTCTTCGCGAGATGCTTGAAATCATCAGCCGGATCACAGAGTGGGCCGGCGGCAAGGAACAGGCAATGGCCTGGTACCGGGCACAACCGCTGCCGGCTTTCGGTGACCGAACTGCCGAGGCACTTGTAAAGGATGGCAAGGCTGCAGCCGTTCGCGATTATCTCGACCACATGGCCTTGGGCGGCTTTGCTTGAGGTTTAAGGGAACCTGCTATCGCGCGCATGATCCACGCTGGTCCTTTAAACCAACATCCGGCGATGGTGCTGCAATCAGGGGCGCCCGCTTCAATCCGAAGGGAGTGCCGGCGCTTTACGTTGCGCGCAGCATCATGACGGCTGTAAAGGAAGCCAATCAAGGCTTCGCCCACCGCATCGATCCCTGCGTCCTGTGTTCTTACGACATTGACTGCGAGGACGTCGCTGATCTGACCACCGAGCAAGGCAGGCGCGAATATTCTGTTTCATTCGATGAAATGACTTGCGCCTGGGCAACCGCACTTGCAGATGCACGACGCCCCGCCTCCTGGGCGATCTACGATCGCCTCCACGGGCACGGCGCGGCCGGCATCCTCGTGCCGAGTTTCGCGCCTGGCGCCGAGTCGGATGACCAGAACCTCGTTTTGTGGAAATGGGGGCCAGATCTCCCTCGCCAGGTAAAGGTGGATGACCCGAGCGGTCGGCTCCCCAAAGATCAGCTATCGTGGCGTTGAAGCGTTTGCTTCACGCGCCGCTACTCAGCGCTTCGCGCGAACCATCCCACGCGACATCGATGCCGCCACGCACGCAATCGAACTCCCCTGGAGCAACGGCCAGACCGAGGGTGTGGCCGGTCGCGAAGTGTTGCATTTTGTCATTGGGTTTTGCAGTCGAATTGACCTTTGGCCGGCCGAATTTGTAAGAGGTCTGCAACTCCTACCGGAAGCTGGGCTTGGGATGATGCGCGCATTCCGGCCAACCGGAAATCACCGGCCGCCAGCAGGTCTTTTGCCCTTGAGGCTCAGGTGACCAGTATCACGAAGACCCAGCGCGAACCTGGCCCATTTTTAGGTCGCGCCTGGATGCAGACATCGACCGAGGAGAACCGAAACAATGCCTGTTGCCGCTATGCAGGGCAGGCAGGGCGATGTGAGTATGAACAGGTCGAAGACCCCGAGATCGCGGCCCTACGATCACCCCAGCCAATACCTCGGCCCCGGCCCCTTGCGTCCTGCCACATCAGCAGGATTCGCCAGGCTACACCGGTCGATCGACAGGCAGCCGCAGCCGATGCATTCGGTAAGCCCGGACCGCAGGCGCTGCAACTCGGCTATGCGCTGGTCGATGCGCATTGCCCACTCGCCCGACAGCCGTGACCAATCCCGACGCGACGGCACGCGGTCGACCGGCAACTTGGCGAGCTCGGCGCCGATCTCCTCAAGCCTCAACCCAATGCGTTGCGCAAAGACGATGAAGGCGATCCGGCGCAGTACGGATCGGTGATAACGCCTGTGCCCCGAGCCGGCCCGCTCGGACGGGATCAACCCGCGCTCCTCGTAGAAACGCAGTGCCGACGAGGCTACGCCGCTGCGCCGCGACACGTCGGTGATGGTTAGCATCGGATCCATGCATGAATAAGAGCACGAATCCCACTTGACTTCAAGTTAACTTGAACTTGTAGCAACTGTTCTCACGGACTAAAGGAGCACCGCCAATGCAGATGAAAATCGATCTTCAGGGACTTCGCGTGATCGTGACAGGCGGTACGTCCGGCCTCGGACTGTCGCTTGTGCGGCAGCTTACGGCGAAGGGCGCGCGCGTCGCCTTCGTCGCTCGCACGGCAGCCAATGTCGAGCGCGTTGCAGCCGAGACAGGCGCGCACGGCATTGTCGCGGACATCGGCAAGAAGGACGACATCTACCCGATCGCAATGCAGGTCACGGCCAGCTTTGGCGGGATCGACGTCCTGATCAACAATGCTTCAAGCCTCGGTCCTGTCACTCTGGCCCTTCTTGCCGATACCGATTGCGAGGAGCTGGAAGCGGCGCTTGCGGTCAACGTCCTCGGCGTCTTCCGGCTGACGAAAGCCCTGTTTGGTGCGCTTGCCGCGTCAGCACGCGAGGGCCGCGGTGCGCTGGTGATCAACATCTCCAGCGACGCGGCGGTCAACGCGTATCCCGGCTGGGGCGCCTATGGCGCGAGCAAGGCCGCTCTTGTCCATCTGACCGCGATCTGGGACGAGGAGGCGAAACCCGATGGTATCAAGCTCCTTTCGCTCGACCCTGGCGATATGGACACCCCACTTCACGCGCTGGCGCTTCCGGACGCCGATCCGTCGACCTTGAAGGCCCCCGAGCTTGCTGCTGGCGAGATCATCGAAACGATGCTCGACGCATTGTCGGTCCGGGCCCAGCTTTTCCCCGGGGAACAAGCATGATTGCCGACCTTTCCGATCGGCGTTCCGCCAGACTGTTCGTCGTCGAGACGGGCGGCACGATGCGTGACCTGCCGCGCACGAGGCTCGCGACGCTGTTTAATCCGAGCGATCTGGTCGTCGCCAATGACGCCGCGACCTTGCCTGCCAGCTTACACGGCACGCATATCCCAAGCGGTGAGGCGATCGAGATTCGCCTGGCCGGCTGGCTAACACTTTCCGATCCTACCCGCTTCGTGGCGATTGCCTTCGGCTTTGGTGATCACCGCACGCCAACGGAGGACCGGCTGCCTCCGCCTGCGCTGTCAACAGGCGACCGCCTGCGGCTCGGCCCGCTTGACGCCGTCGTCGAGCGTCTTCTCGACCATCCACGACTTCTCGAGCTCCGCTTCCCAGGAAACCCCGCAGCGGTACTTGCAGGAATGGCGCAGCACGGTCGGCCGATCCAATACGCGCATGTTCCCGAGCCATTGGCGCTGTGGGATGTTTGGACGAAGATTGCCGCCCGGCCGTTGGCGTTCGAGGCGCCGTCAGCGTCTTTCGCGCTCGACTGGCGCACGCTTCAAACCTGGCGTCGGCGCGACGTCGGATTCGCAGCACTCACGCATGCCGCGGGCGTTTCTTCCACTGGCGATCCCGCGCTCGACCTGCGCCTTCCCTTCGACGAGCCGTACCACATCCCCGAGCGCACCGCGGAGCGCGTCGCGCGGGCGAAGCTTTGCGGCAGCCGCATCATCGCGATCGGCACGAGCGTCGTGCGCGCGCTCGAGGCCGCTGCCAATCCCGATGGCAGCGTGCGCGCCGGAAATGGCATTGCGACAGGGCGCATCGCGCAGGGCACGTCGCTTCGCGTGGCCGATGCGGTTCTTACGGGCGTCCACCAACCCGGCGAAAGCCATTTCGAGCTCCTGCGCGCCTTCGCTGACGATGCCCTGCTCGCCGAGACATTCGCAGCGCTCACCGCGTCCGGCTACCGCGCGCATGAATTCGGCGATTCCGTGCTGTATAACTGCCAGCCGCTGCAGCTATCGGCGGGAACGGAAGGCGAACCTCTCATCACGCGGCTTGGCTATGATGTCGGCAAGATTGATGGCGTTCCCGGCGTGCTGGACGTGAAAATCTAGCCGATGGCCTCGCCACTTCAACTCCGCTCAAGGCGGCGCTTTCCAGTCGTGGTCGAAAACCATCAGCCGCGGCAGCTTTCTCTTGGCTTTTGAGAGATCACGATGATCGTCAGAGTATGTTCGAGCCGCAGAGGCGTTCCGCCTCCTTTGCGATAATGTTCAACGCGAGGCGCGGCCGCAGCCGTCCGAAACCGGCGTTCTCCTACCGTCAAACGGCGCACCAAGGTGGTCCCTGGCGCTCACTCTTCTCAGATCGGAACTCGTGCAAGGGGACTTCCGGAACATCTCTGAGTGTGTTCTGTTCGGATATCGCAACTCAGGGGGCAACCATGCTTCGATATCTTGTGATTTCCAAACGTACGCTCCCGTCGAGTGTCTCAAATGCTTGGAAAGCAATGGATATCGTTCTGGCGGGTCCGATTGCTGCGGCAGCCCTTGAGGCGTCTGACCTTGGTGGCCACGATGGCGCGATCGTCGATCTCGATTACGAGGGTCACGAGATGATCGCGTGCGTGGAAATGCTTGACGTTGGCCAGATCCCTTTCGTGTTCGCGGCCTTCGTTTCGAGTTCATTGAAGCCCCCCGGATGCTTTGTTCTGAGCGAGGCGAAAGGAGAAATCTGTGCGATCTACCATCGTCTCCGGCAAACCTTTCGAACACATTAGGATTCGCTTGAACTCTTCGATCAGAAGCGTAGGGTTTTGCTAGGGCGTGAGTTCGCGGAGGGTGCCGTGCATCAGATGAGATACTTCCCGGACATCCTGACGTCCACCGACTTTGAGATTCTCACACCGGTTTTCGAACGTCTGCGGGCAGACAACATCTGCACCGATCCCGACCGGCTGGCGCGAACAATTATTGCCTTGTACCGCGTCGGTCTTGTCTGCCCCCGACGCCTAAGTGCGATGGCCCGTTATCTGGAAGCCAGGCAGACGGCGTTCCACTAGCTGCTCTTAGTGACCTCAGGGATTCCTGATACGGGTTGCCTCAGCCAGACGCGAGCCACGAGGCGGTCAACCTGAAGCGAACTTCTGATCGCCCGCCTTTCCTACCTGGTTGCAGCTTCGCTGAAGGAGACCTCGTCCAAAGCCAGCATCAAAGCCATCCGTGCACGCGCGACGCGGCTTTTTATGGTGCCGATTTCGCACCCGCACTCCTTTGCAGCATCCATGTACGAGCGCCCGGCCACGACCAGCATTAGCGGTTGTCTCAACTGTTGGGGCAGGCGATCAATCGCGTCTGAAACATCTTTCAGCCGCAATGGCCAATCCTGATCCGATGGCACGGGGATCTCGAAGGAGCCGTCGGAGAGATCGGAGGCCGGACGACAACGCTTCGAGCGCTTGTACTGGCTGCAGTAGTGGTTTCGCAGGATGGTGAACATCCAGCTCTTGAGGTTGGTTCCGGGCGTGAAATGATCCAGATGACTGAGGGCCTTCATGATCGTTTCCTGAGCAAGATCCTCGGCGTCGGCATCTGATTTGGTAAAGCGCCGCGCGAAGGCCTGCATGACAGGACGCAGGGCAACGATGTCATCCTGAATGGAAGGGTACTGCGGCATTGCGGTTCCTCCGAACATCAACCGCAATGGATACGAGCACTAATGGTTCCGGCATTTCGCCCACCGTCCGATATCGAACCAAAAGGTTTGGGTTTGACGACACAGCAGTGAACGAATCTTGGCGTTTCGGTCAGTGATCTCGAAGCGCAATTTGATATCCTTCAGCAGGCTCGTGGTGACACCGCGCCCTTACAATTTCGGTGTCAGCATCTGAAAGCGATCTCGGATCGTGGAGCAGGTGTCGCCACCCAGGCGCGCAATGGCATCGACTTCGGCGGGATCGACGCGCAGCCGTTCCGGATCGACGACGCCATCGCGATAGTGCGCGTAGATGATTTCGCCCAGGATGATCTGCCGGGATTTCCCGAGCTCCAGCGTGACGTGACGCCGGCACTCAAAGGCTGCCGGCGCCTCCGCAATCCATGGCGAGGCGACCTTCTGGCCAGGCATCGCCGTCAGCCCGGCTTCCTTCAATTCGTCGACGCCGCGCGGATATTTCGAACCGCAGATATGCATCGCATCCGCGATGGCAAACGACACGATGTTGACCGTGAAGACCTCGGTCATGCGGATGTTATGGCCCGTGTCCTTGAAGGACATGTCCGGATTGTTCTCGACGCCGAGCGCCAGGATCGGCGGATCGGCCGACAGGCAGTTGAAGAAGCTGAAGGGTGCGGCATTGATGCGGCCATGCTCGTCGATGGTCGTCACGAGCGCAATCGGCCGCGGAATGATGGTCCCGATCATCAGCTTGTAGCGTTCGCGCTCGGAGAGCGTTTCGAAGTCGAAGGAAATGGTCATGGATCAGCTTGCTGCCCGCATCGGCGCAAAGGCGCTCATCGCGCCCGTGAAGGGCTTGGCCAGCGGCGATGCATAGGAGCCGCGCTTGCTGGTCGAGAGCCCAAGCGACACCAGCGCCTCCGCCTGCTTGACCGCAGCAGCGACACCGTCGACGACCGGGACGCCGTAGATATCCTGCAGCTCGCGCGCCAGATCGGTCATGCCGGCGCAACCGAGCACGATCGCCTCCGCCCCATCTTCCAAGAGTGCCCGTTCGATCTCGGTTCGCAGCTTGTCGATGGCACCCGACGCGGGGTCTTCGAGCTGAAGAACCGGTATATCCGATGCGCGCACCTTTGCACGTCCGCCCATGCCATAGCGCCGCACGAGATTGTCGATCAGAACGCGCGAGCGCTCCAGCGTCGTCACGACGGTAAAGCGTTGCGCCAGGAACCCGGCCGTCGCGACAGCGGACTCGCAGAGCCCGAGCACCGGCACGTCGGCAAAGCTGCGCGCGGCATCAAGCCCGGTATCGTCGAAGCAGGCGATGATGGCCGCGTCATAACCACCGGCCTTCTGTTCCTTCAGTTCGTTGAGAAGCCCCGGGATGGCCAAGGCGCCGTCGTAATGCCCCTCGATCGAGACCGGCCCCATACGGGAGGTCGCAGCAATAATATCGGTGCCGGAGGCCGCGACCGCGCGGGCAGCGACAGCCGCCTTCTCGGTCATGGAGGCCGTCGTATTGGGATTGACGAGAAGAATGCGCATCAGATCAACTTGTTTTTGCTTGGCGCCGGCGCAGCATGAGCATGATACCGAGCGCGACGAGAATGATGGTGAAGGAAAACAGCGTCGTCACCGTTCCGAGCGCGTAGAGCACCGGCGTCGTGACGTTGGTGGTCATGCCGTAAATCTCGAGCGGCAGCGTGTTGTAGCTGCCCGATGTCATCAGCGTCCGAGCGAATTCGTCATAGGAAAGTGTGAAGCCGAAAAGGCCAACGCCGATCAGGCTTGGCGCAATCATCGGCAGCACGACATGCCTGAACGTCTGCCAGGAGGTCGCGCCGAGATCGCGCGCCGCCTCTTCATAGGCGGGCGAGAAGCGGTTGAAGACGGCAAACATGATCAGCACGCCGAACGGCAGCGTCCATGTCAGATGCGCGCCGAAAGCGGATGAATACCAGGCTGGCTTCAGGCCGCTTTGCTGGAACACCACGCCGATCCCGAGCGAAATGATGATCGATGGAACGACGAGGCTTGCGACCGTCGCATAAAAAAGCACGGTCGAACCGCGGAAGCGGCGCCGGAACGCCAGGCCCGCCAGCAGCGAAACGACAACGGTTACCACCATCACCATCAGCCCGAGCGTGAAGGAGCGACGGAAAGAGGCGCCGAAGTCGCCGACCGCCTGCTTCTCGAACAGATTGAAAAACCAATGAACGGATACACCATTCAGCGGGAACGTCAGGCCGCCATCCGGCCCCTGGAAGGACAGGATCAGGATCGCCGACAGCGGTCCGTACAGGAACAGCACGAAGACGAGAAAGAACGCCGCAAGCACATAGAATTCGAAGGTGCGCTTCTCGTGGTTCATCTCACAGCTCCTTGCGGATATCGACGACGCGAAGGATCGCGGCAACCATCAGGAGGACGACCACCAGCAGCACCACCGCGTTGGCGGCAGCGGCCGGATATTGCAGCAGCGACATCTGGTTCTTCATCATCAGTGCCACGGAGGCGCTCTGGCCGCCGGACATGACCTGGACGGTCGAGAAATCGGCCATGACGAGGGTGACGACGAAAATCGTCCCGATCGCCATGCCGGGCTTTGCAAGTGGCAGAACGACGTTCCAGAGGATCTGCCAGCCGCTGGCGCCGGCATCGCGCGCCGCCTCGAAGAGTGAGCGATCGATGCGCATCAGCGTATTGAAGATCGGCGTTACCATGAACAGCGTGTAGAGGTGCACCATGGCAAGAACGACGGCGAAATCGGAATAGAGCAGCCATTCGATCGGCTGCGGCACGATGCCCATCTGAACCAGCGCCGAGTTGACGAGCCCATTACGGCCAAGCACCGGGATCCAGGAGATCATCCGGATGATGTTCGACGTCATGAACGGCACGGTGCAGACCAGGAAGAGGATCATCTGTGTCGTCGTGCGGCGGATGTGGAAGGCCAGGAAGTAGGCGACCCAGAAGCCGATGAAGAGCGTCAAGCCCCAGACGATGACCGTGAATTTCAGGGTGTTGAGATAGGTCTTCCAAGTAACCCATGAACCGAGCGTGTCGGTGTAGTTCATCGTCAAGAAAGCGGGGTAAAGGCCGGCGAAATCATAATCCCAGAAACTGACAACAGCGATCATGGCGATCGGCAGGATGAAGAAGAAACCGAGAATGAGAACCAGCGGCGTCGCCTGCAGATAAGAGGCTGCCCATGCCGGCCATCCGATCCTTCGACGGCTTATCTGTTGCGATTGTTGCTCGGCCTGCGAAGACGCGATCGTGGCCATCTTCCGGTCTCTCCGTTGTGGATACCCTCTCCCCAAAGGAACTGGGGAGAGGGCCTGGCAGAAGGGGGCGCCTTAAGCGGCGATGAACTCGTTCCAGCGCCGAACCATGTAGCGGTCCTCATCCATGACGGAGTTCCAGCACGCGACATGACCAATGCGCTCTTCGAACGAACCACCGTCGCGAACAGCACCGGCCTTCTCCATGACTTTGCCTTCCGGTGAAAGGACATCGCTCTGCGCCGCCTTGCCCTCGATCCAGTAACCCCATTCATCGGCGGTCATGAACTTCTTGGCAGTCTCCATGCAGGCCGAGTAATAGCCTTGGCGGTTGAGGTAGCCGCCGACCCAGCCAGACGTGTACCAGTTGATGTATTCGTATGCCGCGTCGAGCTGAGCGCCCTTGAGGTGCGAGGCAAGGCCGAGACCGCCGCCCCACGAACGATAGCCTTCCTTGAGCGGCTGATACTTGCAGGCGATGCCCTTCGAACGGACGGCGGCAACGGCCGGCGACCACATGGACTGGATAACGACTTCGCCGGAGGCCATCAGGTTGACGGACTCGTCGAAGCTCTTCCAGAAGGCACGGAACTGGCCATCCTGCTTTGCCTTGATCAGGAACTCGATCGTCTTGTCGATCTCTTCCTTGGTCATATTGCCCTTGTCGGCATATTTGATGTTGCCCAAGGCTTCCATGATCATCGCGGCGTCCATGATGCCGATCGACGGGATGTTGAGGATCGAGGTCTTGCCCTTGAACTTCGGATCCATGATATCGGCCCAGGTGGAGATCTCGCGGCCGACGAGGTCAGGGCGAATACCTAGCGTATCGGCATTGTAGATCGTCGGCATCATGGTGAAGAATTCAGTCTCGCCCTTGGCGAAGGTCTTGGCATCCTTGCTTTCGACATAGCCGACCGTGTGCGGCGCCGTGCCCTGAGCGATAACGCTGTCTGGCTTCAGCTTGCCTGTCTTGAAAAGCGGCACGACCTGATCGTAATACTTCAGCTTCTTCGTTTCCATCGGCTGGATGACACCGGTTGGATAGACCTTCTTCAGGATCCAGTATTCGATATCGGCGATGTCGTAGCTGTCGGGCTGCGTCACGGCGCGCTGGGCGGCAGCGTCGGAATCGGTTGCCGTCATCTCGAGCGTGATGCCGAGGTCCTTTTTGCACTGCTCGGCGATGGCGTTGATGTTCGAAACGCCGGTGCCGAACTGACGAAGCGTGATGTTCGACTGTGCCCAGATGGTCGGGAAGCCAGTGATCAGGCCGGAGCCCGCGGCTGCACCGATGGCGGCAGCGCCCGTCTTTAGGAGGCTACGGCGGGAAATCCCCGGTTCCGTCTTGGTCGTCTTCTTTTCAGTTGTCATGTCAGTTCCCCTTTTTTTGGTGGTGAGGTTCATGCATGGCCAAGGAGGATCGCATCCTCCAGAGCCCAACTCAGAGACACCGCATCGCCGACCGATACGGGTTTGGCGAAGTAGTCGCCGTCATTCGCGATGACCGTGAAGTCGTCACTACCCGCGCCGACGACGGTGATCTTCACCGACGCGCCGCGATATTCAATGTTGGAGACGATGCCGTTGAGACCGAGCGTGTTGTCGGCGGACGCGTCGAGGCGGACGCGATCAGTGCGGACGCCGATATCGACGCTCTCGCCGACCTGTTTGCCATTGCCGCGCACGGAAAAGGCTTGCCCCTCCGGCGCCTCCAGCGTCGTGACCCCGTTTTGCGAGGAGACGACACGGCCAGACAGCACGTTGTGATCGCCCATGAAACGTGCGACGAACGCGGTGGCGGGCTCTTCGAACACCTTGCGCGGGGTTGCCGCCTGCTCGATCTTGCCGTCGTTCATGATGACGATCAGATCGGCCAGCGCCATCGCCTCTTCCTGGCTGTGCGTCACATGAACGAAGGTGATGCCGAGGCTCTTCTGGAGCTTCTTGAGCTCGGCGCGCATGCGGATCTTGAGAAACGGATCGAGTGCCGAAAGCGGCTCGTCGAGCAGCAGTGCCTCCGGATCGGTGATGAGAGCGCGCGCCAGCGCCACACGCTGTTGCTGGCCGCCCGAAAGCTGTGCCGGGCGCCGCGTCGCATAGGCGTCCATCTGCATCAGTGTCAGCATCTGCAGCGCCCTGGTGCGACGCTCCTCCTTGTCAACGCCTTTCATCTTCAGGCTGAAGGCGACATTGTCGATGAGGTCTAGATGCGGAAACAGCGCGTAGGACTGGAACATCATCGCAGTGCCGCGCTTGGCGGGTGGAAAATCGGTGACGACGGCATTTCCAAGCCTGATGTCGCCGGACGAAATGCTCTCGTGGCCGGCGATCATGCGCAGCGTCGAAGTCTTGCCGCAGCCCGAAGGCCCAAGGAAGCAGCAGTAGGAGCCGGCCGGAATCTTCAAGCTGATGGAATGGACAGCCGTGGTGGCGCCATACACCTTGGAAACGGATACTATATCGATCTCTGCGGCTTTCGACATCGGTCTTCCTCTATTCGAGAAAGCCAATGCATCTGCCGTGCCAGTTCCTGTTGCGTCGCATCAGCCATCGGCAAATCAGAGAGTTGTCCTGAAATTCCCGTTGTCTTAAAATTCAGGCGCTGGGCCAATCTGCACATAAAATAGGCTATCGTCTGCAATTCGTGCAGAGTATCGTATACAATTTAGACGTCACTTTGAGAGCAAATTCCATTTAACTTTTGCGGGAAACGCAGATATCATTTCCCGGTCAAAAGGTATCCGATTTCATGAAATCCTCCGCAACCGCCCTCCAAACCGCCGACGATTCAGCCGATACCGGCACGCAAAAAATCCGCGACGCGATCCGCGATGCAATCGTGGAACGGCGCCTGTCGCCAGGAACGAAGCTGTCGGAAACCGACGTTGGCAACCTGTTCAATGTCAGCCGAACGCTCGCTCGGGCAGCCTTGCAATCCCTTTCCTATGAGGGCCTCGTCAGTGTCGAGAAAAACCGAGGCGCGTTCGTAGCCTACCCTTCACCCGAAGAGGCACGGCAGATTTTCGCCGCCCGTCGTCTGATCGAGCCCGGAATTCTGCGGGAGGCGGCAGCCAGAATTACGCCTTCGCAGATCCAGCACCTGAAGCAATTGCTGCTGGAGGAAGGCCGACTAATGGGCGAACGCGGTCAGACGGCGCGCCGCGCCGAGATCAAGGCTTCCGGCGATTTTCACCTGACGCTTGCTGCGATATCGGGCAATGCCATCATGCAACGTTTCATGGATGAACTCGTTGCGCGCTCCTCGCTCGTGATCGCCCTTTACGGCCAATCGACCATCTCGAGCTGTGGCCATTCCGAGCATGGCGACATCGCCGCCGCAATCGAGCGAAGCGATCTGGAAGAGGCTTGCCGGTTGATGCTTCACCATATCGCGCATATCGAGGCCGACCTCGATCTACGCGAACGTAAGAGCGTCGGACTCAAGGAAGCTTTCGATCTGTAGCAAGTTCTAGCGTGGGATCCCGCCGCAGCGTAACCGGGGTGATGCGACCATCGGGAGGGAAGTCCATGGGCCGTGCCCATCGAGCGAGCGCTGGCCCAGTTCGGCAAGCATCGTCTGGTACATGTCTATCGGCTTCATTTCCATGGCGACGCTCTGCCGTTATACCTTTTCACCAAAACGGTATAACTGGCAAATTGCACGACAACCCCAAGGAATGTCCAGCCGCGCCTGCATAGCCAAGCTGACCAACGCACTGCGACCGATGGAGACGGACTTCTCCTTTCGCAGGCGTAACACCATCTCGTTGAGCGTGATGCCCTTCGCGACCTCACGCCAACCTCCGCGTCAGCCTTGTTTGGCTGGCGTCAACTGGCCATGTCGTGCGCTCGCGATCCAGGCGATCGCCGTCGAAACGCCAATCCCGCCTGCGGACCTGGCCGACACCCCATCTGCAGAGCCGTCAGGACGCGGCTGCGAAGATCGTTACTCATGCGGCTGCCGTGCTCCCTCCCGGCAAATCATCTTAGCAACGAAGGAATCATGAAATTCTCAGAGAGCGAACCCCAAACCCGAATTCGATTTCAATGGATGCGCTCTAGCTGTGAGCTTTCAGGAGGTTGTCCATTCGGAGCGGATCTAGGAGACTGGAGTTACCACGCCTCAGTTTTCCAGGATCGCGCCGAATGAACATTCATAAGAATGCACGTCTGACACCATTGCGTCGAGAAGAAATGGCCGTCTCCGTTCTCGGCGGTACGCTATCGAAAGCGCAGGCTGCCCGCCTCTATGGTGTCTCGCCAAAGATCGTGTCTCGCTGGGCCGAACGGTTTAGGATGTCGGGACGCGCGGGGATGATGGATCATTCGTCCCGCCCAAAACCAGTCCTCGGCAGGCGGATCAGGCTTTGTGCGAGCGCATTGTCCGTCTTCGAAGGCAGCGTCTGACGGGCAAGCATATCGCCATGGAAACAGGCGTCTCGCCCGCCACCGTCAGCCGTGTTCTCAGGCGAACGGGCTTGTCGCGGATGAAAGACATTGAGCCGGCGGAACCGATCGTACGCTACGAGTATGCACAGCCTGGTGGCCTGATCCGTCTGGACATCAAGCGCCTTGGCCGCTTTGACCGCGTTGGTCACCGGATCACCGGCGACAGGACCGGCCAGAGCAATTCGCGAGGTGTCGGCTGGGAATATGTTCATGTCTGCATCGACGATGCCTCCCGCATCGCCTTCACCAATATCTTCCCGGACGAAAAGGCCGTCAGCGCCATTGCCTTCCTCAAGGCGGCAGTCGCTTATTACGACAGCCTCGCCATCACGGTCACGCGGGTGATGACCGACAACGGCTCCTGCTACAAGGCCAAGGACTTCGCCAAAGCCTGCAAGGCGCTCGGCCTTAAGCACATCCTCACCAAACCCTACACCCTCATTCAGACCGCCTTGCGCGAATGGGCCTATGCACGTGCCTATCCTTCTTCAGAGCATCGAAAGGCGCATCTGCCCAACTGGACCCACATGTACAATTGGCATCGCCCTCACGGCAGTCTGAAATCAAAAACGCCAATCAGTCGCCTCGCCCTTAACCGAGACAACCTGTTGAGGCTCCACATCTAGCGCGCGATGTCGGCCGAGTGACCGGCCGCGTCATCGCCATCCCTTGGCTCCACAGCCGGTTGGTGTTCCACAAGGTCCACCGCCTCCTCCAACTCATCAAAAATCATGGTCGAGCCGACTCGGGCAAGGACACCGGATCGTTCCAGTATTTCCAGCGGCTCGCTGTGCAGTTCCACTATCGCGAACTTTATGCCGCGCTCCTCTGCCATTGTGCGTATCTCGTCAAGCATCACCGCTGCGGTGCTGTCAATCTGAGCGGCTGCTCCTGCGTCGAATATGAACCACTTGGTATCCGGTGCCAGCGTCGCAAAGATCTCTTCCATCCTGCTCTTTATGTGTTCCGCGTTGTAAAATAGCAGGCTCCCCTGAACGAGGTAGATCACCACGCCGGGAACTGGCTCTGCTTGGGGATAGCGATGAAGCTTGTAGAAGCCGTCGCGCCCTGGAATGCGTCCAAGCAATGCATCGCGCGGGGTCATTCCTTCCATGACAAGATATAGCAGTGTCGCGACCACGGCTATGATCACTCCCTGCAAGACGCCGAGGCTGAGCGCACCCGCAATGCTGATAACCGCAAAGAGAAACTCGATCCGACTGATTCGCCACAGTTGGCCCAGCGTTCTAAGATCGATGAGGCTAATGGCGGCCGACGCCAGCACGGCCCCAAGCGCGGGAGTGGGCAGGATCGCCAGCGCGTCGGTCAGAAACAGGACCGTAAGCGTGAGGGCGGCAGCCGAGATGACAGCCGCTACTTGAGTCTTTCCGCCCATGAGGTCGTTGATCGCGGTGCGGGAATCGGAGGCGGTGACTGCGAAGCCGCCGAACACTCCCGAGGCAAGGTTCGCCGCTCCAAAGCCAAGGAGCTCACGGTTGGCATCGACCGGATATCGGTTCTTCGCGCCGAAACTACGCGCGGTTACGATACCCGCGCCAAAGCTGACGATCAAAACGGCTGCCGCCCCGAGGATCAGGTCACCGATGGCGACATCCGGGATTGGGATCGACGGCGACGGTAGCTGGGAAGGGACAGCGCCAACAACACGAATACCCAAAGCCTGGAAATCAAAAGCGTAGGACAGGGCGGTTGCGAGTGCCATGACGACAAGCGGTCCTGGGACAGATGGTAGCCATTTGCCGAGAAGCCGGAGCACCACGAACAGTCCTGCCCCCAACCAGAGCGAAGGCCAGTGGATCAGGTCCGACTTTTTTGCGATTTCGACGAGTGGCCCGAACAGCCCGTCGCTTTCGATCTTCACCCCGGTAAAGCGGCCGATCTGTCCAATCAGGATCGATAGCGAGATGCCGGTCATAAATCCGGTCAGGATCGGACGTGAGAGGAGGTTGGCGATAAACCCCAGCCGAAGGAAGCTTGCCAGAAAGCAAAGGAGGCCGACCATTGCGGCGATCGCCGCGGAAGCCACGACGTTTTCGGCCGTCGACGACAGCCCGAAAGAAACAAGAACCGCTGCCAGCACCGTCACCGTGCCGGCGTCGGGGCCCACAATGAGCTGCCGCGACGAGCCGAGCAGGGCATAGCCAAGCACCGACAGGATGCTCGCGTAGATTCCGACTTCGGGTGGCAAGCCCGCCAGAGCGGGGTAGGCGATGGCGCTTGGCAAGCCAACCGCGGCAATGGCCAGCCCGGATGTCAGATCGTACCGGAGCCACTCCACCCGATATTCTCTCAGACTTGATATGAGGGGAAGGGTCGGCATGGCGGCGAAGATCTCCAACGGAAAATTCGGACGCTCGCGTTTGGGGGATGGCCGCCGCATCTGGCCGCACGCCGGTCACTCCGTCCTCGATAGGGCTGACCCGACGTCTAGTGTGTCAGATCGGGCACAACGTTCCTGTGGCTTTGATCTTCGACATAGTCGTCCGGCCGCTTCTGGCGCTTGCCGAGATCGGGTTCGCGAAATTTAACTCGCTCGTAGGGGATCGATTTGAGTATGTGCGAAATGCAGTTGATACGGGCGCGCTCTTTGTCGTCCGACGGAACGAGCCACCAAGGCGCCTGCTGATGGTTGGTCTTGCGCAGCATCTCGTCATAGGCACGGGTGTAGTCCCACCATTTGCGGTAGGATTCGACATCCATCGGGCTCAATTTCCACTGCCGCAGCGGGTCTTCGATCCGCCGCTTGAAGCGACGCTCCTGTTCTTCCTCGCTGACAGTGAGAAAATACTTCAATAGGACAATACCGCTTTCAACGATTGCCGCCTCAAATCGAGGAGCAAGTTCGAGAAACCTCTGGGCTTTCTTTTCGCTGCAGAACCCCATGACACGGTCGACGCCTGGACGATTGTACCAACTGCGATCGAAGATGACGATTTCCCCGGCCGCTGGCATGTGGGCAAGGTAGCGCTGCATGTACATCTGCGACTTTTCACGGTCGGTCGGCGCGGGCAGAGCAATCACACGAAACACACGCGGGCTCACTTTCTCGGTAATTCGTTTGATCATCCCGCCTTTGCCGGCGGCGTCGCGCCCCTCGAAGACGATCACGATCCTTGCCCCCGATTTCTTCACCCAGGCCTGCAGGTGCGCCAACTCCACCTGAAGCTTCTTTATCTCCTTGTCGTAGTTCCACGACTTGTCTTTCTTCGTTTTCTCTTCCGCGGGGGCTTCAAGGTCTAGGGCGTGCATTTTGGTCATGGCTCCCTCCAAGTTGATCGGCTTCCGGGCAGGCACTCTCCAACGGAGAGGATGGTAGCGCTTTTGGAGACGATATGCCTGTAGCATCGCGTAGCATCTATGGCGGCAGCATGTGACGGACCGGCAGCGGCGCTGCAGGCCCAATCCCTCAGTGCGGCGGGACAGGGATCCCGGCTGCGCGAACCCCATCCAGAAAATGTTCGCGATCTTCAGCGCGTTGGAAACGGGTCGATACCTCTTCGCGCACATTCAGGAGTATGCCCGGTGCATTTTGCTCGAACCATTCCCGTTCCATGCGAGCAGCCGCAATCTTGCCCTGCGCACCGAGCGCGCTAAGGAGAACGAGATGATGGATTGGATTGTAACGGAGGTCCGCCATTCGTGCCCAAACTTCCGCGGCTTCATAGTCACCACGCATATAGGCGCAGGTGGCGAGCCCTACCTCGTAATATCCTATCGGGCCGTTGATGCGGGATATCGCGCTCGACAGCAGTTCGCACCCGCTCTCCCATTTGCCGGACAATGCGAGTCTGAGGCCATACTCACCGGCCAGCTCGGTATCATTGGAATTGAGCGCGAGCGCCTCGGTACCTGTTCTGAGGGCCGCCTCGATGTCCCCCTTGAAAAAATACACCAGCATTTGCGCCTCCAACGCTCTCACGTTCTGGGGGTCCAGTGCGACGGCTTTTTCTGCGGCAATTTCCGCTCGTTCGAGCGACGGGCCTGGCGCCGTCTGTAACCTATATTGGAAGCGGACTTCGTCCACGTACGCCATGGAAAGAAGCGCCCAGAATGTCGAATATTGCGGGAACCGTTCCGTCGCGTGCTTCAGGCAGTCTCTTGCCAAAGCGTGCTTTTGGGGCTCAAGCGTCCCCCTGTAGGCGTAGTAGGCGAGCGTGCAGGCGTAGGAATCCCGGTCTTCCGGGAGCTGTTTGTCGATGCGGGCCGCATCGGTTTGAAAGACAATGCCAGACGGTTGCGCGATGGCCACGGCTACGCTTCTTGCCACATCTGTCTGGACTTCGAGCATTTCTCTGACACTGAATTGCTTGTCGTAGTTATTGGCCCAGATGACCGATCCGTCGGCTTTGTTCAGGAACCGAGTCGTCAAACGGAGCGTGTCGTCGTCCAGACGGACGCGGCCTTGAAGGATGTATCTTGCAGGCGATTGCCCGACCAACGAAGGTTCGGTTTCTCCTCGCGATCCGCCCGCTATGACAACGATCTCCTTGAATTTCGACAACTGTCCGATGACCTCATCGGTAAGACCGCGGGCGATGGCGGCTGCCTGCGGGGAGCCAGAGAGGTCTTCGAAGGGTTCAACGACGATCCGGGGCATGTCGACGCTGCTCAAATCGCTTCCAGGAGCGAGACGGACCAAACGCTCGATGTCCTTGACGGAAGACCCCACGAGGACGGTCCACAGTAATAGTGCCAGAAGTAGAACGGCCGCCCCGAGTGCCGCCGCGATCCAGATCCAATTCCCACCCCGCCTAGGTACATTTTCGTCGTGGATTGACAGATCCGGCTTGGTCGCGCGAGCAGGTTCAATCTCCTGACCGGGCGACACGTTCGGACGTGTATATCGGAACGCCGGTACGTAGCCGCCTTTCGGGATCGAGATGAAAACGGGATCGTCCTGTCCAGCCACGAGATAGTAGCGCTCGAGCGCACGGCGCATCCGACCAGCCTCTATGCGGACCACAGGGTCGTTCTGTGCATCGAAGGAACTTTCGCGTCCAAACACTTCGAGGGCGATCGAGTAGGCTTTCAGCCGATCGGATCGTCCTGCAAGCGCTTCATTGAGAATGTAGGATACGAAGGCCCGAGCTCGGTTGGGCGCATGAAACTCCGGGCTCGACAGGATGCGGTCATACTGTGCGCGCACTTCCGCTTCCGTAGGAACGGAGACGTCTTCCGTGCCGTCTCGTGAGGCGCCCAGCATTGCCTTCCCCAAGGCTTATTAAACCGCAAATGCACGTGTATCCTCGTGTATCATACATCTCTAAATAAACCACATGCAATATGATGAGTTCGATAAGTCGATCGAGTTCGGCGTTGTCGAGGAGATGTGATGGGATCGAGTTCAAACTATCCCGGTGCTATGTCAGGCCTTGCCATTGCATGCGCGCTTTTTCCTGCACGCGCACGAGAGATTGAAGTCTTGTTCGAGCGCAACGACAGCTTCAGAGGGCTCTGCGAGGACCTCGCCGCGGCGAACGAGGTACTCATGACAATCGATGGACTCCCGGTCGGCGTCCGTGATGCGAGGCGGCTTGAATACAAGGAGCTGATTTCGGGTCTTTCTACTGAAATCGAAGAGATGTTGTCCCTTGCCAAGGTCATCCGAATACCGCGAAAGGATCGGCGCCCGACGTAGTCCCGGTTGCTAACAGGCGTCGCGCTTGCGGAGTGAGCCTTTTGATCCACCACCAAACATAGAGGAATACTCGGCCAATGTTTCGTATATCGATCTGGAAAATCCTCGGCTTAAGCCCCACTCCAACGAGGATCGCAATGTTATTTGCTGCCTGCGCCTCGGTCCCGTTCTATCCCGTCGGCTATTCACAAGCCGCGGGCAATCAGTTCAAAGACTTTCCGTTCGTGATCGGTTGTGAATACAAGGGTATGTTCCACGCTTTTTTCCTCTCGAGAATAACGCCTGACGGACTGGCGACCTATGTCGCATCGGAACGGATTGCGGGTACGATTTCTCTGGATGGGCACGCAAAGGCGGTCGGCGAGCAGAAGGGTGGGACATGCGTGGGCAAGACACTCGAGGAACTGCGCAATTCGGGCCAAGCTCACTATCTACAGCCCTAGGGCTTACGTTTCGTCCAACGCAGGAGGGGGGCGGGGCGGCGACGGGCGTGCCATGCGTTTGTCGAAGGCGCGACCGAAGGGCTGGCGACAGGCAGTTGAAAGCTGTCCGCACCACCGGCGAGTGAGCGTCTATACCAATTTCGCCAGACGCAAGCGAGGCTGCCATCCCTACGGCCTGATGTATGTTCCCGTATGTTACGCCGTCAATCCAAGTGCCTCTTGTATAGTTTCAAGCCGTGCCAATCGAAGGAGGCCGATACCGATGCGAAGATCATTCAGGCTTTTGGTCGGATTGTCGGCCCTGGCGATCATATCGATACGACCGGATATGCCCGTGCACGCACAGGTGCCCACGCCGACGGCAAAACCGTCGGCCGAAGAGCCAGCCGAAACGGAAGGCGACCTCCTTGACGAGGAGGAACTTGAAGTCCTCGTGGCCCGCATTGCGCTTTACCCGGATGACCTGGTGGCGGCGATTTCCGCGGCGTCGCTTTTCCCGTTGCCGATAGTCGAGGCGGCACGGTTCCTCGAGGCGAAGAAGAAGGACGCCGATCTCAAGCCCAAGGACGACTGGGATGGGAGCGTCATCTCGCTCCTGAACTATCCCGATATTGTCAAGATGATGAGTGAGGACCTCGATTGGACCCAATCGCTGGCCGATGCACTCACGAACCAGCAGAAGGATGTGCTGATCGCCATTCAGCAGCTTCGCGACGAGGCAGTGGCAAAGAACATCATCAAGACCGACGACAAGGTCACGGTTGTCATGGAGAACGAGAACGTCGTCATTCGACCGACTGATCCGGAGAAGGTTTATATCCCGCAGTACCCGCCGGAGATGCTCTATGAACCGGGTTACGCGGTCGAGCCGATCTCCTATTACCCCGACCCTTACGACAACTACTATTATCCAGGGGCCGGTTTCTTTGCAGCGGCGGTAACCGGCGTTGCATGGGCGGCCGTCGTCAACTGGGACGATTGGGGCGTATGGGGTGGCGACTGGCGTGGTGACGTCGATATCGACTGCAACAACTGCTTCAACGACCGGAACTTCAACGGCAAGGTCAACTGGAACGACGTCGACTGGACCAAGGTGGACCGGAGCAAGTTGAGTATCGGAAAGGATCAACTCGCTAACATCGATCGGTCGGCGATCAAGTCCAGTCTGCAGTCCGACAACCGCAATCAGCTCAAGAACAAGGTCAGCGACCGGCAAGCAAATCGAGGGCCAGGAGCCAGGGACGTCGGCGCCCGTGCTAACGACATCCGCAAGGGCACGGTCGAAGGCCTGAAGGCAAATCCGAGAGCGGGGAACGCTGCGGCGAACCGGCCCGGGACACCGCGCCTTGATGCCCGCCCAGGCAATGTGGCCAACCGCCCGGATGCCCGGCCGGGGAATGCGGCCAATCGCCCAGGTAATGTGGCAAACCGTTCGTCAAGGCCGGCCGGCAAGGTCAACAGGCCAAGCGCACCGAAGATGGCGGCACGACCCGACAATCGCTCGCGTCAGCCAAGCGCCCTTGGCAACGTGCAGTCCGGTCGGCGTGAAGCGGTTGCTTCCAAGCGGGGAGGGCAGAGCATGGGAGGCGGACAACGCGGCGCGCCGCGCGCGGCGGCACAGCGCTCACGCCCAATGCCACATGGCGGTGGCGGGGGGCGCGGCGGTGGTCGAGGTGGCGGCGGTCGCGGGGGTGGCGGTCGTCGGTAATGTTTTCCAGCCTCTCGGATTTCCGGAGATAAACCATGAGACTACAGTTGAGATTGATCGCGCTGCTGCTCGGAACGGCACTATCCGTAGCCATTGCAGCCCCATCCGTGGCCCAGATGCAGACGGATCTTTCGGAGTTCGAGGCGGGGACGCCGCCATCGTTCGACGATCCCTCGGCGCTGCTTGACCGGCTCAAGGCCGTGCTGAGTGCCAACGATATCGACGGTTTGGCAACTCTCCTTGGCCTGGACGCGGCCAAGCTGCGCTCCAGCAAGGAGGCCATGGTAAGCTACGGACTGATCCGCGAGGGTGCTGCGCGGCAATTGCGACTTCAGGATCTCGGAGATCGCAAGATCGTTGCCGTGGGGGACGTGTTGTGGCCTTTGCCGTTCCCCTTGTCGAAGGACAAGGACGGCAAGTGGGCTTTCGACACGGAGGTTGGTCTGCAGGAGATCATCAATCGCCGGGTGGGCCAGAACGAGCTTACGACAATTCAAACGATGCATGACTACGTGCTCGCTCAGGACCAGTATGCTCAAATCGACGAGGACGAGGATGGCGTCTACGAGTTCGCTCAGCGGCTGATCAGCAGCCTCGGCAAGCGGGACGGCTTATATTGGGAGCCCGGTCTGTTCGATGAGGAGAGCCCGGCCGGACATCTGATAGAGACGGCGGCTTTCGGCAAGGCTAAGCGTGGCGAAGGGTACTATGGATATCGCTATCGTATCTTGACCGCCCAGGGTTCCAACGTGATTGGCGGCAAGCAGAATTACATCGTCAATGGCAACATGACAGCCGGATTTGCCTTGATCGCGTGGCCGGTGACGTATCGCGTGACCGGGGTGCAGACGTTCATCGTCAACGGCGCGAACATCGTCTATGAGCGGGATCTGGGGCCGCAGACGGAGCAGCGGGTCTCAACGATCAAGGAATTCAATCCGGATGATAGCTGGACGATCGTGCGCGACTAGCCATAGAGGCAGGCTCCTGAGGCGTATGCTACCGTATGATACCGTCCGCGACCTGTATCCTACTGCCCACTGCAGGTTATCGGGCCTATCATCCGGCGGTTTCTTGGAGGTATGGCGATGGCAAAGGGTGAAGCAACTGGCACCAATCCTGCCGCAATGAGTGCGGAAGAACTGAGAAAGAAAGCCTTGGAACTGAAGCTCGCGGAGATGGAGCGCGAAGACAAGATAAAATCACGGGAGGCGAAGAAGCATTCCGAGTTTGTCGAAGACTTCTTCCGCAAGCATATAGGCGACGACGAACGTGCCGTTATCAGGCGCGTAGTGACAAAGGCGGCCGCGGACGGAAAGTTCGAGGCCATGGTCTACAGCTTTCCATCCAGCTTCTGCACCGACAGCGGCCGGGCCATCAACAATAATCTCCAAGGGTGGCAGAACACGCTGCAGGGCAAGGCCAAGGAGGTTTACGAGCTGTTCGAAACCGTAGGAAGACCACAAGGCTACACGCTAAAAGCAGTGGTCATCAATTATCCGGGAGGCATGCCGGGCGACATCGGTTTCTTTTTAGGCTGGGAGCCGCCGCTGGAGTGACCACAGACGAGGCAACGCCACAAGCTGCGAAACCATTCGGAACGGGCGCAATGAAGACGATCGAGATCGAACGGAAGTTCCTGGTGCGCAACGATGACTGGCGCGCGAGCGTGACTTCGTCCCACGAAATTCGCCAGGGTTACCTGACCCGCGGGCGCGAGAATTCTGTAAGGGTTCGTACAGTCGACGGTCTGTCGGCACGGCTGACCGTGAAGTTCGGAAAACGGGGCCTCAGCCGTGAAGAATACGAATACGACATACCCTACGCAGAAGCGGTCGAGCTCCTCTCCCACGCAATTGGCGGCATCGTCGAAAAGACGCGCTACACCGTGCCACATCGTGGGGTCGTATGGGAGGTCGACGTTTTCGGTGGCAGGCATGACGGTCTGACGATTGGCGAAATCGAACTGAACAGCGAGGAGAGCAACCCTTCAATTCCAAAATGGCTTAGCAGAGAAGTCACCGGTGACAAACGATACTCCAATCGATCATTGGCGACGAGCACACTTGCGATCGCCCTGAACGCTGGTTCGCCTGCCACAACGACCGCTCGGCAGAAACCGTCCGGTTCCTATCAGGACTGAACTCGCTGATCGCTACGGCGTGCGCCGACGATAGCGCCCGCACCAGCCCTTTTATGTAGAGGAAGGCAAAATATGGCTCCGTCGCAGGGTGCTGACCAATCTCTGTCGCTGCACACAGACCCCCGGCTGGATCTTGTTGCCGGCCTCACGGCGGCCGCGGTCGTTCTGCCGAAGGCCATGGCCTACGCAACCGTCGCCGGCCTGCCGGTGAGCGTCGGTCTCTACACCGCCTTCGTACCGATGATCGTCTACGCATTCCTTGGTACTTCGCGGGTCCTGAGCGTCAGTTCAACGACCACGCTCGCCATCCTCACGGCCACCGAACTCGGACTGGTTGTGCCGGACGGCGACGCAGGCCGGTTGATCACCGCGACAGCCACGCTCACTGCCCTCACAGGCCTGCTCCTGATGGCGGCCTCGGTCCTGCGGTTTGGATTCGTCGCGAACTTCATTTCCTCGCCGGTGCTGACCGGCTTTAAGGCGGGCATCGGGCTGGTGATCGTCCTGGATCAGGTGCCGAAGCTTTTTGGCCTCCACATCGCGAAGGAAGGGTTCTTCCGGGATGTTCTAAGCCTCGTCCATCATCTCCCCGAGGCGTCTGTTCTCACGGCTGTGATCGGAGCATCCGCACTTGTCCTGTTGCTGGTCATGGAGCAGATCTGGCCGCATTCGCCAGCCCCGCTCGCGATCGTCGGCGGCGGTATCGCTATATCATGGCTGGCGGGGCTCGGCGCGGCTGGCGTCTCGACAGTGGGCTTTATTCCGCAGGCGCTGCCGTCGTTGACGTTTCCTGACGTGGACATGGTCGTCCAATTGCTGCCGGGGGCGATTGGTATCGCACTGATGAGCTTTACCGAGACGATTGCCGCCGGCCGCGCCTTCGCGGCGCCGGCCGAGCCTCCGATCAGAGCAAACCGGGAGCTTCTGGCCGATGGCGCTGCAAACCTTGCCGGGGCATTTTTCGGCGCGATGCCTGCGGGAGGCGGCACGTCGCAGACGGCCGTTGTTCGTGCCGTGGGAGGACGGACACAGAAGGCCTCGCTCGTCACGGCAGCGGTCTCCGCCGCCACGATGCTGATCCTGGCCCCACTGCTTGGGCTCCTGCCGCAAGCAGTGCTAGCGGCCATCGTGATCGTTTATTCCATCGGTCTGATCCAGCCCGGCGAGTTCAGGTCGATCCTCAAGGTTCGACGGATGGAGTTTCTATGGGCGCTCGCCGCCTTCTTCGGCGTGCTGTTGTTCGGCACCCTTCAGGGCATCGTCGTCGCCATCGCCCTTTCTCTTGTCGCTCTGTCCAGGCAGGCGGCCAATCCACGGATCCATGTCATAGGCCGCAAACCAGGCGGGGATGTCCTGCGTCCGGTTTCATCGGAGCATCCCGATGACGAGACCTTCGACGGATTGCTGATCGTGCGGCCGGAGGGCAGGCTGTTCTTTGCCAACGCCCAGCAGATCGCGGACCGGATCGGCGGATTTGTCGCTGAGGCGAAACCCAGTATTCTCCTGCTCGATCTCAGCGGCGTCTTTGATATCGAATATTCGGCGCTTCAGATGATGATGGAGAGCGACCAACGTCTCGCAAAGCAGGGGGTCGGTCTTTGGCTCGCGGGCCTCAATCCGGATGTCCTTGCCTACGTTCGGGCGTCGGGATTCGCCGACCGGCTCGGCCGGGACCGCATGTTTGCGACGGCGGGCGCCGGCATCCGCCATTACCAGGACAACGCCCAGCCCCTAACAGAACGCACCGCAAAAACGTGATTTAGGTGCCGCACGGAGGAGCCTTTGTCAGCCGGAAACGTGCGTGATTGGCCTTTGATGGGCGAGCGCCTCTATGCCGCATGGAGCCTTGCATCCAGCAATTTTACCGAATTGCTCAAACGGGTTCGAGCCCGCCCTGTTGGAAACGTGCGGCTTTGTTTGGGCAAGGTCGCCAGCGTCGGTCTGGGGTTGGTGAGCTTCGTCGCGTCAGTGATCATCGCCGGCCGCAGGCACCAACTGCTGGTATCACGTGAGGCATTGGCGACAAACGGCTAAACCGCAACGGCGGCCAGCGCGATGCCAGATCACCAAGAGAAGTCCGGCAACCGACCATTCACGTGGATCCCGCAGCGATCGCTGCGTTGTGCGTTGCGAGCGTCTGCTGGGCCGCGGCGGCGACGCTGTCGTCCTTTCCGCCTGAGACCTGCACCGTGGGCACCGCGATCTTGATGCCGTTCTCGTTGAATGCCTGATGGATCATCCGCAGAGCGCGCCGCTTCAGCGTGAACTGCTGGCCGGGCTGCGTCATGACCTTCATTCGCAGCAGAAGTCCAGAGTCGCCCAGACTGTCGATGCCCTGCATCTTCAGCGGTTCAATGGTGGTCGGCTTGAATTCCGGATCCTCGAACAGCTCCAGACCGATCTTCTTGATGATCTTGCGCGCCTTGTCGATATCGGCATCGTAGGTCACAGTAATCGTCATCTTCTCGATTACCCAGTCGCGGCTCAGGTTCTGAACCGCGCCGAGTTCGCTGAAGGGGACGATATAGACTGCACCGCGATGATGTCTAAGCTTGATGGACCGCAGGCTGAATGACTCGACGTTACCCTTGTAACTGCCGCTCTGGATGTATTCTCCAACCCGGAACGCATCGTCTAGCAGGTAGAACATTCCGCTGATGACGTCCTTCACGACCGTCTGCGCCCCGAAGCCGATGGCGACGCCAACGACGCCGGCACCTGCGATCAACGGTCCGATTTCAACGCCGAGCGACGACAACGCCATCATGATCGCGATGGCGGCGAACAGGATCATCAGGACATTGCGCAGGATGGGCAGCAATGTCCTAAGGCGCGTCCGACGCCGTTCCTGCTCGCTACCAATCGCGAGGACCGCTTCCGTGTCGCCGAGTCTGCGATCGATCAGGACCTTCACGACGCTCCAGGCAAGATCCACGACCATGAGAATAATCCCGGCGCTCAACACACCACGGATCAGCCGCAGGGCGGGGGAGTCCTGCATCGTCATTCGTGTTAGCTCGACGTTGAGCATATCCGCGAGAAAGACGATCGCGCCGATGATCAGGACGGCGCGTATGCCGCGCTCCACGATCACCGATGCGACGGTGCTTTTTCTGCTTTCCTCTTCCATATCCGCGCTATGCAGAATGTTGTTTACCGCGGCCCTGGTGAGGGCGATCGCTCCCGGCAGCGCGGCGCACACGACGATGATCCAGAACAGCTTCGTAGCGCCGACCACCCATAGCAGCCAGACTGCGGCAAAATAGGCGGTCCAGAGGCAGTTCCGGGCACGAATGCCAATTCGACCCGACCGTGGAGTTTGAGAGAACACAGAAGGACGTCGCCAAACGGCTTCGATGCCGATGATGAGGAGGACAACGCCAAGCGAGTAGGCCACGAGCTGGCGCGCGTGAACGGAAAAGCCAAGACTGCCGAGCAGATGGATGGTCACCCAGCCGAAGGCATACCAACCCACAGCATATCCGAGCCGCCTTGCCCAATGAGCGGCGACCTCGTCCGAGACGGGTATAAGGCGAAATTGATTTTGTGCCAGCCGATGGGGGGCGAGGATCACGTCGAAGACGGCACTCGCAAGGCGGAAGACGACGACGGCAAACAGGTAGCCGACGACGATCTCGCGGACGAGCGGCGGCCACTCGAACACAAGGAAAAATCCGATGCTGCCCAGCCCGAAGGCCAGAACGTAGCAGACGGCCCAAAGCAGTCTTGCCCCCACGGCTACCAGTCTCTCTCTCACGGTGAAGATGGGCGCGCGCGACATCCACAGGCGCCATCCGGCGCTCGAACGCCAGAACACCCATTGTGCGGCGAGCCCTGCGACGACAAAGGCGGCGATGAGGAAGATTGGTCGCGTACCGCCGTTCGCTTCGACGTCGCGCTCGAGGACGGCCGCCCCACGCATCGTCTCTGTGGGAAATGACCGTGCCGCTAAAAGCATCGCGCTGGTATGGGTGCGAAGGCGTGTTGTGACCTCGCTGAAGGAAACGTGCGTGTCCCTGGCCTGCGTGGCTGGTTCGGGCGTCGCCCGCGCCGCGGCAGCCTGCTGCTGGAGAAAAGTCTGGACGGCGGGATCGGCGAACATCGCTAAGAACCGTTGAACGCTTTCCGGCTGCGAGATGGGAGCTGGCTGGCTCTGCGCGGCCGTCGAAACAGCCATGAGGGCAACCAGCATGAAAGCCGCTGTACGGACCATGCTTCGAACCCAGGCAAAATTCGGGATTGCTGCCATGTTTCTATCCTGTCCTGACTGCTAGCGCGCCTCCTGCGAACGAATGCCGGCAGTCATTTGCCTCCCGTTCCCAATCTGCTCACCTGGATCGCAAAATTGTCTCTGGTGTCGGCATCGATGACTGCGAGTTCAGCTATTCATTGGCGTCGTCGCGCGTGATCTCCTCGGCCTTCAACGTGGCCAAGTCAGTGCTCACTTTGTTCCTCGCGTGGTCAATCCGACATAACCCGCTTCGTTTCCGCCCACCGCGGGTGTCAACTCGAGCCCTGAGGATAAACTATGCGAAAACGTGAAATCTTACCCGTAGCATCACGTATCTTACAGCCTTTGGCCGGTCCTATCGAGGCTGCTGGCCCGAAGGCGCTCGCCGTTATGCCTCGCTGGATCAAGGTTGCATCCTGACGATATTCCGGCCCTCGCGATGTGCGTCGTCTGGCGGCCGTGATCTCGACGTCTCCGGCCAATCCGTGGTCTCTGTGAAGGCCGAACCAGGATGGACACCGCCGCTTCCAAATGTCGGCGTCAATCGCGTGCATAGCCTGCTTCCGTTCCTCCGCCCACGCATGGTTCGCGGGCCAGTATGATACCGTAACATACTGCACATTTTGGATTCTTTCTCGTACACCAGTAGGTGGCGATCTGCCGTGTCTGTGTCGTGATTGGAGTGAAAGATGGACGAAGGCGTGGCTTTAGCTACGCGGCGGTTTCCAGCCCGCGCTGGTCGCGGCTCTATCAAGAGAAATCGAAGAGGCGCTCGATGTCGGTGCCGCCTGACGTGGGGAAACGGGCGGCATTCCGCAGAACAGTTTGATATTCTTCTAGGTGGTGGGAATGGCAGAAGAAATTCACCCAGCGGCAATCGAGCATTTGCCGATTTTCATCACTCCGCCCGGCCAGACGGACTACCTTTTCGTTGCCATCGCCATCTTCCTTTTGCTGGCGGTGCTTGCCGTTGGCAATTTATACTTTCAATTGCACGCCCTTCCTGAACGCAGGGCCCACCGCACGAACAAAGTACAAATGGAGATCGTGGCCGTCCTGGCGCTCATCTCGCTGTTCACCCATAACCATATCTTCTGGATTGCCGGTCTGCTCCTGGCCTTCGTTCAGTTTCCCGACTTCTCGACCCCGCTTTACTCCATCGCCCAATCCCTCGGCAAACTCTCCGGCCGCACGGCTGAAATGACAGGTGATGATGCTCTGATTCCCGAGGATCCGGGGGACGCCGTGGCGACGCAGCCGCCGACCAAGACCAGCGCGCATGGAGAGGACATCTGAATGTTTGAGTTGATGCTCTGCTCCATGTTGACGATTTTGCCCGATTATCTTTTCCGACGGTACGGTCAGGGAAAGCGGATCGGCCGCGAGATCACGCTTTATACGGTGTGGTACGAGCTCCGGTGGGGGATCACCGCCTGCTTGCTTCTGACCGTATCGCTGATCACGATGATCTTTTACTTTCACCCTTCGACCAAGAGCGTCACGGCGATATTCCGGACGGTCACGATCCTGCCGGAGGCAACCGGACGTGTAGAAGAGGTTTTCGTTGGACTGAATCAGAAGGTCGTGGCAGGTGCGCCACTCTTCCGGCTTGATGCGTCCGAACAGGAGGCGGCGCTGGAGACCGCCCGTCGGCGCATTGCCGAAGTCGAGGCCGAGATGAAGGTGACCCAGACCGAGCTCGCAGGCGTGGACGGCCAGATCAAAGAGGCGCAGGGCGCCTATCAGACGGCCGTCGACGAATACGAGATGAAGGCCGAGCTCCTGACGAGCAACGCCGTCGCCAGGCGCGAGGTCGAACGCCTAGCGACGCAGATCGACAGCCGTAAGGGAGCGCTCGAGGCAACGATTGCGAAAAAGCAGACCATGGAGACACAGATCTCCTTGCTGTTGCCCGCGCAAAAAGCAAGCGCCGAAGCAGCCTTGGCACAGGCGCAGGTCGAATTCGACAAGACCATCGTTAGGGCAGGCGTCACGGGGACCGTCCAACAGTTTACGCTCCGTCGCGGCGACGTCGTCAGTGCAATGTTGCGTCCTGCCGGTATCCTTGTGCCAGAGGGTGCTGGACAAGGCACGCTGATTGCCGGCTTCGGGCAGATCGAAGCGCAAGTTATGAAAAAGGGGATGATCGCCGAAGCAACCTGCGTTGGGAAGCCATTTACAATCATTCCAATGGTCGTGACCGAAGTGCAGCAGGTTATCGCCGCCGGACAACTGCGCGCCACGGAGCAACTGATCGATGTTCAGCAGATGGCGCAGCCGGGAACCCTGACCGTCTTTCTACAGCCCCTCTTTGCCGGAGGGCTAGATGGCGTCCCGCCGGGAAGCAGTTGCATCGCCAACGCCTATACCAACAATCACGATGCACTCGCTGATCCGAATATCGGCACGCTTAGGGGGTTTTCCCTGCATATGATCGACGCCGTCGGACTTGTGCATGCGATGATCCTGCGAATGCAGGCTGTGCTGCTTCCTGTCCAGACACTCGTTCTGTCGGGGCATTAAAACCACTCGCCGCGAACCCTATCGTGGCATCGGTGACGTCGTGCTGGATATCGGGTGAATGACGTGGCCATTCGGACGCGGCCGGCTTCGATCTTGCGCGGGTACTCGCTGCCAACCTGCGGCGCTGGTCCAAAGGCAGAAAGAGATGTCCGCATGGCTCGCGTTTTCGGATGAACTTGATTGGTCAAGGCGCATGATGTTCGTGGCTGCTGCGACCGCCGCCGTGTCCGTCAATGCCGCGGAGAAGAGCGATGACTTCGTCGACGTTCGGAAACACTGCGACCTTACATACCTTTGGAGAGACCCGCCCGATCTCAAGGCCTTCAACGAATGCATGAAGCAGGCGCACTATCGGCTCCATTTCTCACCGACATGCCAAATCGGGAGCCGAAGGGCGCAATGCTACGATCTGCGGCCCTAGCCAGTGGCTTAACCGGCCTGAAAGCCGAAGGACAGAAGTGGTCGAAAAATAGACTTTCCTATCATCAAGGGGGCGTGCGATGGGACATAGCCAGACCGGACGCGCATTTTTCAGGTCGACGTTTCGTTTGTTGCTTGTGTTGTGGCCGATCCTGTCAGGGATCTTCATGGTTATGGTCGCATGCGAGCTTCCCGCCGGACGAACAGAAGGCTGGTCGTTGACCGACGCCCTCTATTTCACCCTCGTGACTGGCCTTACGATTGGCTACGGGGATATGACGCCGCACCTCTTTTCATCGCCCGTTCTGGCAGTCGTCATCGGCTTTTCCGGCATCGTCATTACCGGGCTTGTCGCGGCAGTCAGCGTGCAGGCACTGCGCGGGGCGGGGATCGATCCCAACTCGTGAACGCGACGTCGGTGCGTCCTTTCATCAAGGAGGCTTCTATGAGCTATGTATGGAATGAAATCCGACAGAACCGGCTCCTATGGCTACTCGTCATGGTGCCTGTCGTGATTGCAGCGCAGAAAATCAGCCCGAGTGCGCACACACCTCTTTTCCTGCTGTCGCTTTTGGCGGTGATCCCTTTGGCTACCTTGCTCAGCAACGCCACGGAATCCGTGGCGGCCAAAACCGGGGATGCCGTTGGCGGGCTTCTCAATGCAACGCTTGGTAACCTCACCGAACTTATCATTGCACTTACCGCGCTACGCCTTGGCCAGTTCACCTTGGTGAAGGCCTCGGTGGCCGGAGCTATCGTCGCCAACACGCTATTCCTCTTGGGGGCGTCGTTCTTGCTTGGCGGATTGAAACACCATGTCCAGGACTACAACCGCGGGAACGCCCGTCTGCAAACCAGCCTGCTGTTTCTGGCGACGGTTGCCTTGATCATCCCTTCGGCCGTCGGCTCGGCCGGTTCTGAGGCCGCGCCGGAATTCCTGCAGCAACTGAGTGTCGGCTTGTCGGTGCTCCTCATCGTAGCCTATGGGCTGGGCCTCCTCTTTTCGCTGAGAACCCACCGCGAACTGTTCGGTGCCACGGAGGAAGTCGCGGAGGAGCACGCCCCTTGGCCCCTAAAGGTGGCCCTCGCCACGCTTGCCGGAGTGACGGTGATGGTGGGGCTCGTCAGTGAAATATTCGTCGAATCCGTTCAGGTGGCTGCCGAGACGTTCGGGATGACCCCGGCATTCGTCGGCTTTATCGTCGTTGCGCTGGTCGGCGGAGCGGCGGAGATGGCCTCCGCCTTTTCGGCGGCCCGCAAAAACAGGCTGGACTTGAGTGTCGGAATAGCTCTCGGCAGCGCCGCGCAGATCGCCCTCTTCGTCGCTCCGGCCCTCGTGCTTCTCAGCTATGTGATCGGCCCCACTCCGATGGATCTGCAATTCTGGCCAGGGGTGGTCGTCATGATAATAATTGCCATGATGACTGCGATCATCGTTACAAATAGCGGCCGATCGACGTGGTTTGTCGGCGTGCTGATGCTGATGGTTTACCTCATCCTCGCCATGACGCTGTATTTGTTGCCTCCACATAGCCAGTAGGCCGGAGTTGCCCCTCGCGCCTGCGTGATACTGCGCGCCGTTGCCGCCAGGCTCCCGGCGTTTGATCAGTTGGGGCGAAATACTCCCGTCAAAAACCTCTTCACCGTGGCTTGTGCCGCCTCGGTCGCAGCTTTGTCGTAACCCACGGTCGAACCGAGTTCCACACAAGCATCATTGAAGGTGAAGGGCTTGCCAGTCTCGACATTGAGTACCTTGCCGTCTTCCTCGCGGCGCTGACAATTGCGAGACGATTGTGCGCTTTGAATAACGGAAACGAACCGCGCATCCGGGTTATCGAATCCGTGGTGCGCGCCGGGATACTCGGTCATGACAGCGTCCTTTCCGGCGGCGTTGAGGCGCGTGATGTAATCAAGGCACGTCGCAGCCAGGGTCGTGTCGTCCGCCGCGCCGTGGAATTCGCGGACTGGTGCGTCGGCAATGTCGAGTTCATCGACGAAGTGAATGTTGCACGCAGGATAGAACGAAAGATGTGCGGCAATGCGCGCCTTTGTCGGCCCATGGAGAGCTTGGAAACGCCGCATGCTGGTATAGAGCGCTGCGGAGCCACCGCGCGAGAAGCCTATCACGGCGATGCGTGATGGATCGATCCGCGGGTGGGCCGCGAGCACGTCGACGGCGCGATAGGTGTCGTAGAATTGTGCGAAAGGGCTCAGCCGCGACTGATCTGTCTCGACCTGGTCTATGCCTCGACCGCCGAAGCTATCAAGGCGGAACGTGGCGATGCCCATTCTGTTGAGAAATTCGGCCCATCGGGATGCCGACCCACTCTTCACGCCGTTGGAGCCGTGGAGCAGAATGACGGCTGGAAGATGTTCATCCCAACTGGGAAATCGAAGCTCGCCCGTCAACGTCACAGCAACCCCGTTCGCCGTGTCTCCCTCCAGGAACTGCTCGTCCGTCAGGGTGAGCGACGGAACGTTCAACCTCTCGTCTGGCGGAAATTTCGGCCGGACTTCCCCGGCGTGTCCTTGCGATGCGAACAGTGTCAGGATGAACAGAGTGAGGGCGGCTCCGATAAAACGTGCCATGTCAAGCACCTCCGACTTGGCGCTCAACTTAGCACGTTAAGCCGCCAAACCACATGACTCCATCAACTTGAGTCGGACTGATGATACCAGCCAACCAGCAAGCCCTTCTTGTGGCGCAAGAGTCATTCATCCGATGTCTGGTGGCATTTGCTGCCGAACTCCGTTGAATTAATGGTTGGGAAGCCGAATTTGAACAATTCGGAAGAAGCCGAAGGCCCAAAGCAGAGAACACAATGCGTTGAAGGGCCCGTGTGCGTAAATGAGTGACGAGCCCTTCTTCGTTGACCGACGGCACCTGCAGGGTTGGGCGGCAAGCCGCCCGCCCCGGCATTGTTTAAAGCCCGTTGTCCTTCATGATCTGTGCGGCGTTGTCCTTGGTGATTTTCATTGTGTCGAGCGTCACCGTCTTCTCGACCTTCTCACCGTTCAGGAACTTTATCGCCTGACGTAGACCTTCGGCACCCGGCGTCGCATAGAGAAAAGTCGCGCTGAGTTCGCCGTTGTTCACCCAGGTCACGCCTTCGCCAGGCAGGCCGTCAATGCCTATGAATTTGATTTCCTTTTCCCGGCCTGCATCCTTAGCGGCAAGATAGGCGCCGTAAGCCATGGGATCGTTGTGCCCATATACCAGATCGATCTTTTCATTATTGCGCAGCGCCGTCGCCATTATATTATAGGCTTGGTCCTGTTTCCAATCGCCCGACTGTTGATCCAACAGGTTCTTGATGCCAGGCTCCTTGTCCGTGAACTCATGGAAACCGTCATGGCGGTCATGCGCCGGCTGTGTTCCCATCCCTCCCCAGATTTCCACGACGTTGCCCTGCGCTTTGCCTTTCCCACCCAGCAACTCGACGGCGTATTCCCCCGCCGCGCGGCCGATCAGTTTGTTATCCCCGCCGACGAACTGATTGTATTTGTCCGTGTCGACATTGCGGTCGAGGACGAACACGGGAATTTTTGCATCGATCGCCTGCTGGACGACGCCCGTCAGTCCCGCAGATTCCTTTGGCGAGACGAGCAACGCGTCCACTTCCTGACGGATCAGGTTTTCGACATCGGCCACTTGCTTCTCGGTCTTGTCTTCGCCATCGGTGATAATCAGCTCGACTTCAGGGTGTTTGGCAGCTTCGGCGACGATGTCCTTGTTGAACTGCGCACGCCAGGGCTCGATCGTGGTCGCTTGAGAGAAGCCGATGCGCCACTTCTTGTCTTGGGCAAGGGCATCTCGCGAGGGAAGCATGGCAGTCGTTGCGGCAAGCGCTGCGGCAAGGACGGCCAGTCTCATGATGTCGCGACGTTTCATTTTTCGTTTCCTCCCAATGTTAGAGACACAGTGTCTCTCGACGCCCGCTCCTCTGCGGACGCGTCCCTTTGCGCCGGACGGCGGCCCGAAAGCCGCAGACGGGCGAGAATATCGCCGACATTCCGCTCCTGGACGAGCACAGTGCCGATAATGATGACGCCCTTCAGCACCAGCTGAAGATTGGAATTGATGTTGTGGAGTTGCAGGATGTTCGACAGAAGTCCGAAGATCAGCACACCGCAAAAAGTGCCCGCGAGGCTGCCCCTGCCGCCCATGAGGCTGGTGCCGCCGATGACGACGGCGGCGATTGCATCTAGCTCGAGCCCCGCACCGGCATCCGGCTTTCCCTGCCGATATTGTGCCACGTAGAGCACTGCTGCGACGCCGGCGAGCAGGCCCGAAATTGCATAGGCGACGATCTTCACTCGACCCGCATTGATGCCGGAAAGTCTTGCCGCTTCTTCGTTGCCGCCGATTGCATAGACGTAGCGGCCAAAGGGGGTCAGCCGCAGAACGGCGCCGTAAACGATGATCGCGACAATGAAAAGTATGCCGGGCATCGGCACAATGCCGAACACAAGCTGCCTCAGCATATCGAATTCCCCAGCCGCATTCGATCCAGTGTAAACCGGGAGCACGGCGTTGTTCTGTCCGGCGGTCAGCCGCGCGACGCCGAGCGCCGATACCATCATTGCCAGCGTAACGATAAAGGGCTGGAGGCGGCCCGCGACGATAACGACACCGTTGATCGCGCCGAAGAGAAGGCCGACGGCGGGTGCGACCAGCAAAACGCCGAGAACACCAAATTTCGTCTGTATCTGCGGCAAGAGGAATGTGAGTAGCAGCCCACAAAGAAGGAGGCCGGCAGCGGCAGGCAGGACCGTGCCGCGCATGCGATCCAGCCGGATCTCTCGATTGCTGATGCCTTCTTTCCGCAACTTTGCCAGGTTTACGAAGATGAACCGAACGACGACTGCGCCGACCAGCAATGCCGCAAGCCCGACGGCAGGCAAGCCTAGGAACACGGCAGGCGTCACGCCGGACACGGTCAGCAGCATAGCGCAGACCACGCTGCAGATGGCCATCAGCGATCCGACCGAAAGGTCGATGCCGCCGGTGATGATGACTGCAGTCATGCCGGTCGCAATCAGCCCGGTCGTCGATACCTGCCGCAAAACGTCGAGAAGATTGCCCGAAGACAGGAAAATGTTCTTTCCCGAAGAGGTCACCGGCGACCAGAGGACTCCGATCAGAAAGATGGCAATTAGGCCCCAATAGAGTTTGGTTCGGGAGATCAGCTTCAGGACGGTCATGCCGCTGGCCTTCCGTGTCTTGCGCTGCGCGGCGCGGCAAGCTGCATTATCCGCTCCTCGCTTGCGTCCGCACGTGTGAGGAGGCCTGTCCGACGGCCCTCGGCCATCACCAGGATACGGTCAGCAAGATGCAAAAGCTCCGGCATTTCCGAACTGACGACGACGATGGCAAGGCCCTCTGCTGCGAGCTTGAAGATGAGATCGTAGATTTCGCGTTTCGCCCCGACGTCAATCCCGCGCGTCGGCTCGTCGAGAAGCAGGATACGGGGCCTGGTGGCCAGCCACTTTGCGATTACCACCTTCTGCTGGTTTCCGCCGGACAGCGTAGCGGCCAGCTGTTTGATCCCACCGCAACGCACGCCGAGCGTTTCGACAGCTCTGCGAGCCAGCGCAGCTTCCGCGTTGAACGCGCGAATGCCGAAGCGTGCGATCCGGCCCACCAGAGGCAGCGCGACATTGTCTGCTATCGAATCGCGAAGATGCAGCCCTTGGGTCTTGCGGTCCTCGGTCACGAGCGCCATACCGAGCCGGCGCGCATCAAGCGGGGAACGAATGTCGACGAGCCTTCCGTCTATCCGGATTTCACCGCCGCGACGCCCGTCGCTGGACCCGAAGATCGTCTCAAGGATTTCGGTTCGGCCGGCACCGAGCAGCCCACCGATGCCGAGAATCTCTCCCGGGCTTACCTCGAAGCTCACGCCCTTCAGTACGTTGCGCCACCCGTGTCGCTCAGCGACGGAAAGAGACAGTCCATCAACGGAAAGAACGGGGAACTCGCCGGGGCGGTGATCACCACGCGTCGCTTCCAGCAGATTGCGGCCGACCATGGCAGCGATGACGGTGTCTTCGTCCAGCTCGCCGATCGATTTGGTCCAGACATGGCGGCCGTCGCGAAATACCGTGACGCGGTCGCTAAGATGCATGACTTCGTCGATCCGATGAGAAATATATACGATTCCAACGCCGCCGGCGGCAAGCTTCCGCATGATCTTAAATAGCCGCTCGCATTCGCCAGGCGAAAGCGCCGATGTTGGCTCATCCATGATAAGGATGCGAGCTTCGATCGAAAGCGCCTTGGCGATCTCGACCAGTTGCTGTTCGCCCACCCGCAAAGACGAGACCCGCCGTTCCGGGTCGAGCTCTATGCCGAGGCGCCGCAGCAGAAGCCGTGCTGCCTCCAGGCTTGCCTTGCGGTCCACGAACAGGCCGGCGATCAGCCGCTCCCTACCGAGAAAGATATTGTCAGCGACGCTAAGGTCGGGAACGAGATTCAGTTCCTGATGGATGATCGCGATGCCGGCGGCTTCCGCGTCCCTAACACTTGTGAACCGGACAGGGGCATCGTTGATACAAACAATACCGTCGTAGTCTTGATAGACGCCCGAAAGGATCTTCATCAGCGTCGACTTGCCGGCGCCATTTTCGCCCATCAGCGCGTGAATCTCGCCGAGTCTGAGTTCGAAACGGACGTCCTTGAGGGCGCTGATGGCACCGAAGGTCTTGGAAATGGATTCCGCCGTCAGCACCGCGGGTTGGGCTGCGGCGCTGACATCATCCGAAAACAATGGCTTCGAACTATCATCGCGCATGACGTTGGCAGCCTCCCTGCGCCTACATCCGACGATTTATTCTGATCGAAACCGATCTTATTCGAAACGTTTAGATTATGTCAATAAGCCGAAAATGCTGTCTTCCGTGCCAATATTGCGCAATTTTGCTTCGTGAAATACACTCCATCGAGCCACATCTTGAAACGTTTCGGTGAAGAAATGCAGCAGCGGCGCAACAGCACCAGAAAATCGCCGACCATGTTGGATGTTGCGCAGTCGGCTAAAGTTTCGGTCGCGACGGTCTCGGCTGTCGTCAACGGGTCGACGCCCGTAAGCCCTGAGCTTCGCAGCCGCATCGAGACGGCAATCCAGGAGATCGGTTACAAGCGCAACACCATCGCCCGCAGCCTCAAGATTGGAACGACACGGACCATCGGACTGATGGTCGCCGATATCACCAACCCCTTCTTCACCGATGTCGTCGCTGTCATCCAGGATGTCCTGCACCGCGCCGGATACGCGGTAATGCTTTGTTGCAACGACGAGGATATCAACCTTCAGGACGAGCAGATCGAGCTGCTTCTCGACCGTATGGTCGATGGACTGATCATCGCGCCGGCGGGCGAGGATGCTCATCTGAAGCGGATCCTTGCCGCCGCCAGCGTGCCAACCGTTCTGATCGATCGGCTCTGCGACGGGATCGAGACCGATGCGGTCATTCTCGACAACTGGCGCGCCGTTCTGGACGCCACTTCCTACATGCTGAAACTTGGGCATCGCCGTATCGGTTATATCTCGGGATCTCTGGAGACATCCACTGGGCGCGAACGCCTTGCTGGTTACCGCGCCGCGCTCGACGCAGCGGCTCTGCCCTTCGATGAGAAACTTGTGCAAATAGGCAATTTTCGAGAGAAGGATGCCTATAAGGCGGCGATGCAACTTCTCACCAGTGCCGATCGTCCGAGCGCTATCTTTTCGGCAAACAACTTGATGGTCATCGGTGTGATGAAAGCCATTCGCGACATTGGGCTCAAGTGCCCGGACGACATCTCCGTCGTCAGTTTCGACGACTTTCCTTGGGCCGACGTTTTCCAGCCTCATCTGACAACGATCGCTCAACCGGTGCAGACCATCGGTGAACAGGCGGCACAACTGATCATCGACCGGCTCTCGGGAAAAGGAACGGAACCGCCACGTCGCCTCATGCTTCAGGGGCGGTTGATAATCCGCGATTCCTGCCGGCCGTTTCCGCTGATTGCGCCTCACGCCACGACCTGATCCTCGGATCGAGATTGCTTACTGAACAGAGCGCGTGCGATAAGAAGGGCGAAATCGAGCACCAACAGCAATACGATGGCAGCCGAAGCACTGGTCATTCAACTCCAAAGATGATGGACCTCAGCGACCCATGAGAGAGTGGACAGCGATCATCGCTGTCGCAGATGTCGCCAGCGACAGCTTCTGGACCGAGCGGTCAAATGATAACTTCGCAGTCAGGAGTTGGCTCTGTTCAGCAGACCATCAGACGACCGGCTTCGGAATTGAATGTAAGCCCGAGCGTTCGGCAACTTTGTCACAAAGCGCAATCGCTGCTGCGTTGTCCTCTTGCGTTTGCCAGTAAACACGCGACGATCCAGCAACCGCCGCCTCTGCACACACATGAGAGATCAGCGCTCGACCAATGCCCCCGCGCATCGTCGGTGCGACAAAAAGGTCCTGTAGATAACAGGCGTCGTTGAGGCTCCAGGTCGAAGGGTGGAAGACGTAGTGCACAGAGCCCACCGCCTCAGCGTCCACAACCGGCAGTGCACCGTGCACCCGTTCGCCTTCGTCTAATAGGCGGGACTACGTTCCATCATGGATAGCGATATCAAGAACGCTGTCGTCGAACCCAAGATATTGCGTCCATAGCGCACGCCATTGTGCTTCGTCGTCGCTTCGTAACTGGTGGATCATTGTGCTCCTCACTCCCGCAACACAGCAGATACCTTGCGAGGAACCTTGCAAGCTGTGCGCATTTCAAATCGCCAAGTCCGCAGATCGCGCATTTTGGGTGCTGTCGACCTTCGCAGACTTGAACGATATCGTTGCGACCAGTAGAGCCCCGCCGCAACGTTTGAAGCCTCATCGCGTCCTCTGTAGGTAGTCAGCCCGATCAAACGGGTCGGCACCCGAACGTGGCCGCGAAGCCGTTGAGCCAGATTTTCGAGCATAGTGATCAAAGGAACTCTCCAGCACGCCCGCGCCGCTCGACAGTCCCGCCAACTGTCGTTGAACGGTCTGAACCATCGCGGATGTTATCGTTCCCTCCAACCGGGCTATGCCGCCGCTGATCAGCTGTCCTTTGGGGGACGCGCCACATTGTGCAAGCAGCGTGAGAGTGGCAGTTAATGCTGCCGCCGGTACCTCGAGAAGGAAACGATCAACCGGCTCGCACACGACTGTATGCGCAGATGATAGAGCGGTCGCCAGTACCAATGGCGTCAGCTTTCGAAAGTCGGCGGCGGTGCTGGAAGGGGAAGAATGCCGCGCGGCTGTCATGGCCACATGGCAATCGATTACCTGCCAACCGTAGATGCCCGCTTTGAGCGTCTCGAAAACGGTTTCTTCGACCGCTCGGTAGAAACTCACCGGCATTTGCCCGACATCCACTTCCAGCGCGAAACTATTGCCCGCATCTTCCGGCCGCGGATCGACACGCAACCCAATCGTCGCAAGAAATGGGTTTGGCTCCTTAAATATAATCTCAAGCCCGCTCCCGGTGCCGACAAGCCTTTCGGCGCAGATAGTCATGCTTTCCTCAAACGCGACGTCGAGGGCGAAGTCGTTTTGCAATGTGGCCTGGATAATCTCCTTTTGCACCTCGCCGTAGAGCGAGACGAACATCTCGCTGGTGTCGCCATTTATGCGCAGATTGATAAGCGGGTCTTGCTCTGAGAGTTGCTGAAGCGCCAACCAAAGTGCTGAAATGTCAGATGGCCGCCGCGGACGAACGCGGGTCTCAAGAGTAGGTGGCGCGAAATGAAAGCCGACGGTTGTGTTCCTACCGGCTCCCACCTCATTGCCAATGCGGGCATTGGCAAGCCCGCCGATCTTGGCGATCTGTCCAGCACTGACCTGATTGACCTTCTCCAGCCGACCCTCGCTGAAGACTTGCATGGTTGCCACCTTGGCCGCGCCGGCCGGCAGTTCGAGATAGTCGCGCATCGCGACCCTACCAGAGGTCAGGTTGAGATATGCGAGTTTTTCTCCGCCCCATCCGCGTTCGATCTTGAAGATTTTTCCTTCGACCGGTCCTAGAGGGTCAGGATTTCGGCCTGGCAGCAGGGTTTCGATCGCTGCAATCAGGTCCGTAATACCGATGCCGGTCATCGCGGTTCCGCAAAATGCCGGATGCAAAAGACACTTCGCAACCTGGTCCGCAAGAGCTGCTCTGAGCCTCTCGATAGTCAGACTTTCGGGGGCCAAAATGAAATCACTGAGAAGAGTTTCGTCCTCGACAGCAAGGGCATCGCAGAAAGCAGAGAAATGAGGCTCCTGCATCATATCGACACCCTCCACCTTCGCGTGTCGGCCACCGGCATTCGTGACGGCTGACATTGCGACGGGTCGAACCGACAATTGGCTGGCGATATCCCCTACGATTTCTGAATAACGCGCCCCGAGGCGGTCGATCTTATTGATGAAGAAAACGAACGGAACACCGAGACGCCGCAACGCCCGAACCAGGACTCTCGTCTGGGCCTGAACGCCCTCCACTGCCGAGACAACAACCACGGCAGCATCGAGTAATTGAAGTATCCGCTCGACCTCGGCGATGAAATCCGGATGTCCGGGCGTGTCGATGAGATTTACAACGAGGTCGCCGAGCGTGAAGGAAACCACAGCGGCCGCAATCGTGATGCCACGCTGTCGCTCGAGTTCAAGGCTGTCTGTCTGCGTGCTACCGGTATCGACGCTGCCGAGCTTGTCGATTGTGCCGGTGTCAAAAAGGAGTCGTTCCGTAAGGCTCGTTTTGCCTGCATCCACATGGGCGAGGATGCCCAGATTTAATGTGCGCATGTCTCATCAGCTTCTCAAAATTTCGGACTTGAGTTTTTTGAGAAGTGACTCGGCGCATTGGGACCTCCAGGTCGGCTACTGTCGGATACCGCGAACCTCGCCTTCCAAGGAGCGCTCGTCAGTTGTAAACATGGAGCACCGGAACCGTCAAGCGCCACCAGCAGTACCGAATTAATGATCACGCTCACGTGTTTTCCCGACCGAGCTCGAAGCACTGAGGGCTGTCACAACCCATCTCCTCGTATATTGCAACGGGCATCTCGTTCGCGACGGTGAGACGGTCCACGCGGAGTCCAACGCAGACGCACTATTTCCGTCCCGGCGACCGATCGTTCGAAAGGGCAAAGTCATTCAGATAGAAAGGGTTGGAGCATGAGATTCACGTTTGCTATCGGCGACATACACGGATGCCTCACGCAACTGGAGGCGATGCTTCGCTGGATCGAACCCTATGGGCGCGGGACTGTCATTTTCCTCGGGGATTATGTCGACCGGGGACCTAATAGCCGGGGCGTTGTCGAGAGACTGATTGCCGGCCCTAAGTCGCCGGAGTGGAAATGGATTGCACTTAAGGGCAACCACGAAGACATGATGGTGGGTGCGACGGAGGGCCGCTACGAAGAGTCCTGGTGGCTTGCAAGCGGTGGCATCGAGACGATCCAGTCCTACGGCGGGCTCATTCCTCAGGCTCATTTAGATTGGGCCGATAGGCTGCCGCTCATCCACTCGGATCAGTACCGCATGTTCGTACATGCCGGGGTTAAAGACGGTGTCTATCTGGAGGATCAGACACCCCACGATCTGATGTGGACACGGTTCACTCCCTCCGACTCCAACGAATTCTGGGGCAAGCACCTCGTTCATGGCCATACCCCCTCAGCCCACAATCCCCGAACGATCGGCAATAGAACCAACGTCGACAGCGCATGTGTCTTCGATGGAAGGCTCTCATGTGCAGTCTTCGACGATGATGTCCCGGGAGCTCCGATTGAGTTCATTGAGGTGAAGACTTGAACTAATCTCGGCCGTTCCTTGCGCCATCTACAAGACTGCCCGTCAGTGCGGCGTGCGCCGCGGAACTGTATAGCTGCTGCGGGGCCGTTCACATTGGCGTGACCCATGGTTGACTGTGGCACAAAAAACCGTTTCGGCCGTTTTCTTGTCAACGCAGATGGTGAATACAATGAGGAAGCTCGCAGTCCTAAGCCTGTCTCTGTTGGCTGCATTTTCGACCGTGATGCCAGCGCAGGCTTTCCCATCCCTCAACGGGCCGACGTTTCAAGCTTCGGACCCACAGTTTATTCAATATCGCAGGCACTTCCCCCGCGCATACGGCCGACATTACGGTGGCTCATGGGGCGGTTATGGAAACTACGGCCGCAGCTACCACGGCGGCTATCGGCCCTATGGTGGCTACCGGTATGGACGCTATGGCGGCTATGGCCGCGGCAACTACTATGGTGGTTACAACGATTTCGGCCTGCTGTTCGGCGGACTGGCGACAGGCGCGATTATTGGCGGCATGCTGGCTCAGCCGAGGTATTATGCTTCGCCCAGTTATTCTGGCTACTCGCATGTTGACTGGTGTTATTCTCGATATCGATCCTATCGGGCATATGACAACACGTTTCAGCCTTACTACGGCCCCCGGCGCCAGTGCATCGGTCCTTACTAGAATCCGTTCCCTGACGCCCACCGCGCCGAGGACAGCGGTCACCTGGAAGGGCAGCCCGGCACCAACGAATGATGGGCGAGTGACGCCTATCCTTCAAACCGTGGAACCTTGGCAGAGAACCGCTGTTTGATGTCCTCGCATGGAGCATCGAATGCGAATTATCCCAATGATTGAAAGCGCAACGGTCGCAATTGCTTTGGCAGCTTGTACCACCTCAACGGCGCAGATCCAGCCGCTTCCAGGAAGCCTGACATACGGCGGCAGGGTAGTTCATTCTCCCTATAGGCCAGGAACTGTCATCAAAAACACATTCCTCGGGAAGTTCGGCTACCGCATTAACGAGCGCTATGTCGTCCAGCCAGACGGGACGCTAAAACTCACATATCAAAACTGGGGGCAAGACTATTGGATCGAATGAAGGTCCTCGGTCAGCCCGTCGCCGGTTTGTCACCCAGTCGGCAGGCTTCTCATTTTCAACCGGCCGGAAGCAGGCGGTTAAGGTCCCAAATACGATAAAAACGAGAGTGGCCTTTGTCGGCGTGCGATAGAAACCTGTTGCGCGCCGGCGGGGGCGCACAGAGCGTGCTTTTCGAGGACATCAGGCCCCGTCGCAAGGTCGTTGAGTGCGCACCAGACGATCTGGAAGATCCGTCATGGCGGCGATGAGCTTCTTGTGCCCCCCGGGGCCAGGTTCGGCGCGTGAGAAAAGGGCAGCGCTTTCACGACCGCAAAACGGCGGTGCGGAGGCAAGTTGAATGGCTTCTTCTGTCAGGTGCGATGGGCATGCGGCCGGGCATGGCCGTGAACGCGCAGATAGCGTTCGTCAAGTTCGGCAACAATTTCAGCCCCTCTCTCACCGGCGTTTATTTTGAGCAACTCGTCGATCTTTGCCTCGAGTCTATCGTCATTCTCTTTAGAGGAGGGGGAGCCGACATAGAGAAAATAAGCAAGTCCCATCACTTGCCACATCAACTGTAGAAATTCCGATTGCCAATTTTCAAAAGTGTCGCGAGCGAGTTCTGATTGCATATTCAGAAAATTGCGGAGCTTGCGCGTGTTGCATCGTCTCATCAACATACGCGAACCAACCGAAAATCGAGTGTCCCAGGATTGAGACGAGAAAGAAAATAGCTGTAATCCATCGTAAGCATAGCGTTTCATAATGATGTCTCCGACTGACGCCCATGCGCGTTTTCGACGGCAGGCGAATAAATGGCGCGAGCCACTTGCTTTGAGTTCATTGCAAGGAAGCGGAGGCTCGACGTCAATCGCAAGCCTGATGGCCAACGTTATGTCCGTAGGGCCTACGGCTTGGAAAATGAGCACTGGTTACAGGTGTCCGACACGATCGCTGAACCTCGCAACGAGAACACCGCTCGCCGGCTGTGAAAGCGGCCATTGTCGACGAAGGCGTGCCGAAACAATATGGCCGAAACGGTATAGTTCCTGATTTTTAAATTTCGCCGCGCTGGAAGGCCATCCGGAACAACCGGCCTTCTCCCGCATTGTTTCGCGACAGAGGAGAACTCCCATGCAACCTGTCGACGCCCACGTGGGCAATCTGAACGATGGTATCCTCACCGTTGAATTCCAGGGGAAGCGTTGTGATGGCGTTTCCGTTGGGATGGCGACCGAAGGTGGCGACGCTGTCCCGCGGGCAAAGAAGCTGATAGTCCAACTCGCTGTGTTCGGAACCGGGAATGACATCGATCTGTGGGACGAGGGGGACGACGGGAACGAGCAGGGCTGGCTCGAGGACGAACAGCCTTTTCTCGACGATGTCGGCGAAGACCTCGAGGAAAGTTGTGAGGCAAGCGATCCCGTCTCCGTCATAAACCCCACCGGATCGCGGGACTGACGGATGGCGCGGCCAGTCGCGTTCGTCACCGGTGCGAGCTCCGGGATAGGTCTCGCCACAGCGACAATTCTTGCGTCGTCGGGTTACGATCTCGCGCTCTTCGATCTTAATGACGAACCACTGGAAAACCTGGCTCGAACACTCCGACAACAGGGTGGCAAGGTAGTACCTGTGTACGGAGACGTCGCCTCCGAAGTAGATATGGACCGCGCCATAACGGCCATTAGGAGCGATTTCGGTCGGCTCGACGCTGTGGTCGCCAATGCCGGCATCAACGGCGTCTGGGCGCCAATCGACGATCTCACACCGGACGAATGGGACGCCACCATCCGCGTCAATTTGCGTGGAACCTACCTGACGCTGAATAGGACGGTACCGCTGATGAAGGACCGTGGACGAGGATCGATTGTGGTCGTTGCCTCGATCAATGGCGTGAGAACCTTCACCAATCCGGGAGCTACGGCGTACAGTGCGACGAAGGCGGCACAGGTTGCGATGACACAGCAGCTCGCGCTCGAGCTCGGCCGCCATGGCATCCGCATTAACGTGGTCTGTCCTGGAGCGATCGAGACCAATATCGAGGCGTCGACCGAAATTCGTCATCGCGAGGAGGCGGAGGTCCCAGTGATTTGGCCGGAGGGAAGCGTGCCCATCACTGGTGGTGATCCTGGTCGGGCTAACGACGTCGGCAAGATCATTATGTTCCTATTGAGCGATGCAGCGCGACACATTACCGGCTCGCCTGTCTTCGTCGACGGCGGACAAGGACTTCTCAGCTGAGAGATGCAAGATAGTTTTCCTGGGGGCCCGCACCGATCTGCCAAACAAGCGGTTTTGACCGGGGTGAAATCTCAACGCGAGGAACAGGAATAGCTGAGTTTTGCAGTTCATTAGCACAACGACGCCGATCCTTCGCCAACTCGACGCCTCCGCAATGCCGACCCCGTCGTCGTGGTCGACCATATAGTCTCGTGGAAAGATTGCACAGACGGTTCTTGCGGAAGACGGGTTGTCAAGCCAAGATTTCAAGCAATCCGAGATCCGGAACAAATTCGCAGAGGTCGTACACCGACTGCGACAGTACGCGCTTGCGCGTCGGGTCCTAAACCGAATGACCGAATGACCGTCACCAACTCATGGCAAGCGTATCGTAAATCGCTCATATTTTTACGTGGCATGTTTCCCGCTTATGTAGAGCTCGCAGCTGAGTTGGAAGTCATCGTCTTTCCGCCCCTTATCTCAGGTCGCGTCGGTTGCCATGCATAGCTGCCATTCGGCATTTGCGTTTGGCCTCCAACCGATATCCGAATAATACTCCGCAAAGAGGATCGAGCCGATCCTCCGTGTGGTGCCCTGTTGGTCTTAAATGGAGACGTGATGCAAAACCTGGCAATTGCGGACAACCATATGGAGTCCGTAGAGAGTGGCAGCAAAACCATTGCTGTTCGGGTCGGTTACTGCTCAATCAAACCAGGGCCGCTTGAGATCAAATCTGCCAGTGGTTTCTGGGGAGCATCGAAGGTGCATGTCATTGCAGTCGAACGGAAATCCATATCGGGGCTGAGCTCGGACGAACTTGTCCAGAGCGGGTTTCTCAGCGTCGACGCAATGGTTGAAAATCTTCGTCCGGCACATCCCTGCATATCGACAGAATCCGAAGTTACCGTCATCAGTTGGGAGTCTGCATAAAGGCGTATGGCTGAGGAGGCTTGGTGCCTGGTCGTCGTCAAATTCAAGTCTGCTAGACTGGCCGCTTTGATGCCGTCTGGTACCCAAGGAGCTGTTTGTTGCCGCAGTCTTTGCTTGAAGCCTCATTCGGTCGCCTGTAGCATCGACTGCTCGTAAGAGGAAACGATCCGAGAGATGAACTCGAAATCGTTCAGCCTTTGATGGTGCTCGGATCCCACGAGGGTGACGGTCCAGTATCCGCGCATTGTGGGGTGCTCCCGACAGGCGTACCTTTAAACGAGATCGCAGTTAACGGCACGGTGAGGCGACACATGACTGGCGCGGTCGGCAATATGTCACCACGTTTGAGAAAACCATTTCCAACACGTTGAACTCAGGGCTTCCGAATGTAGCCGGAAGCGTAGATGGGAGTTTGAGATGGATGACCGAACCGTGCGCATGGCGCTGGAGCGCCATTGGGATGCCTCGGATGCGGGCGATTTCAAGGTTGAGCATGACATCTACGGCGAGGATGCCGTGCTTTATTACCCGCAATCGGGCGAGCGGATTCGCGGACGGCACAACATTCAAGAGAGCCGGTTCGTACAGCCGAACAAGAAGCATTTTACGGTCCGGCGAATTATCGGCGGCGGCGATCTCTGGGTCACCGAATTCGTACTTACCTATGACGGCATACCAACTTATGCGGTCAGCATCATGGAATTCCGCGAGGGACTGGTGGTCAACGAAACCCAATATTTCGCCGCTCATTTTGACCCTGCACCGTCGCGTGCGCATCTCGTTGAGCGAGTGGGATGAAATCACGTAATCATAGATGCACAGCAACCCGATCGCCGTTGATCCAGATGAGATTCAGGGGTGGGATATAGAAATTACGGAAAATCCTAGCGGTTTGGAAATGTCGTGTTTTATAGCCCTATGGACGACTTATGGGAAAGCTAAACCACCTGCAGCGCGAACTCCCGCAAGGGCTGGTCGTGGACGCCGCCTGGCTGAGCGACCACGGCTACTCTCCACAGCTTTGCCGGAAATGCGTCATGAACGGGTGGCTGGAGCGCGTGGCTCACGGCGTGTACCGAAGGACCGGTGGCAAACTCCTCTGGGAACATCGTCATATCGCTGCAAACCCTGCTGCTACGGCAACCCTTCCTCGTGGGTGGCCGCACAGCGCTGTCCCTTCACGGATTCTCACACTATCTCAGGCGGGAAGAAAAGCAGATACATCACTATGGTCCCGAGCCGGCGCCCTCATGGCTGAACAAGCTCCCTCTGGAAGCCAGGTTCGTTTATCACAATAGCGACGCGCTGTTTCGCAATGAGCCGACAACGTTCGGCACGACCAGTCTGGCCTGGAACGTGAAAGACAAAAGTCAAATCAACGCGGACCCTATCGTCGGCGCGGCTCCTTCAACGTGATGCCCTGGGGACAACGGGAATGGCCGCTCACCCTCTCGGGCGCCCGAGCGCGCCGTCCTCGAAATGCTGGGCGAACTGCCTAACCATGAGAGCTTCGATCAGGCTGACAAAATCCATCGAGGGCCTTACAACCTTGAGCCCGCGGCGGCTTCAGAAGCGACTGGTTGACTGCAAAAGCATCAAGGTCAAACGGCTGTTTTTTCTTCGCGGACCGCCATCAGCTTCCCTGGCGAAAGCAATTGAACAAAGACGCGATCGATCTCGGGACAGGCAAGCCGCATGCTTGTGCGAGGCGGACGTCTGGACCCGACGTATCTGATCCGTTCCGGAGGATATGTATGCCGCTCAGATGCCTCGCAAGATATGGGTCGCGGTCAGCGCCAGGGGTTAGGCGCCGTCGCCGTCATACCCGCCGATCCGCATCGTCGAGCAGTGGCAAGGACGAGTCATTTCCCGTCGTTGCTAGCACGAAGCTCGTGGTTCAGCAGTTGTGGCCGTCACTCGCAATGAGCGGACGGACCGATTGTGACCAGGTCACGCTATGCGCCTGTCGCAAGGGTGGCGTGAAGCCTTGATGCTGTTCGCCAATCAGGGATGCGCCTATATGACAGTCATCGAAGCAAACAAGGCGCCAAGGTTTGGCAGCTCTGCTTCGAAAGCCCAGGAAAGGGGATTATCATGAACGTAGCACGCTCTTTCAACAATTGGCGCAAATACCGTCAGACGGTCTCCGAACTCGGCCGCATGAGCTCGCGCGAGCTCTTCGATCTTGGCATCGAACGCGCGGACATCCGCAGTGTCGCCCGGGCAGCGATTGCTCGCTAAGGCGAGCGCCAAAGTTTCGACGTGTCGAGCGTCTGCCAGCCCTCTGACAGACGCTCTTTTTTGGTAGAGTTACTTTCGAAGGTGTCGGGAAATTCTGCCGAGCCACCGCCAAGCCCATTGCTCGCATGTTGCCCACCGTTGGCACTGAGCGCTCTGCTTCCCCCGCTGAGGCCGGATCTGCCGGATTTCACACTCTGAGCGCCGGCTGTCTTTTCGTTTACGCGGTGGGTTCATGACTGGCGTCCGATTCGATCGGCAATGTGAAGATAAACACAGCACCCTGCGGTTCATTCTTTTCCGCCCATATCCTTCCTTCGTGAGATTCGACAATTGAACGACAAATTGGCGAGCCCCATGCCCATTCCGTGCCCTTTCGTCGTAAAGAATGGTTCGAATATCCTGTCAGGGATTTCAACGCCCCGTCGGTGGACGCGCACCTTCACGACTTTGTCACTCACCATGATGTCCGTGGCGTTGCGAATGAGGTTGATCAGAACCCTGCTGGATCTGTACGCGATCGAACCTAACTGGCGGCATGTCGCTCGCAACCTCAACATCCATGTACACACGATGTCTTGACGGATCTTCGGCCACGAGGTCACGTCTCACGCTGACGACGCTGACGACGCTGACGACGCTGACGACGCTGACGACGCTGACGACGCTGACGACGCTGACGACGCTGACGACGCTGACGAGCGCCGCGAGATTTCTCGTCTTTTCGGAATGCCTGAACAGCGCTTTGAGCTTTATTGCCGCTCCCCTCCTGTGTGAACGGGATAAGCCATTAATCAATCAAAGCAGAAGCCTGAAGCATCGGATGGCGTCTTCCATCCGATACGGTTTTTTTAAGAAACGGCAACGCTCGGGCAGGGAAGATTGTCGGAGTTCCACCACGGCAGAGGTCATAACGATTGCCAACTTTGGCCAATCACGATGGATGCGAACAGCTAGGCCTAGTCCGTCGATTTTTCCGGTCATATTAATCGAGGTGAACACCAAACCAATGTCGTGGTCCCCTTGCAATATGCGCAAAGCATCATCGCCATTCGAGGCGTCGGCAACGTAAAACCCGGCCGCTGTGATCGCGTTGACGGCGGCATCTCGCGTCTGTGCGCTTTCCTCGACGATGAGTATCGTTGGCAGCGGCAAAGCAAGTTCCCCTATCAAGTGCACCTCTATCTGCGTAATCACCACTATGAAACACGTATGCTGCGGCGCATCAATACCGACCTGACTTATGCTGCTCGTCGGGATCGTCAGTGCCGAACGGCCGAGCCTCCTCCGCGTAGACTTTCGAATGGGCCGGCTTCAGTGCTATTATTGCCTGCCCTGCTGCACGAACGCCGCTTTGATAAGCGCCGTGGGCAGTTGAAAAATCGGTGGCACTCGTCGCTTCGCCAGCGAAGAATAGCCGATTGTCGAATGGCTTCGCCAGTTGACGGCGGGCTGGCCTGGCCTGGCAGTGCATGGCTGTAAGCTCCGCCGATCGTGGCGACCTGCGCCCAGCCGGAAGCAACGAGCGCATGAAGACTCCGCCGAACGGCCGCTCCAAAGAGATTGACGAGTTGTTCAATAGCGCGCGCAAAGGCTGCGTTAGAGCGCCGTACCTTTAATCGAACCCATAGCCTGCGGCTGTAAAATAGTTTCGACATTCTTGGCTGTTGAAGAGGTTGCAGATGGATCCGAGCGCATTTGAGAGTGCGTCAAACGTGCGAGCGGCGGCGGCTCGGAGATGGGCCTTAATTTTGGCGAAGGCCATTTCGATCGGGTTCAAATCTGGCGAATAAGACGGCAGAAACAGGAGCCACGCACCAACTTCCTTGAGGCAGGCTTTGGCTTTATCGCTCTTGTGAACGCGAAGATTATCCAGGATGACGACATTGCCTGGTTCGAGTGTCGGCGCAAGCTGGGTCTCGATGTAGGTGTCGAAGATTTCCCGGTTCATCGGCCTGTCAATAATCCAGGGCGCAGTAAGACCGAAACAGCGCAAGCCTGCAATGAATGTCTGTGTCCCCCAGTGGCCAAAGGGCGCATCCGTGATGAGACGCTCGCCGCGCGGGGAGCGCCCACGCAGTCTCACCATCTTTGTGTTCACCGAGGTTTCGTCCAAGAAAACAAGTCGATGCGGTTCAAATCGCATCCGGGGTTGGCGTTTCGAAATCCAGACATCACGATCCTTTCGGATATCAGCGCGAGCGCGTTCCGACGCCATTATCTGTTTTTTTATATGTGTATCCCTGCGTTATCAAAAACCGCGACAGGGACGATGGTGGAATAACCAATCCATGTTCATCCTCAAGGCGACGGGCAAGCTCTGGCATGGTGATATCCGGTTTGCCTTCGACCTGTGCGACCAGGAAATCGCGAAACGCCGACAGTTTCCCTGCACCTGGTGGCCTTCCTTGACGCGCGGGGGTTATCAGCCCAGTCCGCTCCCGGCGTTGCAGCAGCTTGATCGCACTGCTGTCGCTGATTGCGAAATGACGGGCAGCGGCTCGCCGTGATTGGCCGCTAGCGACCATGGAAACAACACGCTGACGAAGATCAACAGAATGAGATTTACCCATGTGATTCACCTCCAACCGCAGTGAATCACACCAATACCCTCGTGAAAACCCCACTCGATTCTCAATTCAAGTGCGATGCTCTAGTCCCCTCCGCGGCGGCTGCACGTGCGCCCGCCCGCCTGTCCAGCGCGCGCCGTAGGGACGGCGCTTATGGCTGGGGCGTCACCGAAATGCCGCCGATCCCGGCAAAATGGTGGAATGGTTCATGGTCGAATCCTGGGCCGAGCATCTGCGCCAGCACAAGCGCGTGTCGAAGGCGGACGCCGACATCCAGGAAGAGGTAAGGCGATTCCATCAAGGGCCGGAGCCCCCGGTTGTCCGCCACTTGCTGTCAATCAACCGTCCTGCCCAGGGCATCGCCTGACTAAAGTGTCTGGCCTGACTGATCGAATGACCGGGGTTAAAGAGGTCCCCACCTTTTTTAAAAAGATCGCTCGGAGAGCATTGGTCTTAGCGACAACCCGAACTGCGGGCCTCGACCATCGCCCCTCAATTCGCCTTCGCCTTGCTGTCGCTGTGAAAACGCCGCAGTAGCCTTTTCACCGGACACCTTTATCGGCTTTCCTCGCAAACAAGTGCCCGCTTTTGTCGTGGCGCTGCGGTAAGTGAGACGCGTCGATGGGATTCGTATGCGCGGCATAGGTCCGAACTTTCTTCAGGACGAAAGGAGCGCGAATTGCTCGGCTTAAGGGGCATAGCGTGGCTGCGGCTAAATGGCGTGAAAGATCTGCGGAGCCAGGTTAGGCTCCGTTGGCGGTACGGGCGGTGCTGTCCCGGACGATGAGTTCTACAGGCAGGACCGTTGCCACCGGAATCATCGCCTTGTCATCGGAATTCAGGAGCCGCAGGAGAATATTGGCTGCCGCTTTTCCCGCGCCGAATTGCTGAATACGGATCGTGGTAAGCTTGGGCTGAATGAGGTTCAGAAAGGGCATGTCATTGAAACCGGTAACTGAAATCTGCTCTGGGCAGGCAATATTTCGTTCCCTCATTGCCTCAATGGCTCCCAGAGCCAATCGGTCGTTGGCGCAAAGCACGGCCGTAAACGGTCTACCCGTGGTCAGCAATGTCGCAAGGCATCGTGCGCCTTCCGCCTCGTCGAACCGCGCAGCAACGGCGATCAAATCATCCGCGACGTTGATGTTCATGTCCTCTGCCGCCCTGCGGAAGGCTGTCAAACGAAGTTGGCCCGTCGACAGATCCTGCGGGCCGGCGATATGGGCAATGCGCGTATGACCAAGGCTCCGCAGATGTCGCAGCATCTGACAAATGCCGGAATCCTCATCGTTGACGACCGAAGGAATGGGCGAGCCATCGACCTTTCTGTTTAGCGTGACAACGGGCAATCCGTCTTGAGCAGCCTTTGCGATCGCCGGGTCACTTCGGAGTACCGCGGCATGGATGATCCCGTCCACGCCGCGGTCGCGCAATACGTCGATCAGCCGCTCTTCCCGTTCGGCGTCGCTATCCGTATTGACGATGATGGAGGCGTAGCCAAACGGCTCGAGAACACATTCGATTCCGCGAAGGATCGGCGGAAAAATGACGTTGGTGATATCAGGGATCATGACCCCGACGGTCATTGTCCTGTTGGTGCGAAGACCAGCGGCAATTCTGTTCGGACGATAGCCGAGCGTGTTCGCCGCCGCCTGGATGCGATTGGCGACTTCCTCGGTGATGTTCTTGCGTTCGACAGGATCGAGCGCGCGTGAGACGGTCGAGACATGAACTCCTGTCTCGCGCGCTATGTCCTTCAATGTAATTCGTTTTTTTAGCATATACATGCTCCAGAAGCACGATCTAGCATATCGATTGCATCGAAATAAGCAATCGATTGCACGAAGCTGTTGACGATTTGCTCCCCGACGTGTTACCAACGTGCAATCGATTGCATACAGTCAGCGGCTGGAAGACGGAGGAGTTTCCAGATGGCATCGGTGGGCGGAATTTCGGCATTTTGTGCAATCGATTGCACGTAGATTTCATGGTGGAACGGTGGAGGAGCATCGATGAGGCTTTCAGGACTTTTTGCGGCAACGGTCGCCTTTGCGCTAATCGGAGCGAACGCGCACGCGGGGAATATCAAGATCGGTGCGTCGTTGCCGATTACTGGCGGCCTGTCGGTCAGTGGCGAAAAGCACAAGCGCGGATATGAACTCTGCACGAAGCTGATCAACGACGCCGGCGGCATTCTCGGGCGGCAAGTCGATCTCGTCGTCAGCGACAATCGTTCGGATCCGGCAACCGCGATCAATCAGTACGAGCGCTTCATCAACGTCGACAAGGTGGATGCGGTTTACGGCACCTTTTCAAGCCGCCTCACTTATCCGGTGGCAAGCATTCTGTCCAAATACAACATGGTCCACCCGGTTCCATCAGGCGGCGCACTGCGCATCTACGAGCAGGGCTACAAGAACCTCTTCTACTTCCAGGTCGGCGCGGCAGAATATACCGGCAAGGATGTGGTCAATGTCATCAAGGATCTGATCCCGGCAGGGCAGGGACCGAAGACCGCCGCGATCGTGCATGCCGACGACTTCTTCGCCAACGCCATCGCTTCAGGCTTACTTGGCGAAAAGGTCGTCGATGCGGCAACCAACAAGCAGATCGCCGACCTTGCGCCTGGTTTCCTGAAAGACGCCGGCATCGACGTGGTCATGCAGGAGAAATGGCCCGACGACGGCTTCAATGACTGGCTGAACCTTGCCAACTCGATTAAGCGTTCGGGTGCCGAGTTGATCATCGGCCTGACGGCATCGGAAGAGGAAGCCGTCCAGCTGACCCGGGCACTCAAAACGGTCGGTGCCAAGCCGAAGTTTGTCTACCTGAGCCAGGGCGCACAGCACGAGTTCATCGACGGCGTAGGTGCAAGCGCAGCCGAAGGCGTGATGGTTCATGCCAACTGGCACAAGGACGCGCCTTTCGAAAGCACGCTCGCGGGCAAGCCGTTTACCAATGCCGACTTCGTCAAGGCCTTCAAGGCAGCCTACGGCGTCGATCCGGATGAGGACAGCGCCATCCCGTTTGCTGTCTGCCAGGGCATCGAACAGGCGATCGCCGGAGCGGGCTCGACCGACAACGCCAAGATGGGCGAATGGCTCCGCCAACGTACTAAGGACAATCCAGTGCGCACTGTACTCGGCCGCTTCTCATGGGACGATCGGGGCCTTGCCAAGGACAAGTCCTACATCATGACGCAATGGCAAGGGGGCGAGCTGAAGTTCGTCTATCCGAAGGATGAGTTCAAGGGCGTTTCGCCGCTCAGCTACCCCAAGGCAGGTTTCTGACGAAACCGTCAGCGGGGCTGCCACAGGTCGCCCCGCGTTCAAAAAGCCAGCATACGATAATGGAGGCCGGGCAAATGCTCGAAGTCAGGAATCTCTGCAAGCACTACGGAGGGGTAAAGGCCGTCGATGGTGCTTCCTTCACCGTCGAGAAGGGGTCGATCACGGCTCTGATCGGACCCAACGGGGCCGGCAAGACCACCGCGTTCAACTGTATCAGCCGTACCGCCACGCCCAGCGGCGGCGAAGTATGGCTCGACGGCGAGCGGATCGACAATCTGCGCCCGCATAAGATCACCGCCAAGGGTCTCAGCCGCACCTTCCAGATCTCGCGCAACCTCTCTGACATGACAGTGATCGAGAACGTCATCGTCCAGTCGAAGGTTCACGGATTTGGCGGGCTCTTCCGCCCGGCGATGAGCCGGGATGAGAAGGACAAGGCAATGTCGATCCTCGATTTTCTCGGGATCACGAGGATCGCCTTCGAGGATGGTCATAACCTCTCCTACGGCCAGAAGAAGCTGATGGATCTCGCGGCTCTCCTGATGTCCGACCCGAAGGTCATCCTGCTCGACGAGCCGGCCGGTGGCGTCAATCCATCGCTGATGGAAGAGATCGTGGATCGTATTCGCGCGCTAAACGAGAAGGGGATGACGGTCCTTATTGTCGAGCACAACATGGATCTCATCATGCGGCTTTCACACAAGGTCGTCGTCATGGCACAGGGCCGCGTCATCTGCACGGGCACGCCTGATATTGTGCGCAAGGACGCACAGGTGCTCGACGCCTATCTCGGCGGCGTTCTGGAAGAGGAGGAAGCGTGATGGCCGAACTCCTACACGTTTCCGATATCACCGCCGGCTACGGCGACGGACCGGCCATCCTTGATGGCGCCCATCTGACAGTCGAGCCGGGCAAGGTGCACTGTATCATCGGGCCCAACGGGGCCGGCAAGTCGACGCTGCTGAAGTCCATCTGCGGGATGCTCACAATCCGTAAGGGTGACGTGATCTTCAGGAGCAAGCGGTTGAACGGCATGCGCCCGGATCAGATCCTGAGGGAAGGCATCTGCTTCGTGCCGCAGGAGCGCGCCCTCTTTCCGAAGATGACGGTGCGCGAGAACTTGCGCATGGGCGGCTTCATCATCGACGATCACAAGGAGCTCCATCGCCGCGTCGAGGAAGTCCTCGAACGCTTCCCGATGCTGAAGGCAAAGGCGGACGAGTTTGCCGGCACCATGTCCGGCGGGCAGCAGCAGACACTTGCCATGGCGCGCACGCTGATCATCAAGCCGAGCATCGTCATGCTGGACGAGCCGTCGCTCGGTCTCGCGCCGAAGGTGATCCAGGAGATGTTCGACATCATGAAGACCATGTCGGCGGAGGGCATCACTGTTCTTCTCGTCGAGCAGAACGCCCTCATGGGCCTGAAGAATTCCGACTGGGGCGTCGTGCTCGATCTCGGCAGCACGCTCTTCGAAGGGCCGGCCAAGGAGATCCTCGCCGATCCACGCATCCAGGAACTCTACCTTGGTGGCAAGAAGGCCGCCGCCTGAAGGGAACACAAATGGCTGAAATCATCCAGATACTGATACTGGGACTGGCGCTCGGCGGCGTCATCGCTTTGATGGGGTCGGGCCTGTCGCTCGTCTTCGGTGTGATGCGCATCGTCAACCTGGCCCATCCGGTGCTCATCATCGGTGGCGCCTATGTCGCCTACTGGGCCTTCGCGCTGTTCGGTCTCGATCCGATCCTCATGCTGCCGGTTGCGGCCGTCGTCATGGCGGCCGTGGGCGTCGTGCTTTACCGGCTGCTGTTCGAGCGCGAGGCAAAGAGTGCCAAATACTCCGAGATGACCGTGCTTCTGACCTTCGCGCTGGCAATGATGGTGGAAGGTCTGCTCGGCAGCCTGTTCAGCAACACGCAGCGGATCACTTCGCCAGCCTACGCAACCGATGCGATCTTCATCGGAGATATCTTCATTCCGAAGGGCCAACTATATGCCGGTCTCGTCTCGCTGGTTATCATCGGCGGGCTGACGCTGTTCCTGAAATACTCGCGGCTGGGTTATGCCATCCGTGCCACCACCCAGAACCGTGAGGCTGCAGAGCTGCTCGGCGTCAATGTCAACGCAATCAGCATTCTTGCCTTCGCGATCGGCATCGGCCTCGCAGGTGCGGCTGGCTCGCTCGTCAGCTTCGTCTTCAGTTTTTTCCCTGCCAAGCATTGGGAATGGGTAGCGATGCTGATGTCGGTCGTCGTCCTTGGCGGCATGGGTAGCATCCTCGGTACCGTCGTCGCTGCACTCGGCCTTTCCATCATTGCCGCCTTCGTCGGAACCTGGATCGGAGCCACGTGGTCGACGATGACCTTCTTCCTCGCTCTTTTCGTTATCCTGCTCGTCCGGCCCCAGGGCCTGTTCGGCGAAAAACCGGAGATGGCATAATGACTGTCACGTTTCCCCAATCCAGCGCTAGCACGGTGCGAGAGGCGCGGCGCGCCTACAACGAGAAACTGGCGCTCAAAGCCGATCAGACCCGGGCGACCTGGTTTCCCCTTGTATTGCTTGCAGCTCTCGCAGCCCTGCCGCTCCTGCAGTTTACTGGCAACTACAACTATCTGCTGCATCTGGTTCTTTTCACCGCCTGCTCGGTCGCCATGGCATCGGGCTGGAACATTCTCGGCGGATTTGCCGGCTATGTCTCGCTTGGCCACAGCGTTTTCTTCGGCATTGGCGGTTATGTCGCCGGCATGCTGTTTGCCCGCTACGGCATCTCGACCATCGTCACCGCTCCGCTTGCCGGTCTGGTGGCCGCTGCTGCCGGCTATCTCGTCGGGCTCGTTACGCTGAAGGTTCGAGGGCCAAGCTTCATCATCTCCTCGATCGCACTCCTGATGATCGCCCGCATCCTTTTCGACAACTGGGCATTTATCGGCGGGACCAACGGTCTGACGTTGCCGACCAATAGCTTGACGGTGCAGTGGACGAAGCTTCCCTATTATTACGCCTTCCTCGCGATCGCCGCTTTCACCGTTTGGGCGACCTACAGGATCAAGCATTCCAAGTTCGGCCTCGGCCTGAGGGCCATTTCCAAAGATGAGATCAAGGCGGAAAGTGCAGGCATCAACACTAGGCTCTACAAGGTACTCGCCTTCGCGCTCTCTGCTTTTTTCGTCGGCATGGCCGGCGCCGTCTGGGGCGAATACCTGACCTACCTGCGCCCGAATATCTTCCTACTCATCAATATCTCTGCGAACCTCGTGCTGATGTGCATCCTGGGGGGCAAGGGAACGATTGCAGGTCCTGTCATCGGCGCAGTCGCGATCGTGGCGCTCAACGAATTCTTCGTAGCGACGATGGGTGCCTCGGAAATCAACATCCTCGGAACCGGTCTGGTGATGGCGCTCGGGCTCGTCTTCTTTCCTCTCGGCCTGGTGGGCACCCTCGCAAAGAAGGGCAAGCTCCCCAGGGTTCTGAACTGGGACTGATCGCAGGGCAGAAGCCTGCCACGCAACGTTCAACGATGGAACTCGCCCAAGTGGCACGGGGAGGAAGTCATGCCCGAATACGTGCTCTATAACGCACCGCAATCGACCTGCAGCCAGCGTGTCCGCTACACCCTTCACCTGAAGGGAAAGACCTTCGAGGAGCACAAACTGGATCTCTTCAAAGGCGACCAGCTGAAGCCGGACTATCTCGCGATCAACCCCAATGGCGTCGTGCCGGCGCTCGTTCACAATGACGCGCCTGTGATCGATTCCGCTGTGATCATGGAATATCTGGAAGATATTCTCGGCGACGTCGCGCCGCTTCGGCCGCACGATCCGCTCGAGGCGGCACGGATGCGGACGATGATGCGCTTCATCGACGAAGTCCCGACGCCTGCCGTGCGCGTGCCGTCGTACAACCTGGCGTTCCTGCCACACTACCAGGCAATGACCGAGGATGCGTTCCTGGCGGTCTGCGAAAGCAAGCCATTGCGCCGGGAATTCTTGCTGAAAATGGGGCGCACCGGCTTTCCCCAGTCCGAAATGGACGAGGCGATCGGGCGCCTCAGGCGCGGGATCGATCGGATGGCACATTGGTTGCGCGAGGCAGGCGGGCCATGGCTGCTCGGGGCTGACATGACGCTGGCCGACATCGCCATCATGCCGGTGATCGTGCGCATGGACGACATCAACCTTGGCTACCTGTGGGCCGATGCGCCTCAGATTGCCTCCTGGCTGGAGAACATCCGAGCAACCGAAGCATTCGCGAAGACCTACTATCACGGCTCACTGCTGACCGAAAAATACCCGCATCTGCAGACCCTGAAACAGACATCGGCACATGTTGCCGCATGACCAGCTTGGTCCGTTAGAAGGAGATAAAGACAATGCAACACATCACCATAGAGCCGAAGCTCATCGCCAAGGTAGAAGATGTCACGCCCACCGTGCTCGCGGCGATGGCCAAGACCACCAACCCGCGCCTCAAAGCTGTGATGGATAGGCTGATTCACCATCTTCACCAGTTCACTATCGAGACGCGCCCGACCGAGGAAGAGTTCGAATACGGGTTGCGCTGGATCGCGGCGCTCGGCCACCACACGCACGAGACCAACAACGAGGTGGTCCTTGCCGCCGACGTGCTCGGCGCTTCGACGCTGATCGATCTCATCAACAATGACGGCATGCAGGGCGAGACGATGTCGGCCCTCCTCGGCCCCTTCTATCGCGGCCACGCGCCGGACTGCGCGAACGGCGATTGCATCGCCCGCTCCGAAACACCGGGGCCCGCATTGTTCTTCAAGGGCCGGGTGATCGGGCTCGATGGTGCGCCCGTCGCAGGCGCCAAGCTGGATATCTGGCAGGCCTCGCCCGTCGGCCTTTATGAGAACCAGGACGCGGATCAGGATGATTTCAACTTGCGCGGCGTCTTTCACACGGATGAGGCAGGCAGTTTCCATTTCACATCGGTGAAGCCGGCGGGCTACCCGGTCCCAACGGACGGACCTGTCGGCGTCCTTCTTCACGCCCAGCACCGCCACCCGATGCGTCCGGCCCACATCCATTTCATCGTCTCTGCGCCCGGCCACAAGACGCTGATCACGCAGATTTTCTCTGACACGCCGCAGGCACTCGCGACCGATGTCGTGTTCGGGGCGAAGGTGCAGATCGTCGGCGATTTCGTCGAGCATACCGAGCCGCACGCGGAATACCCAGGCGCGCAGCTTCCTTTCTATAGCTGCGAATACACCTTCAGGCTTCTCGAAGGCGAGCCGACTTATCCGGTGCCGCCGATATCGGGAACGAAGGCATGATGGTGACCGCTATGACTTTCTCCGAACTGCTGAAGGGCAAGGTCGCAATCGTTGCCGGCGGCTCCGGTGGCATCGGTCGCGAAACCTGCCGCCTGCTCGCCGAGGCCGGTGCTAGGGTCGTCATCGGCTACCGCGCCGGCAAGGACAGGGCCGAGGCGCTTGCGGAGGCACTGCCGGGCACCGGCCATGTGGCCCTTCCGGTATCGATCGAGGACACGTCGTCCGTCGAGGCCTTCCGCACCGCAGCGCTTGCGGCCTGCGGTCATGCCGACATACTGATCAATGCCGCCGGCGTCACCAGACCGGTGCCACATGCCGATCTCGAGGCGCTGACCGACGAACTGATCGATCAAGTCTTCGCCAACAATTGGCGTGGTGTCTTCGCGACTGTCCGCGCCTTTGCGCCGGCACTGCGCGACAGCGGCAACGGGCTTATCGTCAATGTTTCCTCGATCGCGGCCTTTACCGGCGTCGGCTCGAACATCGCCTATTGCGGTGCGAAGGCGGGCCTCGACATCATGACCAATTCTCTCGCCAGGGCTCTCGCTCCGGCGATCCGTGTCATGGCCGTCTCGCCTGGTGTCGTCGACACCGAGTTCGTTCCCGGCCGCGACCAGGAATTCAAGGACAAGGCGGCGGCCGCAACGCCATTAAAGCGCATCACGACGCCGACCGATGTGGCTGAAGCCATCCTCGCCTGTGCAACGCATCTGAAATTCTCGACGGGCACTCGCATCGTCGTCGACGGAGGGAGGCATCTCTGATGCAGCAGAACGTCATCATTACCTGCGCCGTGACCGGCAATCTCACGACGCGGGAAAATCATCCCGGCCTGCCGGTGACGCCGCAGGAAATTGCCGCCTCCTGTCTGGAAGCAGCGGATGTCGGCGCGGCGGTCGTCCATATCCATGTGCGCGATCCTCAAACGGCAAAGCCGTCGATGGACATCAAGTACTATCGCGAGGTCATCGAGCGGATCCGGGCAAAGAATGATGCCGTAATCCTCAACGTCACCACCGGGCCGGGTGGCCGCTATCATCCCAGCGACGAAAACCCGGCGGTGGCTGGTCCGCGCACGACACTGATGCGGCCCGAGCGCCGCGTTGAGCACATATTGGCACTGAAGCCCGATATTGCGACGCTCGATCTCAACACCATGACCTTCGGCGCCGAAGTGGTGATCAACACCCCCGGCAACGTCAAGATCATGGCGGAGATCATCGAAAGCGTAGGCTCAAAGCCGGAACTGGAGGTCTTCGACACCGGAGACATCCAGCTCGCCCATGATCTCCTCAAGGCCGGCGTGCTGAAATCGCCCGCCATGTTCACGATCGTCACCGGCGTCAAATACGGCCTGCCATCGACCACCGATGCGATGGCGATGGCCGCGCGCATGCTGCCGCGCGACGCGGTCTGGACCGGGTTCGGCGTCGGACGGATGTCGTTTCCGATGGCCGCGCAGGCCTATCTCCTGGGCGGGCACGTGCGTGTCGGGCTGGAAGACAATTCGTACATCGCCAAGGGTGTGCTCGCAAAGGGCAACGGCGAACTCGTGGAGCGCGCGCGCGACATCATCGAGAAGATGGGCGGCCAGATCGCAAGCGCTGCGCAAGCGCGCGAAATTCTCAAACTGAAGTCTTGAACTGCCGTCGGCTCAACTCAGCCTTAGAAAGGGGATAAGACCATGAATATTCAGATCGATACCAAGGCAGGCAAGGCGTTGCGGGTGACCAGCGCCTCGCCGGATCTCGATAATCTTCAAATCGAAGTTGTCGACGTCAGCGTGCCAAGGCCAGGCCCCGGGCAGGTCCTCGTCGAGATCGTAGCCGCTGGTGTCAACCCGAGCGACGTCAAGGCCTCGCTCGGTCACATGCCGCACGCCATCTGGCCGCGCATACCCGGTCGCGATTTCGGCGGCATCGTGCGGGAGGGGCCGAAGCACATGATTGGCCTGGAAATCTGGGGCGGCGGCGGCGAGCTTGGCATTACCCAGGACGGCAGCCACGCCAGGTGGATGGTGCTCGACCAGAAAGCAGTGCGCGAAAAGCCTGCCAATTTTACCATGGAACAGGCAGGCTCAATCGGTGTCCCCTTCATCACCGCCTATGAGGGATTGCGCGAAGCCGGCGGCGTTCAGCCGACCGACGTCGTGCTCGTCTGCGGCGGCAACGGCAAGGTTGGGCAGGCAGCGATCCAGCTTGCCACCATGGCCGGCGCCAGGGTCTTTGCCGTCGAATACAACGATCAGCCGCTGATGGGCCACGCAAACCGCCCTGTCGAGATGCTGAACAGCAGCAAGGACGACGTGGCGGCCATCGTTCGCGAGAAGACCGGCGGCCACGGTGCCGATATCGTCTTCAACACGGTCGGCAGCCCCTATTTCGAGATCGCCAACAAGGCGATGGCGAAGCAGGCGCGACAGATCTTCATCTCGACGTTCGATCGCGCCGTACCCTTCGACATTTTCAACTTCTTCCGCGGCCGGCACAAATACATCGGCATCGACACGCTGGCACTATCTTCGGTCGAAGGTGCCCGCATCTTCGACAAGCTGAAGGCAAAGTTCGAGGAAGGTCTGCTCAAACCGTTCCCGATCAACCCCGCCACGTGCTACCGCCTTGACGAGGCCGCCGAGGCCTACGCATCGGTGCTGCGCGGCACGCCGGACCGCGTGCTCCTGAAGCCTTGAGGCGCGCGATGCAGGTAACCCGCTATAGCGAAGCTCAGTCGTACGAGGCGGCGGAGCACTATGACATGCGCTGCCTTCGCCTTCAGGGCAAGGAGGCGACTGCGACCGACACGATTTGGATCGGCCTCTCGCATCTCCTGCCGGGCGGGCACACCTCTTTGAAGGACGCCCCGGTGGAGAAGATCTATATCGTCGTCGCTGGCTCAGTGACGATCGAGACGCCAAACGGCGAGGTGACGCTCGGTTGCCTCGACAGCTGCCGGCTGGCGCCGGGCGAAGCACGTGCTCTTTTTAATCGCACGAATTCTCCAGCGACCGTTCTGCTCGCGATGCCTGTCTAGGCCGCTAGCGGCGAGGAACTAAAGGCGAGGGCGATGATGACAACTGCTGAGCCGCGTTTTTTCCGCTTAGGGACGCGCAGTCCAACTGTGCCACAGAACGGTCATTACTATGTGGCGCCCGGAGCCAAAATCATCGGGGATGTCCATCTAGGCCATGACGTTAGTATATGGTTCAATGCCGTTCTGAGAGGCGACAACGAGCCAATCGAGGTGGGGAGTGGAAGCAATGTCCAGGACGGCTGCATTGTCCACACCGATCCGGGGTTTCCGGTGCGGATCGGAGAGAATGTGACCATTGGTCATAATGCGGCCGTCCACGGTTGTTCGATCGGCGCAGGCAGTCTTATAGGGATCGGCGCGACCGTACTAAACGGTGCGGTCGTTGGAAGGTTCTGTTTGGTGGCCGCAGGTGCGCTCATACGCGAAAACATGGTAATCCCCGACCGTTCGCTTGTGGTCGGCATTCCCGCGCGCATCGTAGGCAACTTGACGGCGGAACAGACAGAACGAATGGCAGAAGGGAGTGCCCGTTACCGCGGCAAGATCCAAACCTACGCCGGCTCGCTCAGTCCCCTGGCACAGGCATCGATACGGCAGCCCTGATGGCGACGAGGACAAGAACCAAGACGGCAGCGAGGCAAGGCTTTCGATCGTGGAGGGGCGTGCGCCCGCCCGATAGAGCCTTGGCCGCCGCAAGGAGGGACGACCCTCGTGGCATCGCACAGTCCACCTCCCTCGATGCCGCTTGTGACAAACAACTCCCCAACGACCTTGAGCCGTGAGAGCTCTGCGCTGGCAGAGTTTTGCAGTATGTCTTGAACAACGTATCTTGCCTTTGACAGTCACTCCCGCAGGCCAGTCGTAACTCGTGATTGCATCACAGCGTCAAGGCGAGCTGCGGCTGGTCTGCATCGTCGACAGCATCGAGAGACGAAAGCGTAACGCCCAGCAATCGAATGCCTTTCGCTACTGGAAAAATAGGCGAGAGCAGCAGCTTTACGATCTCGGAGATCTCAGCCGCGCTCGCCACCGGCGCGAGGGCCGTCTTGCTCCGCGTGATCTGCGTGAAATCCGACCACTTCACCTTCAGCGTCACGGTCTTGCCACGGATGGCGCTGGCCTCGCAATAGCGCCAGACTTTATCGACCAACGGCTGCAGGCCGGCGCGGGCGCTCTCGAGATCATGGATGTCTTCCCGAAACGTATCCTCCGCGCCGACCGATTTCCGGATGCGATCGGGCTTGACCTGGCGCTCGTCGATGCCGCGGGCGATCCAGTAGAAATACGGCCCGGACTTGCCGAAATGCTGCTGCAGGAAAGTGAGATCACGCGCTTTGAGATCGGCGCCGGTCTCGATCCCGAGCTTCAGCATCTTTTCCGCTGTCGCTGGCCCAACGCCATGGAACTTCTTGACGGGGAGCGCCTCGACGAAGGCCGGCCCGTGCTTCGGCCTAATGACGAACAGGCCATCGGGCTTGCGCTGGTCAGAGGCCATCTTTGCGAGAAACTTGTTATAGGAAACGCCGGCAGATGCAGTGAGCCTTGTCTCAGCCTTGATCCTGGCGCGGATCTCCTCGGCAATCTCCGTTGCGAGCTCCACGCCCTTCAGGTTATCGGTAACGTCGAGATAGGCTTCATCGAGCGATAGGGGTTCAATAAGCGGCGTGTATTCGGCAAAGATCGCATGGATCTGCTGCGAAACGGCGCGATATACATCGAAACGATGCGGCACGAAAATCAGCTCTGGACACTTGCGTTTGGCCGTCACCGACGGCATCGCCGAGTGGACACCGAATTTGCGCGCCTCGTAACTGGCAGCTGCGACCACGCCGCGTGCCTGCGGATAGCCGACGGCGACCGGTTTGCCTCGAAGTTCCGGATTGTCGCGCTGCTCGACCGAAGCATAAAACGCGTCCATGTCGATATGGATGATTTTGCGCACGCGGCTGCGAGCGGAGGGGACCTCGTCCATACCGCTCTTGCCGTCATCGTCCGGTTTTCGCGTCCCCAGCATCCATTTCCTTTTATTTGTCGCTGCAGATCTTATCAGAACCGGTGTCAGGAATAAGCAGCAGTGTTTTGGCATCGGGAGTAATCGTTCATCTGAACTGCCACAAATTTCGCTTGGTGCGTCTCCATCGTTGTCTTCAAGCTATCCCGCTGCATTTCATCAGCAAATCGGCAAGTCCGCCAAGTCCAGCGAGCCATTCGTCCAAAGCAGTCGCTTGGTGGTTGATTGACTCCTCTTTCATTTAAGAACAAATAGGGAACATATCAGCAGTTTCTGCCGTTTCAAGCCTGAAGGAGGTGCCATTTCGCATGCGTGACTACGTTGTCAATCCTGTTGTCGCCGAGCTGCGCGAACGCATCGAGCGGCTTGAAGGCGGGATGACACGCAGTCGCGCGGTGCTTCCTTTCGGCGTACCCGCAATTGACGACCGTCTTCCCGGTGGTGGGCTGGCTCTTGGTGCGCTCCATGAAGTCGCTGGTGGCGGCAACGGTGCGATTGACGGCGCCGCCGCAGCGCTGTTTGCCGCAGCCGTCGGCGCCCGTAACCGGGGCAAAGTTCTGTGGTGCGTGACGCGGCCGGATCTCTTCGCGCCGGCGCTGGCCCAGGTGGGCCTGCTGCCGGGTCGTGTCATCTATGTGGAGGCCGGCGACGAAAAGGCGCTTCTTTCCTGCATGGAGGAGGGACTGCGGCATGGCGGGCTGGGTGTTGTCGTTGGAGAGCTTGCGCGGCTATCGATGACCGCCTCGCGCCGACTGCAGTTGGCCGCCGAAAGCTCAGGCACGATCGGGATTGCCGTCCTCTCCCTTGCCGGTTCCAGGGATCGGCCGGGCGCGCTGGCTGCTCGAGCTGATCCGCTGTCGCGCCGGCGAAAGTGCAGATTTCGAAGTGGAGGCTCCAGATGCCAAGGGTCGTATCGCTCTTCCTTCCGAACTGGTCCACGGATCGCCTCAGGAGGAAACTGGGCGACGCCGCGCCTCCGCCTGAGACGCCACTCGTCCTCGTTGGCCGCCAGCAGCGCCGGCGTGTCGTCCTGGCGGCGAACGCGGCTGCGATCGCCGGCGGCCTGAGGGTGGGCATGCCGGCAACCAAGGCGCAGGCGCTGGTTTCCGGTCTCACCCTTATGGACGCCGATCCCGCCGCCGACGCCGAGGCGCTTGATCGTCTGGCACTTTGGGCGCTGCAGCGCTATGCGCCGATCGTTGCCGCCGATCCGCCCGACGGGCTGGTGATCGACACGACAGGTGCCGATCATCTGCATGGCGGCGAGGAACTGATGCTGTCGGGCATGGTCAACCGCTTTTTCGCCTCCGGCATTGCCGCGCGCGCGGCAGTCGCCGACACCTGGGGTGCAGCCCATGCCTGTGCCCGGTTTCTGGCCCATCCGACACGTGTCGTTCCGCCGGGCGGCCAGGCCGACGCCGTCCAGGGTCTTGCGATCGCCGCGCTGCGGCTCGATGCCGCCATCGTCAACGGTCTTCGCGTTCTGGGCTTCAATACGATCGGTCAGGCGGCCAGCGCTTCCCGTGCACCGTTGACGCTGCGCTTCGGGCCGGAGCTTGGCCGCCGCCTCGATCAGGCGATGGGCAGGATCGCCGAGCCGATCGATCCGGTGCGCACCCCGGATCTCATCGAGGTTCGCCGCGCCTTCGGCGAGCCGATTGCGGCGGCCGAGACGATCGCGCGCTATACCGCCAGGCTCGTGGACCAACTCTGTCGGGCGCTTGAGGAGAAGGGGCTCGGCGCTCGGCGCGTCGATCTTCTCTTCCACCGCGTCGACAACTCTTATCAGGCAATCCGCGCCGGAACCGCGACACCGGTTCGCGACGTCAAGCGGCTGACACGGTTGCTGACCGACCGGATCGAGACCATCGATCCCGGTTTCGGCATCGAGATCATGTCATTGACGGCAACCCAAGCCGAGCCGCTCATTGCTCGACAGGTGATTTCCTCGTTGATCGGGGAACCGGAAGCCGACGTATCCGGGCTGATCGACATTCTCTGCAACCGCATTGGCGAGCGGCGGCTCTATCGCTTCGCGCCGGTCGCAAGCGACGTCCCCGAACGCTCGGTTTCCCGCGTTGCACCGATGGCCCCGGACAACGGCGAGACCTGGCCCGATCATTGGCCACGGCCGACGCGACTGCTGGCACATCCCGAGCTGATCGAGACCATGGCGCTGCTGCCTGATCATCCCCCCGTCAGCTTCACCTGGCGCGGCATCCGACGACGGGTCAGGCGTGCCGACGGGCCGGAGCGCGTCTTCGGCGAGTGGTGGAAACGCGATGCCGAACTGGCAGCCGTTCGCGATTATTTCCAGGTCGAGGATGATGCCGGCGAGCGCTATTGGATCTTTCGTTCCGGTGATGGCGAGCACGGTGACAGCGGCAGTCACCAATGGTTTCTACATGGGATATTCGCATGACGAAGACGCCACGCTATGCCGAGCTGCAGGTGACGTCGCACTTTTCCTTCCTGCGCGGCGCTTCGTCCTGCGAGGAATTGTTTGCGCAGGCGGCGGTGCTCGGTATCGAGGCCCTGGCGATTGTCGACCGCAACAGTCTCGCCGGCATCGTGCGCGCCCATCAGGCGGCCAGGGACACGGGAGTGCGGCTGATCGTCGGTTGTCGCCTGGATCTCACCGATGACGTGTCGGTCCTCGTCTATCCGACGGATCGGCCTGCCTATGCGCGCCTCTGCAGGTTGCTGTCGCTTGGCAAGAAACGGGCCGGCAAGGCAAAATGCCGGCTCGACTGGACCGACCTCGTGGCCTATGGCGAAGGCCTGATCGCCGTTCTTATCCCCGATCAAGCCGATCAAACCTGCCAGTTGCATCTGCGCCGCTTGAAGGAGGCTTTTGGCGATCGCGCCTATGTGGCGCTCACACTGCGCCGCCGACCGAATGATCAACTGCGGCTTCACCAGCTCTCCAACCTGGCGGCGGCCATGGATGTCGAGACGGTCGTCACCAATGACGCGTTGTTTCATGTGCCGGAGCGACGCGTCCTGCAGGACGTCGTCACCTGCATTCGCCACAACGTCACCATTGACGATGCCGGTTTCCGGCGGGAACGGCACGCCGACCGTTATCTGAAGCCGCCGGAAGAAATGGCACGGCTCTTTCCGCGCTACCCCGAAGCGCTCGCCCGCACCACCGAGATCATGGAGCGATGCCGCTTTTCACTCGATGAACTCGCCTATCAATACCCGGAGGAGCGATCCCACCCGGAAATGACGGCGCAGCAGACATTGGAACAACTGACCTGGGAGGGTGCGGCCTGGCGCTATCCGGAAGGGTTGCCGCAAAAGGTCAAGAGGAACCTCGAGCATGAACTGCAGCTGATCGAGAGGCTCCAATATGCTCCTTACTTCCTGACAGTGAACTCCATTGTCCGCTTTGCCAGATCAAAGGACATTCTCTGTCAGGGCAGGGGATCGGCTGCCAATTCATCCGTCTGCTATGTACTCGGCATCACCTCGATCGATCCCGACATAAATGACCTGCTCTTCGAGCGCTTCGTCTCCGAGGAGCGTCGTGAGCCGCCGGATATCGACGTCGATTTCGAGCACGAGCGGCGCGAAATCGTCATGCAATGGGTATTCGAGACGTATGGCCGCGACCATGCAGCCCTCTGCTCCACCGTCATCCGATACCGTTCGAAGGGCGCCATTCGCGATGTCGGCAAGGCGCTCGGCCTACCGGAGGACATGACAAAGATGCTCTCGTCGCAGGTTTGGGGTTGGGGCGAGGACGTTGGCGAGAAACACGCCGAAGAGCTCAATCTCAATCTTGGTGACCGGCGCCTTCGCCTGACGCTGGAGCTTGCCCGGCAATTGATGGGTGCGCCGCGTCATCTGTCGCAGCACCCCGGCGGCTTCGTTTTGACCCGCGATCGTCTGGACGAACTGGTTCCGATCGAGCCGGCGGCGATGGTCGACCGGCAGGTGATCGAATGGGACAAGGACGATATCGACATCTTGAAGTTCATGAAGGTCGATTGCCTGGCGCTTGGCATGCTTTCCTGCATGAAGCGTGGCTTCGATCTGCTGGCCAGCCACAAGGGCATTAATCTCGATCTTACGACCATTCCGGCCGAAGATCCGCGCACCTATGCGATGATCAGGAAGGCCGACACGCTCGGCACCTTCCAGATCGAAAGCCGGGCGCAGATGTCGATGCTGCCCAGGATCAAGCCGCGCACCTTCTATGACCTCGTCATCGAAGTGGCAATCGTCCGACCGGGCCCGATCCAGGGCGACATGGTGCACCCGTACCTGAGGCGCCGGGAGGGAAAGGAAGCGGTCGTCTATCCGAAGCCGGAACTGGAAAAGGTGCTCGGCAAGACGCTCGGCGTGCCGCTCTTCCAGGAGCAGGCGATGCGGGTGGCGATCGAATGCGCCGGTTTCACGCCAGGTGAGGCCGATCAGCTGCGCCGCGCCATGGCGACCTTCAAACATACCGGTGGTGTCTCGAGGTTCGGCGAGAAGCTGATCGCCGGCATGGTGGCGAATGGCTACGCACCGGAGTTCGCGGAGAGGACCTTCAAGCAGCTCGAAGGCTTCGGCAGCTACGGCTTCCCCGAAAGCCATGCGGCTTCCTTTGCGCTGATTGCCTACGCCTCGTCCTGGCTGAAATGCTGGCATCCGGATGTCTTCTGCGCGGCTCTCCTCAATGCGCAGCCAATGGGCTTTTATGCACCCGCCCAGATCGTGCGCGACGCGCGTGATCATGGCGTTGACGTCCGTCCCGTCTGCGTCAATGCCAGCCGCTGGGACTGCACGCTCGAGGCCACGGAAGACGAAAGCCGGTTTGCCGTGCGCCTCGGCCTGCGTATGGTCAAGGGGCTTGCCAATAACGATGCGGCGGCGATCGTCGCGGCGCGCGCAGAATCGCCCTTCAGCTCTATCGATGATCTCTGGCGGCGGGCGGGCGTGCCGGCCGCCTCGCTCGTCGAACTGGCGGAAGCCGATGCCTTCCAGCCATCGCTGAGGCTCGCCCGACGTGAAGCCCTCTGGGCGATCAAGGCGTTGCGCGACGAGCCTTTGCCGCTTTTTGCCGCCGCCTCAGCTCGTAAAGACCGGACGGTATCAGAGCTCAATGAGCCGCTGGTGGCGCTAAGACCCATGACGGCCGGCAGCGAGGTCGTTGAGGATTACGGCCATGTCGGGCTGACCTTGCGCTGCCATCCAGTCTCGTTCCTGCGCGACGATCTTGCCAAGCGTCGCATCGCCACTTGCCGTGATGCGATGCAGGCACGCGACGGCACGTGGCTCGAAGCCGCCGGCCTCGTGCTCGTTCGCCAGCGGCCGGGATCTGCAAAGGGCGTGATGTTCATCACCATCGAGGATGAGACCGGAATTGCCAATCTGGTGGTCTGGGTGAAGACCTTCGAGACGTACCGACGCATCGTGCTCGGCGCCGGCATGCTCGGCGTTTATGGCCGCATCCAGCGGGAAGGCGACGTGGTGCATCTCGTTGCCCACCGGCTGAGCGATCTTTCCGACGACCTTGCAAGCGTCGGCGATCGAGAGGCCGTCTTTCCGCTTCCGCACGGGCGAGGCGACGAGTTTCACCATGGATCGCCGGCGCCCGATCCGCGCGGGCTGCCGAAGGGGCCGCGCCCGCGCGACATCGTCGATCCCTATCTGCATCTCGAGGCGATCAAGGTGAAAACACGGGATTTCAGGTGAGGAAGACAGCGTCATGGACCGCGGGCGTGGGGAGGCTGCGTGCCACGCACCTTTGAATTCCTCGATCTGGGCGATCAGCGGCAGGATCTCAGGCGTGAGACGCGATTTCGATAGGTCGAGCGTAGTCATCCATTATCCCATCCGTTTCCATCCAATGGGCAGTGGCGCAGCGCGATCCATTTTCATCCACTGCCGGAAAGTGTGCAGCGTAAGTTACGGGGTTTGGACTGGAGGATTCCTGGAAGTAAAAACATCCGGCCCGACGCAGGTTGATCGGGAATTGCAAAAAGATGTGTTTGCGTGCGAGACATGAGGATCACACATTGCCTAACCATTACAAAGACAGGACGGAACGATGAGTGGCACTTTCTTTCAACCGGTCGATGCTGCTGAAGTGCCACGCTTTGCCGGCCATTCCACCTTCATGCGCCTGCCTGCCGTGCATACCGCAGCCGGGCTTGATATCGCACTGGTCGGCATTCCCTGGGATGGCGGTACAACAAACAGGGCAGGCGCCCGGCACGGGCCGCGGGAGGTTCGCAATCAGTCGAGCCTCATGCGCCGCGTGCACCATGTTTCGGGCACCGAGCCGTTCAGCATCGCCAATGTCGCCGATGTCGGCGATCTCTCCATCAACCCGATCGATCTTATCGACGGCCTTAGTCGCATCGAAACGGGCATGGATCAGATTGTCGCTGCCGGTGCCATTCCTCTCTCGGTGGGCGGCGACCATCTGACGACTTTGCCTGTGCTGCGTGCCGTGGCAAGGCACCGACCAGTCGGGCTGATCCATTTCGATGCTCATTCCGATACCAACGACCGCTATTTCGGCGATAATCCCTACACGCATGGAACGCCGTTCCGTCGCGCGATCGAAGAGGGATTGCTGGATCCCAAGCGGATCGTCCAGATCGGAATTCGCGGCTCGATTTATGATCCGGGGGAGCACGACTGGGCCAAGCAGCAGGGCGTGCGCATCATCTACATGGAAGAGTTTGTCACTCGCGGCGCCGAAGACGTGATGCGCGAGGCACGAAGCATCGCTGGCGACCTGCCGACATACGTTACCTTTGATATCGACAGCATCGATCCCTCCATGGCGCCTGGAACGGGAACGCCGGAGGCGGGCGGCTTCACGACCCGCGAGGCCCAGCAGATGATCAGGCTGCTTGCTGGCGTCCAGATCGTCGGTGCCGACGTCGTTGAAGTCTCGCCACCGTTTGACCTCGCCGGCATGACGGCGCTTGCCGGCGCCACAATGATGTTCGAACTTCTGTGCGTCATCGCCAAACAGGTCGGGGATCGACGCTACGCGGCCAGTGCCTGATGCCGAGCGATTGTCCTGTCAGGGACAGGTGACTGCCTCTCCGGACAGGCGTCGGTAGCCGCCACGCCAGTAGAGAAGCGGTTCGACATCCTCGCGCGTTTCGATCGCGCAGACGCGGCCGATGAGGATCGCGTGCGAATGGTGATTGAGGACCGTTTCAAGCTCACAATCGAGGACCGTCAGAGCATCCTTCAGGGCCGCAGTCCCGGTTGAAAGACGATACCATTGCGCGTCTTCGTAACGCTCAGCACCTTGCCGTCCGTCGAACCCTGCAAAGGACTGCGCGACGTGCCGCTGGTTAGCGGTGAGCACATTGACGCAGAAGCGACGATACCGCTCGACCACCGGCCACGAGGACGACCCGCGGTTGAGGCTGACGATGATCGAAGGCGCTTCTGCAGACAGCGAGGAAACCGAGGTCGCAGTAAAGCCTGTCCGCTCGTCGCCTTCGCCAACAGTGATGACGCTCACCGCACCGGCAAGCTGGCGCATCGAAAGCTTGAACGCGGATTGATCGACAATGGATCTGGTTGCTAACTCTTCCATCGACTTGCCCCTTCGTCAGCCTTTGGCTCGTGCCGTCGCGAAGCGATTGACCGGCATTGATAGGCCAAGGTTCTCGCGAAGCGTCTTGCCTTCGTATTCTTCGCGGAAAAGCCCACGACGGCGCAATTCCGGCAGGACGAGCTTTACGAAATCCTCAAGGCTCGACGGCAGCGTCGGGAACATCAAAATGAAGCCATCTGCCGCACGGGTCTCGAACCATTCTTCCATGAAGTCTGCAATCTGGGTCGGCGTGCCGGTAATGCCGTTGCCGGTGTGCTTCTCGGCATAGTGGCGCACGAGCTCACCGACGGTACGCCCTCCCTTGACGAAATCGACCAGTTCGTCGAACAGGGCGCGTGAACCCTTCGGTGTCGGCGGCAACCGATCCATGGGAAAGGGCCTGTCCAGCGGTACACCGCGCAGGTCAGCCTCGAGAAACTCCGAAAGCATCAACCGCCCGACATCCGGATGCATCTTGTCGATGAGATAGTCGACCTTTGCCTTCGCTTCGGCTTCCGTTTCGCCAACGTTCAGTACGACGCCGGGCATGATCTTGAGGTCGTCGGGATTGCGCCCGTAGGCTGGCATGCGGCCCTTGACGTTCTCATAGAATGCACGGTTCCGATCGATGTTTGAGGCAAGGCTGAAAACGATCTCGGCCGTCCGCGCCGCCATGTCCATGCCGGGTTCAGAACCGCCGGCCTGCGCGATGATGGGCCGGCCCTGCGGTGACCGGGCAATGTTGAGCGGTCCGCGCACCTGGAAGTGCTTACCCTTGTGATTGAGCGTGTGATGCTTGGTCTTGTCATAATAGACACCGCTCTCGCGATCGAGAAGCAATGCGTCGTCCTCGAAACTGTCCCACAGGCCGAAGACGACATCCACGAACTCGTTGCCGCGCTCGTAGCGTAGCGCATGCGGGTCGAGGCCTTCGCGATTGAAGTTATAGCCGGTCTCGTCGTGGTCGGAGGTCACGACATTCCAGCAGGCGCGGCCGCCGCTCAAATGGTCGATAGAGGCAAAGAGACGCGCGACATTGTAGGGCTCGTAGTAGCTGGTTGAAACAGTGGCCACGAGGCCGAGATCCTTCGTTGTCACCGACAGGGCTGACAGCAACGACAAGGGCTCGAAGCGATTCATCTTCGTCGGGATACGGGCGAGCGCGTCCGGATCGCCAACGGCTGCGGCCGGTGAATCGGCCATGAACATGAAGTCGAACTTCGCCGCCTCCGAGCGTTTGGCGACGTCGAGAAGATGGCTGAATTCATTGGCGCCGTGAACGTCACTTGCCGGATGCAGCCAGGACGCGGGATGAAAGCCGAACGTGTAGACGAAGGTGCCGAGTTTCATCTTGTCGGTGCGGGCCATCGTATTCTCCCCAGGCGCTTTGAACGACGATTGCCTAAGGTAACGTCACGCGACTTTTCACATCAATATCGCAACACTGATTTCCTTTTTAGTTTTTCTAAAGAGTCATGGTGCTGAGTCCTAAAAACCTTTGGGAGCGGAAATACGCTCAAATCTCGCACTTTCCATGCCAAAGGTGGGGTTGGAGATCAAAACATGGGAGGCAGATTGGATATCTGACCAAGTCGATGTCGCAGGCCTGTGAAGTGTGTACTCCAATCCGAGGCTTGCCCCCTCTGCGAAGTATCACGATGACTTGCGCGGTTCAAAAAACGCAACTGCAACGGCCTGCTTGTCCCTTGAAAGTTCTGGAAGCCTGCGGTCTTGCGGGATCTACCAGTTGCCTGGATCTACAGTGTGATCGATGCTTGCGAACTCATCCGCCCTTGCTTGATCGAGCATCACCTCTGTGGTCCTGTTAGTTTCATCAATTACGTGAAAGCTAAGTGGCGGCGGGCCTACTACGAGCTGCTGGTAAAAGAGCAAAGCGGCTTCTTCGACTGTGTCTGCTTGCAGCTTTGACGTGACGGCTACGGTGAACGTATGCATGCCATCGATCTCCGTTCTTGGTTACGTGCCGGGCCCCCATCAACAGCCCAGAAGCTGTATTAAGATGTCTTAGGGCTCGGAATTGACGTAACAGTAAAACATGCGTGGAGAAAGTGCGTTCCGTCGCCGATCTCGTCGAGTCGCCCATGCGTAACCAAGCCTGGCTGTTTGCGAAAGTTCAATGTAGGAGGGGTCGGAGAAGAGAGGCTTGTACTGCTGCATTCCTGCCTGCAGAGGAGCGTGGTATCGTTATGCGGCGCACGGATTCAATGCGAGTGAAATTAATGCCTTTGGAAAGGCAGAAGCCTTGTTATTGCTGGATCAGGCGTCCCACGATGACATAGGCAACCTCTTTTTTGTTCGTCTGACTTCCTGGAAGATAGCGGCGAGTGGCAATCTGCAACTATTGAGCATGCTTGAGAGCGAGTTGTTTTCAAGATACGCGCTTTGTCATAAACCTGTGATCGAAGCAAATTCCTTGCTGCTGGCGTTCGTGCATTGCATCACGGTTGCGTGGCGTGGCTGCGGTGTAAGGATGGCGTTCCAATCCGGTAATTCCTGTAAAGCTGCCCGTTGCCAACGAGAGGTCGGCATGTCTATCGCTTCCTTGCCTGCACCACCCTACTACGTGGTCTGCTTCTCATCGCAACGAACCGATGTCGAAGACGGTTATGGTGAAATCGGCGTTGCGATGGTGGAACTGGCAAAGCAGCAGCCTGGCTTTCTGGGTTTCGAAAGCGCCCGCCGTGCTGATGGTTTCGGCATAATCAACTCTTATTGGAGGAACGAGGAAGCATCCGAGCATGGAAAGCCGTTGTCGATCACGTTGAGGCGCAACGCCGGGGCCGGACAGACTGGTACACGCGTTATGAAATCCGCGTCGCCCTTGTTCAGAGAGCCTACGGATTTGAAGCTGATGTTGTCGAAGTGGGATGATTTCCGCCACAGACCGGCCCCGGCCAAACATGACCGATCCTCATGTTCAAACTTTTGTTGCTATTATTCTTGTTGAGCACATCAAACTCGAACCGTCTGCTCCGGGGGAGAACGCAGAGATGATGCTGGAAGACCTTTGCCGCCTGTTGAGAAGCGGGCATGTCTGGCACCAGGCGTCGTCGATACGATGACCCAGCCAATCGTCGTCCGGAGAATAGCCCTAGCTGCTGCCGTTCGGGAATGCTATTCGACGGCCGCCTTCCGCTCTCGGCCCAGAGCCGCCATTCGATTGCCGCAAAAGTCGGTATGGAACCGCCGATTTTTCCTACGCATAGCTGCGCCATGCGAGCAGTCAAGCGTGGTAGGCACGAACATTCGCGAAGCGTTCGTCAATCGGATGGGTCCAGTCCGCGTTGATGACAAAAGAAATGGTGGACCTTATTTCTTCAAAACGATGTGAGTAGCTTTCTCCGTCGCCTCATGGGCGGCGACCCGAAAGCCGAGCGAAGGCAGGTCGATGCCGGCAAACATTGCTTCGCCTCTCCCGAGCACAACTGGCGAAATGGCAAAGTGTATCTCGTCGACCAAGCCAGCCTGAAGATATTGGCGCACCGTGCTGACACCGCCGCCGATCTTGATATCCCTGCCACCGGCGGCGGCCTTGGCCTGCATAAGCGCCTCCTCGACCCCGCCGGAGACAAAATGGAAGGTCGTGCCGCCTTCCATGACTATTGGCGCGCGGGGATAGTGCGTCAGGATGAACGTCGGTGCATGATAGGGCGGATTGTCGCCCCACCAGCCTTTCCAGTTTTCATCGGGCCATTCGCCGCGAACAGGGCCGAACATGTTGCGGCCGAGGATGAAGGCACCAAAACCGGTATTTCCCGACGATGCGTATTTCGCGTCGGCACCTTCCGATTCGCCCTCTTTACCGAACATCGCCTGGAACGTCCGGGTCGGGAAAAACCACTCAAACAATTCCGCACCGCGCTTGCCCAGGGGGTCGTTCAGGCTTTGCTCCAGTCCGGCCCCGAAGCCATCGACCGAGAGAGAGAATGCTGCAACGCGCACTTTCGACATGATTGCCTCCATCTAATTGCAGATTAAAACTGGTTGCATCTTAAACACGACTGGTCCTACATTGCAATTGGCTCATTAAGGGAAGCAAATATGGATATCGAGCGGCGGTCGGGATGCCCGATCAATCTGACGATGGAGGTGTTGGGGGACCGCTGGAGTCTCATCATCATCCGGGACATCATGTTCGGTAATCGCCGGCATTTTCGCGAGTTGCTCAATCGGTCCGACGAAGGGATTGCCTCCAACATACTCGCCGCGCGCCTAAAGCGTCTCGTCTCGCTCGGCTTGGTCACCAAGCTGGACGATCCCACCCACAGCCAGAAGGCGATTTACAGTCTGACAGAACCGGCGATTCAGCTTGTGCCGATGATCGCTGTGATCGGCGCCTGGGGCCGGCGGCATCTGCCTGTCAGCGAAGACTTGAGCATCCGCGCCGAACTTCTTGAGACTGGCGGATCGGCCCTTTGGGACGACTTCATGAACGATCTTAGAAACATTCACATTGCGGACCCGATCGGCGGAGCAAATGGAAGTGTCACATCGCCTGTCTTGATAGGTCTTACCAACGCCTTTCTCGACGTCCGCGCAAAAATGGAACGCAAAGAGTGAGATTGTTTTGTGCCGACGACAACGGGAATGCTTCGATTTGGTGACAGCGTTCCAAATACCTTGGATTAGGCAAGATCATGTCCGGAAAAACAAAGAAGTACCGGAGCAAGTTCATAGATTTGGCAATGCCTTGGCCACGACATCAACAGCAAACATTCAATGCGTCTCAAGTGGTCTGGCGACAACCGCAATGTCCGGTAATGGCCCCTTTCCGGAATGACCGCTCAACCGCTCTGGGCCCCTTAAGCGGTCGCTATCACGCTCGAAAGATATCGCCAAACTCTGGAGAGACAGCTCGCCCAACCCGTCATATAGCTGTCAATCCGCCTTCTCCTCTCCGGGAAGCCATCCGTAAGCACTCAGAATTGCCATAGCGAGACCTGGAAAGCGTTCATCCAATTCCGAGCAGCGCGAATGGTTATGCATTTCGACGCCCTGACGCTCGCAGCGGATAAGGCCGGCCTCGCGCAGCACTTTGATGTGGTTCGATAGCGATGACTTGGGGATCACGCGCTCGCGCATGTTGGCAAACGCAGCGCACGTCCCGCCGGAGCCGCTGCCCGCAATTTGCGCGAATATCGCCGCGCGCTCCGGATCGGAGAGGGCATGCAAGATCGCCTCAGGCCGTACGTCCTCTATTGCTGGATGAAAGAGCGGTCTCATGACTTTTTGTATATGGGGGCTTGAAACCAAGATCAACAGTTCCGAATTTCCGAACTATGGAACAATGCCGCCAATTCCGACGGCACTCCGAGTTGAAAGGAATGCGCCATGGGTAAGCTCGCTGGAAAAGTCGCCGTCGTGACGGGGGGCTCCAAAGGGATCGGTGCCGCGATTGCCAAGGCACTCGCAGCGGAAGGTGCACAGGTGGTGGTGAACTACGCTTCGAGCAAGGCGGGAGCGGACGCGGTGGTCCAGACGATCACGGCGGCTGGTGGCAAAGCCATCGCGGTCCAGGGCGACGTTTCGAAGGCCGAACAGGCGCATGGACTGGTGGACGCTGCAGTGAAGGAATTCGGCCAGCTCGACGTGCTGGTCAACAACTCGGGGGTATACGAATTCGCGCCGATCGAGCAGGTGACCGAGGAACAGTATCGTCGCATGTTCGACGTGAACGTTCTGGGCGTTCTGCTGAGCACCCAAGCAGCGCTCAAGCATCTCGGCGAGGGTGGCAGCGTCATCAACATCTCGTCGGCGGCGACCAGTCTCGCTCCGCCAGCCTCCAGCGTCTACACCGGGACCAAGGGCGCATTGGACAGCATCACCAGCGTGCTTGCCAATGAGCTAGGCCCGCGCAAAATTCGGGTCAACGCGATCCTCCCGGGCATCGTCGAAACCGAGGGTACCCACACCGCGGGGTTCATCGGCTCGGACTTCGAGCGCAGCGCAGTGACCCAGACTCCGCTCGGCCGTATCGGCCAGCCGGACGACATCGCTGGGGTCGCTGTCTTCCTCGCTTCCGACGATGCCCGTTGGCTGACCGGCGAGCGATTAGTGGCCAGCGGCGGTTTTCGCTAATGATCAGTTGATGTTGTGCGTGCTCCTTCACGGGGGCACGCACCGCCTCGCAGCTGAAACGCGATGGCTTCGACGCGGGCTCGCTGCGCTCTCTGCAGCTAATGGTTCCCGATAGCCCCTCCTTTGAGGATAGATGGCAACGGTCTTTGGTAAATGGGAATGGCACCATGTCCGCATTTGGCGGCTTGCAGCCATTGCAACTGGCCGAATTCAAAAATTCCGGAAGTCCGTGTCAAAATTCCGAAATTTCGCATCCGGCTACAGCCGTTTTCAGGCCGCAAAGCGTCGGATAAAGCGAGAGAGCCGCAGAGGCACATTCGTTTCTACGGCACTTTCCAACATTCAGCCTTTTAGTCAAACCTCTTTGAGTTTGGTTGAGCCATCAAGACGTCCGATCAATGTTGCGCTTGCCTCGTTCAGGCCGCTGACTTGGGTCACGATTCCATGCGCTTTAAAGCGTTCAACGACTTTATCGAGCGCTGCCGCGGCGGTAATGTCCCAGAAGTGCGCTTGGGATACGTCGATATGAACCAACTTCCCTATCGCTTCCTCAATATCAAACGCATCAACGAAGACATCAGCCGACGCGAAAAACACCTGACCTGCTACTTTGTAGGTTAGGCGGTCTACACCAACGGCCGTCTCTATCCGCAAGAGGCGGGCCACCTTAAAGGTGAAAAATACACCGCTCAGGAGTACGCCTACGGTCACGCCCAGCGCAAGATTCGAGCTGGAAACCGTGACAATAACGGTCACTGCCATGACAGCGCTCGACATCTTGGGATGAACAACAAGCGTCTTCAATGACGACCAGTCAAACGTGTCGATGGACACCATGACCATAATCGCCACCAGTGCTGCGACGGGAACTTGCGAAACCCAGGGCTTGAGCAGGACCATTAGGACAAGCAGAAAAGCACCTGCGAATAGCGTTGAAAGTCGACCGCGTCCGCCGTACTTCACGTTGCTGACAGTCTGGCCGATCATCCCGCAGCCCGCGATTCCGCCGAAGAGGCTTGCCGCCGTATTAGCGATGCCGAGGCCAATACATTCCCTGTTCTTTGAACTCGGAGTGCCCGTAAGATCGTCTACGACACTCGCCGTCATCATGGATTCCATCAGGCCAACCATGGCTATGGCGAGCGCCGGTCCGGCGATGATCGTTAGGGTTTCCAGCGTTATGGGAACGGAGGGCCAGCTAAAGATTGGCAGGGAGTCAGGCAGCCTACCGAGATCGGCAATTGTCATGACCGGGAGTTGCAGAGATATTGATGCTGCGGTCAGAACGAGAATACAGATCAAGGGACTTGGGATAGCCGTCGTGATCCTCGGAACCAGGTAGATGACCGCAAGTCCACCGGCGAGCATGCCGTACGCCAACCAGTCTCCCCCAATGATGTGTGGAAGCTGGGCTGCAAAGATGAGGATCGCGAGCGCATTGACGAAGCCTGTGCGGACAGACTTCGAAACGAACCGCATCAATACGCCGAGACGAAGAAGTCCGAAGGCGATCTGGAACATGCCCGCGAGTAGTCCAGCGGCAAAGAGGTAAGGTAGTTCATGGGTGTGAACCAGCGGTGCTGCCACAAGTGCTACTGATCCCGCAGCGGCAGAAATCATGGCGGGACGGCCGCCCGTGAAGGCAATGACGATCCCGATCACGAAAGACGCGAAAAGTCCGATCTGAGGATCGACGCCCGCGACGAATGAGAATGCTATAACCTCGGGGATAAGAGCGAAAGTGGCGACGGCTCCAGCGAGCATTTCGCGCATAGGATTGGCGGACCAATCCCGACGAATGGATGAAAATTGCATGTTATAAGTTCTCGCAAAGCATGGCGAACGCGCTCTGATTGAGCGGTCGATTAAAATGGCATGCTGGTTTTGCGTGGTCTGGCGGATCGGCGGCCAGAAGAGCCACCCGGAGTTTCACCGGGTCCGTGGTGAGTGATTTCTTACTATCGTCTTTATTTCGCGACGCAACAAAAAAACTTCCTATGGCCGCTATTGGGGCGATGCGGCCACTGCCGCTCAAATGCAGATTGGCCAGAATGAGACATGGAGCGAACTGAAATCCAGATACGTCCTGCGGAGACTGGCGATTTAGCCACCATCGAAAAGATCGTCGTCTTATCCTGGCGGCGTACCTTTGATCGGCTGATATCCTCCGATTTCCTCAGCTCGATGCTCGGATGCTCTCAACTCCTGGCGCGGTCTACCGTGTCGCCACGACGGAAGATGGCGGCGTGATCGGATGTGCGTCGGGCGGGCCAAGCCGCTCGGGCTACTTCGCTGAAAACGAGCTATATGCCATCTACCTGATGCCCGGTTTTGAACGTCGGGGCATAGGACGAAGGTTGTTCGGGAGCGTAGTGCGTGCGCTTATTGCATCGGGGCGCAAGCAGATCTGCCTACAATCGTCGATAACGGCGGTTCCGAGCCGCAGTAAACGCTCATGGGTGCATTGCCGCTGCCGGCCTAATGGGCACCGCCAGGGCTAGAACTCCATCATCCTTGTCTCTCGACCTTTGTTGGATTGAAGCATCATCCACTTCCCGCGGGGCGGGGGTTCGCCGGTGGCTCCCCATCATGAAATATCGCTTGAAGACGGGTTTATTTTTGGCTCGGACAAAATGGACGGCGCGGAGATCTGCGCCTGCCGTCGGGAGATGGCAATAACCCAGTCGCGAAACTCCGGGCCATAAGGCTTTTGTAGCGCGGAGCGGTCCCAGGCGAGGAAATAGCTCTCGCGCAACGGCATTCTGATATCGACCGGAATGACTAGTGTCTGCGCTTCCAGTTCGTCGGCAATCATCGACATCTGCGCAAGCACGATGCCACGCTTGTTGACGGCAGCGTCGATGGCGCTGCTCGATAAGGTGAATGACAAGCCGGAAGGCGGCCCCTTGAATCCGGTACCGATCTTCGCGGCGAATTCCGTCCAGCTGGGGTAGGGCGTGAAGTGTCGCTCCCATTCGACATGCAGCAGCGGGTAGGACAGCAACTCGACGGCCGAAAGGCTGCGGCCGTCGATCAGCGCGGGGGAGCAGGCAGGCACGACCCAATCGCGAAACAGCTCTGCATAGTGGTCGTGCTGCAAGACGTCGGATCCGTAGCTGACGCGGAAATCGACCTCGTCGAAGCCCATTCGCGGCTCCTTGTCGCGGCCGGTGATCCTTACATGTGCATCGGGATGCAGCGCTTGCCAGTCAAAGATGCGCCTGCCGATCCATTTGTTGACGACGGAGGACAATGCGCTCAAGACGAGCGCATTCTCGTTGCGTGCGCGCTCCAACACCTGCTCGGCCAGCGCAAATTGTTCAAAGCCCTTCGATATCTCGCGGTGGTAGAGCCGTCCCCATTGCGTCAATTCGACGGTTCGGCCACTGCGTTCCAAAAGGGTCACACCAAGAAAGCTTTCGATTTTGCGGATCTGCTGGCTGATCGCGCCAGGAGAGACGTTCAGCTCCGCGGCAGCAGCCGTCACGCTGCCGCAGCGCCCGACGGCTTCGAACGCCTGTAGGCCTTTGAGAGGAATTCCCCGGAATATCTGCTCGTCGCTCACCGCGCTCCCTTTATGGTTACCGGCGTGACGCCCGCTTCTCGGCAGGATGAAAGACGCCCGCAAACTGGAAGCGGTCGCCAGGATGCGTGATCTCGACATAGGTCACCATGCGGTCATTCTGCCAAGTCTGTCGAATGAGACTGAGGCAGGGCTCACCACGCTCGATTTGCAGAATGCGTGCAGTCGTAGCGTCGGCCGAGACTGCCCGTATCACATGCTTGGCCCTGGACCAGGGCACTTGCGACAGAAGCCACTTCGCCGGTGGCACGGTCGCGAAGCTCTCGTTCCTCGCAAGCGGCACCGTATCCAGCAGAATGATCCGCCGCTCGATTGCCGTGGGCTTCCCGTCGACGATATGCAGACACTGAATCCGTAAAATTTCGGCACCCGTCGTGCCATGCAGCTGGGCGGCCTCAACTGGGCCCAGGGTCTCGATTTTTCGCGTCAGGATCTCATACCGATGCTCATAGCCCGCCAAAGTTGCCTCGGTGCCGATATCCTGGATATCCATGACCGTGCGGTCGATCTGCGGCGAGGCGACAAATGACCCGGTTTTCCGCTTTCGTACGACGAGACCCCGCTCGACGAGCGCGGTTAACGCCTTGCTGACAGTCATGCGCGAACAGCCATAGTCGTTGACCAGATCGTGCTCTTTCGGAATGCGAGCGCCCGGGCGCCAGTCGCCGCTCAGGATCTTGGTCTCGATATCCTTGAATATCCTGAGATAAATTGGCTCCAATACGCGACCTCATCACCCTGCAGGCGAAACGATGCAAACGCGAAATTCGCGCCTCCAAGCAGCCGTTCGGCATAAAAATTGCGTTCGCTGACTTTGACGTTGACACCTTAGGCTAGCCTATATCTATTTGTATAGTCAAAAGCGGAGCAGAGAAGTCCGCACACGGGACTGAAATCGGGAACTCGAACCCACCCTGGCGGGTGTGGAAACTGGAGAGATGACAATCATGATCGCACGTTCATTGCTTAAGGGCCTCGTCGGCGCCGCGTTTCTGGTGGGGGCGACACTGTCTGCGCATGCCGCAGATACGCTCGCCGCCGTCAAGGCCGCCGGCACCCTCAAGGTCGGCACGGAAACCGCCTTTGCGCCCTTTGATTTTATCGATGCCGGCGAGCATGCTGGTCTAAACGTTGATCTTTTTGCCGAAATCGGCAAGGAGCTCGGTGTTAAGATCGAGTGGGTGGCGCTTCCTTGGGATGGCGTCTTCCCGGCACTCGAAGCCGGCAAGTTCGATGTCGTCGCCGGCCCCGCCACCATCACCAAGAAGCGCATGGAGCGTTACCGTTTCACGCCACCGATTGCTGAAGCGACGATCGCGATCCTCAAGAAGGCGGGCGACACGACCATCAGCAAGCCGGACGATATCGCCGGCAAGACGATCGGCGTCGGCAAGGCCACCTCGCAGCTCGACCAGCTGAAGGAATTCTCGGCAACGCTGCCTTCGAAGGTCGATATCCGCGAATACCCGGCCTTCACTGAATCCTATGCCGACCTCGCTGCTGGCCGCATTGCCGGTGTTGCCAACTCGCTCCCGAATATCGCCTTCGTTGCAAAGCAGCGCGAGGGAACGTTTGAAGTCGTGCTGCCGCCGTTCGGCAAGAAGTCCTATTTCGGCTTCATTGGCCTGAAAGACACCGATCATGCGCCGCTGATGGATGCGATCGATGCAGCGCTGCTGAAGATCAAGGCTGACGGCCGCATGGCCGAGTTGCAGAAGAAGTGGTTCGGCGCGACCTTCGAGACGCCTGATGCCGTCAAGGATCCCGCATTCTAATAACAAGCCGATCGCCGATTGCGCCCCGCCCAGGGGCGCAATCGAAGACGCCATCGGTCTCCATGACAGCCAAGCGGGCAAAAGCGGGACATGTCGATCAAACTCTTTGAATTGCTACTTTACGCAACGATCTACACGGTGGCGATCAGCGTCGTCTCGATTTTGATCGGTTTTGCGATCGCGATCCTTCTTTCGGGCATGCTGCTGTCGAAGCAGGGGCTCTTCGTTGTTCCTGCGCAAATTTTCATCAGTTTCTTCCGCGGCGTGCCTCTGCTTGTGCAGTTGCTTTTGATTTACAACATGTTGCCTGCGATCGGGTTGAACGTGCCGAGCATCGTTGCCGCAATCGTCGGCCTTTCGCTTTGCACGGCGGCTTACCAGGCAGAGAACATGCGCGGTGGTTTTGCCAGCGTCCCGACCGGTCTCGTGGAATCGGCCGAGATGGTGGGCCTGACGCCGGGCCAGATCTTCCGCCGCATCAAGGCGCCGATCGCGCTGAGGCTGACTTTCCCGGCACTGGTCAATGAGGCCATCCTCATCCTCAAGGCGTCGTCGCTGGTGTCCGTCGTTGGCGTCATCGAATTGACCCGCATGGCGCAGGACCTCGCAGGCAGCACCTTCCTGCCGCTGCAGATATTTGCTGCTGCAGGCCTCATCTATCTCGTCATCAACTGGATCGTGGCGCTTGCCGGTAATCTCATAGAGCGCTCTCTTCCGGGAGTGCCGCGATGACTTTCGATATCAACATCATACTTGACCAGCTGCCGGCAATCATAAGCGGCGCCGGTGTCACGGTTCTGATCTGGATCGTCGGGACGATCGTCGCCGCCATCCTCGGATTTTTCGTCGCTGTCGGCCGGCGGTTCGGCGGCGTCCTGCTCGACAAGGCGCTTGGTCTGATCGTCGCCGTGCTGCGCGGCACGCCGTTTCTCATCCAGATATTCTTGGTCTACTACGGCGGTCCGTTCATCGGCCTGTCACTCGATCCGCTGCCTGCGGGCCTGATCGGCATTTCGATCTATGGTGCAGCCTACTATAGCGAAATCTTTCGGTCCGGCTTCATGGCCGTTCCAAAGGGTCACATCGAGGCAGGTGAGTGCGTGGGCCTGACGCAGGGACAGATCATTCGGCGCATCCTGTTGCCCGAGATGACCATGCTGGTGCTGCCGCCATCGCTCAACATGGCGGTTCTCCTGATGAAGGAGACCGCCGTCCTTTCGATCATCACCGTTCCGGAGCTGACGGCAACACTGAGCGCCATTGGCGCCCAGCAATACGCCTTCGTTGAAGCCCTCTCCGTGCTGGCGCTCTTCTATTGGGTGCTTGTGGAAATCACGGGGCGGCTTGGCCATCTCGTAGAAACGAAACTTACCAGATTCAGGTTTTTTAACGCATGAGCCTCTCCGCGATCGCAGTCAAAAATCTCGTCAAGAAGTTTGGGACACGACGGTGCTCCAAAACATCGATCTCGAGATACCGCAGGGGCAGGTCTCCTGCCTGATCGGCCCGTCAGGCTCCGGCAAGAGCACGCTTCTTCGTTGCATGGCGTTTCTTGAGGAAGCAACCTCCGGAACGATCACGGTCAACGGCGAGGTCTTGGGTTTCACCGAAAATGCACAGGGCGTGCGGGAGCGCATTGCGCCTGCGGCCAACCGTGCGATCCGTGCGCAGATCGGTATGGTGTTTCAGCAATTCAACCTCTGGCCGCACATGACGGCGCTCGGAAATGTCAGCGAGGCGCTGAAGACCGTTCACAAGATGAGCCGCAAGGATGCCGAAGAACGGGCAATGTCTCAGCTCGTAAAAGTCGGCCTGGAAGGCCGGGCAGGGCACTATCCGTCGCAGCTTTCCGGCGGGCAGCAACAGCGCGTGGCGATCGCCCGTGCGCTTGCCCTCAAGCCAAAGATCATGCTCTTTGACGAACCGACCTCCTCTCTCGATCCGGAGCTGACGGGCGAGGTGCTGAACGTCATGCGCGATCTCGCGGCCGAAGGCATGACGATGGTCGTCGTGTCGCACGAAATCGGCTTTGCGGCCACGGTCGGGCAGCAGATCGCGTTCCTTGACCACGGGAAGATCGTCTTCACCGGCCCTCCGAAAGAGGTGTTTAGAAAGCCGAGAAATGCGCGGCTAGAACAGTTCCTCGACACCTACCTCGATCGCGGAGCATCGATGTTGCTCTGAGGAGCGGCTAGAAAAGCCCGGGTGCTCGCTCGGCGATGTTGTCGAGGAGTACTCGAAGCGTTTGAGGAAGACCGGCCGAGAACTGCCGCAAGCCTTTACGGACCGGTGTCGGCAACTCTGCTTGGCGAACGACGATCGGCTGTCGGGCAAATCGGATTTCAAGCTAACGGCTCTGCCACCTGTTCGGCGGCACGTATCCCGCTTTGCCAGGCGCCATGTGCGGTAGAGAAGTCCGAAGGATGCGTTGCCTCTCCCGCGAAGAACAATCTATCGTCAATGGGGCTGGCCAGGATCTTGCGGGCGCCGGCGTATCCTGGCAGCGCATGGCTGTAGGAACCGCGTATCCAGTCGGTGTGGCACCAGGACGAGGCCGTCAGCGGCCGCAGGTGGCGGCAAATGTTGCTGCCCAATAGGGATGACAATTCATCCATGGCAAAGGCGAACGCATCCAAGAGCCCGCTGCGCGCAATGGCGACAGCGCCAGTTCCCCCGAAGAACGCCTCAATCACGGGTCGGCCGAGCGGTCGAATATAATAACTACCGGTATCGCTACTGCGGGGATTTCCGAGGAGGTGCGTTTCGGGCTCAAGCCCATGGTTGCCATGCAGTTCGAAGAATAGCTTGTCAGCCAGGCCGAGCGGTAAGTTGCTTGCGGCATGCAGGTGATCGTCGGCATCCGCGTCGAACGCGATCGCCCCGCTTGCTAGCACAGCGGTCGATACGGTGATCACAGCCGTGCGAGTGGTGATAGGGCCGCGGTCGGTATCCAGCCGGACGCCTCGATCAGTCAGGGCGATGCGGCGCACAGGAGACGACAGCCGCAGCGTCACGTCCGGAACGCTCGCCGCGATTAGATGGCCATAGCCTTCGCGCACCCGCCAGTTGCTGTCGGTCGCCGCATCGTCATAAGCCAGGAAGTCGGCAATCGACAGGCGCTCGAGGGGGGCGCCGTTCATATATCCGCTCAGCGACTGGAAATAGGCATTCCATTCGCCGTTAGGCTCGAGCGCGTCAGCGGCACGGTCGCTTATCGGCGGATCGCTTCGCATGCGACTTTCAAGTGCATTCCATGCAGTCGCCGCGGCCGCCTGATCGTCCGGCGTGAAGCCGAGATCATGCCATTGCTTTTGCCATGCTGTGGGTCCGCGTACGATCGTGAACCCGGCTGTGCGACCGAGGGCAATGAGCGGATTGCGCTCGGCCGAATGCAGCCAGCCACAACCCATATCCAGCGGGATTCCACCCAGTTCGATCGTCCAGGCGCGGCCTCCGACGCGGCCGCTGGCTTCCAGCATAATCACCGAACGGCCGGCCGCCGCCAGTGCGCGTGCCGTAGCAATCCCAGCCGCGCCGGCGCCGACAATCGCAACCCCGTAATCCACAGTCGCCGCTCCGTTGTGAGGGCTCCATCGCTATCACGGCATAGGTTTATAGAGGAACCGTTACTGCTTCAACGCTGGCGAAAGGCTGCTACTATGAGATGATGACTTTCTTTGAGACCCTCGTTGCGTTGCTTGCAGTCGCCATCTTGCTTTTGCAGGTAACCCGACGCATGCAGCTGCCTTATCCCGGCATCCTTGCCGCTGCAGGCGTCGCCGTGGCGATGTTGCCCGGCGCGCCAAGCATCCCGATCGATCCGCCGACCGCGCTTGCGTTGTTCATCGCGCCCGTCCTGATCGATTCGGCCTACGATTTCCCGGTAGGTGCGGCGCGACGCATGCTCCTGCCACTGTTCTTCTACGCCGTGTTGGCTGTACTGGTCACGACCGGTGTGGTCGTCTCGATCAGTGCGCTGACCGTCAGGCTACCCATCGCGGTGGCGATTACGCTGGGCGCAATCGTTGCGCCGCCCGATGCTGCCGCGGCCACTGCGGTCCTGTCCAATTTACCGGTCTCCCGTCGCGTCGATGCCCTGCTTAAGGGCGAAAGCCTGTTTAACGATGCAACCGCACTGCTGCTCTTCAGCGCCGCGCTGACCGTCCAGGCGCGCGGTGGGGTCGATGCAGGAACCGTGCTGCAACTTGTGTCTGCCGCACCCGGCGGGATTCTGTTCGGCATCGCCTTCGGGTTGCTCGTCTCGCGGCTGCGGCCGGTCACCGAAAACACCGTCGGCGGCACACTGTTTCAGTTCGTCTACGCGTTTGCGACATGGCTGATCGCGGAGCGTCTGCATCTATCGGCCGTTCTGGCGACGGTGGCGAGCGCGATGACGATCGCCACGCTTGCCTCGGTCGAGGATTCCCCACGCATGCGGGTGCATTCGTTTGCGGTCTGGACGACGGTCGTCTTCTTGCTGAACGTAGTGGCGTTCCTGCTGATGGGATTGCAGGCTCGTCGCATCGTCGAAGCGATGTCCGCGCCCGAGTTGGAGCGGGCGATTGGATTTGCCGCGGTCGTCGTTGCCGGCGTCATCGCAACACGCGTAGCGATGGCGTTCCTGTTCCACACTATTGTGGTTTATCGGCATCGGCGCGGCCATGATCTTGTACCCTTCGCGCCGGGCGAAACCTTGCTTGTAGGATGGGCCGGCATGCGCGGGCTCGTCACCCTCGCCACGGCGTTCGCGCTGCCTGCGAACTTTCCCGAACGAGATCTCGTTGTCTTGACGGCTTTTGCGGTCGTGCTGGCGACATTGGTTATCCAGGGTGCCACACTGGCGCCCATGATCGGTTTCTTCAAACTTGAGAGACGGGCCGAGGCGCGTCAGGAGCTTGAAGCGGCACGAAGATCGCTGGCCGAGGCCGCGCTCAAGCGACTGGACAAGGAGGAGGGTGTGGAGGCGGAAGCCGTACGGCTGGCTTATCGGCAGCTTTGTGAAGGCAGTGATCAGATCCAGACTTTGCCGCTCGGTCGCCGCCGCGGCCTGTCACTGGCCGCGGTGCTGGCGCAACGCCAATGCCTTGAAGAGCTGCGCGATGCCGACCGCGTCGGCCCTGGCCAATATCTCGAACTGCAGGAGGATTTGGACTGGAAACAACTTGCGGCCGGGTCCGATGAAGATCGGCGTATCACTGAAACCTAGAAATTAGCGCGATAGTGAGGGGCATCCGACGGGGTGTTCATGCCAGGTTGACAAAATTCCGTCTCAGCCATGACCAAGATGGGCCGCCATGAATGCACAAATCAGGATACCGAGCCAGGAGCACTGCGGCGCAACCAGTGTGGACGAACCATCCGCAGCAAAAGTGCTGAAAGCATTCGGGCCGAACACCAGCGTCTGCTGAGCCGCCTGCGTCGCACTCTTCGGCTGCGGTATTGGCCATTGCGATTGGATGTCACAGAAAACTTTTCAAGGCATTCAGCAGTTGGTCCGGTGCTTCCTCTTGCGGACTATGCCCGCAATCAATGGCGTGGCCGCGCACGTCGCTGGCTTTATCGGCCCAGGTTTCCAGCACATCGTAAAGCGCACCGACAGTTCCCTTTGCGCCCCACAATATCAAGAGAGGCACCTGGATGCGCTTGTCTTTGTCAATCGCATCATGAATGAGATCGATGCTCGCCGCCGCGCGATAGTCCTCGCAGATTGCATGACGCGTGGCTGGGTTGGCAAAACAGCGTCGATACTCCTGAAGGACAAGCGGATCGACCGCGTCCGAGTTCTTAATCTGTCTTTCGATATGCTGATCGAGAAAGAAATCCGGATCACCTGCGATAAGGCGCTCGGGCAGGGGGTATGGCTGAATGAGAAAAAACCACCAGAAATACCGGCGAGCAAATTCCATGTCGGTTCGTGCGTACATGGTCGCCGTCGGAGCGATGTCGAGAAGGGCAAGGCTATCGACCGCGTCGGGATGATCAAGCGCCATTCGATGGGCGACACGCGCGCCGCGGTCGTGGCCAACAATTGAGAAATGTCCAAACCCCAACGCTTTCATGACTTGTATCTGGTCTAACGCCATCGTCCGCTTGGAATAATTGATGTGACCGGGCCCTCCATCGGGTTTCGAACTGTCGCCGTAGCCGCGCAGATCAGGTGCGATGACGGTGAATTTTTTGGCAAGGACGGGTGCCACCTTGTGCCATGTCAGATGCGTCTGTGGGTGACCGTGTAAGAGGAGCAGCGGTGGCCCATATCCTCCAATTGCTGTTCTGATCGAACAGTCCTCAAGAGGAATGTCATACCATCTGAAACCCGGTAAAATTTCAGGGTGACCTCGTACCTGTTCCATGAATATTTACCTTGGCCAATGTTCAGGCTGAAGTTAGCAGCTTTAACGGCGATGGACCCTGCGTGATCGCATGGGATCTAGCGGGTTGAGTCGGTAACGCAACATTCAAGGGCTAAGATATTTGAAACTTCATTTTGCGAACTTGATGGTCTCGTGGTCAGCGTCAGAACTCAAGCTCGCAGCAGCTCTCAGCACGCAGCCAGAACTGCAGTTAAAATTTCAGCCGCATCTCGCGAGCGATCTCGAAACCGAGACAACGATAGAGCGCCTCGCCTGCCTCGGAAGAGTGGAGCACGATCCCGGTGCAGCCTACGTCCCGCAAATAGTCCAATATCATGCACATCAGTTTCTTCGAAACTCCCTGTCGCCGATAAGCTGGCTCCACGAAGAGGCTCCAGACGTATCCCTGGAGCAAGTGTTCCGATTTCAATGCCGCGGGATAGGGCATCTGGTGAAGCTGACATGAGCCCGATCCCGCAGCGATTTCGCCGTCAAACGCGATGAAGCTCGCCAGCGCACGATCCCGACGCCCTTCCTCGAGGAACTGGCGTGTGACGGCTTCGGCATCCGCTCGAAAATGGTCGGCAGGTGTCCCATAGCTCTCCCAAATCAAGAGATAATGTCGAACAACGACATCGTCGTCCTCAGGCGTGGCTTTCCTGTACTGCATACCTCTACAACGCTTGAGATTTCAAAAGGATGCATTGGCGATCGCGTCGCCATGGGCCTGTCGGGACGCGCCACGACGTCAGATACATCGCCCCGAAGGCGTCCCGGGCTCCAGTTTGGGTGTCGACTTCGTCGACCAAAATGGCCGCCGGCAAGCCAAAGGTTGAGCCGCTGCCTACGCTGCCGGTGGACGATACCGAATTGACTTCGCCTTTTCCAAGGCGTCGATCGTATCCTCGACGGTGAGGAGGACAGTGGTCTCAATAGAGCTGAGCGCGCCTCCTGCGCCGATAGCAAGCGCGACAGCCGCCATCGATACGTTATTAGGCGCCTCCCACAGATTCCAACCATCATGCTCGCCAAAGGCGTACCAGAACCCATGGAGCTTTCCGCCCACAGACTCGATGTAGGTCCGTGCCGCCTCTCGGCGATCCTCGGGGTTCTCGATCATGCGAGCCCACGTCTCGGGCGTGTAGCTGAAGCACGTAAGATACATGGCCATGGTTTGGTTCCTCCGTCAGAACAACACAGCTAACGCTCAAGCCGGAAAGAACGCGAGTCATTTCCAATGTGCGGATCGGGCCTCCCTTCCTGTGTCGGTCGCAAAGAGGCAAAGACTTATGGCAGGTGTCGCGCGAATGAGGGCAGGATGTCGCGGCACGGCGCCCTACATTCATTGAGGACGTAATAGCGACTGGAGGAGCGGTAGCGGACGCCTACCGTATGGCCGCCGAAGAAAGGGCTCAAGTTCTTGCTGTTGTCTGTGCCATTTGGCGCGGTGAAGTGCCCTCAGATCAGTGATGTGCCCGAACTTCCCGCGTTCTCAGCATTCGGCATGCCGACTTGGAAAATGCGTAAGGCTTGGTGTCCGTCAGCGACATAGCTTGACCGACGGACGTGACAGTGACTGCTCTTGGGGCGCATTGCGGACCTACAATACACAAGTTGTACGGCAGACCCTTTGGGGCTCATTTCACCATCGGAACTACCGCATAACAGAGAAATGCTTCGTTTCTCTACGCCCAACGCCGGTATCTATTGCTTGAAGTCAGCAACAGAAATTTATTAATCAGTTCAGTTAGTTCAACCTAACGGCATCGAAAGATAGCATTCTCAATCGACTGCGGATTGCCCGTGGCGGTCATGATATTGCCGAAGTCGGAACCGATCTTCCTCGAAGAGGAGGCCGGAGCCGATGAACGCTGACGACAATCGCTATGTCGAAATCACAACACGACTTCGCTCGGTTAAGTCATTCTGCGATTTCCTTTCTCGCGGTGGAATTGTTCGCATCGCCCAGTCCGATAGCGGACCGTATCAGGACGTGACTGCGGCTCTTCTTCAACGACATTGCCGGGAGGCGGAGGCACTAGAGCGAACGCGGAGACACCTCTTCCCCGACCGGGCCGACGAGGACGTCCAGCCGAGCCTTTACAGCCGACACGATCGCCGGCACTAACGGTTGGATGGCCAGGAAGGCCTCATACGCTCCGGTGAGACATCTCTTAGGTAAAGCCCGGGAGGGGCCAGGTGCGAGAAAATGTGCATATCTTATGCATAGGGCTTTGGTGGGAGTGAAATGGTCGAGGCTCGTATGGCGCACACAACGGTAGTCTCTGAGTTTGTCGATAGCGTGCAGGAACTGCGCACGCCCTAAATTTCCCCCAATCGCCTGTCCAAAGCTCTCGGTGTGCCCATTGCCGGCTTGGCGGAACCGACAGGCGTCCATCGCAGCACTGTACGCAATCCTTCTTCCGAAAGGCTGCAAGGACGCATGCGGGAAATGATCGAGGTGATCTCGGCTGCGGCTGAACTGACTGGAGCACTTGATAAGGCAATCGACTGGTATCGAAACTAGCGTCACAAGACGGCCGCGGAACTCGTCGCTGAAAGACATGTCGAAGCCATTCTGGCCTATATCTGTGATCTTGGTAACGGCGCGCGCGGGTGAGGCTTTATGCGTCTAGATCCGCTGAGCGAGATTTTTCACCGTTTCCTCGCCCCAATGGGGCGCGCGTCTTCCCACCAGTGGGCAGGGGCTGTGGTCGCAGCCCGTCAACGAACGCCTCGATGAAGCATACCGCATTGTCAGGACCGACATACTCCTCGACCGCTTCCGGCAGAAGCAACATCTGGGAGCGATCAATTCCTGATAAATGTGCCATGGAAAAATCTACGATGGCCCGCTACTTTGAGGAATCCCCGACGGCGGCCTTGGAGACAATTGCGTGTTTGAAGACCAGTCATTTAGCATCCCGGTTGATCAGATCGAATGCCGCGTTTTCGGAAATTTTCAGCTTTCTGAAGCTGTGGAAGAGACGAGGAAAGCAAATTGGGAAGCTCTCCTCATAAAGAATTCCGCCGCCTTCGACGGGGCTTTGCTCCGCATGGCAGATCATCGGATTGAAGATGGCCGCTTAATTGTTGGTGCAAATAGCACGTCGTTTTCTGCATATGTGGCAACACGCCATCCCAGATTCGGTGATAGGCATCCGCACGCGGCACGAGCTGATCCGCTCGGAATGACTGCTGTTGTCTTGACAGCAGACGACGGTGTCATCGTCACGAAGAGAAGCCTTTCGGCGGATCAGAACCCTGGCGGGCTCTATCTTATCGGAGGCTATGCTGAACCCGGTAAAGGCTCTGATACGGTCGATCTTTTTCAGGAAGTTGCTCGCGAGATCGCAGAGGAAATTGCTGTCTCTGATCTTACCCGCTCTGCATCGTTTGCAATTGGACTTGCTTACGATCCTGTCTTCTGCCACCCGGAACTATTCCTGTTGACAGTCAGCAAAACGTCAGCGGCCGATATTTTAAAAGGCGCTCAAAATGCGCCAGATCGAAACGAAGCCGCTCAACTCCTCGCGTATCCACTGCGCGACGTTCTTGATGAGGGCGGCCCACTGGCGAATGCGCCAAAAACATGGAGCTTCGTCAAAGCCAGAGATTTTCTTCGACAGCACTTGCTGGCGAGTGGCTCCATTTAGAGTTTTCGCACAGTCGCCATCAGTTTTGGGACAACGATAGGCTGCCTTTAGAACCGGAAGCTGTTTCAGTCGCACCTTTAGGCCCGCGGACGATCGCTCTTGGCGAAAGGGGTCTTACCTCAGATCAGACGGCGCTTTGCGACTTCGCTCACTTCGAGGGTGAGACCAGCCAGGCGGTCAGCGGCAAGACGGTTGATTTGCCAGTATAGCGGAATGTCGAGGGGCGTTTCCGGTATCAGCTCTATCAGACGTCCGGCGAGAAGATGCTCACGCGTCAGCTCGACTGGGTTCATGCCCCAACCCATGCCAGAGAGGCTGGCTTCGATGAAGCTATTGGTCGACGGAAGCCAATGGCTCGGGAAATTTACTGAGTGCCCCAGCGTGCGGCGTACCCAGTCGCTTTGAAGCTTGTCCTTCTGGTTGAAGGTAAGTGCCGGGGCGTTGGCGATAGCCTTGGGAGTTACCCCTTCGGGAAAATAGCGAGATACGAATTCTGGGCTCGCCGTTGCATGGTATCGAAGAGAGCCAAGAAAAAAGCGTCTGCACCCCGATATCGGCTTTTCCGCGCTCGTCACGGCGGCAACGACGCGGCCGCGCTGCAGCCATTCCGCAGTATGGTCTTGGTCATCAACTGAAATACTGACCAAGTAGCTGGAGGATTTCGAGAAGTTCGAGATGGCCTCCAGGAACCATGTTCCGAGGCTATCGGCGTTGGTAGCAATCTGGAGCATAACCCTGTGCTCGGGATCGGCAGGATCGACCAGCGACGGCAGATGCTCAAACAGCTCGTTTTCGAGCATGCCGACATTGTCCATATGCCGACAAAGCCATTCGCCCTTCTCGGTTGCCGTGCACGGATTGCCGCGGACGATCAGGGCAACGCCCAGACGCTCCTCCAGCTGTTTAACCCGCTGCGAAACGGCTGACGGCGTGACGTTGAGAAGAGCAGCCGCTTTTTCGAAGCTGCCCGATTGGACGACGGCCAGGACGACGCGGAGAGCAGAATAGTCGAGCATAAATTAGAACCGCTTCATTTGCTTTAGCAGATTTAAGTAGCCTAAATTGCTCTCTGGGCATACCGGGTCCAGAGTTTGTGCAAGGCGGGCATCAGAAATTGGATATCTCGGTCTACTTCACTGGCATGATGATGGGCCTCAGCCTCATCGTCGCCATCGGCGCACAGAATGCGTTTGTTCTTCGCCAAGGTCTTCGAGGTGAATATGTATTTGCCGTTTGCCTCGCCTGTGCCCTGTCCGACGCCGTCCTGATCGTGCTTGGGGTGACCAGCCTCAAGCAAATCGTGGAGCTATTGCCCTGGCTCAATCCTGTCATGCGGTACGGTGGAGCAGCCTTTCTCGCCTGGTATGGAGCCAAGAGCCTCTGGTCCGCATTCTTGTCTTCGGGAACGTTGACCGTTGGAGCAGGAAGTCCTTCAAGTTTAAAGAAGACTTTGGCCACCTGTCTGGCTCTCACCTGGCTCAATCCGCACGTCTATCTCGACACCGTCGTCCTGCTTGGCACGATCTCGACGCGATTTGCCGGCTATCAGCTGTCCTTTGCGGCAGGTGCAACCACAGGGTCATTCCTCTTTTTCTTTTTGCTGGGTTATGGCGCGACACGACTGCGGCCGATCTTTTCCCGACCCGCGTCCTGGCGCATACTGGAAATGGTTATTGCATTCGTCATGTGGCTGATCGCGTTCAACCTTCTGGGGGGCGTCTAAAAAATCGAAAGGTCGACATATTGTCAGCGGACTTCCACCAGCTTCTCATCGTTTTTACAGCCTATGTAATCGCCGCGGGTAGTCCAGGCCCGAGCAACATGCGGATCATGGGCGTCGCCATGAACCAGGGCAGGCGAGCGGCGCGCGTTCTCGCAGCGGGAGTTGCCAGCGGGTCGATTTTCTGGGGGATCATGGCCGCAACCGGTGTTTCGGCAGTTCTGAGCAGACACGCGCAGGCGCTGATTGTGCTCAAGATACTTGGAGGTCTCTACCTACTCTGTATTGCCCTTAAGGCTGGCAGAGCCGCGCTCACTCCTGATCACCGAATTTCGCAGCACACAGGGGACCAACCTGCGTCCGTCGCAGCCATCTATAAACGTGGACTGCTGATGCACCTCACCAATCCTAGGGCGATACTTGCCTGGATAGCGCTGATGACACTCGGTCTTGGCTCGGAAGCTTCTCCCCGTACCGTTGTCACGGTCCCCGCAGGCTGCGCCATGCTTGGAGTGTCCATCTTTTGCGGTTACCCACTCGTCTTCTCGACGGCGCCGATGGTTGGAATGTATCGCCGTGCCCGACGCTGGATCGAAGGAACATTGACCCTGTTTTTTGGCTTTGCAGGGCTGAAACTCTTGTTATCCCGCACCTGAACATAGGATTTTCCTCGTGCCGCTCTTCCACGGTTTATCAGCTTTTCCCATTACCCCCGCTGACGCTTTCGGCTTGGTCGACACGGCCGCACTTGCGCGCCTGCTGAACCGAATCCAGATCGCCGGCGCAGACGCCATCGGGCTGTTGGGTAGCACAGGAGGCTACGCGTTTTTGTCCCGGACAGAACGGCAACGCGCGGTGAATACAGCAATGTCCACGGTCGGTGGAAAGATACCGGTCATCGTGGGTGTTGGAGCCCTTCGCACTGACGAGGCTCAAGCCTTGGCGCGTGACGCCAGGATGGCAGGCGCTGATGGTCTGCTCCTCGCGCCGATGTCGTACACGCCACTATTCGAAGACGAGGTCTACGAGCATTTTGCCACCGTCGCGGATGCCGGAGAACTTCCGTTATGCATCTATAATAATCCCAGCACCACGAAGTTCACATTCAGCAGAACACTGATCGCGCGCCTAGCAAAGGTGGCAAACATCCAGGCCGTGAAGATGCCGCTGCCGGCTGACGGCGACTTCGGAGCCGAGTTGACAGCTCTCCGTACCGAGACGCCAGCGAACTTTGCTATCGGCTATAGCGGTGACTGGGGCGCGGGATCGGCAATCCTTGCAGGTGCTGACGCCTGGTATAGCGTCGTTGGAGGTCTACTGCCCGTAGAGGCCCTCGCCCTAACGCGAGGCGCTCAAGCTGGCGACATCGCCGAAGTGGAACGGTTCGACCGATTATTCCAGCCTTTGTTCAGCCTCTTCAAGGAGTTCGGCAGCTTTCGGGTCATGTACGCCATTGCGGCTGCCTTGGACCTCGGCAGATATGATCCGCCACGTCCGATCATGCCATTACCAGAAGCTGCTGCGTCCAGGGTGCAACGGGCTCTCGACCATCTCTCCGTGCGGTCCTAAGGCTTCTGCCTGCCAGAGCAAGATGCGCCTTGAGGTGACGACCGCGCATTGCGGGAGGCTCATCAACGATGACGCTCGATACGGGCGTCATCGGGATGTTGGAGGCATGCAGTCTTTGGACTCTGGGCGCCGTCTCTGCTAATTTTGTCCAGCAAGCGGAGGAGGAGACCTTCGTATATCTGGTTTCGAACCGGCCACGGTTCTAAATAAAAGACTTGCAGGGCTCAATTTACGCAGGAGGACGTCTCATGCGCGGGTGTGCTATTGCTTGCATATGCGCCGCATTGATGGCGCTACCGGCGGTCGCCGCGGACAAACCGCATAACGCCAAGGTCCCACCGTCTTCGCCCACAAGCTGCCGAACGTGCCTGGAAAGAGCATGCGCGGCGTTTTGGTTGAATACGGTCCCGGCGGATCCAACCCTTCGCATACGCATGCGAAGAGCGCCTTCATCTATGCAACCGTGATCGAAGGGCGCATCAAAAGCCAGGTCAACGATGGCCCGATCAAGGTCTTCAATACCGGCGACAACTGGATCGAGGTGCCTGGCGATCATCACCGCGTGAGTGCCAATGCCAGCGAGACTGCACCAGCGAAAATCCTCGCAGTCTTCGTGGTGGATACCGACGAAACGACGCTGACGATCCCCGATAAATGATCGAGGCCTTCGGCTTGATGTCTGCGAAAGCCAATTCGCTGCCGCATCTCTTGCGATCGCCTGCGCGAGCTGTGCGAATGCGCGCAAGGATAGGTCGACCGGCGCAGTGCCGCAGCAGCTGCCGGGATGCTATCGACGATGCGAGGAATGCTGCTGCTTTGAAAGACCTGAAATGAGAGGAGTAGGACTCATGAGGATTGTTATCATTGGCGGCTCCGGCCTCATCGGGACCAAGGTTGCGGAGCGTTTGAGAAGCCAAGGACACGACGTCCTGCGGGCCTCGCCCTCAACCGGCATCAATTGTGTCACAGGTGAGGGGCTCGCCGAAGCGCTTGCTGGGAGCTGCGGTCGTCGTTGACGTGGCGAATTCCCCTTCGTTTGAAACCGACGCAGTTCTTGCGTTTTTCGAGTGCTCAACGATGAATCTGCTCGAAGCCGAACGGGACGCAGGCGTTCGCCATCACGTGGCGCTTTCAATCGTTGGTATAGGGCGTTCGCCCGATAACGGGTATTTTCGGGCGAAGCTTGCTCAGGAGGGCCTTATCAAAAACGCATTCCATACACGATCGTTCGTTCAACGCAGTTCCTGGAATTCCTTGGCGGCGTTGCCGAGTCTTCGGTTGTCGATGGAACTATTCGCGTGTCGCCCGGCGCGTTCCAACCAATCGCGGCGGATGACGTCGCGAATTTCGTTGCCGAAGCAGCGAGTGCTCGCCCTTTGAGCGGTTCCTTTGACATTGCTGGGCCGCAGCAGAAACCGATGAGTGATTTCTTGTCCCACTATCTCGCCGCGGCCGGAGATGCCCGTAAAGTGGTTGCCGATCCTACGGCCAAGTATTTCGGTGCTGCCGTTGATGACGAATCATTGGTGCCCCTTGGGCCCGCCAAATTGGACCAGTTGGACTTCGACACGTGGTTCGCAAAGCGAGGATGTCGTTTGCCTAATTGGCCTCCGCCCGGGACGCCACGGGGCAATCTCGTCAGGCAAGGTCCAGGCGGTTTCAGGGGCTACCACAGCAAAGGCGATGGGATTGAGGGTGGGCCAGCGTTAGATTTGCATTCGACTCATCGGGCAGCAGGCACGCCGCGTCCCTTACTGTTCAGGCAAGTCTGAAAAGCTTCTCAGCTTTCAATTGCCCGTATGTACCTTTCCATCGACTGCATAACGGCACGCATGCCATCCTTTTTAATCGTGCGGCCTGCGAAGGCGCCGTAGATTGCCTCAAACGGATAGGGCCGGACTGCTTCTACAATTGCCTCCACCGTTCTGGCGTTGAGCGGGATAAGATTTGGATAGCTGCGCATGAAGCTTACATATTTGCGGTCGAGGGCGATCTGCATTGTGTCGCCCACAAAAAGAGCGCCCCGCCCACCCTCGAGCCAAGGACAGTGAAGCACCGAGCTACCAGGAAAATGACCGCCGCATCGCACAATGGTCGCCTGACCAAGCGGCATTGTGTCATCCTCCCATGAATGCAGCGCTGGATCGGATCTCTGCACCCACTCGCGGTCATCGGCATGAGCGTAGATCGGCACACCGTTAAAGATCGTGCTCCACTCGACCATCGAGGCGTAGAAATGAGGATGCGAGATAACAATCGCCGCCAGTCCGCCTGCTGCCTTGATCCGCGCCACGCATTGCTCGTCAACGAGGCTCAGGCAATCCCAGAGAATGTTGCCTGCTGGTCCATTGACGAAAAAGGCGCGCTGGCCGATCGCGAACGACGGTGAAATTTCGAGGCTGTGTATGCCCTCGGCTTCTTTCTTCCAGATAACTTCATGTGTTCGACCGATGGACGTCATATCCGTGAATTGCTGGCCTGTCTCAGGCACGAACTGCCGCTCATCTTCGCAGATCGGACACCTTTGCGGTGGTTCTTGACGCTCGTCAAACTGGGTGCCGCAAGCGGTACATATAAAGCAGATCATCTTCATATACCTGAGAGTCCAATTTCGTGTGATGTCGTCATAGAGGCGGAGGGGATGAAGATACTGACGACGGCGAAATTCACTCGTCCAACGATCGCGGAACGTTAGTGGTGGCAGGAGGCCGCCTCAGCCCATGTCGATATAGTCCGGATAGCGCTCGGCAATGTCATTGATCATCGAAAGCGTGCCTGACAGATGGATCTTCATCGCTTTTTCTGCGCCTACGGGGTCGCCGGCGGCAATGCCTTCGATGATTGCGTCATGCGCATCGACGACCCGTTGGGTGCCGACATTGAGAAGATTGAGCCGCCGAAGCCGATCGATATGGCCGCTGTGGCGGCGGATGATCGGCCAGATATGCTCAAGCCCGGCTTCTTCATAAATGATGAAATGGAAAGCTCGGTCAAGGACTAGGAAATCCGCATATTCGTTGGATGCGACCAGCGTCTTCAGCTTGGCATTGGCCGAACGCAGGCGATCGGCGACATGGCGCGCGGTTGCGCGCTCGGCGAGATTGAAGACAGCCTCCTGCTCGACGGCGCGCCGCATGAAATGTGTCTGGCGGGCAAGATTGATATCGATCTTGGAAACCAGCGTCGCATATTGCGGATAGACCGTGATGAGGCCTTCCTCCTCCAGTCGCATCAGAGCATCGCGCACCGGCGTCTGGCTGAGACCGAACTGCTTTTGCAGTTCGACGCGCGACAGGGCCGTGCCGGGAGCAAGCTCCAGGGCCAGAATGCGCTCACGAAGATATTCTACGATCTGCGGCGCAATCTGCCTCGTGCGATCAAGCCCACTGCGATGCTTGGCCGTCAGCAAATCCAAGGTCAAAGAACGATCCTTTGTTTTCATCGATCGTGTTAATGCATTAATGTGTTAGTTTAGGTCGCCATGCGCTGCATGTCCATATCGAGAGCATCGCAGAACAAGGAAAAGCTGATGCCGGAGCAGTTTCTTCCCGCAGAAACACGGCCGTCGAGCCATGCCGGCCAGATCCCTGAAGAGACAACCCCACATCCCGACAAGCTCGCGGGCCTTGTTGCGGAGAAGCCAGTGCACCTCGTCAAATACGCGATGGTGCGGCCGAACGCGGCCAACGCTGCCTATCTTAACGTCGGTTCTGCGGTCATCGGAAAGGACTTGGTTGCAAGGGCATCGGTGAATGCCACGTGCAGTTCGGTAAGCGTAAGCTTACGATCTGCACGTCGGGCGTCTGCATTGACCTGCTCGGGCATCGCGATCTGCCATAATCAAGCCTGGATCCGCAGCCGAAGGGGAGCAACTCAACTGCCCGTTGCTGGAGTTCGAGACGGTCCGCGTGCTGCCGCGCCAAAACGTGTGATTGCCGGGCCTTGGCTGAGTTGACAGTCCTGCAGTCGTTGACTAATACATTAGTGCTCTAGTGCGTGTAGCCGATGGAGGATCGTAGCTGACCGCAAATCAGCGGTCTGCCGCACAAAGGAATTTTGGTTTTTTGTTGAGGAGGAGAGACAATGACCATCCGTTATTCCACTGGCGCAGCAGCGCTGCTTTGCGCAGTTTTGCTTTCCGGTGCGGCGTATGCAGTTGAGGGCGAGGTTAAGATCGTGCTGCCGGAGCAGCCGGCAAACCTCGATCCCTGCCGATCGATCCGCTCCGACATCGGCCGCATCATCAATTCCAACATCACGGAAACGCTGACAGTCATCGAGCCTGAAAAGGGAACGGTCGCGCCTTGGCTCGCCGATAAGTGGGAACGGGTCAACGATCTGACGTGGCGTGTCCATCTGAAGAGTGGCGTCAAGTTCCAGGACGGTGCCGAATTCAATGCCGACGCCGTCGTCAAGTCCATTAACCGTCTCATGAATCCGAAACTCACGTGTGACAGCCGCTCGAAGTTCGGCGACGTCAAGCTGACGCCCAAGGCCGTCGATGCGCAGACCGTCGAGATCGTCTCCGACAGCCCGGTTCCAATCATGCCGACATTGCTTGGCACGGTGCAGATCGTCTCGCCGAACATGCCCTTTGACAAGGAAAGTAACAAGCCAGTCGGGACCGGTCCCTATGTCGTTGAAAGCGCATCGACCGAGGAGATCGTGCTGAAACGCGATGACGGCTATTGGGGCGCCAAACCGGACGTGACGCGTGCCACCTATGTGTGGCGCAACGAGTCGGCAATCCGCGCCGCGATGATCGAATCGGCCGAGGCAGACCTTACCCCGTCGATCGCGGTACAGGACGCCACCAATCCGCAGACCGATTTCGCATACCTCAATTCCGAAACGACGCGCATGCGCATCGATGCGCAGATTCCGCCGCTGGACGACGTGCGCATCCGCAAGGCACTCAACATGGCCATCGACTGGGATGGTATGGGCGAGGCGCTGTTCGGCAAGGACGTACTGCGTGCCTCGCAGATGGTCGTACCGGGCGTGCGCGGCCACAATCCCGACATCAAGGCCTGGACCTACAATCCCGATGAGGCGAAGAAGCTGGTCGAAGAGGCGAAGGCGGCCGGCGCTCCCGTCGACAAAGAGATCGTGCTCATCGGCCGAAACGGCTTCTTCCCCAACTCCTCGGAAAGCCTCGAAGCAATGCGCTCGATGTGGCAAGAGATCGGCCTCAATGTCTCGATCCGCCAGCTCGAGGCCGCCGACTGGGTCCGCTACCTCGACAAGCCGTTCCCGGAAGGCCGTGGCCCGACACTGTTCCAGCAGCAGCATGACAACAATACGGGCGATGCCGGCTTCACGGCACCTGTCATGTATCTGAGCGACGGCCAGTATTCGACGATCGCCGACAAGGATCTTGACGCCAGACTGAAGAAGGCGATGGCCGCGACCGGCGACGATCGTGAAAAGCTCTTCCAGAGCGTATTTGCCAAGGTCCACGACGAGATCGTCGCCGACGTACCGATGTATCATATGATCGGTTATGTCCGTGTCGGGCCGCGCCTCGACTGGAAACCCGATCTGAAGACGAACAGCGAGATCGCGCTCAGCGAAATCCACTTCAAGAACTGACTTCCACAGGGCGTGGCAGGTTTCGCTGCGCCCTTATCATTTCATTCCAGAAGGTAAGGAAACGCGGTGCTCGGCTTCATTCTCAGACGCTCGGCCCAGAGCTTCATTGCAGTGATCGGCCTGCTGATCCTGGTGTTCTTCCTTTCGAGGCTGACGGGCGATCCGGCCTATCTCTATCTGCCGCTCGACTCCTCGCAGGCCCAGCGCCAGGCGTTTTCACAGACGCACGGCTTCAACGACCCGCTGATCGTCCAGTTCGGCCGCTATCTGCTGGAACTCACAAGGCTCGATTTCGGCGAGGCGATGAGCCGCAATCGGCCGGCTATGGAAGTGGCGCTCGAAGCCTTTCCCCAGACGCTGAAGCTGGCAGTTATCGCGGTCGGCCTTTCCCTCTGTCTTGCGATCGTTGTCGGCTCGCTGGCGGCGGCGCGACCGAACAGTCTCTTCGATACGCTGGCCAGCACCGCCTCACTGGCTGGCGCCAGCGCTCCCGATTTCTGGGTCGCGATCGTCGCGATCCTCGTCTTCGCCGTCGGCCTCGGCTGGTTGCCGACGTCAGGCACGGGCACACCACTTCATTGGATCATGCCGATCTTCGTGCTGACGCTCCGTCCTTTCGGCCTGCTGGTGCAGGTGGTGCGCGGCACGATGATCAGCGCGCTCAGCTCCGCCTACGTCAAAACGGCAAGGGCCAAGGGCGTCAAGCGTTCGCAGATCATCTTCAAGCATGCGCTGCGCAATTCGCTGCTGCCGGTCATCACCGTTGCCGGTGACCTGGCCGCAAGCCTCGTCAATGGCGCCGTCGTCGTCGAATCCATCTTCGGCTGGCCGGGTATCGGCAAACTGATGATTGACGCAATCGTGCGTCGCGATTTCGCGCTCATTCAGGCGACGGTGCTGGTCACCGCAGTGGCGATCTTCGTCCTCAATATCGCGATCGACCTGATCTACGCCCGCCTCGATCCCCGCATAAGGTTTCAAACGAGATGAGTATGTCGGCCATGACAACGACCGCCGAGAAAAAACAGCACGATATCGGACGGTTCCACATCCTTCGACTGATTTCGCGCAACCGCCTGGCGCTTGCCGCGGTGATCTTCCTCGTCGTCGTGATCCTCTGCGCCGTGCTCGGACCCTGGTTGATGGGCGACCTCATCGACAAGCCGAATTTCCGCGCTCGCAATATGGCGCCTTTCAGCTTCTCGCAGGGCTGGGCCTATGTGCTCGGCGCCGATACGCTCGGTCGCAGCCTGCTCGCGCGCCTCGTCGTCGGCGCACAGAATACTCTTGGCATCGCCTTTTGCGCCGTCCTCTGCTCGATCGTCATCGGCGGCCTGCTCGGGCTGGTCGCCGGCTATTCCCGCGGCATCGCCAGCGCGATGATCTTGCGCGGCGCCGATATCGTCATGAGTTTCCCGTCGCTGCTGCTTGCGTTGATCGTGCTCTTTAGCCTCGGGCCATCGATCACCAACCTCGTTATCGTTCTCGCCATCACCCGCGTACCGATCTATCTGAGGACAACGCGCGCAGAGGTGCTTGAGGTGCGCGAGCGCATGTTCGTCAGCGCCGCCATGGCGCTCGGTGCCAGCCACAGCCGCATTCTCTTCCGGCATATCGCGCCGATCGTCGTGCCGACGCTTGTCACCATCGGCGCCATCGACTTCGCGACCGTGGTTCTGGCAGAATCCGCGTTGAGCTTCCTTGGCCTCGGCATCCAGGCACCGCAATTCACCTGGGGTGCCATGGTGGCAACTGGACGCGGCTATCTTTCGACCGCGTGGTGGATTGCCTTCTGGCCCGGCCTCGCGATCCTGTTGACCACGCTTTCGCTCAATATCCTTTCGAGCTGGTGGCGAACTTACGCCGATCCGCAGCAGCGCTGGCGCATTGAGCTCGCCCGTTCGAAGAAGGGACTTCAGGAGAAACGCACATGACCGGCACGCATCTGCTTGAGGTCAAGGACCTGACCGTCGACTTCCTGTCGCTTGGCGGCGCCTTCCGCGCGGCAAACGGCGTCAGCTTCCACATTGATGCCGGCGAGACGCTGGTCATTCTCGGCGAATCGGGCTCCGGCAAGTCGGTAAGCGCCAGCGCTATCATGGGGCTCATCGATACTCCGCCGGGCGATATCTGCGCCGGTTCCGTCACATATCGCGGTCGCGATCTTGAAGCGATGAGCGAGGAAGCGCGCCGCGATCTCAATGGACGCAAGATCGCGATGATCTTCCAAGATCCGCTGTCGCACCTCAACCCCGTTTACACGATCGGTTGGCAGCTCGCCGAGGTCTTCAGCGCCCATGGCGTCGCGACGGGGGCGCAGGCGCGCGAAAAGGCAATCGACATCCTGCGCCGCGTCGGCATTCCCGAACCCGAAAAGCGGATCGACCAGTATCCGCACCAGTTTTCAGGAGGCCAGCGCCAGCGCATCATGATCGGCATGGCGATCGCGCTGAGGCCCGAGATCCTGATCGCCGACGAGCCGACGACGGCGCTCGACGTCAGCGTTCAGGGACAGATCCTCGACCTCCTGAAGAAACTGCAGGCCGAGGATGGCCTGGCGATCATCATGATCACCCATGATCTCGAAGTCGCCGCCAGCATGGCGGACCGGGTGATCGTCATGAATTCGGGGCGCATCGTCGAGGAGGGGGAGGCGCGCACCGTCTTCGAGAACCCGAAGCACAGCTATACCAGGACGCTGATCAACGCGCTGCCGCATGGTGATCAGGACGCGCCGCGGCGGCAGGCCGGCAAGCCGGTCGGCAAACCCATTCTCGAAGTCAAAAACCTCGACAAGTTCTACGCGCTCTCGTCAGGGATATTCTCTGCGCCCACGGAGCTTCACGCCGTCAAGAATCTGAGCTTCGACGTCGCGGCCGGCGAGACGATCGGCATCGTCGGTGAAAGCGGCTCCGGCAAATCGACGGTGGCGCGCGTACTGCTGCGGCTGAACGATGCCTCGAAGGGGGAGGCGCTGTTTCATGGCCGTGACATTCTGAAGATGGATGGCAATACGTTGCTCGCCTTCCGCCGCAAGGTGCAGATGGTGTTCCAGGATCCCTATAGCTCGATGAATCCCCGCATGACCGTTTTCGAGATCGTTTCCGAACCCTGGCGGATCCATAAGGATATTCTCGACAAGCCGCGATGGCGCGACCGCGTGGTCGAACTGCTGGGGCTCGTCGGGCTAAAGCCGGAGCATGCTGCGCGTTATCCCCACCAGTTCTCCGGGGGGCAGCGGCAGCGCATTGCTATTGCTCGCGCGCTTGCCTGCGAGCCGGAGCTCGTTGTCTGCGATGAGGCTGTCTCGGCCCTCGACGTCTCGGTCCAGGTGCAGGTCATCAATCTACTCGCCGACCTGCGCGATCGGCTTGGGCTTGCCTATATCTTCATCACCCACGACCTGCCGATCGTGCGCCATTTCGCAGATCGGATCATCGTCATGAAGAACGGCGAGATCGTCGAGCATGCGACGACGGAGGAGATCTTCCGCAATCCGCAGCACGACTATACGCGACAGCTCATCAATGCGACACCGAAGCCGAAGTGGCAAAGTGCCGTCGAGGCGGCATGAGACGATAGCCCTGCCGGGGCACCGGTGCCCTGTTCATGTCGGTCGCTTATCGCCTTGCTATCCACGCCGCTGCAGGGGGCCGGCGGATGCTGCGCGGCCAGCTCTCATTTGCAGGCGACGAAACTTGCCGACGCATTGCTGCGCCTCATGGTCGATTTCGTGCGGCTGCCGATCGCCCTCGTCCGGCGGGCCGGTCAGGCAAGGGTCTACGCACCCTGGGAATGAAAAGGCCGCGCAGCTGGCGCGGCCTTTCTCGTCGGTCACCTACGTCTAACGTGCGCTGAAATGCGTGACCAACGCCTCGACCAGCCTGTCGCCCATCTGCTGGCGCGTCTCCTGGGTGCCGCTACCCATATGCGGCGACAGCACGACCCGCGGATCGTTCCGCAGCGCATCGGGCACGACTGGTTCCTTCTCGAAGACGTCGAGCGCCGCGCCGGCGATGCCGTCTTTCGCTAATGCAGCGATGAGGGCCGGTTCATTGACGATCGTGCCGCGCGAGATGTTGACGAGGAAACCGCGCGGCCCAAGCTTTTCAAGAACGGACGAGCCGATCAGGCCGATGGTTTCGGGGCTTGCTGGACAGGTGACGATCAACAGGTCGGCCCATTCGGCAAGGTCGTCGATGCTGTCGATATAGAGATGGTCGACAGGCTTCCTGCGCGGCCCGAAATAGGCAACGGGCGCGCCCATGGCGCCCATGGCGCCCATCCTCGCCGCGATCGCCGAGCCGATATGCCCGAGGCCGACGATGCCGGTGTTGAGCGAGCGCAGCGAGCGGCCGAGCGGGAAGCTCTGCCGGCCCCAGTTTCCGTTGCGCACGAAATCGTGGCCACGCATCAGCCCGCGCGTCGCCGAGATGGAAAGCGCGACGGCGAGGTCCGCCACGTCTTGTGCCAGGATCTTCGAGGTGTTGTGGATGGAAACGCCGCGGCTCGCCGCCGCCTCGACGTCGATGCCGTCGAGACCGGCGCTGTAGCTGGAGATGATCTCCAATGCCGGCAGCTTCTCCAGCATGCGCGCGTCGATATGCGCATGGCGGACGGCCATGCCCCTGATGGCCGCGCCGTGTTCGGCCAGAACCCCCGCGGCTTCCGCCTCACCCTTCGGGAGGCCGATGACGGTAAAGGCTTCCTTCAACTCGCGATCCGTCTTCTCGGGCAGCTCGGCTGCCTGAAGGATGGTGATGTGCTTGAACATGGAGACCGCCTATCGTCCATTGGCCAGTCGCCACCTGGCGAAATCGGCCTTCGTCTCTTCGTGGGTCGCCGGATAGAGGCCGATGATCGACCGGCCCTTCCGCACCTCTTCGGTGACGAAATCCTCGAAGGCGGTCATCTCGACTGCCTCGTCGGCGACTTCCTCGGCGAGATGGGCAGGAACGATGATGACGCCCTCGCGGTCGCCGACCACGACGTCTCCCGGCCAGACCGCGACATCGCCGCAGCCGATCGGCACGTTGATGTCCAGCGCCTGGTGCAGCGTGAGGTTCGTCGGCGCGGAAGGACGGTTGTGATAGGCCCCGGGATGTCGAGGTCGCCGATCTCGGGACTGTCGCGGAAGCCGCCATCGGTAACCACACCTGCAACACCGCGTACCATCAGCCGCGACACGAGGATCGAACCAGCCGAAGCAGCGCGGGGATCCTTGCGGCTGTCCATGACCATGACAAAGCCTGGCGGGCACTGTTCGACGGCGGCGCGCTGCGGATGCGCGGGATTCTGGAACACAGTGAGCTGGTTCAGGTCTTCGCGCGCCGGGATGTAGCGGAGCGTGAACGCCTGGCCGACCATGTTCTTCGCCTTCGGCAGTACCGGATGGACATCCTGCATGAACTGGTTGCGCAATCCGCGCTTAAAGAGGGCGGTGCAGAGCGTGGCGCAGCTCACGCCTTCGTATTTCTTGCGCGTCGCGTCCGAGAGAACGTAGTTCGTCATGGTTCCTCCAATCCTGAAAATAGCGGCAATCAAAAAATGTCGGGCTCGCCGGCGGCCGCACCGAAATCCTTCTCGAGGAAATCGAAATCGCAGCCGTCATTCGCCTGTTTGATGTGCTTTGAGAACATCCAGCCATAGCCGCGTTCATATTTGTCGGCCGGCACTGTCCATTCGGCACGCCGCTTTGCCAGCGTCTCCTCGTCCACCAGCATGTCGATGGAGCGGTTCGGAACGTCGACGCGAATGATGTCGCCGGTGCGCACCAGCGCAAGCGGCCCGCCTATATGGGATTCGGGCGCCACGTGCAGGATGCAGGCACCATAGCTCGTGCCGCTCATGCGGGCGTCGGAAATGCGCAGCATATCGCGATAGCCCTGCTTCAGGATCTTCTTCGGGATTGGCAGCATCCCCCATTCCGGCATGCCGGGACCACCCTTCGGCCCGGCATTGCGCAGGACCAGGACGTGATCGGCGCTCACGTCGAGATCATCGTCGTCGATCGCCGCCTTCATCTCGGGATAACTGTCGAAGACGAGTGCGGGACCTTCATGCACTCGCAGCCGTTCTTCGCAGGCGGAGGGCTTTATCACACAGCCGTCGGGTGCAAGATTGCCCTTGAGGACGGCAAGTGAACCCTCGTGGTAGATTGGGTCCGACAGCGGTCGGATGACATCCGCGTTGTAAACCACCGCACCCTGGAGTGTTTCGCCGAGCGGAAAGCCGCTCACCGTCATCGCATCGAGATGCAGGCGTTGCTTCATTTCTGCCATCAGAGCCCTCAGCCCCCCGGCATAGTAGAAATCCTCCATCAGATACTGCTTGCCGGAGGGTCGGATATTGGCGATGATCGGCGTCTTACGGCCAGCCTTGTCCAGATCGTCAAGGGTCAAGGGCACGCCGGCGCGACGCGCCATCGCGATCAGGTGCACCACCGCATTGGTGGAACAGCCTGTCGCCATCGCGATCGTCGTGGCATTCTCAACCGACTTCTCGGTGATGATCTTGTCCGGCGTCAGATCCTCGAAGATCATCTCGACGATGCGCCGACCGACGCGCGCACTCATGCGGATATGGTTGGCATCGGCTGCGGGAATCGAGCTTGCGCCCGGCAGCGTCAAGCCGAGGGATTCGGCGATCGCCGTCATGGTGCTTGCGGTGCCGAAGGTCATGCAATGACCGTAGGAGCGTGCAATTCCCTCCTCGACGCCGGTCCATTGATCTTCAGTGATGTTGCCGGCGCGGCGTTCGTCCCAATATTTCCATGCGTCCGAGCCGGAGCCGAGATGTTCGCCCTTATAATTGCCGCGCAACATCGGCCCGGCCGGCAGGAAGATCATCGGAAAACCGGCGCTGATCGCGCCCATGATCAGGGCAGGCGTGGTCTTATCGCAGCCGCCCATCAGCACGGCGCCATCGATGGGATGACCGCGAAGAAGCTCTTCCGCCTCCATGGCAAGAAAGTTGCGATAGAGCATCGTCGTGGGCTTCAGAGCAGTCTCTGATAGAGACTGCACCGGCAGTTCCACCGGAAAGCCGCCTGCCTGCAATACACCGCGTTTCACATCCTCGACGCGGTGCTTGAAATGCGCATGGCATGGATTGAGATCCGACCACGTATTCAGGATGGCGATGATCGGTTTCCTGCCCCAATCCTTCGCGTCATACCCCATCTGCATCAGACGGGAGCGATGGCCGGAAGCGCGTAGATCATCTGGTGCGAACCATCGAGCGCTACGGAGCTGATCTGCATTTTTGGGCATGGGGCACATCCGACTTGGGTTTCGTCACGACCGTATTACCATCGACAGTTTTCGATTTCAATACACTAATGCATTAGTGTTTCTACGGTTGCCTCAGACGGGCCGAGCGACCGGAAGGCGTTCACTTTGAATACCGGCACGCAGCGCCCGATCACTTAAGGAGCCTCTTTCTACCTGCGGTAACCTCGCTGCAGGCCAGGTTATCTCCGCAAGCTCGGATGGGTGAGGAACAAGTCAGCCTCCGCTCGGTTCCTTCGGCATGGGAAAAACCGGTACCATCCGCATCGGCCTGTCAGGCTGGACCTATGCGCCCTGGCGCGGCGTCTTCTATCCGACAGGACTGCCGCAAAAGCGGGAATTGGCCTATGCCTCGCGCCACTTCTCCTCGATAGAGATCAACGGAACCTTCTATGGTTTGCAGACACCCGAGGCCTTCGCGCACTGGCGTGAGGAGGTTCCTGACGATTTCGTCTTCTCGGTTAAAGGCTCACGCTATATCACGCACATGCTGCGCCTGAGGGAGAGCAAAACGCCGCTTGCCAATTTCTTCGCCTCCGGTCTGTTGCGACTGGGGCCGAAGCTCGGACCGATCCTCTGGCAGTTTCCGCCGAACCTGAAATTCGATGCGGATCTTTTTGCGTCCTTCCTCGCGATGCTTCCAAAAGATACGGAAGAAGCTGCAGACTTCGCCAAGCGCCACGACACCAGGCTCAACGGACGCGACTGGCTGACAAGCGAGGGCAAGCAGCCCTTGCGCCACGCGCTGGAGATCCGCCACGACAGTTTCCGCGACAAGGCCTTCATCGAGCTCCTCAGGGAGCATGGTGTCGGCCTCGTTTGCGCGGATTCGGTCGAATGGCCACGGCTGATGGATGTGACGGCCGACTTCGTCTATTGCCGCCTGCACGGCTCCAAGGAGCTTTATGTCAGCGGTTATGACGACGAGGCACTGGATATCTGGGCGAAGCGCATCGATGCATGGGCGCATGGGAAGGAGCCCGTCAATGCCGAGCGCATCACGCTGCCGCTGCCGGGATCTGAAAAAGGTCGCGACGTCTATGTCTATTTCGACAATGACGTGAAGGTTCGCGCACCGCTCGATGCGCATTCGCTTGCCGAGCGCCTTGGCGCCGCCGTCGAAGCAGACGAATTCAAGCTGCCGAAACGGTCTCGCAAGAAAAAGCGCGTGGTCGAGTTGGCACGGCGACACTGGCCGTTGACGAGCAGTCGTCATTAATACAGCAACGGGATCTGACTGTAGCCGGCAACAAGAACGGGCCTGTTGTGCCGGTATCCTGAATTCTTTCAAGGCCTCCGAAAATTGCAGATCTCGAGCGCGCAAATCCAATTTAACGGACGCGCGCTATCGCTTGAAACGCTTCAACACGTCGAGGTCTTCGCGACCGAAATTTCCCTCTAATAGCGCGAAAGGCTCGAAGACACGGCATTCTTCCGGATTTTTCGCGAACGAGCGCGGCCAAGGCGCAGATGCGCTCCCTATCGCAGCCTTTCTTGTGAGTGCGACAAAAGCGGCTTCAACAAGACGGCCGATTTGCCACGTTTTGAGGGAACAAGTTCCGGTGACCTTCCGTTAGACCCAAAACGCTGCGGCAAGGCATTACCCCATGGATACGCGCTCCCAGTTCGATTCCCGACGCTCCCTCTTGCGGCTGCCGCCGCAGATTTATTACGTGCATCCCTTGATGCTGAAGGGGTGCGATGCCTGGAGAGAGGTCTTTGCGCATGCCAAGGATCTTGGTCTCGACACGGTACTCACTGCCCCCGTTTTCGAACGCGGCCAAAATGCTAGTGTCTTTGTCGTCAGGAATTTCGACCGTCTTGACCCTGAACTGGGACTAGGTGAATCCGTCGAGGACGGGCTCACGGCGTTGGTCCAGGCGGCTCGAGAAAAAGACATCAAGCTGATGCTCGACCTTGTCGTCGACCGGGCAGCCCTCGATGACAAAGCTGCCGAGCCAATTCCGGCCGATCCGCGGGTGACACCGCATGAAAGCCGCAGCCGTCGCATCGATTTCATCAGCGAAGCCAACCACGTCGAGGATTGGCGCAATCGCATGATTTGGCTTGCCGGCCTCGGCATCGCAGGCTTCCGCTGCTTGGGGATCGGGCGCCTGGCGCCGCAAGCATGGTACGACCTTATCGCCGCGACCCGGAAATCGGCTCCGCAAACGACCTTTCTTGCCTGGACGCCAGGGAGCGCCTTCGAAGACCGCAACGCACTTGAGGGAACCGGATTTGACGGCAGCTTCTCCTCGCTTGCATGGTGGAACCTTGAGGACCGCTGGATCATGGACGAATACCAGATCCAACGGCAGATCGGCTATCAGATTACCTTCCCGGAAGCACCGTTCGGCAAGCGCGTCGCCAACGGTATCGACAGTTGCGAGGTTCTAGAGCGCAAGGCTGTGCGAGCACTGAAACTGGCTTCCACATTTGCCAGTGGCCTGATGATCCCCATGGGCTTCGAATACGGTGTGGCCACGCCCCTCGATCCGATGCATGGCGACGCAACCGGCTTGCCTGGACTTCGTGAAGTCGGCTCTTTCGATCTCTCAGGCGACATTCGCACTGTGAGCGCGGGAACCAACAAGACCGCGGCCGGCTTCGCCCGGCAGCCGCTCAGGTTGGTTTTTGCCAGTCAGGCGCCGACGGTCGCCTTGATGCAGACCGAGCAGGAGGACATCCGCACGTCGCAGAAGGCGCGCGTCGTCGTCCTCAATCGCGACCTGCGGCGGGTGGCGCATGCGCCATTTAACGCGGTCCGCGAAGCGGCCTCCGCTTTTCTGCCGCTGCAGGCACTCGATGCGGAAGACGAAACCTTTACCGCTCAGCTTAAATTGAGGCCGGGTGAACTGCGTCTGTTCGAAGGAACATCATCAATTCCGATCGTTGATGCGGTCGCGGTACCTCGTGTCGAGGACGCAGCGGCTTCTGCAAGGCTGGCTATTGAGAACATCGCGCCGGCGGTCGATGAGGGGCGTTTCGTCGTCAAGCGCGTCGTTGGCGAGACGGTGAAAGTCGAAGCAGATATTTTCGGCGATGGCCATGATCCCCTGTCGGCGGCCCTGCTCTGGCGACCGGCCGACGAGGCGAACTGGAACGAGGTCCCCATGCAGTTGATCGAAAATGATCGGTGGCAGGCGGAATTCACGCCGAAGCGCATGGGGCGGCACGAGTTTTTGGTCGAAGGCTGGCGCAATCCATTCGCCATCTTCCGCTACGAGTTCAGCAAGAAGCACGAGGCGCGGGTCGATCTGCGCCTGGAAATCCAGGAGGGCATCAACCACGTGCTCGATGCGCTCGACAATTCATCCGGTCGGATCAAAAACCGGCTGCGAACGGTCTTCGACAGGCTGACCGAGGTGCAGGACCCCCAGCGGATCGAAATCCTGCTCGCCGCCGAGACGGCCGAACTAATGGCTAAGGCCGATCGCCGTCCGTATCGGGTTCGCTCGCAGACCATCCCGCTCGATGCGGAACGCGCCGCAGCTGCGTTTGCGAGCTGGTACCAGATTTTTCCACGCTCCCAGAGCGGCGATCCAAACCGCCACGGCACCTTTGACGATGTCATCAAACGCCTGCCAGCCATCCGCGCGATGGGCTTTGACGTGCTCTATTTCACGCCCATCCATCCGATCGGCCAGACGAACCGCAAAGGCAAGAACAACAGTCTCCAGGCCGCGCCAGCAGATCCCGGCAGCCCCTACGGGATCGGCTCGGAGGCGGGCGGCCACGAAGCGATCCATCCCGAGCTCGGCACGTTCGACGATTTGCGTCGGTTGATCGAAGCAGCTGGCGACACAGGTCTCGAAATCGCGCTCGACCTGGCAATCCAGTGCTCGCCCGACCATCCCTGGTTGAGTAAACATCCCGGCTGGTTCGATTGGCGGCCGGATGGCACGATCCGCTATGCGGAAAATCCGCCGAAGAAATACGAGGACATCGTCAACGTTGATTTCTACGCCCATGACGCGATCCCCGCACTATGGATTGAGTTGCGCGACATCGTACAAAAATGGGTCGACAACGGTGTCAAGCTCTTCCGCGTCGACAATCCGCACACCAAACCGTTTCCGTTCTGGGAATGGCTAATCGCCGATATCCGCTTGCGGCATCCAGAGGTCGTCTTCCTATCGGAGGCCTTCACCAAGCCGAAGGTCATGTATCGGCTCGCCAAGATCGGCTTTTCACAGTCATACACCTATTTTACATGGCGCAACGCCAAGTGGGAGCTCGAGCAGTACATGCGCGAGATCACCACGCAGGAACCGAAGGAATTCTTCCGGCCCCACTTTTTTGTCAACACGCACGACATCAACCCTGATTTCCTGCAGAACGCGCCGCGCCCTGCCTATCTGGTCCGTGCTGCGCTCGCCGCGACACTGTCTGGACTTTGGGGCGTCTATAATGGTTTTGAGCTTTGCGAAGGCCGGCCCGACGCAAAGCGCAAGGAATATGCCGACTCGGAAAAGTATGAGATTCGCGCCTGGGACTACGACCGGCGGGGGAACATCAAATCCGAGATTGCCATGCTCAACCGGATCCGAAACGAGAACCCGGCTCTGCATTCGCATCTCGGCCTTCAGCTTCTCACAGCCTGGAACGACAACATCATGTTCTATGAGAAGGCAAGCACGAGCCGTGAGAACGCTCTGCTGATTGCCGTCAACCTCGATCCATACAATGCACATGAAGCCGATGTGGAAATTCCACTCTGGTCATGGAACCTGCCGGACGACGGCGCGCTCGACCTCGAGGACTTGATCACCGGTTTGAGATCCACATGGACCGGCAAGATCCAGCGCATTCGGCTCGATCCGCATGCAGGCCTGCCGTTCGCGATCTGGCGCGTGAGATAAGGGAGGAAAAACGAAATGGACACGATGACCGTAAGCCATGGCCCACTCACTGACACCGACGCGCCCGAGCCCGATCCCCTGTGGTACAAGGACGCGGTCATCTACCAACTTCACATCAAATCGTTCTTCGATGCCAATGGCGATGGTATTGGCGACTTCACGGGCTTGCACGAAAAGCTCGATCATATTGAAGCGCTTGGTGCCAATACGATCTGGCTGCTGCCGTTTTTCCCTTCGCCACGTCGTGACGACGGATATGATATCGCCGACTATACCAATATCAGCTCGGACTACGGCACGACGGAAGAATTCAAAGCCTTCGTCGAAGCGGCTCACCAACGCGGTCTTCGCGTGATCATCGAGCTCGTCATCAATCACACGTCCGACCAGCACCCATGGTTCCAGCGAGCCCGCTTGGCCCCTCTTGGCTCTCCGGAGCGGGAGTTCTATGTCTGGTCGGATACGGATCAGAAATTCCCGGAAACGCGCATCATCTTTCTCGACACCGAAAAGTCCAACTGGACCTGGGACGCAGTGGCTGGCGCGTATTATTGGCACCGGTTCTACTCCCACCAGCCCGACCTCAATTTCGATAATCCGCTGGTCCTGGAGGAACTTCTGGGCGTAATGCGGTTCTGGCTTGAAACCGGCATCGATGGCTTCCGGCTCGACGCCATCCCTTATCTGGTCGAGAGAGAAGGCACGATCAACGAGAACCTTCCGGAGACGCACGCGATCCTGAAGAAAATCCGCTCTGCTCTCGATGCGACACATCCAGGCAAGATGCTCCTTGCCGAAGCCAATCAGTGGCCGGAGGATACGCGCGAATATTTCGGCGACGGCGACGAGTGCCATATGGCATTCCACTTCCCGCTCATGCCGCGCATGTATATGGCGATCGCCAAGGAAGATCGCTTCCCTATCACCGACATTATGCGGCAGACGCCGGAAATCCCTGAGAATTGTCAGTGGGCGATCTTTCTTCGCAACCATGACGAGCTGACGCTCGAAATGGTGACTGATGAAGAGCGCGACTATCTCTGGAACATCTATGCCGCCGACCGCCGCGCCCGCATTAATCTCGGCATCCGGCGCCGTCTTTCACCGCTCATGGAGCGCGACCGTCGCCGCGTCGAGTTGATGAACGCCCTGTTGCTCTCCATGCCGGGTACACCGGTGATCTATTATGGCGACGAGATCGGAATGGGCGACAATATCTATCTTGGCGACCGCGATGGTGTGCGCACGCCGATGCAATGGTCTCCGGACCGCAACGGCGGGTTTTCCCGAGCCGACCCGGCACGGCTCGTGCTGCCGCCTATCATGGATCCTCTTTATGGCTACGAGGCGGTGAACGTCGAGGCGCAAGCAGCCGACGCGCACTCGTTGTTCAACTGGACCCGACACATGCTGGCCTTGCGCAATAGGCACATGGCCTTTGGACGCGGCACCTTGAGGTTCCTGGCGCCTGGCAACCGCAAGATCCTGGCATACTTGCGTGAATACGATAACGAGACGATCCTTTGCGTCGGAAACCTTTCCCGGCTGCCGCAGGCCGTCGAACTCGATCTCGCGCAGTTTGACGGCCGCGTGCCGATTGAGCTGACGGGCATGTCTCCATTCCCGCCGATTGGTCGGCTCACCTACCTGCTCACGCTTCCGCCATACGGGTTCTTCTGGTTCAAGCTCGCTCAGGACGCAGATGGACCTGCCTGGCGCACCGAACCTCCCGAGCAGTTGCAGGACATGATGACCGTAGTGGTGCGGCGCAATCTGCAGGAATTGGTCGACGAGCCAACGCTTTCGCGGACGCTCTCGAACGAGGTTCTGCCGGCCTATCTCGCCAAGCGGCGCTGGTTCGGCGGCAAGGGCGAGCCGTTAAGGCGTGCCTGCCTCGTGGCCGCGACGCCACTTCCCTTTGCCGGCAACCTCCTCTTGGGAGAACTGGAGGCAGAGCTTGATGGGCGCGTCGACACCTATCTCCTGCCGCTTGCGGTTTCGTGGGACGACAGTCAGCCGACTGCGCTTGCGCAGCAACTGGCTTTTGCCCGCCTCCGTCAAAGCCGACGCGTGGGGTTTTTAACCGACGGTTTTGTAATGGAGGGTCTCGCACGCGGCGTCGTCCGCGGGCTCTGTGAACATGCAGTAATCTCCGGCCGCACCGGCAGACTGGAATTCCTCGGCACGGAGCAGCTGGACTGCATGCACGTCAACGATGACGTGCCGGTGCGGTGGATCTCAGCCGAGCAATCCAACAGTTCCTTGATCATCGGCGACATGGCGATGGTAAAGCTCATCCGCCATATCTTCCCAGGCACCCATCCCGAGGTGGAGATGACCCGCCACCTCACCCAAGTTGGGTACAAAAATACGGCGCAGCTGCTCGGCGAAGTCGCGCGCATTGCCCCGGATGGCAGCAGGTACACGTTCATCATCGTGCAGGCGGCCATCCGCAATCAAGGCGATGCCTGGGACTGGATGCTCAGCAATCTTCGCCGCTCGATCGATGAGATACTGGTTATCGGCCTTGACGAGGAAATGATGGACGAGCATTTCAAACCGCTCGTCGACTTTGTCGCTGCAGCCGGCAAACGCCTCGGCGAATTGCATGCGGCGCTGGCGCGGCCAACCGATGATGAGGCTTTCAAACCGGTCAGGATGTCCAACGCGGATGCCGAAGCACTGGGAAACGCCGTCAAGAAGCAAATCAAGGCCAGCCTCGCCATTCTCGAGGAGACCCGCGACAGCCTGGCTCCGGCGATCGCTCAACAGATCGGGCCGCTCATCGAAGAACGCGAGGACCTGTTGAATGCAGCCAGCCATCTTGCTAAGGCTGCAGCTGGTACCCTCATGATCCGCAATCATGGCGACTTTCATCTTGGCCAGATCCTGGTCTCGGAGGGCGATGCCTACATCATCGATTTTGAGGGCGAACCCACCCGAGATCTTGACGAACGTCGCGCCAAGACCAATCCGCTGCGAGACGTCGCAGGGCTACTGAGATCACTCAGCTATTTGGCGGCGTCGGCAGATCTTGACACAGACGTGGTGAGCCAGGTGGATAGCGAGAGGAATGCGGCGCTCGTGGCACGCTTTATCGAAATGGCCGAAGCAGCATTCCTCCAAGCCTATTTCGACGCGATCGACAACGCCCGAGACCTCAGAATTCCAGCACATTCACGCGGTCGCATCATCGATCTGTTCCTGTTGGAGAAGGCGGCCTATGAGATCGCCTATGAGGCCCATAACCGTCCCAATTGGCTGGCCCTACCGGTTGCCGGTTTGTCGGCCATCGCATCCAGGCTCTTGGAGAACGTCGCATGAGATACGAGCGCGCAGACCTGATGATTGGCACTGTCCAGGAGGCTCTTCAGGAAATCGTCGAAGGCCGCCACGGCGATCCGTTTTCAATTCTTGGACCTCATCAGTACGGCGATCTTACCGTAATAAGAGCGCTGTTGCCGGCTGCGATCTCCGTGGATGTCGTGGAGGTTGGCACCAATCGCGTGCTGACGCGGCTGGAAACGATACACGCGGGTGGGCTCTTTGCTGGGGCGATCTCCAGCCCGACCAGGTACCTCTTTCGCATCAACTGGCCCGATGCCATGCAGGAGACCGAGGACCCTTACGCGCTCGGCCTGCTGCTCGGCGACCTTGACCTGCATCTGATCGCTCAGGGGACCCACTATGATCTCGGCCGCACACTCGGTGCCCTTCCGATGGAAATTGATGGCGTCCAGGGCGTGCGTTTTGCCCTATGGGCACCGAATGCCCGGCGTGTGTCCGTTATCGGCGACTTCAATTCCTGGGATGGAAGACGCCATCCGATGCGGCTGAGGCCCCAGGCAGGCGTGTGGGAGCTTTTCATCCCCCGCCTCACGCATGGCGAGCGCTATAAGTTCGAACTGATAGACGCTCATGGCAATCTCCTGCCGCAAAAGGCAGACCCGGTTGCCCGTGCCAGCGAAGCCGCACCCTCGACGGCCTCGATCGTCGCCTCCGCGAAACCTTTCCGCTGGAGCGACGAGGATTGGATGCGCACGCACCGCGCGGACCGAGCTCTCGACGGTGCTCTCTCGATCTACGAGGTGCACCTCGGGTCCTGGCTCAGGATCACCGAGGAGAAAAACCGACCGCTCGATTGGGTCGAACTTAGCCAAAGGCTGGTTCCCTATGCCCGAGACCTCGGCTTCACGCACATCGAATTGCTGCCGATCATGGAACATCCGTTCGGCGGTTCCTGGGGCTATCAGCCGCTTGGCCTCTTCGCGCCGACCGGTCGACATGGCACGCCAGAAGACTTCGCCTATTTCGTGGATCGCTGCCATGCCGAAGGCATCGGCGTCATTCTCGATTGGGTGCCAGCCCATTTCCCCACCGATGTCTGGGGGCTCGCCCGCTTCGACGGGACCGCACTTTATGAGCACGAAGACTTGCGGGAGGGGTTTCACAAGGACTGGAACACTTTGATCTACAATCTCGGTCGCAACGAGGTGAAAGGTTTCCTGATTGCCAGCGCCCTCGAATGGCTGGAGCACTACCACGTGGATGGGCTGCGCGTCGACGCAGTCGCCTCGATGCTCTACCGTGACTACAGCCGCAACGAGGGCGAATGGATACCGAACGAGTACGGCGGCCGCGAGAACTTCGAAGCAGTCGAATTCTTGAAACACCTGAACAGCATCATCCATCACCGCTGCCCCCATGCCTTCACAGTCGCCGAAGAGTCCACCGCCTGGCCCGGCGTCACGAAGCGGCTGGACGAGGGCGGCCTCGGTTTTGATTTCAAGTGGAACATGGGGTGGATGCACGACACGCTGCATTACATGCAGGACGACCCGGTCTATCGCAAGTATCACCACTCGGCGATGACCTTCGGCATGATCTACGCCTATTCCGAACGCTTCATTCTGCCACTCTCCCATGACGAGGTGGTGCACGGCAAAGGCTCGCTCTTCGGCAAGATGCCGGGCGATCACTGGCAGAAGCTCGCCAACCTACGCTCCTACTACGGCTTCATGTGGGGGCATCCGGGCAAGAAGCTGCTCTTCATGGGCGGAGAAATCGCCCAAGAGGGCGAATGGAGCCATGACGGCTCCGTACATTGGGATCTGCTCGACCGGCCGGATCATGTGGGCATGCAGCGCCTGATCCGCGACCTGAACAGTCTCTACACGCGAGAGCCGGCATTGCAGTTCAGCGACCTGGATGCCACGGGCTTCGAATGGGTGGTTGCGGATGATGTGGAAAATTCGGTCTACGGCATGCTGCGCAGTGCGAAAGACCGTTCCTCGCATGTCCTGATCATATCCAATCTTACGCCGTTGCCAAGGAAGGATTACCGCGTTGGGGTTCCGGCGGGAGGCCGCTGGGAGGTGATGCTCAACACTGATGCCGCTGTCTATGGAGGAGCTGATCTCGGGCAGATCGAAGCACGAGCGGAGCGCCAGCAGACGCATGGCAAGGAGTTCTCAATCCCGCTCACACTCCCACCGCTTGCGACGGTTTTCCTGGGATGGACGGGTTAAGCATTATTTGTCGCTCGACAGCCAAGCGGCGATTCCCTGTCGCTGACGGGCTTCCGGAATGCGCCAACTTAAGACCTGACTGAGATCTCCTGTGCGTGACGGGACTCTCCTACGCGAACCGGATCGCCGTTCTCGCGCGCGCCTTTGCCGCCACTTCCTCGCGATCGCGAGGAGGTTGAGAAGTCTCCAGCGAATCGAGCAGCTCGCGGGCGCATGCCGCGATCGAACCGACCGCGCGCTCGAACGCGATCTCATTGCGTTTCGACGGTTTGCTCGTTCCGCTCACCTTACGCACGAACTGGAGCGCGGCATCATGGATCTCGTCGTCCGTCGCTGGCGGATCGAAATTGAACAGGGGTTTTATATTTCGGCACATGACTTGCTCCCGGTGATCTTCTCTCTGCCACTGAGGGGAGGGTGGCCAGCATAGCAAATAGTCGCGCGAGCGCTAATTGCAACCGGGCCAAGCCGGGCCACGGCGGAAAGCTGTGCACCGCAAGGCAGGGCGCAGCTTTCCGCACTTCGGTACGCGACGTCGGCCGTAGCGGGGCTAGACGCTGCCGGCCCCAAATGCAGCAACCCCAGCCAGCGTAAAGTGGCGTGTTCCTACGGAAGGCCACGACTTCGACAATAAAGGCGTTGAGTTCCACCCGGCTGTTAATGTGCTTCTGCACGTCGTGGACGGCAAGCTTCATGAACTCGAACTCTTTCGAGCGCGCGAGATTACTTCCTCGATCCGGAGCGAAGTCTCGCGGGTTCGTCCCTCGCGTGCGAGCCGTGTTCGAGGGGCCGCTGGAATCGCGGCCCATTTGTGCGCGGCGGGTCGTCATCAAAGGCGGATGTCTCGTTGTGAGCGGATCTCGATCACGGGCTTGGTCGTGTCAACCAGGGATTCCGGGCCGACTGGCCGTGTCACGAGTTCCGGATGACCAATGATGTCAGCCGCCGAGTGCGCATCGAAATTGAGCTCGGTCTTCCTAGCGAGCTCGGGCAGCGACACCTGGTAGATCCGGAACGGATCGAGATCCAAGGTTTCAAGATCGTCCAGAAGTTTTTCCTGAGAAAGGATGAATGCGGCGCAACGCAAACTATCGTCTTTGCCGAGATAGGCGATCATCTTCCAGAAAGAGCGCGGGATCAGTGCGTTACGATACCCAATGTCCTCGCTTCCGAAAACTGGACCGCCGAATACCGACAGCTTGAAGTCCTTGAGGTCTGCCTGATCGAAAACGAGGTTCTCCAGTTCACCCCAAAGCCCTTTTCGAGAGGACTGATTGAAGCGTTCGTGCTGGGGAGCGATATTGGTGAAGTAGAATGAATCGCGGTTGGCTTGCTCTGCCTCCGGTACCGGTCCCCAGCAAACGTCCGCCCGCCTGGCGATATGGCCCCGGTCGACGCGGTTGTCGACGTAGAGATCGTCGCCTAACTGGTACTTGGCCTCGATCCTGGGATCGACGGAAAATCCGCGGCGCGGGAGTGCCACCAACCGGGATCCGTCGATGTTCCAGCCGACATAGCGCGCCATTCGGCGTTTTGCGCTGAGGCAGACCGAAAAATGCGTGTATGGGATCGTCTGAGCGCGCTCGAAATTGACAGCATCACGCTTCTGGGCCGTAGACAGGCCGGGCTCGGGAACGGCTGTTCCAAGGAAGCTCGCATCGTAGCCACTACGGGGGACAACGACTTCCATCCCCGCGCTCGCATCAGTTGCCGCGCCCGTTGGCTCGAGAACGAAGTCGAGCTTCTTCTGAATGGAGCCTGGATAGCAGGCGAGCGCGTGCTCGTCGCTCCTCCTGTCGGTTTCACCGGCGAAGTGAAGGCCGGCGAATATGTCGGTCGCCTTGCCCCTGTCGAAGATGAGCCAAGCGGATCCTGAATCCCCGCCCTTGCTTATTTCTCCGTCTGCGGGAAGGTTCTGGGGATCGGGACCGATTTCGAAGCAGCCGATCGCCTGCTCCCCGGACGGAATCCCATAGTTGATCTTCGCCATGACGTCGACGCGGCGCACGATGCCTCTCGTGATCGCCGTCGTTCGTCCCGATTTGATCACTTTGTCGCCAAGTGCAACGCGCGCCATTCGGGTCGGTACGACGTCGAGTTGATAGACCGAGCGGTCGTAGCCACGTTGGCTGATCCTTGCAAGCGCGCAGTCACCAGCCGCGCCGAGATGGCTGCGCAGAAGCGTGCCTGCGACATTGAGCGCAACGTTGTTGTCGTCGTAGGGGCCAGGCTGCACGATGGTGTCGCCAACCTTTCCGGCGTTGCCATTAAGGACATGCCAGTTGGAGAGCACACAAGGGGCACCTGTCGTGCGGTCGAAGACGATCAGGCCGAGCGTGCCGGCGGTCTCGGCGGGATGAGCGATGCTGACGCCCGGCCGGATCGGGTCGATCCTCTTTCGGCGCAGATCAACTTGTTCCTCCGCAACGATTTCGAAGGAAGGGCGATAGTCGCGCTGCAGGACATCGGTGGGGACCATCTCGCCCTCGACCTCGATTGCTTCCGGAATGCGGCGGCTCCCAAGTGCCTCGATTGCGGAGTCACCCTTCGTGCCCACCGTGAATTGCAGGCAGATCGGTCCGTCTCCGTTCTTCAGTCCGATGCCCACGGATGTAATGTTCGGGTCCTGCAGATAATCGGCGCCTTTGGCACGAATATGCCGGCGCAATGCCTCTTCGGAAATTCCCCCGGTGGATTGCCGTGTTCCGCGCGTCGCCTTGCGTGCCATGATTTGCCTCCCAGTGGGTGTTTCAGTTGATATAGCATTCCATCTCGATCACTTCGGATCGCGCAGAACGTCATAGAAGTTGCGTATGACCTTGCAGGAACCGAGTTTTCGCACGATCGCTTCCATCTCGCGGATGTCTTCGCCGTCCTGTTCGTGCCCGGCATGACCGTGGGCGTGTCCGCCCATCGCTTCCCGACGGACTGAAGCAGTGAGGGCTTCAGGTGCACCGTGCGTCCAGCCCTCTTCGAGCTTGCCGGTCCAGGTCCCTATACAGGCAATTTCGCTCACTCTGTTGGCTGCGGCCCAACGGTCGATGCGGGAATCGACCCATCCATGCAGATACCAGAAGATCGGATTGACATGGCTCGAATTGGTGTCGCCTAAATAGTCGTAACTGGTCGCGTCCCATTTGGGATCAATGTCGCGTGTGTCGTCGAAGTTGGGCGAAGGCATGTAGCCGATCGGCACGCTGGCCCAGCGCATATGCAGATTGTTATGGATGGTCATCTCGAGCAGATTGCCCAACGCTCCGAGCGACAGCTGCGCGAGGTTGGCGGGGTTCGTATAAAATGCCTCCCACGTCACGATCGTGTCGCGGAAGTAGGCGTCTGATTTGACGCGCTGAAGCCTCGCAGTCATAGCCGCATTCGTCGCGGCGCTCTCCGAGGGATCGTCATAGCTCCAGGCCGGCGGAAGCGCAAAGTCGGGGTGTCCACCCGGCTTTGGGATGGAGCGCCAGAATGTGAGCGACTGCTCTTCCAACTGATCGAGGAGTTCACTGACTTCCTTGATCATCTGCCGATGCATATAGAGGAAGTCCTCCCCAGAATGATTGTCCAAGATTAGCTTTCTCTTGGCATCCAGAGGCACCCGGTCATTGGGTGGGCCCCAACCCTTGTCCCTGATGAAGGCTTTGACCTCATCGGTAAGCTGAGGATTGTTCCAGGCACTGCGCACCGCATGCCATAGGAAATGGCGCAGACGGTGGCGTCTGGAGGCAAGCATCTCGATGATCTGTGAAGGCAAAACCCGAATTGCCATTGGCCCCCCGGTCAAGACATAGGTTAGTGCACGAAAATATTATACTGGTGTGACGGCCAGCCGCTTTATTCGCACGTCGTCGAGCCTGCTCTTGCGAGATTTTGAATGGCGTCGAGCTCGACGATATTCTCGGATTGATCGCGTGAGTTTTCGGCACATTACAACCGAAAGTCAAGTCGCTCGTTTGAAGCGCTGCCAGCCCTTGCGGAATATCATCGCCGGGGAGGCGACTGCCTCCCGTTCGCAGAGATCATTAATGCTCGGTGTGATCGGTCCTGATCCCGCGTTCGTATATTTCGGAAGTTCGCCAATCAGCATCCGAAACGGCACAGACAGGATCGGGACCGTTCAATGTCCAGCTGTTTTGCCGGTTCGCGCAAATACCGCCCGCTGACCAACCACTTGCGTCGTTGCCTCGACGCTAAGACGTCACATCGCAGCAAACCGCTTCTTTGACGTTTAGGTCTTTAGTCGTTGATCGGATTCGCGTGGGATGGTGTCTCGATCGCCGTATTCGCCTCTTGTTGAAGGCGCATCGCCCTCAGCCGAGCGGTCTTCTCATTCCTGGCTGTCACGAGCGGGTCGATTTTCGAGCTCTCCCGCGTGCGGGTGAGAAATTGTGTCTGCGTCAATCCGAATGCCGCTTCCGCGCGTTCGCGGCTTTTGCTCATCGGTTCCTTCATAGATGGCTTCCTAGTTTTTATGGGGCTCATTTTCATGGCTGTTTTGGTACTGGCAACGGGCTTAACTACACTTCGCTCAGGCAAGGCCGACCTACATTCAACGTCAGAGGCTGTGTCCGTGACGCAGCGATGAAGTGCGTGCTTCCGGCAGACCTGCTCTATTGACTTCAGGACGATCGATCTTTTCGGTGTTCGGGCTCTGTTGGGAAAAGATCCCTCTAGCGTGAAACGCGTGCTGTCCGAGATGACCGGGGTTAGCGCGGTCGATTATTGGCACTTGCATCCTTCGCCTGGGCCGCTTCAAGTTCCTGTGGCGACACTCGCAGGCGCTGCCTGGTGCCAACGCGTGTTGCAATCGCGGGTATCTCAAGTTGGGTGTTGGTTCTCCTGAAGGCGGAGAACGATAGGCCTTCGATCTCTTCCTCATCGATAATCAGCCGATACGTTCCCGCTTCAAGCGGAACCATTAACGAACCGAGAACGAAGGGATGGGCGAAAGTTATTTCAGTTTCTGTCGTACGTTCCATCATGGGCGATTCCAGCAAGCGGCTTTTATGCTGTCCGGCAGCGACGGCACCAACCGAGGCTGATGCGTGTAGGTCAATTTCAAAATGCTCCTACCAGAGGACTCCCTTGAACGTGACATAAACAATGAACGCCACACTGATTGCCGGTGTCGATTTGATCAGAAGCTCCACATAGCGAAACCGCGCGGCGGCTCGCATCAGATTATTCTTAGGGTAGATACTGGTGGAGGCGGAAGACATCTTGTCCTCCTTTGTTGGGGCTGGAACGCTGTTGGCGTCCGCACCCGGCAGCGCCCGTTTCAGATGCTTCCGATACCACACATATGGGGAGTCTGCCTGTGAATTGCAACGTGCTAAATATTGCGACTTCATCCACCCCGCGCCGATGAACCTATTCCGGTTTTGAATTCGCTGGCGGACGCCGGATTGAGCGCTTCAATTGGCTTCACGTTGAAAATGAGTTTGAAGAGCTTTGATCGCCGAACGGCCTATGATGTAAGCACCGCATGAGCATGAATCATTTAAACGCGAGGCCGAATTGTCACCGAAAGCCGCCCATGAGACGCACCAACTCGGTATAGTGGCGCGAACGCTCGACGAACGCCTGGATGCAACTGGACCGCAATGTTCGGTACGCCCGACTGAAGGGCATTGGCGCATCTACTTGAATGACGCGCCCATGGAAAAAACGTTTGAGACATCTCGAAAGGCGTTGGCGGCCGCCCGTCACTACAAGGCGGATATGCATCAGCGAATTGCCGACGAATTCTTCAAGACAACAGGGCTCTCTGCCGATCAGTGGTCGCTGAATGCCCATGCGCTGGTCAACCGGGTCGATCCGGCAGAATTTGTTGTCTTCTATCGTCGGAGCTATATGGCCCACATTGGCTGCCATGCACTACCTTCACGCAAGACCATGCAGGAAGCGATCAAGCTCATCAATACGACGTTCCACCTTCCCGGTCCCATGCTTTTCGCGCTGGAGCAGGTCTATGGCGGGCAAGGCAAGCGCTTCGGTCCAGGAGCCGTCAACTGGTCGCTGTTCAACGTCTTGCAAGAGAAGGGCTTTATCAGCTTCGACGAAGGCGAGGAAGACAGGCACGTCCATTTGACGGCGGCCGGTCGAGCCGCCCTCACTCGTGATCCTCGCGGACTTTCACTTGAGCTTCGGGAAATCATCTTTACGGGGGCGTTGCCCGAAGAGCGGGAGTTGCGGTCTGTGTGGAACAACCTCATCGGATCCTCCATCTCAGGACAAGTGAACGCGCAAGGACTTCGCGCAGCCTTTGCCAATGGCTACGAACTTCGTGTGGAAGATGGCTCTGACGAAGGCAAGGACATCATTCTTCGCGGTAGCGGTACGGAGCCGGACGGGACGCCGATCACCGATCTGATGGTTGCGTCCTTTCCAAGTCAGTGGGAACCATTCAAGGTCGCCTCGAAAGGTTTGGCAGAGGCGATCGTGCGGCAGCAGTCGATATTGAAACGGCCGCCTTCCGCACCGGGGACAGTAGGCTGATCTTGTCGCTTCACGATATCCCTCCTTTGGCGGTGGTCGTGATAGCCCTATAGTTCTAGGCATTCATCCGCTAGGTGCGTGCTACGTCATTGTAGTTGGGAGACGGGGCCCAATGTTCGACTGGCCACGTTGACGCCGCAGTCGTAGTTTCTAGATTTCTCTGGACGGAGGCATCTATGACCAAACAGCAGGATTCTGAATTCAGATTGATGTCGGAAGCAGTCCAGGCCTGGTACCGCTTCTACGAAGCGCCACCTGACGATAGAGCCTCCCGCGTCCTCCGCATCGCGGCGATCGACTTGTACAATGAAGGATACAAGACAGCGGAAGACATCGCCTTCGTTCTCATCGGAACATATGTCGGCATCTGTTCGACGAAGATAAACGCCCCGACTTCGGCATCGGTACACTAGCAGTCCCATCGGTAGGCTATCTGTACCTCTACAGCTGGCGCGTCGTGCTGAAGACGAGTTGGCGGCCTACAGGACATTCCGGCGGATGATCCTAAGCCTGGAACGGGGAGAGATGAGGGCTGTTATTTAGGAGTCCCCACCAATCCAAGAATTGAGGCGTGTGTGCCACGAGTACGCGGTTTTCGAGGCGAGGGTTCGAGCACCGGTCGGCGGCAATGGTGCGAAAAGGCCTTCTTTGGTAATCATCGGCGGCGGCGTTTCCAAATTTGCACCACCCTCCCGCAGCATGTTTCCCCACATTGAACCTGGATAGTACAACCAATCTGGATGGGGCTCGCTGAAAAGCCAGCTTAGCGCACGGCTGGCCGCATTTCCAACCGCTGCGGCGTCGGTCAGAATTTTCTTCAACCGGTCGTCCGGCTTGAACTCCTTGCTTTTCACGATGCCGATTACTGCCAATTGCCCAGCAAGCTCAGGATTGTAGGAATCGGCGGCCTCGTCCTGAACATTGGCGTTGATCAGCCCGAAGTTCCTCCGGAAGATCTGACCCCAAAGCGCTGCGCCGGCTTGCTTGCCTCCTTCGGATATCGCCTTGGTACCGGCGCAGAGATCTCGAAGCTGACTGCCGAGAGACGGACCAGTCCTGCTTGCTTCGCCGTGACTTTGGCGGATCTTTCGAAGGCGCTGGATGTCGGCTTCTGATGCAATCACGCTACGGTAGCGCATCGCGAAACATGATGGGCTGCTGGTCGCGCGGAATGCGGTGCCGGCCACGTGACATCGGGTGCTTGGGCGAGCCGTCCCTGTTCTTGCCGAGGCAGATCAGGGCGACGGCGTGAAGGCGGGCGCGCGCAATGAACCATTCGTCGCGACCGAGGTGGTCGCCGCCATTGCCCCACGCGACGAGTAACGGCGTACCCTGATGGCAGGCAAAGGCGAATGCGGCCTCAATGAATTCGCTATTCTTCGGGCCGACGCACGCGGTCTGCGCCATCATCTCGCCAGGATGCGCGGCGCGGAGAGCATTGAGGTTGACGACGCTCAGACCGCCATAGCCCCAGAGCTTCGCGAAGTAGATCAGTTCGTGCAGTGTCGGATCGTCCGTCTCGTCGTCGGCGGTGGACGGATTGAGCATGCAGACGACCAGGAGGCGCTTTCGAGCATCCCAGATGCGGCGCAGCTCATAGCGGTAGCACCTGCAGTCGGAGATGACGGCGCTCTTGTGTACGGAAGGTCCAAGAAGATCGGTCTGCATCAGCATATCCCCATCGTCATCAGGATATAAAACTCGTCGAGTTCCGTCGTAGGTTCGCCTTGCCGGCGATCTGTATCGCGCCATGTGCCAGGGGCTGCAGGTCACCGTAGAGTGCGCATAGAGACGCGCGGACGGAAGCCGCCGAACAACGAGACGCGACCCACCTGGCCGCACGCATGACGCCGGATCAATTCGCCGAAACCAACGAAGTCGGCATTTCCTCCGTGCGCTTGCATCTGCCACGCTACGGTCTTATCGACGTTCTCAGGCCGCCGCCGCGCGCCCCGCAATCGCATTCGCCTGCAGGACGCACTTTCTCAAAGATGTTGATACCGTCGCTCCGACCACTGCCTAGCAAGGAACTCGCGTACACTTGGTAGGCAACCGGCAGGAGACCGCTAGGCCAGTCCCATCGTGAAAATACGATGTCTAGGGTCTCCTCTGGCGATCGGAGCCATCAATACAGGTGGCTTTTAGACAACATCGAAATTGCTGTCGATCGAGAACGCTCGCTCAGTTGCCATGCCCTGTCTCGCGGTCCCGAACGAACGAAAAATCTGGCGGAAAGCACTGCGCTGCATATTTGCAGCCGCCGTCAGCCCCGCCGGAGCCTCCCCAAAAGGAACCTATTGCCGGTGCGGTTCCCGCAGCAGGAACACTTCAATCTCTCGGCGATATTGGCAACGGGCATACGTTTTCCCAACAGCCGGCCAAGTTCCCACCGATCGATTGGCGTGCTATTCAGGCATGAGGGGCAGGCGGCCGCAAGGACAAACATCTCCGGCAGCGATGCGAGTGTCTCGTTCTCCAGGCTGACGGCATGGTTGGCAACTGACGCCAGATCGACGCTCCGGCGGTGGCGCATGTCTATCTCCGTTCGAGCATAGGCTTCCAGCCGCGTGTCATGCCACGACTCATGGCGCGTTCAGTCAAGACAAGCTGCTGACGCAGATGGCGGATATCCTCCAGCAGCGTAGCGATCGTCGCATTCACGTTATCGTCGTGCCACGCCAGGGCGGCCTGTACTTCAAAATCGACGTCTTCCTTTGTCATTGCAAATCCAGACTTAGTTGCTGGCCCTTCAGTGCGGGCAAGGGGCGACCGATCTCGATCTTTCCGAAAACGCGCTTGCGGCGTTCGGCGTCGCGTTCCCGCTCCGCTCGGCTGGCCGCGACCGCTGCTAAAGCATTCGCAATGACTTGCTCGGTGTGAGTCATGAGAACCTCCTTCGTCTGTTCCTATTTTGTTCTCATTGTTGGGAAAGTCAAGACCACCGTCCATTGCCAAGGAATTCCGCGGAATTAGCACCATCAGACTCCTCTGCGCTGAACTCTCGCGATCGTCGCGATCCTAAGAGACAATGGGTTCAGCAGCGCAACGAATATTGCTTTAGGCTCAACGGAATCTGCCACAAGAATTCATCTCATCGAATAAATACAGAAACTTGACCAGTATCCGGGATACGCCCATATTGCCCAGTACACAGGAGCAACGGCCATGTCCGCCAAAGAGCGCATCAAGAGATATAGGGAGACCGGAGGAGCTGCCGATCTTGTGAGGGTAGAAGTGCTGGTGCCAAGAGCACGTCGAGATGAGATCGTGAGTGTTGCCGCAGAATTTCGCTCCAAGCATCGCATCGAAAAGGATCGCCTCGGGGAATTCATCAGGATGGCGACTGAGCGATATGGCCTGAGGGTGTTCGACAACATAGATATCGACAAGTTAAACGATCTGTCGCAGAAGGCGCGCGTTGTCGCCAACGCTCTCATGGAACGGGGTGATGCGCAAGCTTATGCGATGGGACGCAAAATGGTCTCTGAACTCAGAGATGCACGCTGATGGCACTGACGGAGATCCAAAAGAATATCATGGCGTCCATCGCCGGGAACAGGTCCGACACCAGCTACATTGCTGGCGACTTGGTCTTGAATATAGATTGGCCACGACCGACCGAACGCGGCTATCCTTTTTGCTCTTGTCACCGGCCATGATATTCTCCTTCTCACGGTCTCGAACATTCGTGACCGTGGCGCGGTTCCCGCGAGCGTGACGCGTGACTTGGAAGAAAATTGCCACACCGACGCGCATCATTGACAAAGTATCAGCGACAGCTGTTGACGTCGGGGAAACCACCGGGGCTACCTTTTCTCTGCTTCACGAATTTGGTGAGGGTAATCAAAGAGAGCACGCATGGAGGAGACCACAACCGCATCGGGCAGCAGTCCCGAGAGCGAAGCGCCCAACGACCCTCTGTCCAACGAGAAGCCACATGCCGGGTTCGATCGTGCGGCGTTCGCGCGGACGGGAACAGCGCTTGCCGAACTTGGCCGAGCACTGCGGGGCGACTTGGCTGCCGCGTCGCGTCTGGCGGCCAAAAAGCTCCGAGCACTCGGCAGCCAGGCCCTGTCGCGGCTACGGGACATTGATTTTCAAGCCGCGAAGATTAGAGCCGCCGAGACCGCGGGGCGCTCTGCGGCAGTTTGGTCGCGGGTGTGGCTTTGGCGTTTGCGCTCGACTGATCAGCGAGCTGTCGGAGAGAAGCGGTCCCGCTGGCGGCAGTTTGGGTTGCGGACCGTTGCGACAGCAGGTGTCGCATGTCTTGTGCTCCTCGCTGTCCTCTTTTCTTGGGCACTAAGCGACGTGCCGTGGGAACAAATTGCGGATGGCTCGCTCAAGCCGGTAGTGTTGCTCGAAACGGCAGATGGCAAACCGCTGGTAAGACAGGGGCCGATCCAGGGACCCTTTGCGGCGAGAGAAGAATTTCCCCGCTATCTAATCGATGCGGTGCTCACCCGTGAGGATCGGCGATTTTACGAGCATTCAGGCATCGATCTCAAGGGCATTCTTCGCGCTCTGTTTAGGAACATCCGCGCCGGCGAGGTCGTCCAGGGCGGCAGCACAATCACCCAGCAGCTTATAAAAATTCTTTATCTCGAGCAGGACCGTACCTGGAAGCGGAAAATCCAGGAGGCGGTGATCGCATTCTGGCTAGAAAAGAAGCTAGGCAAGGACGAAATTCTTACGCGATATCTCAACAATATCTATCTCGGCGCAGGTGCAACCGGCGTTCCGGCGGCGGCCCGCATCTATTTCGACAAGGAGGTGCGCGACCTAGATCTCGGCGAATCCGCGATGCTTGTAGGCATCATTCGAGCGCCATCACAGCTCAATCCAATCAGCAATCCACAGGGCGCTCGTCGACAGGCAAGCCTTGTGCTCGACGCCATGGTCGAACGCGGCAAGACCACCGCCGAGCAGGCAAAGGTTGCGGTTGCAGAGTTGGCTGACCTTCATCCGATCAAGCCCGCGGCAAGGTCGGGAGGTTGGTTTTCGGACTGGGTGATGCAGGAGGCGCGCGAGCTTGCCGGCCCGTATCGAGGCACGATAAAAATCAGAACCACGATGGTGCCGCGGCTGCAGGTAATTGCCGAAAAGGTAGTCGCCGAAGCGCTCAAGCAGGAAGGTGCGGCAGCGGGCGCATCGCAAGCTGCCTTGGTTGCAATGACGCCTGAAGGCGGCGTGGTTGCCATGGTTGGCGGGCGCGACTACGCCAAGAGTCCGTTCAATCGCGCGACGACAGCGATGCGGCAACCCGGCTCAGCCTTCAAGTTGTTCGTCTACTATGCCGCGCTGAAGGCAGGCCTCACGCCTGGCGACTGGATCGAGGATGCCCCGATTGAGCTTAACGGATGGTCTCCCGAAAACTACGGCGGAGGCTATCACGGACGCGTTACCATTGCGGAGGCATTCGCACGGTCGTTGAACGCGGCGACGGTGGCGCTTGCAATGGAGATCGGGATCGACCAGGTTATTGCTGCGGCGCGGGAATTAGGAATCGATTCAAAGCTGGCGCAGACGCCAAGCTTGGCGCTCGGCTCCTCGGAAGTAAACCTGCTCGACCTTACCAGCGCCTATGCATCTATTAGAGCAGGCATGGCACCGGTGGAGCCGTGGGGAGTTGTCTCCTTTCATGCCGACGGCCAGCCGCGCGCCTTCCGCGTCGGGCCGCCCAAGCGGCCCTCGACAGATCTTCGCCAGTTTCAGCCGGACATGATTGGCCTGCTGAGGCTGGTTGTCGAACGAGGGACGGGTCGCGAAGCTGATTTCGGAGCCTTTGCGGCCGGCAAGACCGGGACTAGCCAGAACCATCGCGACGCCTGGTTTGTCGGCTTCACGGAGTCACTGGTGGTGGGAGTATGGGTCGGCAATGACGACGAGACGCCGATGAACGAGGTGACGGGTGGCAAGCTGCCGGCCAGGATCTGGCGGAATTTTATGCGCGCTGCCACCGCCGTGCATGACGGCGGTGCGCTCTACAGTGAGCCCGACGTCGCTGCGGATAGTTCCTCCGACGATAGCGGTCAAGCATCGGTCACCTGCAATTTTCGAGACTGCGCGGGTGCTTATCGCTCGTTCCGCCCCGCCGACTGTACGTTTCAACCCTACCGTGGGCCGCGTAGGCTGTGTGAGAAATAAGGTCAAACTCGCAAGGGGAGCGTTCAAGCCGACTTCGGTAATCTCGGACTGTCCGATAGGATTCGTGCTTGTGCTACCGAAACACCATAGGACGCCATCAGCCATAGGCTGAGTGCAACGGCACGAGGTATCGGCTGATCCGCCGACGCCCACCGACGGCTCGTGAGTTCATCGACGCCAAAAAGCTCTGCGGCGACGCTTGCGGTCAATCCGGTGACAGCCAGCGCCGCCCTGAATTCGGACGGGTGTCATTTGATGCGTTCCCTGCGCGATTCACGCGCGCTTTATTTCGCTATGCCGCGCCTTTAGCTTCCAATCAATTTCAAGATATCTAATATACGGCATTTGCTGGTCATTTTACGACATGCTCCTTTTGCTTAAAGTTCGAGGCTTCGCAGCGGCCAAAAGCTTCAACTGCGCCGGATCCCGCATGCCTCCACGAAAGAGTTCGATAATCATCCTAGCCACCCGCCGGCAAATCCAATGAGATGTCGTTTCAACCAAGTGCAGACGTCGAGGTATCCTGAAGCTAACCGATTATCGCGGATCGAATTCCAGTCGCGATTTCATGCGTAGCACTGCCCTACAAGCGGCCCTGTTGTCACCGCCACGACCACAGCGCGCCCCTGGACCTCATCAACCAGCGGGTTTTGTCGCAAGGCAACTCTATATTAGGATATTCTTAACTTTGGCGGTGCAGTCTGCTCATGTCGCAGATGTAATCGGTCGCGACAGGCAACATCGACTATATGTGAATTCGGTCCGTCTCTTTGCTCGACTTTGTACATTATGCAGCGAAGCAAAGTGCTTGTGTCATCCGCTTGAGGCGGCTTGGTTGAGTTTCAGGAATGTCCGGGTCTGGCGGGTGCTGTCGATAAATATCCTGATCCCACAGGATCATGCGAACCGCACCGATGGCATCGGAGAAGGTGAACTCTGTTTTCTTGTACCAGGCGGCGGCATAGGGAAGGACGCCATGACCGAGCAGATCGCATGCCCAGAGTGTGACGAGGCTGTAGAGCGCCAGCAGCGACGGGGTCGTGCGCATGATGGCTTTGTCGTTCCACTGCCGTTGGGTTTCCACGCCAAGATGCGCTCGCGTTTCGGCGAAGGTGACCTCGATCTGCCAGCGCCGAACGAAATAGGCAATGATCTGAGCGGGCTCAAGGTTGACGTTGGTGCTCATGAACGCCTGGGGTTCACGACGGCCTGATGGATCGCGAACGAGAACCCAGCGAATTGGTCTTGGGGGCGTTCCACGCCGATACCAGAGGCCGGTTCCTGATGTGACATCAAGGGTTTTGTCGGTTTGCTTGCCGTACCAGGACGATGCGACGATGCGCTGCCACTCGGTCTTTGCGTCTTTGAGGAGCGTTTTCAGTTTCGGCAATGGCCTGCCTTTTTGCGCCGGTCGCCCGAGCGTATGTTCGTGCCGTTGATCTGGTGGAGCAAAGAGACTGGCATCCAGACGCAACCGCGTGATGAGAGTGGCCGTGTCGGGAAGAGCCGCAGCCAGTGTATGAACGGCAAAGCTGCTATCGCCGACAAAGATGATTTCGCGGCCCGGCAGCCAGCGGCAAAGCTGCAAGACGCCTTGCCTTGCCCAATCAGTCAGCAGCTTGTGCTTTCGGCCCTTCTTCTGATCATGGCGCTCAGAGGGACACAGGATCGTCAGCACCGGCAGGGCTTTAATACATTTTGCCCATGGGACAGGTGAAAGAACCATGAAGCTCAACCATCTCAAGCCGCTGGCTTTGACAAAGTGGCCATGGCTGGAGCGCACCGGGTCACGATAAATTCCACGCGCGGCGATGCGTTGGCCCCAACGCCGTTCGATTGTATCATCCATGCCAATCACGACAGGGCCCTCGGGCACGAGCCGGGCAACAATGATGGACAGCAGACGGGCCGCCAACGTGCGAGGGTTCCAGCGGGCTCGGTTGAGGAGTTGATGATAGGCGGCAAAATTACTTACCTCCGCGCGTCCGGTGATGCGCAGGCAGGCCGTCACCGTTCGCTTGCCAGGCGAAAGGAGCGCACCCATCACCAGGACCAGCAGATGCTCCCAGCTTGGCGCGGTAAACCAGAAACGAAACGGCGACAGCCATTTGCGAAGGATGTGGGGGACCGCGTCTCCCGGCTCACGGCTACAATCATGTTGTTCGCTCATCCATTCGTTCGAATCCGATCAAACGAATGGCGCAAGGCCGGGACCCTGCGGCGAATTGATTCACCCAGGGCTGCTCAGATGCCCCCGAAATCACCACCGATTTTGTACAAAGTCGAGCTTTGGAGGCGGACCTTTTTCTTTGAGAAGAGCCCACCGAAAGCTCGAGGAGGGGCGCCGCGGAGGCTCGCACCGGCGGCAGCGCTGAAAAGTTCAGCGATCGATTTGCACAAACCGCCCGCGATCCAGCTCGGCAGCAAAAGCCCGGCGGGAGGGACTCGGCGCCGGGCCTTTGAACGGACCTGCATAAGGGCGATGCTGGCCCACAGCGTGTATTTGAAGCGCTGCACTCCAAAAAACTAGTACGTGGCGCAAATGTTCCAGACCGCGGCAAATAATTTATCGCTGGCGGTGGCATCGGCGGATGTCGCCCATACTTGCGGCACGCTGGCGGGCAACAGCGGGTGCGTGATTTGCGCAGCGCATCAGTGATCGCGCTGCGGACAACGCCGATTAACTGCTCGATGGCAGGTCCGGCTGCATCGGGTCTGCGCATCCTGATCGCTTCAGGCACATCCTGATGCTTGAGGATCGCCTGCTCATGCGACTGGCTGGCACGGTTCGTCAGCCGGACTCTCGCCAGCAATGCGGCGCGAATGGCGGTCGCACTTGGCGGTTTACCCAACTCCCACCCCGTCGATGATGGCGGTGTGGAACTCCAGGTCGGCCCTCGCCACATAACCGATGGACATCACGCGACGATATGATCGCAGCTGGAACTGCAGAGCTGGTGTCTTGACCCATCATCGGATCAAACGTGTGCCAATCGTGCACAGCAGAGCGTTTGGCGCCAAAATCTCCTTTCAATCTGGTACGGACCGGCAACCGTTCCTGGCCTGGTCTTACAATCGCTCAACGGTCGCATTGTCAGCACGATGCCGTCGGAGACCGAAGTGTCGACATTGGTTCGGCCGTCTCCGAGTCACCCGATACTGTTCACGATCTGATAGGTTAGTGCCGCAATGGCCGCAGTAGCGGGCAGAGTTATCACCCACGCGACGACGATGTTGCCCGCCAATCCCCACCGTACCGCGGAAAGGCGCCGTGCGGCGCCGACGCCGATGATTGCACCTGTGATCGTATGGGTCGTCGAGACGGGGATACCGAGCCATGTCGCGGCAAACAACGTCAGCGCGCCACCTGTCTCCGCGCAGAAGCCCTGCATTGGATTCAGCCGTGTGATCTTGGAGCCCATCGTATGAACGATCCGCCAGCCGCCGAACAATGTTCCGAGCGCCATTGCGGATTGGCAGGACAGGACGACCCAGAAAGGCACGTGGAATTCCCCTCCGCCGTAACCCTGTGAGTAGAGAAGCACGGCGATGATCCCCATTGTCTTCTGGGCGTCGTTACCACCATGGCCGAGCGAATAGAGGGAAGCGGAGACAAACTGCAGGACGCGAAATGTGCTGTCGACGAAAAAGGGCGTCTGCCGGAGGAAGATCCATGTCACGCACAGGACAAGGAAAAGCGCCAGAACGAAGCCCAGAAGCGGAGATAGCACGATAGCGCCGGCCGTTTTCAATAACCCCGACCATACAATGGCGCTCGTACCGGTTTTGGCCAACCCGGAACCGACCAGGCCACCGACCAGCGCATGCGAGGAACTCGACGGTATGCCGAACATCCAGGTGACGATATTCCAGACGATGGCGCCCATCAGCGCGGCGAAGATGACTTGCGGCGTGACGATACCTGGATCGATGATACCGGTGCCCAGTGTTTCTGCCACATGCAGGCCGAAGAACAGGAAGGCGATGAAATTGAAGAAGGCGGCCCACAATACCGCATATTGCGGCCGCAAGACCCGGGTCGAGACGATGGTGGCAATCGAGTTGGCGGCATCGTGCAGTCCGTTCAAAAAATCGAAAAACAACGCGACCGCGATAAGGCCCGCAAGAAGCGGGAATGCGAGGGTGGCCTCCATCAGACGTTCTCGATCACGATGCCGTTGATTTCATTGGCGACGTCTTCGAAGCGGTCGACGACCTTCTCCAACTCGCCATAGATCTCGCTGCCGATAATGTAGGCCATCGGGTTTGTCGCGCCGTGGCGGCGAAACAGATCCTTCAGGCCTTGGTCGTGCAGTTCATCGGAACGACCTTCAACCTTTACCACCTCTTCGGTCAGGACGCCGAGGTGCTGCGCATTGGCGGCCATGCGATCCAGAAGGGGAATTGCTTCGGCCACGAGCTTGGCGGCCTGAACGATGACGCCGCCCATCTCCTGCATGCCGGGATCGAAACTGGTCTGTTCGAACAATCGGATGGTCTTGACCGTCTTGTGCATCATGTCGATGGCGTCGTCCATCGACATGATGAGATCCTTGATATCTCCCCGGTCGAATGGCGTTATGAAACTTTTCCGGACTGCGAGCAGTACCTCGCGCGTAATGTCGTCCGCCTCGTCTTCGAGCGCGATGATGCGTTCACAATGCTGTTGCGTATCCTTTCCGGCAAGCAAGGCGTTCAGCGCTTCTGCCGCGCTGACCGTTGTGCGCGAATGCCTCGCAAAGAGATCAAAGAACCGATCTTCTCGCGGCATCAGTTTACGAAACCATTTCACTATTGGTGCTCCCAATTCCAGCTGTCATAAATCCGTCATAAAAGACCGAGCACGACATGAAAAGGTGACATGCCTTCGAAACGACGTCCTCAACAGGTTCGCAATGGGATTCGAGCCGCCTACCCCGGATCACCTCTGCGTCGCCGGTTTTGATGATATCGAGCAATCGTCATGGTCGTCCTGCCAGTTGACAACGTTCGCACAGCCGGTCACTGCGATTTGATTGGGAGGTACAGAACTCGATGGGCGTTCGGTGGAATTGCATGCGGATCTGATCTGGCGCGACTCAGTGCGGGCAGGGTGAACACGAGCCTCTCATCCCTAATCGACCAAGAAATCGCTTTCATCGTGAGCGGTTCCCCGACAGACGACAGATGATCGTGGCGTTATATATGATTGTTTATATGGGATAAAATTGTTTTTATGACAGTTTTGTGACAATGCGTCTTGCAAACACCATCGTCCTGCAGAAGCATAGTCAGCTAATGAACATTGACGGTCTGTCACTCGTGCCAGATATGCGGTGACGATGTCGGATTGTCATCTTGAGGATTGAACGGGGCGAGCTTCTCCAGAGCCGGACCATTAAGCCGGATGGGAGGCCCGTGGTGGAAACGAATGCCTAAGAAGAAGAATAAAACCTATCTCGGGCAACTGGCGGAAGCGGCAGACAAGCTGTTTCATGGCCAGGCGGTCGATCAGTACGCCGCCATTTGCTACAGACGGCGGCCGGATAGCCAGGCGATCGAGGTTCTGTTGATCACGTCGCGTGAGACCGGTCGCTGGGTTATTCCGAAGGGCTGGGCCATGGACAAGCGGCTGCCGCATCAGGTTGCTGAGCGGGAGGCTTGGGAAGAGGCTGGTGTTAAGGGCAAGGCGAAGAAGAAGCCATTTGGTTATTACACGTACCTGAAGACGCTGGACACTGGTGGCAAGGTCCCCTCGATCGTGCAGGTCCACTTGGTCGAAGTCGTTGCACTGCAGACGGAGTTTAAGGAGAAAGGCCAGAGGTCGATTGCCTGGTTCCCGCCTCATGAGGCGGCGACGCACGTTCGGGAACCGGAACTCAAGGGACTGTTGGGAAAGGTCGAGAGCTTATTGGGGCGTCAGGCAACCGGTGGAACGGTGGATCGTAAAGCAAGCTGAGATGGCGGCCGGAAACAAGCCCGGCCGCTGCCCTTTTCTTATTGCTGGGCCAGGGGGCTCGCACGTTTCGCCAGTAGGCTGTTCACAGCAGCGGCTACCACGATGTTTGCAGCGAGAGCGAGAAGCCCGGTGTACATCGTGAAACTCGTGTCGCCGATGGAAACCATATGGAGCGGCTTCCAACCGGCATCCCAGACCAGGAACGTGCCGCCGAAGAAACCCACGAACCACCCTGCGAGCAGGCCCGGCGCACGGAACCAGTTGGTGTAGAGGCCGAAGACCAGCGCCGGAAGCGTCTGCAGGACCCAGATGCCCCCGAGAAGCTGAAGGTCGAGCGCAAACTGCGTCGGCAGGAAGATGATGACGAGAAGCGCGCCGACCTTGACGACGAGCGACGTCACCTTCGCGACCTTGGCTTCACCGGCATCCGTCACCTGCGGATTGACATAGGCCTTCCAGAAATTGCGGGTGAAGAGGTTGGCCGCCCCAATGCTCATCACTGCCGCCGGTACCAGCGCGCCGATGGCAATCGCCGAGAAAGCAAAGCCCGCAAACCAGCTGGGAAACAGCGTCTGGAAGAGTGCCGGAACGACGTCGTTGGCGCTGTCGAGCTTCAAGCCGGCGGCGTGTCCCATGTAGCCGAGCAGCGCCAGAAGGCCGAGCAGCAAAGTATAGGCCGGCAGCAGCACTGCGTTCTTGCGGATCGTGTTGCCGCTGTTGGCGGCGAAGACGCCGGTCAGCGTATGGGGATACATGAAGGCCGCAAGCGCCGAACCGAGCGCCAGCGTCGCGTAGGCGACATACTGGTTGGGTGCCAGGAGCAGGCTGCCGGAGCCCTTCGCCTGGAACGCCGCATCGGCGGCGGCAAAGACATTGGCATAACCACCGAGCTTCGAGGGAATGAGCGCCACGGCGGCGATCACGACGATGTAGATCATGATGTCCTTGACGAAGGCGATCAGCGCCGGCGCCCGCAGGCCTGCCGAATAGGTATAGAGCGCAAGCACGATGAAGGCGATCGCCAGCGGCACCTCGCCGTGCAGACCGAGCGCCTTGAGCGCTGCGGTCATGCCGACCAGCTGCAAGGCGATATAGGGCATCGTGGCGATCACACCGGTTGCAGCGACGGCCAGCTCCAGCCCGCGCGAACCATACTGGCCGTGAACCACATCACCTGCGGTCACGTAGCCGAAATCCCTCGCCCGTTTCCACAGCACAGGCATGACCATGAAGACGAAGGGATAGACGACGATGGTGTAAGGCAGCGCAAAGAAGCCGTAAGCGCCGACGGTATAGACCAGCGCCGGGACGGCGATGACCGTATAAGCGGTGTAGAAGTCGCCGCCGACAAGAAACCAGGTGATCCAGGTGCCAAAGCTGCGGCCGCCAAGACCCCATTCGTCGATATGGGCAAGCGTTTTGGGCTTGCGCCAGCGGGAGGCGACGAAGCCCATGACCGTGACGAGCACGAAGAAGAAGATGAAGACGGCGAGCGCCGTGCCGTTGATCTCAGTCGTCATGGCGCGTGCTCCGGTAGGCGATCCAGGTCAGGAAAGCTGTGATCGGCACCCAGGCGAGCTGGTACCAGTAGAAGAAGGGGAAGCCGAAGATAACCGGGTCGTGAAAGTTATAGAAGGGAACCCAGAGGAGCCCGATATATGGAACGATGAGCAGCCAGAGCGCCGCTCTCCTGGTGGAGTTTGTATTCACAATTGTTTCCTCTCGTCTTGAACGCTCAAGTCACGAGACTTGACCAGACGGAGATGTGCAAGCCTGCTAGAGTCGGCCACACGTTGGCTCCGACCGCTGGCTTTCCTCCTCTGGGCACAGATCCTCCCCTGTGCGCCAAGACTGGCTAGCTCGGCGGCCGGGCGACAGCAAGAGAGGCAGGAGGCTGTCTTGTTTCGTGCTACCCACCAGTGGGTAGGTCAATCAGGAGGTCCGGATGTTCGAGCACGAAACGTACGAGCTCCGCGGTTGATGACAGACCCAGTTTCCGCTTGATGTGCTTGCGATGGGTCTCGACCGTATTCTCACTGATGGCGAGTTCCGTTGCGATCTCTCGATTGCTTTTCCCGGCGGCGATCAAGACAACAATTTCTTGCTCCCGGCCTGTCAGGCTTACGGATTGCCCCCGGCCATCCAGCAGAAGATCACGGACTCCGCTGGAGAAATAGGTGTCGCCACCCGCAACTTTCGTTATCGCCGTAACGATCTCATCGGTGGCAACGTCCTTGAGGATGTAGCCGGCAGCGCCACGCATGATCGAGGAGGAGATGTATTCTCGGCTGTCATGCATCGACAGCATGATGACTTTGGTCTCAGGACTTTCATTCCGGATCAGCGCAATCGCGTCGATCCCGTTGATCTTCGGCATGTTGATGTCAACGAGAGCCACCTGTGGCCGACGTTCGCGGATGAGGGGAAGGGACGTCGTCACGTCGTGTGCGAAACCGACCACTTCAATATTTTGATATGTATCCAGGACACCTTTGAGCCCCACCACGACGACCGGATGGTTGTCGATCAAGATCACTTTGATCGGCGAAGCGCTCGTCATGCCGCCTTCCCAATCAACGAGGGATCGCCGCCGGCAGATTTTGGAAGCATCACAAGTAAACTCGTTCCATCGTTTCCGCTGTCGATAATCATTAATCCGCCGAAATGGGCAACACGTTCGCGCATGTTTTGGAGACCAAGGCCCTCAGCCTGTCCCGACGGCTTGGGGCCAAGCCCCCGACCGTTGTCCGATATCTGCATGCGTGCTCGTCCCTTCTCGGTCCACAACCTGATTTGCAACCGAGTGGCCTTCGAGTGGCGCTCCACATTGTTTAACGCCTCCTGGGCAACCCGGAAGATCGCGGTACGCGCGGCAGGTACCAGATCATCGATGAATTGCTGCATGTCCAGCGATAATTCAACACCCGTGCGTGCAGCGAATTTCTCCGCCAGGTTCTTGATCGCGGCCGTCAGCCCCATGTCGTCCAGAGCTCTTGGCCTCAGATCGTGTGATATGCTCCGGATCTCGCGGATCGTGTTGCTCAGGGCTTTCACACTTTCGTCAATTGCCGACTTGAGATCTGCCGTGGTGTCCGTTGTTCGACGTCCAGCCAGTTCCATCGCAAATCGTACGCCGAGCAGTTCCTGCGAGATCCCGTCATGCAATTCGCGAGCGAGGCGGGATCGCTCGGTCTCCTGCGTATCGATGACGCGTTGAGTGAGCTTCTTTAGCAAACCGTCCGCCATCTTCCGCTCGTCGAAGGTGACATAAAGACACGTTGAGAAGACAACCAAGACTGCAGGAACAGCGACCAGTGCGACGATAGCGAAGCTTTCCCGCGTTCGCTCCTGCATGGCAATATTTGCAGCTTTGGTCTGAGCGTAGACATCGTCGAGATACGCGCCGGTCCCAAGGATCCAATTCCATTTGGGAAGAGCCAGAACATAAGAAATCTTGTCTGCAGTCGCCCCCGTTGAGGGCTTTTGCCATTTATATTGATGGAGCCCGCCGCCATCGCGAGCCGTCCTAATCAGCTCGCTGATGACCCGGTCGCCATCGGAGTCGACCAGTTCGAGCCAGTTTTTTCCGTGCCGGAACAATTGTCGTGGGTGAACGACATTGTTGCCATCATAATCGTAAACAAAAAAGTACCCGTCCTTGCCGTAGTCGAGTGAGGCCAATATCTGCGCGACGCGGCTTTTTGCGAGTTCGTCGTCAGAGGAAGCCTGGTCGTAGATCGACTGGATGGATGACAGCGCAACACTTGTCAGATTTGCGATCTCCGCTTCCTTCGATTTCAGCATGTTTTCCTGGAAAGCATCGATATTGCTTTGGGCAAGCCTGGTGGATTGCCATGTCAGAAACAACGTGACGCAGACGGTGACGACGATCAGGGGCACAACTGCAAGCACCAAAAGCTTTTGCCGAAATGTCATCAAACTCCTGTCCTTTCCAATCGCTCCGCCCTGTATAGCCTGAATGCTTCGGCGTTCGATCGTTCGCCGATGGTAATCGCGAGCCCGACCGCCGACCTCTTCTGGAGGCTGTTGTCTAAAAGCATGCGGCAACGGCTAAGTCTCGCTTATCGCGCTCATTGCTCAAGGCACGCAGTTAGCCGTTCGATGCTCAGCCGCAGATAAACCCTACCCAGTTCTGATCGTGACTCTGCAAGGAAACGGAACCCGTAGCGTTCAAAGTTCTTAGTGCATGAGGGTGGCGCATTGGTCCAGCCCTTTTTCATTCAGACAAGGGCCTGCGCCAGTCGCTTGGCGGCAGCTGCTATTGCCACCAAGATTTCAAACCGTCGATAAAGAGCGCGGTTGCGGCTGTTTCTCCATGACCTTGGTGCGATCGATCCGCAGTGATCCGGTCGCAGTGATGGGAGCGAAATGCGCCGCGCCAATTTGAAGCGCAGCAAGATCTGCAATTCAGCCTTGCACCGGGCCGCGCTCTGTACCCTTTGCCAAAGGTAAGATCGCCGTCGAAGAGCGACTTGCCAGCTGGCGATTTGACCGCACAACCGTGCTCAGATGAAGCTTGCCCCGAACAATTCGCGGGCATAGGCGTGGTGGGTCACCCCTGTCTGCAGATCCGCCTTGGTGAGTTCGTCGACGAAGCGGCCGTCCTTCATGATCAAAACGCGATCGCACATATGCGCGATGACGGCGAGATCGTGACTGACAAGCACATAGGTCAGACCTCGCTCGTCACGCTGATCGGCCAGCAGGTTCAGAATTTCCGCTTGTATCGAAACATCGAGCGCCGAGGTTGGTTCATCGAGCAGGAGGATGGGCGGGGACAGTATCAGGGACCTGGCGATGGCAACGCGCTGGCGCTGCCCACCGGAAAGCTCGTGGGGGAAGCGGTTTGCAAAGCCTGCCGGCAGACCGACCTGACGCAGGGCCTTGTCCACCTTCTGCCAGATATCGACATGGTTCATGGCCTTCAAAGGTTCGGCGAGCGCAGTTCCGATCCGGTGGCGCGGGTGAAGGGAACCGTAGGGATCCTGGAAAACCATCTGCGCACATTTGAGATCTTCGCGGCTGCGCGTCTTGCTGACGACCCTGCCGGCGAGCGCAATCTCTCCCGACCACCCCCGTTCCATGCCGGCAAGGCAGCGCAGCAAGGTGGACTTGCCGCAACCAGACTCGCCGACGATGCCCAGGGTCTCACCGCGTGCCACCTTGAAGCTCACCTCCTTGACCACGTGATTTTCCTGCTTGCCCGAAGCAAACACGACATCAAGATCGCGTACTTCAATCATCATGCATTCTCCAGATCGAGCTTCGTCCGGTCGAGAACAGCAAGGCGCCGCACCGGGTTTTTCGGGTCCGGCATCGCCGCCATAAGTCCTCGCGTATAGGGATGGCGCGCGTCTTCAAGCCGGGTCAGCGTTTCGATCACGCGCCCGGAATACATGACGATAATCCGCTCGCAAAACGCTGCGACCATGCGGATGTCGTGGCTGATCAACAGCAGACCGGAATTATTCTGCCGGACGAGCTCATCGAGCAGCGTCAGCACATCCTTCCTGACGCTGACATCGAGGGCCGACGTCGGCTCGTCGGCAATGACCAGTTTCGGCTTCGCAAGAAGCATCATGGCAATCATCACGCGTTGCCCCATGCCGCCGGAAATCTGATGCGGATAAAGCGTCATCACGCGTTCCGGGTCGTTGATCCGCACGCGCTCGAGTGCTGCTCTTGCGGCCGCAAGTGCGGCCGGGCCGCGCAGATCAAGATGCAGGCGGGCGGCCTCGGCGATCTGCTTGCCGACCGTCAGCACCGGATTAAGCGAGTAGCGAGGATCCTGCATGATCAACGCGATGTCCTTGCCCCGTATCTTGCCCATCTGCCGCTCGGGCAGCGACAGAAGGGGGCGCCCGTCAAGGTCGAGACGGGCCGCCGTGACGTTCGCACTCGGCGGCAGAAGGCGCATGATCGCGCGTCCCGTCGTCGATTTGCCGGAGCCGGACTCGCCGACGATCCCGACGCGCTCACGCCCGACGTCGAAGCTTACATCGGATACGGCTCGAACCGCGCTCCTGCCAAAACTCACGTTCAATTCCTGGATGGAAAGTACGGGTTTCATCTCATGATCTTGCATGGCGAGGATCCAGAATGTCGCGAAGCGCATCGCCCGCGATATTGAAGGCAAGACTGGAAATCAGGATAGCCAAGCCAGGCATGACGGCAACCCACCAGTAGTCCAGCATGAACTTGCGTCCGTTCGAGATCATTGCACCCCACTCCGGCGCCGGAGGTTGCGCACCCAGTCCAAGAAAGCCGAGTGAGGCTGCCGTCAAGATGATCCCGGCCATGTTTAATGTCAGGCGAACGATCACCGAGGGGATGCACATGGGCGCGATGTAGACGAACAGGATGCGCGGCGGCGAGGCGCCGTAAAGCTGCGCAGCGGCGACGTAGTCGGCGTTTCTGACGACCAGAGCCTCGGCGCGCGCCAGCCGGGCAATCGGGGGCCAGGCCGTCAGGGAAATGGCGATGATCGCCGTCGTCAGACCGGCGCCAAGGGCAGCGGCAAATGCGAGCGCCAGGATCAGCGAAGGAAACGAAAGAACGATGTCTGTCGCTCGCATCAGCAGCGCATCCGTGCGGCCTCCGAAGAAGCCGGCAACCACGCCGATCAGGAGACCGATGGGACCAACAATCAGAGAAATCGAGAGTACCGTCTGGACGGTGATCCGCGTTCCGTAAATCAGCCGGCTAAGAATATCGCGCCCGAACTCGTCGGTGCCGGCCAAATGCGCAGCGCTCGGCGGCTGCAAGGCGTCGGAAAGAACTTGGATATTCGGCTCGTAGGGCGCAAGCCAGGGGGCAATAATCGCAACGATGCAGAGCAGCCCGAGAATAACGAAGCCTGCAAGACCGAGCGGCTCCTGCACAAGCTTCGAGACGATACGCGCCGAAGATGTTGTAATCCGTACTGGAAGGCTCGGTGGACGTACAGGAAGATTGGTGTCAATTGCCTCGCTCATCGCGCTGCCTCTCTCGTGCGCGGATCGAAGATCGCATAAGCGATATCCGCGAGGAAATTTAGAAACATGAAGATGAAACCGATAATGATCGTGCCTGCAACGACGGCATTCATGTCGCCGATCATCAGTGCGTTCGTCATGTATTGGCCGATGCCGGGCCATGAAAAGACGATCTCGGTCACGACCGCGCCTTCAAGAAGCCCACCGTAGGAAATCGCCAAAATGGTGATGAGCTGTACGGCAATGTTGGGAAGAACGTGGCTGATGACGGTCCTTGCCGGGCCTACGCCTTTTGCGCGCGCGGCAATCACATAGTCCTGGCTTAGCTGTTCCAGCGTGAAGCTGCGTGTCATCCTGGTAATGTAGGCCATGGCCGCATAGGCAAGGATGACAGCTGGAAGAATGATGTGGCCGAGTGCGTTCCAGAAGATTTCGGTCTCGCCCTGCAAAAGGCTGTCGACCAGCAAGAGGCCCGTCTGCGGCGTGACCAGGCCCTCGTAAAAAACATCGATACGTCCCGGGCCACCAACCCAGTTCAAACCCGCATAGAAGATGACCAGGCCGACAATTCCGAACCAGAAGACCGGGATTGAATGACCGACAAGCGCGATCACGCGCGCAATCTTGTCGATGAAACTGTCGCGAAAAAGGGCTGCAGTCAGACCAAGCGGTACACCAACGAATGTCGAGATCAGGATTGCCAGGGTGGCAAGTTCGAATGTTGCAGGAAATGCCTGGGCGAGATCGGCCGATACCGGATTGCCGGTCAGAACCGCCGTCCCGAAATCGCCTTGAGCCAGCCCCTTCAGATAGATCAGAAATTGCTGGTAGATCGGCAGGTCAAGGCCAAGCTTCTGGCGCATGGCGGCGTAGGCAGCCGGATCTGCAAGCTCGCCGACGATTGCCCCGACAGGGTCGGCCGGCAAGACGCGGCCGATCACGAAAGTGACGCACAGCAGGATCAACAGGCTGAGAGCGAGATGCCAAAGCCGCCGTCCCAGTTCGGTTACGGACAGTTCTTTCATGATCGGCGACCTTGTTTATTCGGTCTCGGCCTTGGTCACGCCTTCAAGGCGCGTAATCAGATTGGGATGGCCGACATAGCCCTGAACCTTGCTGTTCAGGACGATCGGTTCGAAACGCTCGAACATCGGCAGCACCGCGGGCTTTTGGTCGATGAACATCTTCTGCATCTCAACGTAAAGCTCGCCGCGTTTTTTGGGGTCAGGCTCCATCGACGCCTTTGCCGTCACTGCGGTCAATTCCGGAATGTCCCAGGCCGAGCGCCACACGAAGTTGCCGGCATTGTTGGCTTCAAGCGAATTGTCCGGATTGGATGCAAACTGCTCCATCGAGCCAAGGACGTTCGGCATGTAGGCACCCGTCTGCGGGATCAGGAGATCAAAGTTTCTCGCCCGGTGCGCCGAAATAATGTCGGAGCCATTTCCCTGCTGGACATCGACCTTGATGCCGATCTGGCCGAGTGAGGCCTGAATCGCGGTTGCCAGATCGACACGGGGTGTTTGAGCAATCGTCTTCAGCGTCAGCGAAAAACCATCCTTGAAACCTGCGTCGGCCAACAGCTGCTTTGCCTTGGCCACATCGAGGTGCCAGTCCGGGCTCGGTACTGCATCCTCATAATTCTCTGGTACCGGGACCGTCCTGACCCGGCCGTACGGCCCCATGATCGTCTTTTCGATACCCTGATAATCGATGCCGTACGCGATTGCTTCGCGCACCTTCGGATTGGCGAGATACTTGTTGCCCGCGTTCATCGCCAAAACATAGAAACCGCCCGTGGGGACGCGCTGAACCTCAAAGCCCTTTTTGCCGTTGAAAATCGCCAGATCAGATGCGGTCAGGGCGCTGGCGAGATCGATGTCGCCGCGCTCCAGCATCAGGCGTTCGACCTGGCTTTCAGGCACATGCCGGACAATCACACGACGCATCTTCGGCGCACCAGCGACATAGCCCTTATTGGCGTCAAGAATGACGAGCTCGTTCGGCGACCAGCGATTGAGCGTGAACGGTCCGGAACCCGCAGAATGGGTTCTAAGCCAGGCGTTTCCATAGTCGTCGTTGACGACGTGCTTCTGCACCTCGACGCTGTCGACGACACTCGCAATCGCCATGGCGAGCCGGTAAAGCAGAAGTTCCGACGTTACCGCATCGGAAAGATCGATGCGCACGGTCTTGTCGTCGATCGCTTTGACCAGCTCGTCGACATTGTCTTTCGTGTAGCCGACACGCTTCAGGTTTGCTGCCGCAGCCTGGTCGAGCTTTAGAAGCCGCCCTAAAGAATAGACAACGTCCTTCGACGTGATCGGATTGCCTGAGGCAAAGGCTGCGTCACGCAGCTTGAAGGTGATCCCCTTGTCATCGACCTGCCAGCTTTCTGCAAGCTGCGGCACGATCTTTCCGTCCGGCGTCGTCGCCACCAGCCGATCGTAGAGGTTTGACATGATCTCGACGGCCTTGCCTTCCGTCGCCTGCTGCGGGTCGAGCGACAACACCTGGGCCAGCGATGTCCCGATCACAAGCTGGTCAGCGGGCGTGGCCGCCTTGAGCTCCTGGGCCGCCATGGTCAGTGCGCTTAAGGCGACGCTTACAAACAGACTTCTGGAAAAATACTTCATTGCAACTCCTCCCTGAGTTACTATACGAGACATAATATGTCGTCCGTATGTCGTATTATGATTTATCGAAGATCAGAGCGCTTTGCAAGCGTCATGCGGACGAGACCGGATGGAAATTGGGGACGGGCACGATGGTAACGATCAATCGCGGCAGACAGCGGCTGGCACAGCAGGTCATCGATCAACTGCGCTTGCAGATCGAGACGGGTAAGCTGCGAGAGGGGGATCAACTGCCAACCGAGCCGCAGCTTGAGGCTGCCTTCGGCGTCAGCAGGACTGTCGTCAGGGAGGCAATTGCCGACCTGCGCGCGGCAGGCTTTGTCCAACCGGTTCAAGGCAAGGGCGTCTTTGTCGCCGATCCGAAAACCAAGACGGGTCTGTCGCTCACGCCGATCGAAGTAAAAAGCATCCCGGAAACCCTTGAATTGCTGGAATTTCGAATGGCTGCCGAAGGCGAGGCCGCGGCCATCGCAGCCTATCGCAGGACAGCCGAGCAAGAGGCTGCCATTCGCGCGGCCAACAGGAAAATGGCGAATTTGATCGAGGCGGGACTGCCGACCGTCGAGGCCGACTACGAGTTTCACATGGCCATCGCTGCTGCTACGAACAACCGGTTTTACGTCGACGTTCTCCGCCACTTCGGTCCTCGTGCGATACCGCGTGGACAGTTTCCAACCTTGCCTGAAGCCAATGACCGCGCCTACCTCGAAAAGGTTCATGCCGAGCATGGGGAGATTCTGTCGGCCATCGCAGATCAGGATCCGGATCGGGCCCGCCAGGCCATGCGCGCCCACATGATGGCAAGCCAGCGGCGCTACCGAATGCTCGCAGAGCAGCAATAGTGCTCGACAGTCTCCAAAATTCATATTATGTCATATGATACGGTTGAATCATTCGGGAGGATGGGCGTGTATTTGGGAACGCAGGTCGCAGTGCGCGACGATGACGATTTTCGTGTTTTTGCTCAGCTGGGGGTGAAGCACATTTCGGCCGATCCGCCAGGCGCCCCGTCGAGCTGGACGCTGGATGATCTCGAGCGTCATCGCGATCATGTGGAAAGCTTCGGGCTTGTGCTCGACATGATCCAGCTTCCTCTGCCGTCGAAACCGATCGAGAAAGCATCCTATCCCGATATCCTCTTGGCCGGGCCCGAGCGCGACCGGCAGATCGATGCTGTCTGCCAGATGATCGAGAACTGCGCCAAGGCGGGCATACCTGCGACCAAATACAATCTCAATTTGATCGGCATCCCACGCACCGAGCTCGAAAAAGGCCGCGGCGGATCGCTCAACGAAGCATTCCGCTGGGAAAAGGCAGACCAGGAGGCGGCACCAGGGCTCGCGGGAGTGTTGCGTGAGGACGAAAACTGGGAGCGCATCGACTATTTTCTCGAACGCGTCGTTCCCGTTGCCGAAAGCAACCGCATCCGCCTTGCCTGCCATCCCCACGATCCCTACACGCCGCCCGGTTATCGTGGCGTCACCCGCGTGCTTGGGACGGTCGACGGGCTCAAGACGTTCGTCCAGATGCGGGAAAGCCCCTATCACGGTTTGAACTTCTGCCAAGGGTCGATCGGCGAGATGCTCGATAATCCGCGCGAGGAGATCGACGACATCATTCGCTGGTTCGGCACACGCGGCAAGATCTTCAACCTGCACTTCCGCAACATTCGCGGCGGCGCGCTCTCCTTCATGGAAACCTTCCCCGACGAGGGTGACATGGACATGGTCCGGTCGCTGAAAGTGTATAAGGAGGTCGGCTACAAATACATGGTCATGCCGGATCATGTACCGGCCATCAGCGGCCGCGATGCCAACGGTGTCGCCTTCAGCTTTTGCTATGGCTATATCGCCGCGCTGCTTGAGGCCATGGAAGCCGGGCATCTGTGATCGCCCCCAAATCCTTCGATAGCGCAATAACTCAAGGACATTGACATGGAACCCGATGCCATCAAGAAAGCCGTCGGCGACGGCTTGCTTTCCTTTCCCGTCACGCATTTCGACAGCGACAACAAGTTCGACGAGGCGGCATACCGCAAACACGTCGACTGGCTGGCCGGCTTTGGGGCAAGCGCTCTTTTTGCTGCCGGCGGCACCGGCGAATTCTTCTCGCTCAATCCTGCGGAAGTGCCGCTGGTGGTGCGTGCCGCAAAGAACGCAGCCGCCAAGACGCCGATCATTTCGGGAACAGGATACGGGACCTCTCTTGCGGTCGAGATTGCACGATCAGCCGAAAGGGCGGGCGCCGATGGGCTGCTCCTCCTGCCACCATATCTGATGTTTTCGGAACAGGCCGGCCTGGTTGCGCATGTAAAGGCAGTCTGTAACGCAGTCGGAATCGGGGTGATCGTCTATAACCGTGATAACGCCATCCTGTCGGCAGATAGCCTCGCGCAGCTGTGCGACGAATGCCCCAACCTGATCGGCTTCAAGGATGGGGTCGGGGATGTCGACCGCGTCATCGAGATCACCACCAAGATCGGTGACCGCCTGGTCTATGTTGGCGGCATGCCAACCCACGAAGTCTATGCTCAGGCCTATTTCGCGGCAGGGGTTACGACCTATTCGTCAGCCGTCTTCAACTTTGTCCCGGAACTGGCACAACGTTTTTATCAAGCGCTGCGAAGCGGCGACCAGAAGACCGTCGACCGCATCTTAAAGGATTTCTTCTTCCCATTCGTTGCCTTGCGCAATCGAAGAAGAGGCTATGCCGTCTCGATCATCAAGGCGGGACTAAAGGTCATTGGCCGCGATCCCGGCTCGGTCCGGGCTCCGCTCACAGATTTGACGGACGAGGAAATTGCCGTGCTGGAGAACATCGTAGCGGCTGCCGATACCGCAAATCTCACACTTGTACCTGCTTAGAAACGCTTTGCTTCAGGGCGTGGATCGCAAGCCACAGAAGTGCAATGTCAAAACGAGCAGAGTGCCCCTTATATCGGATATCGGCTATGTCGGCTATATCGGCGCGACGCCCGAGCAGGGCGGGTCGAACCCGTCTTGCGCCCGCTCTCCTCTGGTTACGCGGGGGCGACAAGCTCGAGGGAACGTCGGTTCCATAGCACACGATCGCAACAAAAAAGCCGCCCCGTTGAAAGACGGGGCGAAGTGGGGTCGTGTGTCTTGCCTTGGAAAATGGGATAGTTCCCAAGACATTCGAATAACACGCCGCGCGCGTATTTGTTCCGCTTCGCCAGAATTTCCGACGGTGTCGGTATTTAGCGCGACTCGTGAACATCCGAGATTGCGCTGTTGTGCGTCTGGTTGCGCATAAAGGTAAGATCGCTGCCTTCGCGGCGTTCGAGGTCGTCCAGGATGATTGCGTCCACGACGACTGGAAGGCCGGTGAAGATGTCGGTTACAGCCCGACGATCCGCCTACTTTTCGCTTGCTTCTACTGGAGACCTAACATGCAGACGCACAGCGGTCAAAAAGATGAGGCTCTGCGGTGGGCGCGCAGAGCCTCGGGGATTTTCGGGCAGACGTCGAGGGCGACAAACACGATGGGAGCGCGGTCATCCGGTAATAGTTCCGCTCAAAAAAACCCCCGCAAATTTGCGGGGGCAATTCCAGGAGAGATATATACTGGAAACGCCGTCGATCGGGTTTGGTTCCGCAAAGCGCAGCACTACCCGGTAGATAGGGTGAACCGGATGTGGGCCTCTGTAAGAGCAAGCAAAAATACACCTAGGGCGTCGTTTTCCTCCACGGTTCTGGCCTCAACGCCTTGGCAGGCTTCCAGGGCGGAGATATAGGCCCTTCCGTCGGAGGTGGGCCAGCGCTTCGTCAAGAGTTCGAACGCCTGTCGCGACGATTTGACGGTATGGGAACGCCGCCCCAGTCGGATCGTCACCGTTGAGTCCCACACGACGCATGCCTTCCACAGCTTATGAAAAAGCGTCTCCACCAAGTAGTACCGGCATCTCATTGCGATAACATGGCTTCCCGGCTGGCGTGATGCTTAAACAACGCATCAGCAAGAAGGTTCCCCATCCTTGTTTGCCGACATTTTCAGGGACAGCGCCTTCAGCAACCCCTCGCAAGACGCGGACGGGTCACGGCTGAGAAGATCAATCGCAACAGCCGTTGCAGCACGGGCGCATTCACTTTCCGCGTCAACACCGTTTAATCCACACCATGCCTTAACGGCCTCGGTAATGGCGTCAACCTGGCTATCGGAATAATCAAAGATATTGAAGAAATTGAGCGGCACAGTCGTTGCTCCACTTCACGCAGGAACGCATCCCATCTCCCACTCAGGCCTTGCGCAATACTCGATCGCCAGCTGCAGAAGAGGATACACCTTGCTGTCAAAGCCTCCACTACTTTTCACAGTGGACGCCTTCCTGGTCAAACAGGCTCGTCGTCCGCGTTGTCACGCGATTGATGAAATGATTTCGGTGGTTGAAATCTTGCAGTGGCTTGCCTTCCCTTCCAGTCATGCCCGGCTGTTCGTGCTCATTTGCGGCGGGGTGATATGCAGGCATGCGTCATCGATTCCTACAGGCTTCGTTGCGCTGCTGAATGGCCAGAGCTCGCGCCGGAGCCATGTCTGAACTCCTTCATATCGCTTGGGCCAAAGGCGCTCGAGCCCAGGGAACACTAATGTTGCTGCCTCGTTACCTGCACAGTCGCAGCATGAAGGAGAAGCGAAATGGATTGGAATCGTGTCGAAGGAAACTGGAAGCAGATGAAAGGCAAGGTCAAGGAACAGTGGGGCAAGCTCACTGATGACGATCTCGATCAGATCGCCGGCAAACGCGACCAGTTGGAAGGCAAGATCCAGGAACGTTACGGTATTGAGCGGGATCGCGCTCGCCGCGACATCGACGATTGGTATGGCAGCCAGACCTGGTAGTAACGCTCGATCAGCCCGGATTTTTCGTCCGGGTCTATTCTGGCCGCGACGAGGCACGCGAAACGAAAAAGAATAGTGATTTGGCGTGCCTCCGCCTCACGATTTGCAAACATCATGATTTGGCTCGTCGGCGCGATCCGCGCCGTGATAGTCATGGAGGAGTCGGAGGCCGCCGCCGCAGCGGCGACCTGGCTGTAGAGACAGGCACACAAAGCCTGACAGGGGTTCGACGGCCTTGTGTGTTAATCCTGCTCACAGAGGGATGGATCTGAGGAGCCTTTAGGATAGCGTTTTGCAGCCGGAAAAAGGATGCATCCGTTCGCATAGGCGGCTTTAGCAAATTTGGTGAGGAAGGCGTGAAAAGTGAGAGGTCCGCAGGGGTGATAGCGGACCCTCAGCACTTTTACAGGGAAACTGGCCGTCTTTCGGCCGCCGCCATAAGAGCACAACCGGGCACGGCTCGCACGTACGCCTTTAGCGGTACGCGCACCTACCATGACGTGAGAAGACCTGAAGATCCGGGACGCAGTTGTTGCGCTCCAGCAGCTTGTTGTGCGTCGCGCTATTGCGAGCTATCGTCGGTCTCAAAGTGCCCTCGGATCAGGCGAGAGACAGATGTTGGAAGACTGGTTCACAATGATCGTCGGCAAAGGCAACGTAAACGAAGGCCTTCTTCGGATCATCGTCTTCATAGCCATATTTATCGGCGGTTTCGGAACGCTTTTTTGGTGGCTTCTGCGATAGTTCGCTCGACCCGAGTGAATGGTGGCGGACAAAAAGAGTACGCCGACCCCTCTCGCCGGGTTTTGCAGAAGCTGTCGCCGGGTCGTGGGACCCAGGCTGTGAGCGTAAGACAATTCTCAGGATCACCCGAATGGCGGGTGCTCCGACGGGTAGCCTACATCAGTGCGCCTGCATTTTAGTCGGCACAGACGGTCCTGTATTTCGTTATCTCATGGTTGTGACTGCGAACCTGGTATGGCTGCCTCCAGCACCTCGGCCGTTCGTATCGTGACGGATAGTACCGATCGCGATAATACCGAGGAGGCGCGCGGTAGAGCCTTGGTGAATCATCGTCGTAGTAACGCGGGCTATCGCCGAACTCAAAGTATATTCCTTGAGCAGACGCGGGCGAGAAGTTGGAGACGACGAATTGTTCAAGCCCAGCTCTTATTATGACTTAGGAGTTTTCTTCCGGGCTAGTGCGAACACCAGGCCTGACTTTCAAATTTGTCAGGATTACCCAGGAGAAATTGCCTGACTGATCGCCGCAACCGAGGCCTGTCTTGTTCGTTCTGCCCGAGGGCAGCATCGGAAAAGGCGGCACTTTGCGCAGGACACGGCATGTCTTCCGCCCCAAAGGATCTTTCAACGGTTCACGTTTTCAGAGCGGCGCTTTAATGGACTTCTCGGGGCGGCAAGAATACCAGTGGCGGGCCAACCCCTGTCGAAGCGTGTCACAGAGATGGCTGATTTGCCCGTCCAGCGTCGACTTGCCGCCATCGCTGTCGCCGATGTGGTCGGTTACTCGCGGCTGATGGGTGCCGACGAGATTGGCACGCTGGCGGCGCTGAAGCAGCGGCGGACGGAGATACTCAACCCCACGGTGCGCGATCATGGCGGGCGCATTGTCAAGGTGATGGGCGACGGGGTGCTCGTGGAGTTCGCCATTGCGATGAACGCCGTCACCGCGGCGATCGAATTGCAAAGCAAGATGGCGGAGGCCAACGAGCCACTGCCGGAGAACCGTCGCATCGTGCTGCGTGTCGGCATCAATCCCGGAGACGTCATCGGGGAGGGCAGCGATATCTATGGCGACGGCGTCAACATCGCCGCGCGGCTGGAAGCAATGGCCGAGCCTGGTGGCGTTTGCATCTCGGGCAAGGTATTCGACGACGTGCGAACCGGGTGACCGAGCGGTTTCGCGACTTGGGCGGAAGACGCTCAAGAACAGCCAGGCCGGTGCGCGCCTATGCTCTGAACACGGCGCCCGCGCCAGCGATCCCGCCCGTCGGGCACGAAGTGTTTCCCTCGCTCGCCATAGTTCATCGATCCTGTTAATCGGATGATCGGCAGAGACGTCACGAAGGTATGCTCCGGGATCAAGGCCGTTGAGCTTTACAGCCTCGATAAGCGACAAGGCCGCGGCGGCGCGTTCACCGCCATCCGGCGAATATCCAGTTCATCCTCACAGCGCTGCGCTGACATTGGACGTGGCGGTGCCAGCGACAATCGCTCCAAACAACGTCAGCCGTTCAGGCGTTGCTGTGTCTGTCGGTCGAAGAAGTGAATCTTGGCCGTTTCGAAAGAAAGCTTCACCCGTTGCTCCGGTACCAATTCGACCCGTTCGCGCACGACCCATGTCAGCTCCTTGCCTTCGAGCTCCACGGCGACATGGGTTTCCGATCCCGTAGGTTCGACAACCTTGACCACCGCGTCCACGCCGTTCTCGCCGCCCAAGGCGATATCCTCCGGACGAATACCCAACGTCATTGGTCTCTTTGCCGAGTTGGCAGGAGCCCGCGACAGCTTCAGGCGTGAACCGCCCTGCAGCGACAGCGTGGGAGCTCCGGCGTCTTGCAGTGTTCCCTCAAGAAAATTCATTGCGGGAGAGCCCAAGAAACCTGCAACAAAGATGTTGCGCGGTCTGTCGTAGAGCTCGAGCGGGCTGCCGATCTGCTCGACGCGACCACCGTGGAGCACGACGATTTTGTCAGCCATGGTCATGGCTTCGATCTGGTCATGGGTGACGTAGACGATCGTGGTCTTCAGGCGTTGATGCAGTGCTTTGATCTCCGCTCTCATCTTCACGCGCAGTTTTGCGTCCAGATTCGAAAGAGGTTCGTCAAAGAGAAATACCTTCGGATCTCGAACGATAGCGCGACCCATGGCGACGCGCTGTCGCTGTCCGCCTGACAACTGCGCCGGCTTTCGATCGAGGAGGGGCTGCAATCCCAGAATTGCTGCAGCCTCACCTACCTTTTGCTCGATTTCCGGCCGTTTGGCGCCAGCGAGCTCAAGAGCAAATCCCATATTCTGGGCGACCGTCATTTGCGGATACAATGCATAGTTCTGGAAGACCATCGCGATATCGCGGTCCTTCGGTTGCAGATTGTTCACCACGCGACCGTCGATGCTGATTTGGCCAGCCGTGATCTCCTCGAGTCCCGCGATCATGCGCAGCAATGTCGACTTGCCGCAGCCAGACGGGCCGACGAGAATGGTAAATTCACCGTCGGCGATCTCGACGTCGACACCATGAATTATGTCCACCGCGCCGAAGGATTTCTTGACGTTTTTGATGCTCAAGCCAGACATTTTGGGACCTCTTGATATCCTCTAGCGCTTCCTGCGTACGCGCAGGGCCTGATATGGCTTGCGCGGAATCTTGACGCCGAAGGCAGCGTCCGGCTTGCCACCCCTGACAATCGCGCCATGGCGTGTGGGATGGGGAACAGGGGCCTCCACTTTCCGAAGCGGTGTGATCGTCATCTCCCATGTGTCGATGAGATCGACCTCATAGTCGTCGCTGTCGACCGGAAGTCCCGAAGACCAGATGACCGGCTGATGCTCGCCGAAATAGATCAGGCGGAAATCGCCGTCACCGTCACGCACGCCAGACACGCGGGACCAGGGCCACTCGCCGACCGACCCGAGCGGCTCGAGGCCGTGCGTCACATCCGCTTCCAGAAGATCCCTGAGGAAGCCGATGCGCTTCCATGCTTCGCCATGCAATTCTCCACCCTTAGCCCACCAGATCAGGTCGTCTGGATGGGAATAGGTTTCGCCATGACCGGCATAGCCGCCGCGCGCCATCGTGATCCAGAAGCGGTGCACGAGCTCCTGGGCGCTGAGGTTTCCCCATGACTGCAGGATGTCGCCCTCGTATTCCGGCTCGTCGTTGACAACAGGCTTGCCGTAGGCGTTGCGCCACTCCTGGGTCCGCTTGACGTCAGGATTTTGAATGCAGGTGTGCGTGACCCATGGCTTGCGATGATCGAAATTCGCAGTCACGTCGCCATTGTGGATGGAACGCAGGTGCTGGTAAGGGTCGTTTTCTTCCAGGATGTGGAAATAGCGATCCCACTGCGCCATCGGCTTCGTGTCGATGAGGAAATCATACTCGTTGGCAAGCGACCACCAGACATTGCGGTAGGCGGACAGACGCGCGGCCAGATATTCGACATAGCGGAAATCCTGTTCGGCCGACATATCCGCATAACCCCACCGGTCGTAGGGGTGGAACATGATGATGTCGGCTTCGATCCCGAGTTCGCAAAGTGTTGCGACCTGTTTGTCAAAATGCTGGAACATGGCGGGATTTGGACGGTCAAAGTCCTCCTTGCCATCCGCTCCTCGTTCGAAGCAGGCGTGTAGCGGCTCGTTGACGCTGTAGGGATAGTCTTTGGGAAATACGCCCATCCGGATCTTGTTGAAACGCGTCTTCCCAAGGGTCTCGAGAGTTTGCCTTTGCATCTCCAGCGGCTGGTGCGTCCAGGCATAGCAGGTCGTACCGAATGACAAAAATGGAGTTCCGTCGGCATAGGCGAAGTGGAATTTGTTGCGTACCCGGACCGGGCCGTGATTGCCTGTCGATGGTGCCGTTGCGATCAAGGAGCCCGTTTTTCCGGCGAGTGCAGTAGTTCTGGAACGCGTTACAAACGACCACTCGCCCTCAACGTCGGGCATGAAGCGCATCCGGTACGTCCCGTTTCCATCATAAAAACCGGGGACGCGCACGTCCCGGCTCTTGTGGGTGAACACGGCATCGAATGCAACGTCGAGATAGGGATTCCCGTCGGAGGGTCCATCAAAGGAGGCCTCGAACACGCCCCATTTTTCGACTGTTGCATTAGGCATAGAATTCTCTCCTCGTGGAATACTTTTATGGTCTCTAGCCCTTGACCGCACCGGAGGTGAGGCCAGACACGAAGTAGCGTTGGAATATGAGATAGACGATGGTCGCCGGCAGGACGGTCATCACGATGGCCGCATTGAGCTGGCCGTAGTTGCTTGAGAACTGCCCCTGAAACGACATCAGACCGAGCGGCAACGTCCACATGTGCTGATCCTGGAGCAGCACCAGCGCCATGGCGAATTCGTTCCAGGTGGAGACGAAGTCGAGAATGAGCAATGCCGCAAGGACGGGTAGGCACACGGGCAGAAATATCCGTCTGAAGATGGTGAAGTGGTTCGCACCGTCAATGAGTGCCGCTTCAGAAAGCTCTTTGGGAATTCCCTTGAAGAAGCCGTGCAGGATGAAAACCTGATACGGAACGCCGAAGGCGATGTAGGGGAGAATGACGCCTGGGTAAGTGTCGATGAGGCCGAACGAGTTTACCAGGGTAAACAGGGGGGCAAGCATCACCTGAAAGGGGATCATCGTGCCGAACACGACAAGAAGCAACAGGGCCTGTGTGACCTTCAGCTTGATCTTGGCAAGGGCATAGGCGGCCATTGCGGAAAGCAGGAGCCCAAGCGGCACCTTGATGACTGTAATGATGGCGCTGTTGAAGAAGGAGCTTGCGAAGTTGCCGCGGCTCCATGCGGCGCTGTAGTTTTCGAACGCGAGGTCGGTAGGTGGCACGAAAGCACCCGTGTTCGTCACCGCCGCAGGCGTCTTCAAGGACGTGAACACGATGAAGACAAATGGCGCCACCCAGACAAGCGCTACGATGATCAGGGTTATCCAGAGACCGATCAAAATCGGATCCCGCTTCATCGACGATGGTTCGACCTGGAGCCGCAAGAGGGTCGTGTCAGTTGGGACTGCTGTCACGATTCAACCTCCTCGTGCTTTTGGGTCCGTCTGAGATAGGGAATGACCACGGTCATGGTGATCAGGAGCAGGACGACGGAAATTGCGGCGCCTCGTCCAAAATCGAAGATCTGCATGGCCTGTGTGAACGCCCAGAGTGCCAGCATCTGGGTGGACTGCGCCGGGCCGCCGCCCGTCAGACCGTAGACGATGTCGAATGCCTTCAACGACGAGATGATGGAAAGAACCAGAACGATCGTCACCGTCGGGCGCAATGCTGGCAACGTCACATGCTTGAACACCGCCCAACGACCGGCGCCATCGATGCGTGCGGCCTCGACAAGCGTTTGTGAGACATTTTGCAGGCCTGCCAGGAACAGGACCATCGAGAAACCCACCGTCTGCCAGAGATACGCCAGGAAGACGGAATAAAGGGCGATATCCTTGTTGCCCAACCAGTCCTTGATCCAGCCCTGCATGCCCCACGACGTGAGCAACTGACTGAAAAGGCCGAAGAACGGATCGTACATCCATTTCCACATGGTGGCGACAGCGATCGGCGCGATGATGACCGGCAGATAAAAGATCGCCCTGAGGCTATTGCGGCCAAAGATCTTCTGATTGAGACTGAGGGCCAACAGGAGTCCGACCATTGGCGGGAAGATCAGGCTCATCACCGTCCAGATCACAGTATTCCTAAAAGCGACCCAGAAAACCGGATCTCTCGTGAAAATCGCGGTATAGTTTGCAAGCCCGACGAATTGCCGATGCGGATCCAGTCCATTCCATTTTTGGAAGCTCAGGATGATGACATTGAGCATCGGATAAAGGGCGAACACGGCATAGATTGCCAATGCCGGCACAAGCAGGATGAGCGCTTGCACGCGCGGATCGTGTGTCGACTGTCGAAGTGACATGCTTTCCTCCTGGCAATGAGAGCCGCTGCCAGCTTATGAAATGGGCCAGCCGATCAACACGAGGGTCGATCGACTGGCGCCTGGGAGGAATTAGGTTCGGCTTGCGATGAAGCTCTGCAGCTGCTTGGCCGCGTCAGCAGGTTCAGCGTTGCCGGAGGCGACGTCATTGATGACGCGGAAGTATTCCGTCGTGACATCAAGCGGGAACGCCTGATCGCCGTTCATGTACACCTTGCCGTACTTTTTGAAGATATCCAGCCATTCTGCCTCGAGCGGCTTCTGGTTGGTATACTCTACGTTCTTGTTGACGGAGGTCGAACTGAGCTGACCGAGCAGATCCTGCTGCACCTTCGTGGACAGGAAATAGTCAAGAAACTTCGCCGCCATATCCGGATTCTTGCTCTTGGTACTGATGTAGTTGTACTCGGCGAAGCCGTAGAGACGATCGGTATTGGTCGGGAACGGGAAAATGCCGTAGTCGTCGAGATTGGCACCGGAGCCGTTAAGCTGGCTGACCAGCCAATCGCCTTCGAGCATCATTGCTGCACGACCTGCCGTGAAGAGGCTGTAGGACTGTTTGTTGTCGATGCCCATGAACGGCTGCAGCGTGTAGTCCTTCGTCCACTTCGCAAACTCCCCGAACGCTTCCGTCGCGCAGGGTTCCTTCGTCCAGTCCAGCGTCATCGCTTTCAGGGCGTCATGCTTTTCAGCGCCGCACTTTGTTTCAAGGATAACGTCCATGAGACGCATGACGTGCCAGTTGACCGTTCCGCCGAACGTGAAGGCAGGAATTCCTGCGGCCTTCAGCTTCTGCGCCGCTGCAACGAGTTCGTCGTAGGTCTTGGGTTCTTCCTTGATGCCAGCCTGGTCAAAAAGCTTCTTGTTATAGTAGACGGCTTCACCCTTGAACGTGAAGGGAGCGCCATGCTTGCCGCCGGCATATAAGTCGGCGAAAGCCGCTGCAGAGGGAAGCAGTTCGTCGTTCCATTTGTACTCGGTGTAGTACTTGTCGAGCGGCAGCGACAGACCGGCTTTCACGTATTCGCCGCCAAGGCCAAGGCCCGCCCAGCTGAAATAGATGTCGGGTCCTTTGTCGGAGCCTGCAGCGACGCGCAAAGCAGTCTTGTGCTCATCGACGGCGCGCTGGACAATCTCGACATGTGTCCCAGGGTTTGCCGCTTCGAAGTCCGTTGCTACCTTCTTCAGGGCCGTATTTGCAGCATTGTTGTCGAAGTTGAGCGTCCAGAGCGTGATATCTTCGGCAAGAACCGGCGTTGCAGACAGGGACGCGATCGCCAGCGCAACGATGCTCGTAGACTTCAACGTCGTGGATAGGGTCAGCATTACGTCCTCCTCTTGTAAAGCCGGCCCGTTTTCGCAGATAGTCATTGACATGTCAACTGGTATGATGAGCTAACCATCATGTTGCTGTGCAAATTTCGATATCGCGGCAATTATGATGACGGCCGACGCAGCGCCCGGATCGATGTGACCGATCACGCGATGCCCCAATCGCGAAGCGCGCCCCTTGCCTGCTGTCATGCCGCTCGTTGCTTCGCAGCCCTCGTGTGCCGCCTGCAGGGCAGCGTCGAAACATGCAGCGAGGGGCGTTCCCGACCGCCAGGAATCCTGCGCGGCGTCAGCTGACGGCCTCCAGGCATCAAACATTGTCTTTTCTCCGAGCTCTGCCTTGCCGCGCTCCTGGATTCCCTGGGCCATTGCCGCAAAAGCGCGTAGGAAATCGTCATCGGTCAATGCCTGCTTGTCCTTGGCGGCCGCTCCCGCGCGCATGAAGGCGGTGGCGTACAATGGGCCAGATGAAGCGCCAACTGCATTCAAAAATGCCTTTGCTGCGACGTTGAATACAGCCGTTGGCGCAGTCTGGGCAGGGTCGAGCTCGCCGACGGCCTTTGCGGCCGCTTGGCATCCTGCGTCCATGGCGAGCCCGTGATCGCCGTCGCCGATGGCGCCATCCAACTCACAAAGATGGTCGCGTTTCTTTGCGATAGCCTCGGCAATCAGGACAAACAGGCGCTGCAGATCTTTCGTCGTGATCGTCATCGATCACCTCGTAAACATGGCGCAATCGCAGGGGTGGTCGATCAATCGCTGTAGATCGTCATCGAGATGCATGACGGTCACCGACGCACCGGCCATTTCAAGCGACGTGCAGTAATTTCCCACGAGCGACGTATGGACGACGAGTCCGGCATCATCAAGCCGGGACTTCACGCGTCGCATCATGATGTAGAGTTCCATCATCGGCGTCGAACCGAGCGAGTTGACGAGCACTGCGACACGATCGCCGCGACTTGCCTTCATCTCCCGAAGAATGCTGTCCATCAGTTCGTCGGTCACCTCGTTTGCCGTTTTCAGCGGCTCGCGAGCCATCCCGGGTTCTCCATGGATTCCCATTCCGATCTCCATCTCGTCTTCGCCAATCAGGAAGTTCGGTTTGAGGGTCTGGGGCAGCGAACACGGCGAGAGCGCGACACCCATCGTGTAGGTTCGCGAATTGGCATGGCGGGCAGCCCGCTCCACGTCGTCGAAAGAATACAGCAGATCACAGGCCGCTCCAGCGGCTTTGAAAATGAAAACGTTGCCCGCCACGCCGCGTCGCCTGTGCCTCTGATCGGGAGGCGCGGAGGCGACGTCATCCGTTGTCAGGACAGTTCGCGCTTCAATGTCGTCCAAAGCGAGCATTTCAGCGGCCATGTCGAAGTTCATGACGTCGCCGGCATAATTGCCATACATGAACAGAACGCCGGCACCGCCATCGACAGCCTTGGCACACGCGATAATGGGATCGGGGGGCGGGGAGGCGAATACATTGCCGATCGCGGCAGCGTCTGCGAGCCCCTTGCCAACAAAGCCCAGAAACGTTGGCTCGTGGCCAGACCCGCCGCCGATCACCAGCCCGACCTTGCCCTTGCGCGGCCCGTTTTTGGCAATGATCGCGCGCGGCATATCGTCGACCGCGTAAAGATGGTTCGGATGCGCCGAAAGCACCCCCTGCAGCATCTCATCGACGGCGTCTGCACCGGAATTGATAAGCTTCTTGGTCTTCACGCCATCCTCCCCAGAACAAGCTTCGTTGGCATAGATGCAATTGGTACCGAGCGGGTCAATCCGCCAGTCGCACGACGAGGCTAGCCAGTGGAGCGAGCAACAGGTTCGTACCTGAATTCTTTGATGCTGGCTTGCATGCACCGCAGTCGACCGCTTTTTCCTCGCTCGTCAAATTAACGATGCAAAGCTTTTCTCCTGTGGCATCCCCTGCAACGAAAGCCAGCACCTCGGAGGGGGAGGAGGAGACACATTCCTGCCAGGATGCACCAGCCAATGCAGCCAGTGCCCGTACGGTATTAAACAGTGGGCGCCGCCCGCCTTCCTCGATCGGTTCTGCCGGACCGGCGATCAAACCAAATGGACCGGTCAATGCAGAAAGTGTCAGGCATTCGAGATCGGCATCCAGTACCCGTATCGCGTAAGCCAGCGCGAAAACCTCTGCGAAGCGCCCGTTATGGCGCGGGTCGCGGTTGGCCATCGGTACGCGTCCGCCCGAAGGATTGTCCATCGTGCGGCTGCCATAAGGGTTCTGCCGCATCGCAATGGTCGACGGGCCGATCCGGTAGGGCTTTGCGTCGTAGATCGCGCGCACGGATCGGGTTATGAACGGCAAGGCTTCCAATGTCTGCATGACGCTGAGATCGTCTGCTGCGTGGACGATCGGATTGGTGCAGTGGCTGACGAAGTCAAGCTGTCCATCGGGAACGCGCTTTCTGTTGAGCTCAGTGAAATAGCTCAGCATGCCGCCACCGATGCGAATGCCTGGAAAGGCTAAGTGGGCTGCAGCGTAGATCTCTTCGAGAGGCGGGCAATCGGGCCATTTGCTACCGGGCGGCGTCGACTGCCGGTCGATGGCAGGCGAGATCATGATCGCATCCGGCTTGAACTTTGCCAACTGCATCTGGTTGGCGATCTCGCCCACCTCGATGGACGGAGACCGCTTGCAGGCAAGTGCTATCTCCAGCGTCGAACGACCGCAATGGGCGGCGGCGATTGCTGCGAACCGCTTGAGCACGTCGACGCCATGCCCGGCACCAGGATCGAGATGGAAGAGAAGTTCCTGGGGAGCGATCTCCGACAGGACGGATTTTGCCGACAAGGTCGCGTCAGCGTCTTCGGGTGCAATAATCAGGCCGATCGCCGGCATGGTGCCGCTTCGCGCCCCGGGCTCGAGGTTGATAGCTCCACCCGAGGCCCCAGCAGAAGGGTGCTCTCGTAAGGGGCTGCGGCTGTCAGTGATGATCAGTGACGTTTTTTGCCGAACGGGCTGGTTGGCGGCGATCTGGTACGGCCACGGAAGGGCGAGCGGTCTGACGTAGGTCTTGTAGGATGCGTCCGACCAGTTCCTCTGATCCTCCATTTCAAAGATGTCGCCCTCCATCCGGCATTCTGCCTTCACGTCAGGCATTACGTCGTGGGTGATGGCGCGCATGTCCTTGAACGGCTGCCAGGGCTCGATCAAATCCGGAAACCGTGTTGCCACGACGGCGCCCTTAACGTGCTCGACCGTCGCTGGTGCGCCGGCCACTCCGACGATCGGATGCAAAATACAGAAGCCGCAGCGGTTGGTTTCGAAGCCGGTCTTGGCCACGGCTTCGGCCTCAAAGTCAAGTCGGTCGGGGCTTCCAACGATGCGAACGTCGATGACGAGTGTAGTCTCGTTCGCTCCAGAGCAGCAGGCGCGATAGGTGACCTCGAAACGATCCTCATTCTGCTCGATCGTAAGATTGTCGATCTGCGGGCTGTAGGTGCCCCAATCCCGGTCGCGAACAAGGTAAGAAATTGCTCTGAGCACCTCGGTTCCATTGTAGCGGATGGTGCGCAGGTTGCCATTGGCAAAATCGGCTACCAGTTTTCCGGCACGTAGTCGAACCGGTGGCGTTTCGACGATATGGGTGCCGTAGAGCTGGAACAGGTCGATCGTCATCGCAGCATCGCTCCGACGTCGATTGTCTGCCCCTTGGCTGCACTGTCATAGGCGGCCTCGACAAGGGCAAACGTCTTCAGATTGTCGGCCCCGGATGTTGAGTGCTCGGCGCCGCGCTTCAACTGATCGACCCAATGCTGCTGGATCGCGTGGACGCTCTCTTGGATGTTGTGCCATGGCCGCGAGGCCCATGGCAGCAACTTTGGAGATACGTCCGTGGTCGTCGTGCCCTGCGCGTTTGTTACCTGGAGGCCGTAGCCTTGCGTCAGACGGATGGTGCCCTCGGAGCCATCAAGCTCGATCAATGTCTCCGGGAACGGTTCCTTGGAGAGCTTCGTCGCGTAGCTGACGTCTACCACCGAGGTGGCGCCGTTTTCGTGGTCAAGGAGAATGGTCGCCACGTCCTCGCCCTTGATCTTCGGGTTGACCCGTTTGGTGCGAGCCGTGAGTGAGGAAACATCGCCAAGGATATAGCGGGCGATATCGATCGTATGGATGCCGAGGTCTTCGATGATGAACCGCTCGCCCTCTGCCAGGTACGGCTGACCGGAGAAGACGTCGTAACCCGAACGGAAGGAAAAACGCCCCCAGAAGGGGGTGCCGATGGCGCCTGCATCCAGCGCCTTTCTGACCGCCTGTATCGGTGTTTGCCAGCGGAAGTTCTCGTGGATCATCAACGCTACGCCGGCATGGCGGCACGCCTCGACCATCGCCTTTGCGTCCGATAGCGTCTTGGCGAACGGCTTCTGGCAGATGGCCGCTATGTTGCGCCTGGCAGCCATTTCCACGAGGGCGCGGTGGCTCTGTGCTGTCGTGGCAATGTCGACGAAATCGAACCAGCCGTCGGCGAACAACGCCTCGGCATCGCTATAGCGACGATCGATACCGAACTGATCGCCAACAACCTTCAGCCGCTCGGGATCGCGATCGCAGATCGCGACGATCCTGGCGCCTTCGACATCGTTCCAGGCGTGCATCTGGTTGATCGCAAAGAAGCCGCAACCGATCAATGCACCTTTCAATTCAGTCATTTCAACCTGCCTTTGCCATCTGCATGAGAGTGACGCGTTGTTGCAGGCGGCGCTGCGCCTGGTCGACAACCACGGCGATGATGATCACCAATCCCTTGATGACCATCTGCCAGAAGGACGAGACCCCCATCATCACCAATCCATCCGAGAGAATGCCGATCACGAATGCTCCGATGATCGTGCCGCCGATCGTCCCGCGTCCGCCCGACATCGACGTGCCGCCAAGAACGGCCGCGGCGATCGCGTTGAGCTCGAAGCTCTCACCGGTCGCCGGGTGCGAGGCCATCAACTCTGACGAGATGATGACACCGACGATCGCCGCGCAAAGGCCGGAGAACATGTAGACGAAGATCTTTACCAGGTCGACGCGGATACCCGACATCCGTGCGGCGCGCTCGTTACCGCCGACGGCAAAGATATGACGGCCAATTGGCGTCGAGCGCGCGACATAGGCGGCGAGCAGCGCAAGTACGATCAGAATCCAGATCGATACCGGCAGGCCGAAAATGCGCCCCGCGCCGAAGAAGTCGAAGCCGGTCGTCGCATATTCGGGCCGGCCGACAAGATTCGGAAAGGTCTGGCCGTCCGACGAGAGCAGCGCCAGCCCACGTGCGATGTAAAGGGTGCCGAGCGTCGCAATAAAGGGCGCGACGTTGAGCTTGGTAATCAGCAGACCATTGATGAGGCCGATGAGGAGGCCGATCGAAAGCGTGATGAATACGATCTCGAAGAGGTTGAAATAGATGGTGTAGCCGATTGGCAGTTCGATGCCGTAAAGGATCAGACCGCCGGCGACCATGCCGCAAAGCCCGACGATCGATCCGACTGACAGGTCGATGCCGCCGGTGATGATGACGAAGGTCATGCCCATCGCCAGGAAGGCGTTGAGCGCGACATGCTTCGACATCAGGATCATGTTTGCAGTCGAGGTGAAGTTCGGCGCGAAGATCGCAAAGAAGATGATAACGGCAAACAGCGCGATGAACGTCCTGAGCTTCATCAGCGTCAGCAGTACAGAACCGTTCGCGCTCGCAGGCGAAGTATTGGATGAGGTGGCCGCCGTCATGACGCGAGTTTCCCTTGATGTCCGTGTCCCTTGGCCGAAGCCGCGATGATGGCTTCTTCCGTGGCCTCGCTCCGGTCGAAGACGGCGACCAGCTGGCCGTTGCTTAAGACCGCGATTCGATCGGAAAGCGCCATGACCTCTTCGAGGTCAGACGTCGAAAACAAAATGGCGAGCCCGTTTGCCGCCAGCCGGCGCATGGTGCGAAAGACATCGGCCTTGGCGCCCACATCGATGCCACGGCTTGGCTCGTCCATCAAAAGCACCTTTGGATTGGTCATCAGTGCCTTGCCGATGACCACCTTCTGCTGATTGCCGCCCGACATAGAGGTTACTTCGAAATCCGGGTTGGGCGCCTTGATTGAAAGATCGCGGATCGCATCGCGAATGGCGTTCTTCTCGGCGCTGCCGTCGATATGGAAGAGGCGGGTGAAGCGGCCAAGGCTTGCCAGGGTTAGGTTGGAAGCGATGGAAAGGACCTGGACCAGACCCTCCCGCTGCCTGTCTTCCGGAATCAGGGCAAGTCCGCGTCGGATACGCCGCGTGGTATCGCGGGCGCGAACTTCCTTGCCATCGATGAAGATTTTGCCGGTCGAGTGCATGTGACGTCCGATCACGCATTCGAAGAACTCGCTGCGCCCCGCACCCATGAGGCCATAAATGCCGAGTATTTCGCCTGCCTTGACCGATAAGGAGACGTTGTTGACCGAAAGCCCACCCGTGGCTCGCGGCAGGCTGATGTTTTCGGCGCGAAAGACCTCGCTGCCGACGGCGTGGTCCACAGACTTTGCAAAATCCTTGGCGTCCGAGCCGATCATGGAGCGCACGATCCAACGCGTGTCGATATCGCGGACCATTGCCTGACCGGTGATTTGGCCGTCGCGTAGCACCGTGATGTAGTCGCCGATCCGCATCAGCTCTTCCAGTCGGTGCGAGATGTAGACGATCGCGACGCCCTGGGCTTTGAGTTCGGCAATCACCTTAAACAGGATTTCAACTTCAGCAGCCGAAAGAGCGGATGTCGGCTCGTCCATGATCAGGATACGCGCATTCAACGACATCGCCTTGGCGATCTCGACGAGCTGCTGCTGGCCGATGGGCAAATCCTCGACCATCGTCTCCCCGTCAATCCCGGCATCCAAACGCTTCAAAAATGCATTGGCTTTTTGGACCTGCGCCTTGTGATCGATACCGAAGAGGCCGCGCGTCATCTCGCGCGTGGCGAAGATATTTTCTGCGACCGACATGTTGGCAAAGAGATTGAGCTCCTGAAAGATCATACCGATGCCGTGCGCCTGCGCATCGGCCGGGCTGTTGAAAGATACCGGCTCGCCGTCAAGGATGATGCGGCCGTGCGTCGGGTGCTCGACGCCGGCGATGATCTTCATGAGTGTCGACTTGCCTGCGCCGTTTTCGCCCACCAGGACGTTGACCGCGCCCTGGCGCAGTTCGAGATGGGCGCGCTTCACCGCGACGATACCCGAATAGACCTTCGACACATCGTCGAGCCGCAGGATGATGCCGTGCGTCGATATCTTGTTTGCGGTCATGATCCCACCGTCAGTTCGGAGGGAGTGACGAATGGAAGCTGGCCGCCGTTGGGGAGCGGAAAGGCGCCAATCGCGGTTACTGTCTTGCCGACAAGGCCTTCGCGCGGGACGGCGGACAGGAAGGCCGCATTGGCCTTCTCGTTGAACGCCTTGCCGAACTGAGCCCACTCGATCTGGTTCTTGAATTCGTTGAAATTGACAAAGTCCAGCGTGTCGCGCAGCGCCGTGCCTCGCAGCGCCGGCCCGATCTGTACCTTCGCATCGGCCTTGCCATCGCCATCGGCGTCGACATCGAGCGTTGCCGCGCGCGAGGCTGTATCGGCAGCAATGACCTTGCCGTTGACTTTTACCGCATACGTCCACGGCGAGCTGCTCTGCTTGCGCGGATTGCCGTATTTCTCGCCCGCCTGATCGGGGCTGGAAGTGGCCAGTTGCACGACGTCTTTGAGTTCGCCGGAGCGCTTCTCGAAATAGGGTATGACCTCGGACTGCCAGATCGCCTCGACCTTTGCGTTCGGGTCGAAGGCGGTCTTGGCCGCTGCCGCCGCCTTTTCTTCTGCGGTTGGCGTCTTGATGATCTTGCAACCGGGCAACATCGCCACCACCACAGCAGCGAGTAGGGCGCCCTTCATTCTCAACATGCGGGTGAACCTCGACGTCATACGAAAGGAATTGCAGAGGGCGCAGCGCTGCCCCTCTGCAATTCACGGCTGATTAGTTCGTCAGAGCGAAGGTCTCGAGCTTGTCAACATTGTCTGCGTTGATGAGAACGCAATCCATCAACTGCTTCTCTTCCTTGGGCGTGGTCTTGTTCTTGATGTAGGCGTCTGCCTGCTCGACAGCCAACTGAGCCTGTGCATAGGCGGGCTGCAGAACGGTCGCCTTGATGCCGCCAGACCTGATGGAGTCGCGCACGTCGTTGGAGCCGTCGAAGCCGACGACGATCACGTCCTTGCGCCCGGCCGCCTGCAGTGCTGCGATCGCGCCCATGGCCATGGTGTCGTTGCCGGAGATGACGCCCTTGATGTTTGGATTTGCCTGCAGGATGGTTTCCATCTTCGAGTAGGCTTCCGTCTGGCTCCAGTTCGCCGACTGCTTGGCGACTGACTTCAAGTCCGGATAGTCGTCAATGACGTCGTGATAGCCTTGCGAGCGGATGCCGGCATTGGTGTCAGACTCCTTGCCGACCAGCTCGACGTAGTTGCCTTTCTCGCCCATCAGCTTGACGAATTCCTGCGCGCCGAGCTGCGCGCCCTGGTAGTTGTTCGAGACGATCTGGGCAACAGCCACGCCGGTTGCGTTGATTTCGCGATCGATCAGGAAGGAGGGGATGCCCGCATCCTTTGCCTTCTTGACGGCTGCGACAGACGCGTCCGCTCCAGCGTTGTCGAGAATGATCGCCTTGGCGCCGCGTCCGATCGCGGTGTCGATCATTTCCGACTGCTTGTTGGCATCGTCATCATGCGTCATGACGAGGGCTTCGTAGCCAAGTTCCTTCGCCTTTGCTTCGGCGCCGACGGCTTCTGCCTTAAAGAAGGGATTGTCATGCGCCGGCGTGATGATGGCGATGAGGTCGGCCGAATAGGCCGGAATGGCAGTTCCGAGCGCCAGTGCGCCGGCAAAGGCTGTAAGTGTCAGTCTACGCGTTAGTCTCATTTTTTCCTCCCGAGTGTGAACAAAGCCCCGTCTCCCTTGGGGCGGTTGAGGGGTAGCCTTAGGCCTTCCCCAAGCCGGTTCAGGTGATGCGCCGGATGCTTTCGGCGATCTCCTGTGGTTCGAATACCTTTTTCCAGTCGTCGCGCATCAGGGCTGGAATGCCGAATTCGATCGCCTTGTTGCAGGCATCTGAGAAGACGCCGTCGACTTCCTTAAAGATGACCGCGCCGAGCACGTTCATATGGCCGAGCAGGAAGTCGCGGGCAGCTTCTTCAGGCACGCCGCGTGCAACGCATTCATCCATGGCCTGTCGCATGACGACGAGCAGCGATGCGCACACCGTTTCCGACAGCCCAGGTTCGAGCATGGCAAGCTGGTCGACCGTGACCCGGTGCGAGCGCATGACTGGGGCCCAGATGAGCTTGGCGATTTCCTCACCGAGAGCGTAGGCGCTTTCGGGCCCCTGCATCAGCGCCGAGACAATGTGCTGCTTGGCGAACAGGCCGCCGAAGTGGTCCTTCTTCGCCGGCATGTCCGTTTCGTCGTTGAAGATTGGCGGATGACAGGGATGGGTGACGAAATAGGTGAGATCGTCGCGCTTCGGCAGGTGACCGGCAAAGGGGGCCGCAGCATCCAGCACGACAACCATGGTGTCGGGTTTCAGCTTGTCGACGACGCTTGCCGCGACTTTCCCGATCGCGCTGTCGGGCACGGCAAGGATAACCACTTCCGCGCCATCGAGGGCAGCATCGACCGGTAGGCAATCGAGGCCAAGATCATTCTTCAAACGGGTTTTACCTGCGTCGCTAACCTCAACGTGGCGCACGTTGAAACGCGAACCCTTGAGATTTTTCGCAAGCCGGTACCCCATTTTCCCGCCGGCACCGAAGAGGGCAATCTTAGTCATGTTTCCTCACCTTTTGAGTTTTGGATAGGATCATATGCTGGTATGATGAGTCAATCACCATATCACCACTTAATTGTTATGATGCGGGCTTTTCAGCGTCGAGCCTGTCAATTGCCTGGACATTTCCAGCCGACGGACCCTGCGGGTCGAATTCGGAGGCAAGCCAGACATCGACGATCGATTTCGCCAGTTCTGGTCCGATGACACGTGCGCCCATCGTAATGATTTGTGCGTTGTTCGATTTCGCCGCACGCTCTGCGGAATAGGTATCGTGCGTGAGAGCAGCGCGAATGCCTGGCACCTTGTTTGCAGAAATACAGACGCCGATGCCCGTGCCGCAAATCAGGATGCCGCGGTGATGTTCGCCGTTGACAATCGTCTGCGCGAGACGCTGGGAAAGGTCGGCATAGAAGCCGGATTGGCTAAGATCATGGACTTCGAGGTCGGCCTTGCTTCCAAGATGGGCAGCAATGACATCCAAGAGTGGTTTGCCGGCGCTGTCTGCGCCAATTGCGATCTTCATAACAGGTTCCTTCACTCGCCTGCGGGCACAGAAATTTTGCGTTCGATCGCCGCGCTAACGCGGTGAAGAATGTCGAGGTAACCGTCGACGGACCAAGCCGAACGGCCGATGAACAGCCCGCCGACGTGCGCCTGGCTGATCAGTTCCTCGCAGTTTTGCGGGTTGACGCTTCCGCCGTAGAGGACCGGCACCGAACGGCCAAGAATGGACCTGGCCAATTCGGCGATCTTTCCGTGCCGCTGCGAGACATAGTCGGCTGTTGCCGGAATACCGTTCACACCGATCGCCCAGACGGGTTCGTAAGCGAGCAGGATCGGAGCGTGGCCGGCTGCGCTGCCCACGCCCGCCAGAGCTTTCTCGACCTGCCGCCGCACGACAGCATCGGCTTGGCCTTGCTGGCGTTCCTGCAATGTCTCGCCGATGCAGATCACGGGAATGAGACCGTGACGGATAGCGGCCGAAACCTTGAGGCCGACGGTTTCGTCGGTCTCCCCGAAATGCTCGCGTCGTTCGGAATGACCCAACTCGACGATGTCGAGCTCACAGTCCTTCAGCATCAAGGGAGAAATCTCTCCCGTCCAGGCACCGGCATCCTCCCAGTGCATGTTTTGAGCGCCGACCTTCACCGAAGTACCGGCAAGCGCGCGTTTGACCTCGCCGACGGCGGTAAACGATGGAATGACGAACCGCTGTACGCGAACGTCGCGTTCGTAGTCTGTCTCGGCAAGGCGGCGCGCGAAGGCGAGCGCTTCGGCAACGGTCTTGTTCATCTTGAAGCTGGTGCCGACCCAGAAAACCATCTCAACTCTTCCTTCCGTCGCGTATCTGCGCGAAATAACCGTCTGTTCCGACCTGACCGCCTTTAAGAGCGATCTGCAGGCCGGTGGTCGGCGGATAGTCACCGTGAGCGAGGCAAAGCGGAGACCCCGGCGTCTGGGGAAGCGGAAGAAGGGTCGTCAATGCGTCGATCTTCAACCGCCTGAGTGCGTGACTGGACGTGTCGCCACCGGCAATGACGGCCCGAGCAAGCCCTTCTCTCTCGATCAGGCGACGCAAGACCGTGCCGAGTGCACGTCCGAGCTTGTGACGCGCGCCCGGATGTTTGTCGATGTCGGCACCGATGTCCGCAGATGGCCCGAGAGCGGTGTGGATGATCACGCTCTTGCCTTCCTTAAGCTTCTGGATGCCAGCCTGTACCGCTCCATCCACGCAGCGGTCGCCATCCTCCGAAACCAGTGCTAGCGGATCGAGGGCGACGCTCTCGAAGCCGTTATCGACTGCACTTCGGATTTGCCGCTCAGTCGTCGGCGATACGCTGCCTGACACGACCGCTAGGCGGTCGACGGGGCCGACGTCTGGAAACTCGACGCTGTTTTCGCTGATGAGGCCGTTATGGCGCCATGCACGCAGAAGGGCATATTCAACCCCCGATGAACCAGCAACGAAGCTCCCGGATCTGCTGGTGAGGCGGAGTAGCTGTTGGCCTGCAGCCTCTTGTGTCGCCGCAGAATCGACATCGATGAGCAGAATTCCGGGTGCATTCTGTGCCAGTTCGTCGATCCTGGCATCGGCGTCGGTCGAGGTGATTGCGTCAGGATCCGCGACCACGATCGGAACGCGGGTCTGTTTCGCCAGGTGGATTGCAAGATCGGCCTCGTCCATCGGTGTCACCGGATGGCGGCTCATCACAGGATGGCGATCGATGCGAAAGATACGGCCCTGGTAGGCGGCAAAGAGAGTGCCGAACGCCGTGTAGCGCCCCAATTGCGGCGCCCCGACGATGACGGGCGCGGTCGATTGCCCGAACGTCGCACGGCCTATTTCGATCGCCTTGCCGATACTGCCAATCTCGGGGCCGGAATCGAAGGTCGAGCAGACCTTGTAGTGACAGATGGCGGCACCAAGCGACTTTAGCCATTCGAAAGCAGGCGTCAGGTGCTGTTGCATCCAGGCGGGCGTCTCGCTGCGGCTTGTCCCAGCAATGCCGATTGCGCGACAATCTTTGAAGCGCGCCAGCATTTTGGGCGTGGGAATGTCGAGGAAGAGCACCGTCGCAACACCGTTCGATGCCAACGCCTCCATGACATCGGTGGATCCGGTAAAGTCGTCCCCGTAATAGCTGACGAGAAGTCGATCCATAACCGTCACGCGCCTTTGCCGTCGCCGAATTTTGCAATGGAGGCGGCGAGCTCCGGATGATCCTTCGCGTAGATGTCCAACGGGATGTCTGCAACGGCGGCCTGCCAGGCCTGCTGCACGGCCCGGACGCCAGCCGCCGGGCCGCCAGGGTGGCTGACAATGCCCCCGCCACACAGATAGAGAAGATCGGTGGTACGGCCGGTCCGTCGATAGGTCTCCGGGGCCTGTCCTCCCCACTGGCCGGAACCGGCAACTGGAAGCGGACAATCGGAGGCATCAAATAGCGGCGCGCTGACAGCCTTGAAGGACGAGACAAAGCTTTCGTCAGGCTCCCAATACTTGATCCTGATGCCGTTGATCTGAAACTGGTCGACCCCGAGCAGCCGCCAGAATTGCTGGTACACCTTGAAGTCCATGCCGGCGCCGGGATCGCGGGTCAGCACGTCCCAACCGTTTCGATGCGCATGCAACACCAGATTGGAGCGCTTGCGAACAAAGCTCATGCCGCCAAAGCCAATGGAGTTGATGTTGACGACGGCGCAGTTACCGCCAGCATTGGCAACAATGTCGTGGTTGCGCATCATTTCGTCGGGGTCGGCATGCGAGATGCCGAAGGCATACATCACCTTCTTGCCGGTCTTCTGCTCGTGATCGAGGATGCGCGGCATGATCGCTGCAACGCGCTCCTTGAGCGGCGAATAAGCCGGGCTCATCAGCTTCTCGTCGTCCTTGATGAAGTCGACGCCGGCCGCAATCAGCTCGCCGACGAGCTCTGCTGTTTCGTGTGGCCGCAGCCCAAGGGCCGGCTTGACGATCGTCCCGATGATCGGGCGCCCTGTAACGCCGGTCAAACGGCGGCTGCCTGATATGCCGAACTGTGGGCCCGGATGCGCACCCTTGAAGGCGTCAGGCAGCTTCATGTCGACGATGCGGATGCCGGTCATGCCCTTGATGGAATAGACGCCACCGATCGCGATGGTCATCAATGCGGAGATATCGGTCCCGATCGCATCCAGCGGAAAGGCGATGTCGACATCGGCGCGATGGATCTGTGTGCCGGGAGTGACCTCCGGCCAAGTCGGCTGGTTCGTACCTTCGAGCGGGCGGATCGCCAGCACGCGAGCAGCGACGCGTGATTTCAATTCCTCGGTCTCACCAGGAACGGGCACGAAGGTTCCGGTCGACTGGTCGCTTGCGATTTTGTCCGCCATCGTCTCGACGCTCCCAGGCGTCTCGATGCGGTAGGTCAGCGTAATCATCATGAATTGCCGGTTGCTCCTCTCGCCACGAAAGATTGTCATGGCGTCAACTCGTGATCTGGTATAATGAGTATTCCAACTGATGAAAAGCAAAATGTTTGGATGCGCGAATTTTCATCGCGAGCTTTGTTCTCAACATGGAAAATGCTAGGAGGAGACATTTTGAGCCAGCGAGATGTCATGACCCAACCCCTCGAACAAATCGTCCGTCGGAAACTGTCCGACGAAGTGTTTGATCGACTTGAGCGAATGATCACGTCGGGCGAGCTTCAGCCAGGCGATGAAATGCCATCTGAGCGCGTGCTCATGGAACGCTTTGGCGTTGGGCGGCCCGCCATCCGAGAGGCTATGCAGTCTCTCGCCAACAAAGGGCTTGTCAGTATTTCCCACGGTGAGCGGGCGAAGGTTCTCAGGTTGACGGCGAAGTCAATCTTTCGCCAGGTCGATCTGACCGCGAAGATCATGTTGTCACAATCGGCCGACTCGCTGGAGCATCTCAAAACTGCGCGCATCTTCTTCGAGCGCGGCATGGCGCGCGAGGCCGCCCAGCGTGCATCCGCAAGTGATATCGATGATCTGAGGAAGATCATCGAGCGCCAGCGCATGTCACTTGGGCGAGCCGAAGAGTTCATCGATGCGGATATGGAATTTCACACCCGCATCGCGCAGATTTCTGGCAATCCGATCTACGTCGCTGTCAGTGAAGCGATGCTCGCATGGCTGAAGGAATACCATACCGAGATGCTAATCTGGACCGGTAAGGAGAAGTTCACGTTAGCCGAACACGAGGAGATTGTGGACCGCTTGGCTGCGAACGACGTGGATGGGTCGGAGATGGCACTCCTCAAACATCTCGAGCGGTCGAGAGCGCTGTACGCGAAGTAGCACAATGTCACAGGCCGATCGGACGTAAGCCACTGATTTCGTCAGAATTTAATCGAATGGTCCATTAGGAACACGACGTGTAAACCGGGTGCTGGTTTCGTCAGAGGCGGCTGAAAGCGTACCACCACGAGGTTTCGCGACGAATATCATCTCAAGCGTCAGGCGCGCTGAATGTGTTGCGACGGCAATCACCAGGTATTTGGCGCTCGCAGCACATGGCCAAAAACGTCGACCACGAGATCACCACCGACATTCCCCCGCTTTGCACAGCCTTGCGCACTCCGACCGCCGTTCTGACCGGAGAGTCTACAGCAGATCTTCCTCAGCCCAAAAAACCGGAAAACCATCCCGCAAACAGCGCTAAAGCCACGGCCATCGCAACGAGTATCCATACACCGCAACCGCGCTTGGGCGGCTTCCCAGAATAGCGATCAGGATCAGCCATGGTGCTCGCCTCAAGATAGCTCGGACGCAAAGCCCAGCGTCAGTCAAGAACGATAGATGAAGGCTCTGCGTCCGGCTAGCGGTTCACTCGCCTCTCCCTTTACGCGGATTGTGTTCCCAGCACCACAGCGCGGCGGTAGTGTGAAACACAAAAGTCCTCGCAATGTCGGCGGCGCAAATCGCCGACTGAAAGGTCGCGTCAGAGAAGGGACAATCCTGACACGATCTATCCGGTAAACATACGGCTTGACGAATGGTTCTGTCGAACCGGGCTTCGGTTGCGTTCCTCAGGCTGTATCACCGGCTCAACGCCCCGGGTAGGGATGCTGGTCAGTCACGATATCGAGATGTTCGTCCGTGAGGTCGATGTTGGTTGGAAAGTTCATCCACGGCTCCTACACAAAGGTAAGAGCACATATGATCTCCCAATCGACTCTGGCCGGAAAATTTGGCCGACATGCGCACTGCGGATGCGCGTCACGCGCAGAACCGTAGACCCACCGCCAGCCACGCCGGAAGAGCAGCTCGCCGCACCTGTCGAAGCTATGGAGGCGGGCATGATTGCGGTGCGTAGTCAGGACGTCCGCATCGGGAATGGCAACCACATCATCAGTTTTCTCGAGCCTGAAAAACCCCGCATCGTCGAATGGCAGGGCGATGGACGACGAGGTCGAGCTAACGAAGAAGCTCTGCCCATCTTCTGCATTGTTCGCTTCAGCGCCTTCGATGACTTCAAGGAAGACCGTTGATGCCGCCATGCGTTGCTGACGGTTAGTGGATCATACGAGGGCCGGAATAATGCGGAAGAAGGCAAGCTATCTCGTCTTCAAGGCCCCGACAAAACTCCTCACTTTCGACGATCGAATCGAGGCTCGCGAACTTTCGCTGCCGAAGCTGATCCCGTTGCTGGAGAGCCTGACTGTAGAACACAAACATGTCATGCATTCGGTCGGCCTTGCATAAGTATGGACGAAGGTCAGGTCGCCTCATCAAAAATGAGGCCAGGCCATGCTTGAACCGATCCATCTCACCGTCATTCATCGTATTCGCCCGATGAGCAATTTTGAACCCTGTCTGGTCGCGCAAGCCTGAAGAGCGCTAGAGACAGCTTACACGGCCATTCGCAAAACGAAGATGTAGGTGACACTGTTCCGAAAGAGAAACGGAGATTTCACCATAGCACGTCAGTGCCGGCTTATCATGAAGCGTTTTGCGAGTTACCAGCGGTCCGGGCGGCCAGCGCAAACCGGACGTCAATTGCTTCCGAGCCGCGATGTGAGTGGTCGTGGTGTGCCAACGGCAGGGCACTGGGCGAGCCCGTAGCCGCGGCTGCGCGCTGACCCACAAGCCGTCCCGTTGGGATGCTCGACGATCGATCTTCCCAACGATCTCATCAGCGAGCGTGTGAAATCGGGGCCTCGCCGCCGCTAAAGCGCGCGGCGAAAACTCGGACAACTGCCCGGCCAACGGCCCGAAGGCGGACAGGCTCGAGCCGAAGGTGCTGGCGTTCATCGAGGAAGGCCGCAGCTATCGGTGGATCGCTCATGATCTTGCTGTCAGCAAGAATACAGTGGCAGATATCGCAAAGCGAAACCGACACACTACGAATGACGCAGTTTAGTCGATACCGGCCATCTGGCCGTTTTCCCAGCAGCGACCGGGCGGGTGGGAACTGTTCGTTCCCGTTCACCCCGATCAAAAGGGAAGTCGCGCCAAGTAAGCCGTCATTTGGGCCTTCGCCAGCCTTATCTCATCGACATCAGATTGGTGATGAGGCCCGCCTTAATATTGAGAGTGGGGCGAGGCGCCTCGCTATGGCCGATGTCCTTCAGCAGATCGGGTGTCAGGTCTGCTATCGCCCTGCGCCTTGCAACGGTCTGCTGCCACGCCGTGAAGGCAGCGACCATTGTTGCCATGCTTTTCAACGCTGTCCCTAGCAGCAGCCGGTTCGATGCGCGGTTCTCCGCGAGAGTTTCCGTGTGAGCCATTTGTGCCTCCCGTTCCAGATTGCGGTCGGAGCTTGCCACACGGGCGATTTGTGGCTGTTCGGCTAGGCGTGAACCACTGAGGCAAGTCCGGCGGGCTGCCGTCAAATCTGCGTTAAATCGACCGGCTAAGATGCTATTCTGTTGGCGCGGTCGAAATCTGGAGATGAATCGTGCGCATCCGGTTGCTTGGCGGTCTCGAAATTACGTCCCCGGAGGGCGCCCCCATCCGCTTCGCCACGCGCAAGTCTTCGCTTATTTTTGCCGCCTTGGTCCTGGCAGGCAGCCGCGGCCTCCGTCGCGAGTTGCTTGCCGAAGCCTTTTGGCCGGGACGGGGCGATCTGCAGTCGCGTAACAGCCTGCGCCAGGCGGTTGCTGACATCAGACGGTGGTTTCCCAACGGCAGCGATGCCGCCATCTTTGTCGAGGGGGATCAGGAAACGGTCGCGCTCGCAGCTAGTCCGCATGAAGCGGATATTTGGCTTTTTGATCAGAAGCTCGTTGAAGGCAGGACGGCGGACCTCGCCTTCGCAGCCGACCTCTACCGCGACGACATCCTTGCGGGCGAAGCCATTCCCGACGGCCCGGGTGAATGGTTCGGCCCGTATCAGAGCAGATATCAGCAGAAAGCGCAGCAGTTGGTGGAACGGCTGAGCCTTGCATTATCCGGCGCCGGGCTCAAAGCCGAAACGGCTTGCGAAGGACTCGCGGAAAGGTTGCTCGCTTCGGACCCGACCGCGGAGGCGGCCCATCGCGCGCTGATGCGAATCCACGCTCTTAGGGGTCACGAAAACGCGGCCTTGCGCCAGTTCGAGCTGTGTCGGGCGACCTTGCAAAAGCATCTGGGAATGGAACCTGAGGCACAGACAAAATCCCTGGCGGCTTCAGTGCAATCACGGGAGCGGGGCGGATACAACCAGACCGAGTCGCCGCACAATTCCGCGTTGCCGCCGCAGAGTTGCCAAGACCCGGCGAGACGGCACGATCGGCCGTCGGTTGCGGTGATGCCGTTCGACAATCTCGGTGGGACGGATGACGAATATTTCGTGGATGGCGTCGTGGAGGAAATTACCGCGGCCCTGTCTCGCGTTCGCGATTTCTTTGTCATCGCACGCCAGTCCGCCTTCACTTATAAGGGACGCTTCGTCGACGTGCGTGAGGTCGGCAGGGAACTCGGCGTCAACTATGCGGTCGAAGGCACCGTTCGCCGGGGCGGTGACCGGCTGCGCATATCCGTGCAACTGGTCGACGCCGAGACGCGGACCCAGCTGTGGTCCGAGCGCTACGAGGGCGCGATCGAGGACGTTTTCGAGTTCCAGGACCGGATCGCAGCGCAGGTGGCCGGTGCCATCCATCCGGCCATCCGCGGTGCCGAGATCGAGCTGGCCAAGCGCAAGCCGCCGGCCAGTCTGCGGGCCTATGACCTCGTCCTGCGCGCCTACCCGAACCTTTGGGGCCGCCGAAAGGATACCAACAACCAGGCGATCGAGCTGCTGCAGAAAGCGATCGCCATTGATCCGACCTATGGCCGCGCGCACGCACTTTTGGCGTGGTGCCACGCCTCAAGCGCCTCGTACCTCTGGACCGAGCATCCGAACCCCGAACTGGAAGAGGCGCTCGTCGCGGTTGAGGCTGCAGGCGCTATCAGCGATGATCCGACCGCGTTGGCCGCCGCCGGCGCGGCAATGAGCATGTGCGGCGACCAAGATCGTGCCACCACGTTTATCGAAAAGGCGCTGACGCTTGATCCGAACAATGCCTGGGCATGGGCACGCTACGGTTGGATTGCGATCTACATGGGCGAAGACACTCGCGCGACGGAACGGTTTCAGCGCGCGATGACACTGAGCCCAATGGATCCCCTCGCATTCAACATGAGATTGGGAATGGCCACCTCGCTAGCCAAGGCAGGCTCTCTTACCCAGGCGATCGCGATCGCCCGTGAGGTCATTGCCGGCCACCCTGACATTATCATGTCATATCGATACCTCGCCGCTTGGTCCGCGATGAGCGGCGACCTGGAGGCTGCCCGCTGGGCCGCGCAGAAGCTCTTGGCTGCCCAGCCAGGCTTCACCATCAACCAATATCGGTCGCTGCCTTTCTTTCGACACCTGCCGACATGGGCAGACCAAGTGGCCGAAGCCTTGAGGCAGGCAGGATTGCCTGACCGCTGATCGATGAAACGTCAGGCGAGACCGCGAGGTCCGTTGTGGCATGGAGAAATCCCCTTCGGCCGCAGTTCCCAGCGCCCGCTGCGGTGGCAACCGTTCCGGCTGCACTAGCACCGGCCCCAGCCAGCGACGTTTCGCGCGTCAAGGCAGCCCAATCCGTTAAATGACGAAGGCAATGCCGCTTACGATGTTACGGTCATCCACTCGCGCAATACCGCGTGATAATGAAACGTACGGCTTTGTTCGACGCATTTGCGCTTGGGATCACAGCATTAAATCATGCATTGCAGTGCCTCCTTCCACCGCAATTGAATTTCCCTCGATATGGCTGCAGTGGCAAATGCCGCCGGCTTCTATTTGCCCCCGAACGTCACTTCACAGCGACGACGACCTTCCCCTTCGCACGACCCGTCTCGACATAACCGAGCGCCTCGTTGGTCCTCGCGAACGGCAAGACCCGGTCCACTACCGGTCGGATGACACCTGCCTCGATGAGGGAGGTGATCCGACCAAGCTGCGAACCATTCGCTGTCATGAAGAGAAACGAATAGTCGATCCCCCGCCGTTTCGATTTTCTCCTGATCCCGAAGCTAAGTATGCGCATGACCTGTTGAAGCAGCCAGCCGGAGCCGCTTTGCCTCGCGAAGTCGGGATCAGGCGGACCGGAAATCGAGATCAGCTTTCCGCCGGGTTTCAGCACAGAAAGGGATTTCTCCAGCGTGTCCTTCCCAAGGCTGTTCAGCACGACGTCATAGCCCTGCAGCACTTTCTCGAAGTCATCCTTCGTGTAGTCGATCACGACGTCTGCGCCGAGACTTTTCACAAGAGCGATATTAGCCGTGCTCGTGGTCGTGGCGACATATGCTCCGAGATGCTTGGCAAGCTGGATCGCGATCGTGCCCACACCGCCCGAGCCGGCATGGATCAGCACCTTCTGCCCCTTTTGCACATTGGCCCGCTCGATCAGCACCTGCCATGCGGTTAGGGCGACAAGCGGAACGGATGCGGCCTCTTCCATCGTCAGATTGTTCGGCTTCATTGCTACATCGGCCTCGTCCATGGCGATATACTCTGCGAATGTCCCGATGCGATCCTGGGCCGGACGTGCATAGACGGCATCACCGGGCTTAAATTGCCGGACCTTGGCCCCGACCCGGACCACGATGCCGGCGACATCGTTGCCCAGCACCAGCGGAAGCCGGTAGGGCAGGATGAGCTTGAACTCTCCGTCCCTAATCTTGCTGTCCAGGACGTTCACGCCGGCGGCATGAATCTCGACCATGACGTCGTTCTCACGTAACTCCGGCAGGGCACTTTCGCCGAGCCGCAGAGCGCCGCCTTTCTCATAGCGATCGATCAGGAATGATTTCATCAGATTAGCTTTCGTTTGTGTGGTGCACCGGCAGCGTCGGGAGTGCAGCGGCAACGTCAATCGGGAAGTCTGTTGAATTTCCGAAGGTTCTTGTCGACGAAGGCCTCGGGCAGGAAGCGCCGTATAAAGCGGACCTGTCGTGCAGCCTTTCCAGCCGTGTAGCGGCGTTTCGGCGATGCCGCATTGGCGGCCCTTACGACGGCTTCGGCGACTACCTCGGGTGCATCGCCCTTCGCGACAATCTCGCGCATCAACCTTTCTGCGCCGGCGCGAACCGTATCATAGATGCCAAGTGGTCGGTCCGGCCGCGTGATGTTCTCTTCGAAGGAGGTGCGCGTGACGCCCGGCTCGACAAGCACGATGCGGGTGCCCTGTGTACGCACTTCATGGTCGAGAGACTCCGAATAGCCTTCGATTGCGTGCTTGGTCGACGCGTAGAGTGCATTGTAGGGGGCGGGGATCAGCCCGAGAATTGAACTGAGGTTGATGATCCGGCCTCGACGTTGTCGTCTCATCACCGGCAGGACCGCATTTGTCATGCGTATGGTGCCGAACACGTTCACGTCGAATACGGCCTTGGCCTGTTCCGTCGTGGATTCCTCAGCACCGCCAAGCAATCCGATCCCGGCATTGTTGACGAGAACATCGACCCGCCCCGCGCGCCTTAGAACCTCGTCGACGACGCTCTCTACGGCTGCATCGTTGGTCACGTCGCAGATGAGCATCGTGATCCCATCGGCAGTGTCGGGCATCGGCTTTCGGCTGGTGCCGAAGACACGGTAGCCATCGCGCCGTAGCGCTTGTGCCGTCACCAGCCCGATGCCGGAGGAGGCACCCGTCACCAGTGCAATGCCGCGTTGTATTTTACTCATCGGGCTTCCGCTTTCAATTTTGTCATGGAACATCGTTGAGCAATCAGTTACTATCAAATCGATAGCAAGTCACTACTAAAAAGATATCGACATGAAGAATCTTTCGGACCAACCGTGCCTGATTGCCCGCAGCCTGGCGCTCGTGGGCGATGCGTGGAGCATGCTGATCATGCGCGACGCCCATGCCGGGCTGACCCGCTTCGACGATTTTCGCAGGAGCCTCGGTATCGCACCGACGATGCTGACGGGGCGGCTTTCATCACTGACCGAGGAGGGGTTGCTGGAAAAACGCCGCTATTCCGACCGTCCCCCGCGGGACGAATATGTGCTGACGGAAGCGGGCCGCGACTTTCTGCCGGTTCTGTTTGCGATCGGCGCGTGGGGGCGCAAGCATCGCGGCGGCGGCGAGGTGACCCGTTTCTTTGACGCCGAGACCGGAACGGAGATTGATCCCGTCACCATCGACCGCGCGACCGGCGCTCCGGTCGGAACACGTCCCATTCGTATCGCCGCACCTGAATGAAGGGCTCCACGCTGATGAAGCAGCGCGCTGACAGCTCCTGTTGAAAACGCTCTCTTGCGGCGCAAAGTTGCAGGTTGGTAGCCCGTTCGTCGGGCGATGCTTCATGGCAGTTGCTGCAAAATGCTGATGTCAGATTAATAGGTCGTGAGCTTAACAGCAGACGTAACAGCCCGCCGCCATCAGCTTACGTCAGGCTCCGTCCTTCTTGAACTCGAATAGCTCGATGACGTTGCCCGATGGGTCTTCGAGCAAGATGGCCCGGCCGGCACCGCCGTCGCTGATTTTGCCGCGGAATCTTGCATCAGCCCGGCGCAATCGCTCAATGAGGACATCGATCTCGTTCGTAACGATCATAAATCGGTTCCACCCGCCCGGCTTCGGATCGCCGCCCGCCTGACCACCGCTCCCCGCACCCGGGGCGCTGAGATACAGCGTCAAGTCGTCGCGCTGCAGTGCGGCGAACTTGCCCGGACTATGCTTGTCGATCTTGAAATCGAGATTGTCTCGATAGAACGCGACCGCCTCGTTGACGTCTGCAACGATGTATCGGACGGATGCCATCCAACCTTCTCCTCTGTCTTGTCGCTACAACAGTCAACTCGCGCAAAGGTTCCCTGTCGGTGGAGCCGAGTGCAGAAGCGGGCTGTCTGGATGCCAGCCGAAGCAGTCGGATTGAGGGTTTGGGACGTAGGCCGTATCTCGGCGGTGTTTATGGCACCCCATACGACCGACATTGGGTCGCTTGCCGGATGGCGGCTTTCATATCGTCCCCAGATTCTGGCCAGGCGCATGACGGACAGATCGCAGCACGCTGCTAGACGATCTCGGCCCGAGCCGATCGTGCTCGCAGACAGAGCCTATGATGCCGATCGCATCCGCTCGCTCGTTGAGGAGCAGGGCTTCGCTGCCCTCGATATTGAAGGAACCCGAACCGGACGTGGCGAAAACAGCGGAAGGTCTGCCCGACTATGCAGACTCCGGTTTGTATTTGTCAGGGGCCTCACAGAGGGAGATCGCAGCGGGGGTTCCGCAACAACAGCCGAGACCTCCCTCTATATCCTTCCAAGCGAGGACAGCGGGAGAACTAGGACCAAACTGGTTTTCGAAAAGTCGGACCTAAGTCTGACCAGGCCACCTTCTCATCTCGCTCCAGAACGGGTGATCGCGGCCGGTTGAGGCCAAATCAGGAGGATCATTAATCTCTACATTGAAAGCTTCACAAATCACCAACATTGGTGCGCAATGGGACGATAGCACAACGTTCATCGTGCCGAGAAACCCAACGCTTTCTGCCGGTCGGACCCTCGATAGCGTCGATCGCTGTGCGGCGAGGGGCCAAGTCCAGCGAGACCGATCACGACAAGGCCGATTCCATCACAACTCGTGGCGACGGCTTGGGCATAGCTCCTGCTTGCGATGCAGTGATCGGACAAAGGTCCCAGAGACCTCCGACTGAAGTCCGAGCGTTGGAACAGTCCCGACACTTGTCTGTTCAAACGGCGAGCGGACAATGCCGCTTCAAATGGAGGAAAACCAATGCTCATCAGAATGATTGGAACCGCGACGACTGTTCTCTTGCTGTCAAGTTCCGTATTTGCGCAGTCGTCCACAGTGACTGGTGCCGCTGGTGGGGCCGCGACCGGCGCTATTGTTGGCGGGCCTGCCGGTGCCGCCGTTGGCGGAATCGTAGGTGGGGTGGCAGGAAGCCTCCTCGATCCCCCGCCACAAAAAGTAATCACCTATGTCCAGCAAGCACCCGCGCCTACGACGAAGGTCGTCGTCAAGGAGAAGGTCGTTGTTGGTCAACCGCTTCCGCAGACGGTCATCGTCACACCGGTTCCTGATGACCCGAAATACGCATACGCCATCGTCAACGACCAGCGTGTGATCGTAGAACCTTCCTCCCGGAAGGTTATCCAGGTCATTCAGTAACCTATGGCGGCTTCGGCCGCCTTTCATCAAACACAAGGTGCACGCCCGCCGTGCGGACGATAGGGTGCGCCCAAACACTCGGGAGATTCAAAATGAAGAGTAGTGGCTTGACGATGATCCTGGCGGCGCTGTCGAATGGCGTGTCGCCGCTCGCAACCGTTCCAGTCGTCGCCCAGCAGGACACACAGGGCAGCAGTCAGTCGCAATCCGGCTCTCAACCGGGAATGCAGCCCGAGGAGCTCCAGCCAGGCTCCAGCAACTCCGGGAAAGACTGTGCGTCGCCGGACGCATCGGGAGGTTGCCCGCAAGCGGGTGGGCAGTCGTCCAAAGGGAAGTCAGGCGAAGGTTCAGGCGTTCAACAGAACGCCCAGCCGCTCTCGACGGATGGTACCTCGTCAGGTGGAGCCACGTTGGGCAAGTCGTCCAGCGAGACCAAATCGAGCACTCAATCCGGATCGCAGGACGCTTCGGGAGACGCGGGCTCGATGAGCAAGCAAAAGCCGACAGCAGAATCCAGCGGCGGCGGGGGAAGTGAGACCACGACCTCGGGCTCCAAGACCAGCACGCAAGAGAGCTCAAAGCCTGCCGACGGCGCAAGCAACAACACCACAAAGGGCGGCGATGCGTCGAAATCGTCAGGCGATCAGAACGCGACGACAACGCAGAGGAACCCTTCCGAAACCAACGTCAACAGCAACACCACGACGAACAATCAGACGTCAACGAGCACGACGAATGTCAAAGTCTCCGTCGAGCAGCAGACCGAAATTCGGCAAGTCGTGGAGGAGGTTCACGTCGAACCGGTGCGCGAGGTCAATTTTGCCGTCTCCGTGGGCACGAAAATTCCCAAGAAGGTCCGGCTTGAGCCGCTGCCGCCACGAATTGTGAAGATCGTGCCGGAGTATAGAGGCTACCGCTTCTTTCTTCTCGCTGACGGCCGGATCGTCATCGTCGATCCTCAGGCGTTCACGATCGTCTACATCATAGCGGCCTAGCAACTGGCTCCTAGCGACGCGATCAGCGCCGCCGGGATCCGCAGGAGGATGAGATGCTTTATGATGACGATAAGCCGTCCGGCAGGGGCTTTCCACTCATCGCAATACACCTTGCAATCGCGGCGATTCTTTGCAGTCTTGTTATTGTCGGGGACCACCGCGAAGCCACGACCAATGTTTGGCTACCGGAGAATTCAACGGTGCCGTGATCACCTGGATCCGCCCGCAAACGCCAACGTCGGCAAGATATTCGCTAGCCAATTTCGAAGGCGGCTCAAAGCTGAGCTTTGCCTCAATGCGGGGCCAAGACATCGCATCTTGAGCGAAGCCCATCCATGTCTGTAAAGGTCGAAATGATCCGGTTCCATTTTGCTCATCGGTGCGCGAAAGTGTCCCTCTGTATTCCGGGAGGTTCCGGAGGGTTTCAATTCGCGAACATTCGCTCGGAACCTCCCGGGTGTCCAAATTGGGCTTGGACAAACGAAAGGTAGAACTTCGCCCTCGCTTGAAAAGCTGGACTAAAGTCCCGTACGATTCCGTACACACGGCCATTCTTTTAGTATTGTGCGCAAGGCCCCGATGACTTGGCTCTGTCGATTTTGACCTGATATATCCAGTGAAGCCCCATGACGGTAACGGGGGCGCCTTCTCCGCCGACGCCGAACTCGTGGCCTCCAAGACAGGGAATGATTGAACGTGCTAGACGTGCAAAGCTGTGCATGTCATCGCAGGCCCTGATTTGGGAAACGAAAATTGAGAAAAGCGTCTTCGATCGGAAGCGCTGCCTTCCCTTAACTTCGCTGGCGTTCTTTTCCAAACGTTCTTGCTGTAGCCCCGCAATACCCGGCGGAGCTTTTTCGCGGTGGCCGATCATCTTCGCACGCGGCTTGAAGCCGTGCCTTCGTAATATTAGAGTGTATGCATGTGCCGTTGGTAAAGACATCGAGAATGAAATGCCGACGTCAAATGTTTTTTGGTCTAGCCCTGTCATCGTTCGACTTCCGAGAAGTCATTTGAAAGTGCCTACGACACACTCGACTTCCTCGAACATGAGTGGCCAAGAGCCGACGGTGCCTGTCACGATGCCGCAGTCGTTAGCTGTAGACGTGTCCTAGGCAATCATACCCCGCCCGCAGTGGCTAAGGAGCTCTTCCTTGCGGCCTGTCTCGAGGCTAGTCTTACAATTCAGCGCAACAAACTGCCGGACCGCCATCCTTTTTCGTTCCCTCCAAGAACGGAGAAAAGCGTGTAAGACCGTATGCGCCCTCGCTGGCTCGGGCACATCCGCGAAGAAAGCTGGTTGAGCCAGTGGCTCCTTCCTGACGGAAGCCCTCAAGGGTTCAACACAGACCGCCGCGGGCGTCCCGCGAGGATTGCCGAGGAAGGCCTGGATATGCGGGGGTCCGATCCGCAATCCAGGCTCCCGCCATCGCCCTCGGAGAGAGGATACAATTCGATTGTACGCCCGCGAATGCACGATGGTAGTCGGACTAAAGTCCCAGGGACAAAGCCGCCTCAAACCCGGGGTCGGTTCGTCCGAGTTTTAGCCGCCTATTCGTCTGCGGCATCATCAGTCACTGATACGGCGAGCGAATCTCGAATCTGATCGATCTTGCCGACCGCATCGCCAACACCCAAGATCGTCTTGGCTTCATTGAGAACTGCCGGGCTGACAATGCCAGTCTTTGTGGCCGCCAACGCTTCTTCAAGAGCGTCGTCTCCAAGGATCGGGTCGTCTGAAGCAGGCTCAGTTCCGTTGTCCAGTTCGTACTGTGCATAAGCGGTGGCGTAGGCTGCAATGGCAGTCATACGTGGATCAGACGTATGCATCAGCGCCCTGAAATTCCGCTTCAGCGAGTCCAAACCTGCAAGATTTGCCGGGAGGCTTTTCTCTTTTCTGTCGGTTGCAGCCTTTTCAGTTTTGGTGGATTGAGATTTGCTGCTCGCGCCAGATTTGCCTTTCGTGCCACTCTCCGACTGACCACCGCTGGTGCCATGGGACGCCGTGCTGCCGCCTTGATTGCCGGCATCGTGGCTTCTCCCGTTCCCGTTGTCACCGCCGTTTCCACCCCGCCGCTGCCGCTGCCGCTGTTGCCGCCGCCTTTCGCCAGCGCGGACATACCCGGTCCGGCAACCGTTACCGGGCTAACTGCGACTGCCGAGGACAGTGCTGCAAAGGGACGCTAAGGTTGAAATACGCATAGTGCCTCCGAATCCGGCCCGGGTGATCTTGGCCGATTATCGTTAGGCGGGGCACAGCTCGAGTCTCGAGCTCGCCTAGAGATGGCAGGAAAGTTAGAGGGTCATTGGCGTGTTGACATCGGGCCGAGGTCCGGCATTCGGATGGACTTAGGTCCTGTCCAGTTCAAAAGGCCCAACAATGATCGATGAGCTCGAACTCTGTCTCAAAAAACAGGTTGAGCCGCAGCCCGGGGCACCGGATGATCCCGTTGGGTGAAGCGGCCCCCGCCCGAACGCCTTATCACCGCCCGGAATCACTTTGCATGGGTTCGTTCGAAGTGGAGGAGCGCGTCGCCTCACTTTTCAGGTGTTGATCCTTTATGCCGCATCTGCGCGAAGCTGGTCGATCGCGTCCAACGCTTCTTCGGCTGACCACCCGGCACGAAGCGCCGCCGCCACCAGACGAACCTCGACCTCTTGCTCAAGCTTCAGATAAAGCCCTTCGAGAGCTTCTCTAGCTGTCACGACGTGATCTCTTGGCGGTGTTATGTCAGGGATTCTTGCGGCTGGCATAAGGGATCCTTCAGTGGGTATTATTCTCGTGCGCTTGCATCCGAGCGGCCCGGAGGCGCTCGGTTTTTTCAACGCGCTCAAGACGTTCTTGCTCGATGATTTCCTTCACGATCCGCTCTGTTTCTTTGGCTCGTTCGATGCGTTCTTGCTGGAGCATTGGAATCCTCGTCGACAATGCGCCCCCAATTCTTGACCTAGGGTAGGTGGCGATGGGGTCAACCGAAAAACCGTAGCAGCGAGGCGTACGCGACCCGCTTTCGGCGCTTCGCGCCGAACTTTTTTGAAGCCATGCGGGATTCCGAGCTACGACCGACGACAGTCCCTATCCGACTTGAAGACCAAGCGGAAGGTGGTGTCGCTGGCCAGCTGCTGCTCCAACTGTCGGGCACACTAAACGCTCGAAAGGCCTGAGCTCTTTCGATTTCGGCTCGGATACCCTCTAAATGGCGGCGCCAATCGTGGTGGCGCCGCATCCATTAGTGGTGAGCGTGGTGTTCGTTTCGTTTGCGGGTGGCTGCTGCTTTTTTGCCGGAAGCAGAACGCTCTTCCTTGGTTCTCGACGCAGCTGCTGCGCCGCCTTTACGTCCACCTTTTTCAAAAGAGGCACGGCGCTCGGCTTCCTTTTCAGAAACACCACGATCCTCGTAGCGTTCTTCAATATGCTCGGCCTTGCGTTTCTGCTTGTCGGTGTATGCGAACTTGTCACCACGGGGCATAGAACGTCTCCGTTACAGAATGTGACGTAAAGAAACTGGCCCTTACATCAAAGTTCCGTATGAGCCTGAGCCGGCGCGGTGCGCCCCGTGGGACCGTTGGACGTAAATAGGCGCCATGGGGGCGCTAAGTGCGCAGCACAAGCGGGCGCGGTTCATCTCTGCGGCCGGAGACGGCGCCGGCAGGCGAAGCGCCTGGAACCGGCCTCGACCGACTATTCATCCGCCCGCCAGCCCTGAGTCATAACGGCGTTGCATAAATGCACGTGAACGAAGCAGGAGCGGCTTACTTGTTCAACGCGTCCTTGAGCGCCTTGGCTGGTGTGAATGCGAGCTTCCTTGCAGCCGCAATCTTGATCACCGCGCCTGTACCCGGATTGCGCGCTTCCCGCTCTGGTGTGGCCTTCACCTTGAACTTGCCAAAGCCCGGGATGGAGCTTTCGACGCCAGATGCCGCAGCTGTTGTGATTGCTGCAAACACCGCTGCGACGATCGCCTTGCTTTGGGCCTTCGTCAGGCTGTGTTCGGTGGCGATCTTGTCCGCAATTTCGTTGGTTGTGGTCATTGTTTCGAACTCCTTCTATCACGAAAGCCTTGGTGCGGCTTTTGCCGCCTATCACGTTGCCGCCGTCTTCTGCACCGTGTTTGAGAGCTTTTTCCACAATTTCCGCGCTAACCGTGCGATTTTGCGAGATGGTTCTTCGCCTGCCTGACGGATGCGGCGCCGTGTTGCCCCGTCGAACAATCCCCGCCTTGCCAGCGACCATTGCGTCCTGCCCCGGCTTCAGGTCCTGCCGGGCTCGCGCCGCCCCGCAACGGCGTTGCCGTCCTCCACCTGCGTTGCGGCCCTATCGGGTGCGGGCCGGCCCTTGCAGCCCGGCATTCGGACCGCCGTAGCAGGTCGCGATGGTCGCGACCTCGAAACGGAGGTTTCAACATGAGCCGGCAACAAACCCACCAACGAGCCGATCTCTATAGCCGCATCACCGACAAGATCATCGCCGAGCTCGAGCAGGGCGTGCGGCCTTGGATGCAGCCGTGGAGCTCAGCCCAGGCGACCGACCGGATCACCCGGCCCTTGCGCCACAACGGCCAACCCTATTCCGGCATCAACGTTCTGCTTTTATGGTCCGAAGCGATCGCCCGCGGCTTCACGGCGCCAACCTGGATGACGTTTCGCCAGGCCCTTCAACTGGGGGCGGCGGTGCGCAAGGGCGAGACCGGCACCACGGTCGTCTTTGCCAGTTCCTTCATCCGCACCGAAACCAGCGACACCGGCGAAGCGGTCGAGCACGATATCCCGTTTCTCAAGGCCTACACGGTCTTCAATGCCGAGCAGATTGCCGGACTGGACGCGCGCTTCCATCAGCTCGCAGCCGTTCAGGATCCGCTGGTGCGTATCGGCCATGCCGACCGCTTCTTTGCCAACACCGGCGCCCTGATCCGCCATGGTGGATCGACGGCCTACTATGCCCCGGTCCGCGATCACATCCAGATGCCCGCCTTCGAAGCCTTCCGCGACGCTGCCTCCTATGTTGCGATCCTCAGTCATGAACTGACCCACTGGACGGCGGCGCCACACCGACTGGATCGTGATCTCAGCCGCTATGCCAAGGACCAAAGCGAGCGCGCCCGCGAGGAACTGATCGCCGAACTCGGCAGCTGCTTCCTCTGCGCCGATCTCGGCATCGTTCCCGAACTCGCCCCGCGGCCCGATCATGCAAGCTACCTTGCCGCCTGGCTCAAGGTTCTCTCCGCGACAAGCGGGCGATCTTTGTCGCCGCCGGCCATGCGCAGCGCGCTGTCAGCTACCTGCACTACCTGCAGCCCGATCAGATAGACGACGGGGAGGCGGCGTAAAGCCGCCTGTCTCATCTCATCCGACCGTCGACGCGTTTAAATGACATACGCGGCCCCGCGGGATATCGCTCCGAGCGACATGACTGACCTGTCGAGTGCGAATTCGGTCAGGCGCAAATGTCATATCACGCCTCAAGGCTTCAATCTGTAGGACCCGACCGGTCAGACATTTCATCGATCGATCACCCTCTTGTGGGAGAGAGCGGTAACCGTTGATGCACCTACATCGGCTCTTCCACCCTAAATCCACCGTCGAAAAAACTGTCGCTTATGTCGGGGAACAAACCTTCAGGCCGGTGGTTCGTAGACGCGGCAGTTGCCGTTTGTTTCAGAAGTGGAGGCTTCTATGTCAAACGAGTTTTCAGGAATGGAGGGCGGCGTCGGATCGTCACCCCACTCGACGAGCGGCGAGTTAATCCCGCCCGCGAAGAGGCCAGCGGGGGTGGGAGATCTAAAGGAGCAGATCGTCGATGATCTCAGCGCTGCGCGCGACACCTTGAAGGAGGACGCGACGACCGCCGTCGATCGAGTGAAAGACGCAGTCTCGAAGGAGACAAGTTTTGCAGCCCGTCAGGTTGGCGGTATCGCCACCGCCCTCGAAAAGGTTGGCTCGGAACTCGAAAAATCCGACCAGCCCGAGGTCGGCCGGTATGCCAGGCAAATCGGAAGCAGCGTGCAAACCCTTGCAAAGCAGATGGAGGGCCGAGACCTCGGCGAAGTAGCCACAATGGCCGAAGACTTCGGACGCAAGCAGCCGCTGGCGTTCCTTGGTATCGCCGCACTTGCGGGCTTGGCGGCCAGCCGCTTTCTGACCGCATCGGCCAAACGATCGACGAGCGCAGCGTCTGGTTCTCCCTTGAAAAGCGGAGAATATACAAATGGCTAGGTCGCCCGAAAACACACCCTTGTCCGAACTCCTGGGCGGATTGGTGACTGATGTTGCTGGACTGCTGCGCAAGGAGATCGACCTTGCGAAGACCGAGGCATCGGAGAAAATTTCGCAGGCACTCAGCGGTATCGAGGTTCTGATTGTCGGGCTGATACTCGCGATCGGTGCAGTCGGCATATTGCTGAGCGCCCTCGTCGAGGGCTTGGCGGCTGTCCTCGTCAACCACAACATGACACAGTCCAACGCGAGCGCGCTTGCTGCACTTATTGTCGGTCTTGTCATCGCCGCCGTCGCCTGGGCAGTGGTGTCGAAAGGATTGAATGCATTGCGCGGAGATAAGTTGAGGCTGGATCGCACGACGACCTCACTACGGCGCGACGTCAACGCTGTGAAGGAAAAGATCTGATGGAAAACTCAATCGAAAGAACATCCTCGGAGCTCCAACACGAGATCGACGCCGATCGCCGGCGTATCGAGGATCGGATAGACGCCATCCAGGAGCGAATGTCACCGGGGCAACTCATCGATGAAATGCTGGCCTACGCCAAGAGCAGCGGCGGCGGTGAATATGTTAGGAATCTCGGTCAATCTCTTAAGGCAAATCCGCTTCCGATCGCTCTCATGGGGGTCAGCTTGGCATGGCTCATGGCGAAACAGGAAACCCCGTCATCTGGGGGCGCTGCATCTCGTCCCGGTTTCAACGGTGACTATCCTCTCTATCAGGTCGAAGGACCTGTGCGGCGTATCGGCCCCCCAGAAACAACGGAAAATGGCGCCCGCTACAGCCATTTCACGGATGCCTCCGGAAAGCGACTGAAAGCACTGACCGACGATGCCGGACGACGTGCCGGCCACTTCATGGACGAGGCAGGAAGTTCCTATCGAGGCTTCGCGGATGCCAGTGGCAGGCAGCTCGAGGAAATTGTCGACGAGACGGGGGCAATTTTTGACGCTGCGTCGGGATGGGCGTCGAAAACATGGGCTCAGGTCAAAGACACCGCAAGCACTATTGGGGCGCGAGCGTCGGATGCTGCCGGTTCACTATCGGAACGATCCGCCTCGGCCGGCGAAAGAGTGCAAGAGCATGCGAGCAAGTTAAACGCGGCCATTCTCACTCACTTTCGGGACCAACCGCTCGTCGGCGGTGCGCTCGCATTTGCTGTAGGGGCTGCGATTGGCGCGGCGCTTCCACATACTGAGACGGAAGACGAGTTTCTCGGCGAAACCGCCGATGCGGCACGCAACGCTGTCTCGGCCCAGGCGTCGACCTTGGTCAATCAGGGGGCGGAGATCGCGTCCGACGCCTATGATAAGGCAGTCGCAGTCGCGTCTGACGTTCATGAGGTTGCCAGAGATCGCGTGGTCGAGGAGGTTGACGCGTTCAAATCAGATATAGGCAGGCAAGAACCACAGTCCTCGTGAAACCGTCGACGGGCTGGGAATGCCCGTGCCCACTCAGATTGTCGAGCACAGTCGCCATCCGAGTTGGGGCGAGAGTGTTCGTCGCACTGAGTAGGGCGAATATCGATCCTTTCGACAGATCCACGCCGGGTCAAGCCGAAGCCGGCTAAGGAAGGAACGCGGCGTGTCCGGGGCCGTACCCGCGAAGCTGTTCATTCTGCAAGAAACCGCAGCAGACCTGTACATGCAATCGTAGGCACTCGCCCGAACGCTAAAGCGCATTTTTGCCGTCATCCGGCACGAGCGATAGCGGAAGACGGCCTTGGCTTGAAAGCGCCACATCCGGACCGGGATGCCGCGAGTCGCCGCTCGACTCGACGGGGTCAGTTCCTGCTGAGGGCGAAATGACGCCCTAAGCCTCGGTCAGCGTTGGCTCCGGGATGATCGCCAGATCAATAAACGGAACGTATCGCTTCCACCGCTATAAGGTTTGCAAGCTTCTCGGATAGTACCGGGTCCGATACAGCCCGAGCAAGTGTGACGCCGCCGGTAAGCAAGGTGACGCCGACCTTCCGCGAGACAGCTCAATGTACCTTGCATTGAAGACTTGGGTACGCGTTCCCTCGTGAATACGGAACTTTGCGATCTGGCGCTTCGTGCCGACAGGCTATGTCATCGATCTCCGGGAAATTCCGCCGCGAATGCCTGACCGCCGAGGGCAATGGCAACTGATCTTGGAAGCTCTCTCCGGAGCGCAATGCAACCAAGTGAGTCGTGGAAAAGGATAATCGATTGCTGTGAGGTCAGGTCGCGTGGCATCCACGACTTGGAATAGAGAGCTTTCCCTCAGGACACCCGACCCAGTGTTCCACCTCTTCAATCTCGGTCATCCAAGCCTCCGCCATCGAGCGTCGCATCAGCCAAGCACATGCCGGAGAATGCCCGCCGTGACAATTCCAATAATGACAGTAGGAAGAAGGGGCAGTCGCGGGGCGGCCAGCACGGTGACGCCCAAGGCATCAGGTCAGAATCGGCATTCGGCCGATGGCTTATTGGGGACTTTCTCAGCGAACGAATTCGAGATTGGGGAGCGTTGGCCGGGCCAGTATGCTAGTCTGTGCATAGCAGGAACGGGCGCTATGAGCGAGACGCGAAAAATTGCGGCGATCCTGGTCGCGGATGTAGTCGGCTACAGTCGTCTCGCTGGTGCGGACGAGGATCGCATTCTGGCGCGGCTGCGGGCACTGCGCAGCGATCTGATCGATCCGACCATCGCCGTGCACAACGGCCGCGTGGTTAAGCGCACCGGAGACGGAAGTCTCATCGAATTCCGCAGTGTCGTCGACGCCGTACGGTGTGCAATCGAGGTTCAGAGCGCCATGCTCGAGCGCAACGCCGGCGTACCGCAGGAGCGCCGTATCGAGTTCCGGATCGGCATCCATCTGGGCGATGTCGTCGAGGAAAGCGATGGCGACCTGATGGGCGACGGCGTCAACATCGCCTCGCGATTGGAAGGAATTGCTAAGCCCGGCGGTATCTGTCTATCTGAAGACGCCTACCGCCAGGTGAAGGCTCGGCTCGAGCTTCCTCCAACCGATCTCGGTGCGACGCAACTCAAGAACATCGCTGAGCCGATCCGGGTCTATTCGCTTCAGGTCGGCATCGTCGCGCAGCCAGAGCCGGCGATAGCAGAGACCGGTGTCCCCGCAGGACCTTCGGTGCCGCCTGTTCCTGGTAAGCCATCTATCGCCGTGCTTGCGTTCAACAACATGAGCGGCGATGCCGAACAGGAGTATTTCTCCGACGGTATCAGCGAGGACATCATTACTGACCTTTCGAGGCTGTCCGAGTTGCACGTGATCGCTCGCAACTCGTCTTTCGTATACAAGAAGGCAGCGGTCTCCGTGCCAGAGGTAGCAAGGGCGCTTGGCGTCCGCTACGTGCTCGAGGGCAGCGTGCGCAAGGCGGGCAACCGGGTACGCGTCACAGCGCAATTGATCGACGCGAGCAACGGCGGACATGTCTGGGCCAGTCGGTTTGATCGCGATCTCGTGGACATTTTCGCAGTTCAGGATGAAATCACCCAGGAGATCGTGGCTGCGCTCAAGCTGAAGCTGACGGCCGGCGACAAGGATCGCCTTTCCCAAGGGCGCGCAGTCAACGTGGAGGCGTACGAATTCTACTTGCGTGCTCGGGAGCGAGCGTCAGCGCATACCCGAAACGGAAATATCGCCGCGCGCAGTCTGGCAACCGCAGCCCTCGGTCTCGATCCGGGCTATGTGGCGGCCCACGCACTGATTTCGTTCACCCGTGTGCTCGACTACGTTAACGCCTGGAGCACCGACCCGGAAGGCTCGCTCCGGATTGGGCGAGAGCTCGCGCAACAGGCAGTGGAAATGGCCGAGGAGCAGCCCAACGGTCACTTCGCGCTGGCAGTGGCCAGCATGTGGAGCCGGCAAATGGACCGGGCGTGGGCCGAGGTGGAACGCGGACTCGCGCTTGCGCCAAACTCCGTCGATCTCCATATGGCGAAGGCCCATATGCAAATATTTTCCGGCGATCCGGCCGATGCGCTTGAAACGCTCGATGCCGTGATGCGGCTGGACCCGCACTATCCGGAAGTGCTGCTCCAATTTCGCGCGGAGGCGCTGTTTTCCCTCGATGAGTATCAAGAGGCGATTGATGTGATCAACGAGCGGCTCGAACGAAACCCGCAATCTGAGACGGCCTATGCCCTGCTTGCGTCGTGCTATGGTCACCTCGGTCGGCCGCAGGAGAGCCGGATGGCTTGGGAGCACGCGCTCCAGATAAATCCTGGTTTCTCTGTCGAGCGTCGCCGCCGCGTCCTTCCGTTCCGGAACCCCAACGATTTTGAGCGCCGCGTTGAAGGACTGCGCAAGGCGGGGCTGACGGTCTAACGCGCGCGGAGGTCGCACGGAATGCGCCAGATGCGACGAGGGAGCCGATAAGCTCGTAATCGGAAGCTTCTGCTCAATCGGATCGAGCGCCTCCTTCATTATGGCGGGTAATCAGGGGCACCGTAATGAATGGATCAGCACGTTTCCGTTTTTCTGGATGCCGGAGGTGGCCGAATTCAGCGGAGCGGAAAACGGATATCGGCGACACCGTGATCGGCAACGATGTCTGGATCGGCTTTGAGGTTATCGTCATGCCTGGTGTCGAGGAGCTACTTGAAGTGAAGTGGTGGGATTGGTCTGATGCCCAGTTGAGGGAGACGATGCCGATCTTGACGAACGGCGACGTGGAGGCACTTCATCGCCACTGGCGTCGCCCAATCGCCAAGCCTGACACGAACAGGTCGTCCGGAATTCGACCGGGGCGGACCGTCACACCTGCTGACAAGTTAACATAGCGGTCTAGAACATTTGCTCCCACCAGGGTCGGCCGAAAAGCGCGGGTTGCCGCGAACTTGGATTTCTTCAATACGATCCGCCAAAATCCGTCATCGCGGGTGATTGGAGAGCCTTCCGCGTTTCCACGTAGCGTCGAGGAAGGCAGGCGGTCTCAGTCGCTAAGTTCCGCCTTTTCCCGTTGATTTCGCCTCGCCGACCAAGCAGTCGATCCTACGCCCCGCAGGGCCGGTCACTTCCGGGATGCGCGAGCAGCAGCCTTCATCGGGATAGGTCGCGACCCCACAAGCGCTGCAGCGTGCTCCACAATCCAGGCGATCTCAAGCGCCGCCTCATCGAGCACACCGCGACGAGCGAGTTCCACCTCCCACTTGGAACCGTCGGCGACGAGCTTCCACATGTGTTCCTGCAATTGCCGCACCCGCTCGATTGCCGCTTGCACGACACCGACTTCAGACTCCAGCCCGTATGCGTGAAGCAGCAAACGAAAGCGGCGGGCCTTTTCGTCGACACCGGTCGCAAGTCCGTGTGCTCGACACTTCGCGTCACGCCAGAACGGCACCCAACGCCAGGCGATGAACCCGAGGTCCCACGCGCGAGGCCCTGGTGCCGCGGCGTCCCAATCGATGAAAGCAACCGGCAGGCCTGCGCGAAAGACGACATTCCATGGCGTGAGATCGTTGTGACAAACCGTCTCGACAGGTTGCTGAGCCTTTAAGCGCCACTCGCGGTCAGCCCACGGAAAGGTCGCCGCCGCATCGTGATAGGCACGTACGAGCGCGCCGAGATGCCCGAGCACGTCGTCGCGCCAGACATAGTCTGGGAGACGGACGTCGAAGCGGCCACCTTCGTCGGGGATGAACCCGGCGCCTTGGCCGACCTCGCCCTCGATATAGGTCAGAACCTCTCGCCCCTGGTCATCAAAGCCATGCGCACGCGGCGCCCCAGCAAATCCTTCACGTTCAATGTGCTGCAGAAGATCAAGGACGGCGGGAGACCAAGCGCGACCGCTGCGCCGAACTGTTTGACCGACCCGAACGACTCTCGAGTCCGCACCGCCCTCTAGGGGAATCTCTGGCTCAACCATACGTCCAACTAGCTCTCACTGTCGCGCGCTTGCGGTCTGGAAGCTTAGGCGCGGAGCAGATGATCGGTCAAATCGAAGATATCCTCGGTCCGAGAGCGGTCGGTCACTTCCGGATTGCGCCGCCAGAAATAGACGGTCGCGGCAATATGCTCGAACCTAGTGCCTTATCGAATAGGCTCGGCGACAACGGGCCGCATCACTCGTTTTTCGCATGCTTATCGCCGTTCGGAGCGTTCCGCTTGCGGGCCGGACGTAGCTTGTCGAAGCCCATATAGTGGTCGACATCCGACGTGTTCCATCTGCCGGCCAGATAGCTGATTGCAATCACCGCGGCAAAGATGAGCAAGGCATAGATCGCATCCATATCCCCAATGTAGCGCGCAAGCATCGGTTAGACACCTGTTGGCTTTTCGCTGGCACAAGCCCCGTTGGCATCACGGAACTGCTTGTGGCTGAGCTCGCTTATCGAGAGGGGCATGCCCGAAAACGACCGCTGTGGGCAACAAACTCAAGTGCCCATGAGACAGCGAGGGGCAGACAAAGCTCACGACAGGGCGAAGATTCTTACCTCCCGCCCGATGCCCTGAAGTTCCTCCATCCGCGACACCGATGTGATGCCGCTGTCTCGTAGGATCTCTGAAACTTGGGCATCACCGACAATCGCCTCCGTCGTCAGGATCACATTGGGATCAGCAAGGCCCTGTACGCGGGAGGCGATATTGACAGTCTGGCCGAAGTAGTCCTGCCGGTCGTTGAGGTTGACTGCGAGGCATGGTCCCTCATGGATGCCGATCTTCAGGAGAAGATCGTCGCTGCCGTGTTCGGTATTTAACCGTAGCATCGCCTCTCGCATCCGCAGCGCGGCCGCCACCGCGCGGTCCGGGCTCGGGAAGGTCGCCATCACTGCATCGCCTATGGTCTTGACAACCGCTCCGGCCTCTGTGGCGACGATCTCGTGGAGAACCCTGAAATGCGCTCGCACCAGATCGAAAGCTGCAAGATCTCCGATGCGCTCGTAGAGAGCGGTCGAGCCCCTCAAGTCAGTGAAGAGGAAGGTCAGGCTTGTGATCTTGAGGCGCTGGTCGACGTCAATTGTGTCGGTCCGATAGATGTCCCGGAAGCTCTGGTTCGTCAGTAGACGCTTGGCTGTCAGAAAAGCCCGCCTGCGGCCCAGTAGGTCGTGCAGCTCGTCTCCTGCGACGCAAACGTTCGGTACCACTCTGCGATCGGTGTGGTTCTCGAGGGTGAGCCGCAGTAGGCCAGGATGGAGGGTAACCGTTTCGTTCAACGCATGCACCTGACTGATGACCATTGAGAGGTTCTGACGTTCGTCGGTGGGCTCGCCCTTTACGTCGATGAACTGCGCCGAGTGTGTCACCGCATCGAAGATGATGACGAATTGCGCTGGCAGTTGTAGTGAGACGAAAGCCTTTTCGCCCGGATCCAACTCGATCATCTCCAATAGGATGCGTGCGAACCTCTCTTCGAAGTTCTCTGGCAAGTCGACTCCGGAGCTGAAGAAGATTTGGCGGTAGTACTCAAGTGGAGGCAACCGATCGGGATCGTGGGCAGCAATCCTGCGCACTCTCGGGCTGACCGTGAACGTTACCTCTACCATCTCGTCGAGGGTTGGTTCGTATCCGGCGGCGCAGAGCGCGCAATGGTACGCCTCTCGGTCGACTGCTTTCAGGGTTGTGCCGGTGTCAAGGACGCCGCCGCATCCTGGGCAAAGGACATTCCAGGTCATCTCGAACGCGCCTATGCGTGCTGCATGTAGAAGCGCTGCGATCGTTTTCTCTTCATCGAGATGATGCGCATCGGCGAAGGCGAGCGCATTGATGCGGTTGAGTTCGCGATCCGAGCCACCCATGACTACGTTCTCGATACACTCCACCGTCTGCGGGTCAGCCGCCTGTCGCAGGGCAGCAAAAAGCACGTCCACTTCGCTCATTAGACAAGCCTCTGTGCACGGAACGCTACGGCGGACGACGCCAGGTTACCGGGACTATAACACGGGAATTTCCTGATAGAAATCTCGACGAATGGACGCTGCTGGCTTCCCGATCTCCTTGGATTGTCGATACCGTCGTAAGCGGTCACGGATCGGTATTGCTAGAATGGCACCTTGAGCCGGTAAACACTCTTTCGATTTTGGTTGGCTGGACATTTCCGGTGTTCGACGAACGCGGAGCCCCTATTCGGGAACGGGCGTCACCAACTGCGCGAATTTGTATTTCCTTGGCTGCATTGGATGCACACTTTCAAGTCCAGCCTGCTCTTTGGGGTTGGTGAAGAGGCTGCCTACATTGCCGATCACATGGTCGCGAGAAGCCACGCAATTCAATGACGAGCGACCGCTTTGGCCGGAAAGCACAGCCTCGCCGACACAATAAGCCTCAGCCGACCGGTTAGGTCGCTGGCGATGCCGGCAAAGGTTCGTTGATTTCTTCAGGAATAAAGCCGCCGGTCTGGCGTTTCCACAGACGGGCAAACAAGCCATCCCGTTCGACCAGTTCGTCCGGCCTGCCTTCTTCTAGGATACGGCCCTGATCTAGCACGACGATGCGGTCCATCATGGCAATGGTCGAAAGGCGATGTGCGATGGCAATCACCGTCTTGCCCTCCATCACCAAGTTGAGTTTTTCCTGAATGGCGGCCTCAGATTCGCTGTCGAGGGCGGAGGTCGCCTCGTCGAGCACGAGGATCGGCGCGTCCTTCAGCAAAACGCGGGCGATTGCTACGCGCTGCCGTTGACCACCGGATAGCTTGATGCCGCGGTCTCCGACGAAGGCGTCATAACCCTTACGGCCTTCGCCGTCCGCAAGATCGGTGATGAATACATCGGCCCTTGCTGTCTTCGCGGCGTGTTCGATCTCATCCTTTGTCGCCTCCGGTCGGCCATAGCGTATATTGTCGCCGACCGATCGGTGCAGCAGCGCGACGTCTTGCGCGATGACCCCGATGTTGCGGCGAAGACTTGCCTGCGTGACCGTGCGGATGTCCAGACCGTCGATCAGGATCGCGCCGTCCCCGATGTCGTAGAAACGCAGCAGCAGACTCACCAGCGTCGTCTTGCCTGCCCCGGAGAGGCCGACCAGCCCCACCTTCTCGCCGGGCCGAACCGTCAGAGACAGATTATCGATGACGGGCTTTCCAGACTTGTATGCAAAAGAAACGTCTTGGAAACGAATTTCGCCGCTGTTGACCGTGAGGCTCGCCGCGTCAGGCCGATCGATGATGGTGGGCGGCGTCGTCATCACCGGCATCGCGTCCTTGATCGTCCCTATCGCCTGGAAGATCTGCTGGCCCATCTGCAGGAAGGTGAAGATCTGCGTGGAGAGCCGCTGGAGAATGTAGACCGCGCCGACGAACTCGCCGACCGTCAGAAAGCCGTTGACGAGACCCGAGAAACCGATCGCCAGCATCACCAGCCAGAGCGTCGTGTTGAGGACCACGACAATCAGTTCCGAGGTGCGGTAGATGCGCTGTTCTCCGTGCTGCGTGTGTATGGCCTTTCGGATGATGCGGCTGATGGCGCCGGCTTCGCTGTCTTCGGCGGCGAACTGCTTGATCATCTGCATGTTGGTGTAGAGATCGGTGATGGCGCCGGCCACCAAGCTGCGCTGCTTGGCGGTGCGGCGCGAACGCTCGGCAAAGATCGGCGCCATCTTGATGGTGAGCGCCACATTGAGCGCGATCCAGATTACGACTGGCAAGGCGAGCTGCCAGGACAGGCTCGACAGCAGGACCACTGAGCCGACCAGCTGCAGCAGGAAGCGCGGAATGGACTGGAAGGCAGCAATGATCTGCTGCTGGACGGCGGACGATACCTGCTGCAGGCGCGAGGCGACCTGTCCGGCGTAGAGATCATGGAAAAAGGCGAGATCCTGCCGCTCCACCGCCTTGTGCCCCTGCCACTGGATGGCGGCCGGCATGCCGATGCCGAGCGTATGCGAGTTGAGTGTGTTTAGAAGGAAGGAGGCGATTGGCATGGCCGGAAAGATCAGAAGCCCGAGAAACGTCAGGAGTGGCCATTCGCGGTGCAGGAAGGCGGATGCGCCCTTCTGCGATACGCCATCGACAATGACCGAAAGCCCCCAGACGATGGTCAGGTTGATGGCCTCCATCGCCATGGATGAAAGTGCGAGGGAAATCAGCACGCCACGGAACATCGAGATGAAGTGCACGAGGACGGCTACGGGCCCCTTGGAAGGCAGCGGCCGGTAGGGAATATCGAGCGGGCGGATCAGCGTTTCGAAGGGACGGTAGATCGCATCTGAAATCGACATGGGCCGCTCGGGTCAATAATCGGGAGGAGGGCGAGGGGACTCAGCTATGCAGGTCGCATAGGACCATCTTCCGATTGCAATCTCAATCAGAAAATCTCCGCAAATCTCCTGGAATGGGAAGGGTCGCAAATGTCGGATCTGAGATCGTGGGAGAGTGCCTGGGGCGTCCGACGTTCCTGCCTCGTTGATCTAGGGAACCTGCTGAACACCTGTCGGCCCGTGAACGTCCCTCGGGATCGATAACGAAAGGGCCGGTCTCTTCCGGAAAGTGTCGACAGCGTGTGTAATCCGCCGGTCCCACGAGGGCGATCCCAGTATCTCCCAGCCGAGATGAAGGGAGAGGACGATATTTTACGCTGCGTCAGACGTGTCGCTACGCTCAGTGACGAACTGCATGATCCATGTTCCATTTCTGTTCTAACTATTGACTGAGGGAGCTCCTAATGGGGCATGGCGGGGCTGGACGAAACGGGTCGCCTTGCCATTTACTGGATTCTAATAAAGTCGAGGGAGTTTAGGAGCATGGCTGGCGAGATCCCCGTTTTTATCAGCCCGATAGATGTCGAGATTGAAGGCAACACCGGCCGCTATCGACACGCTGATACAGTCGAGGACCTCGCCGCCATGCTCCTAAGCAGCAAATTCACGTTGTCAAAGGCACCTTCATTCCATCGTGCCCTCATGACTTCGCTGGAAGCGCTGGAATTCTTTACAGATGCGGCATGTGCCCGAGCGGCTTTCGTTGCCGCAGCCCATGAGGTAGGGCTGCACGTCCTGCCGGACGATGTCGCGGAAACGCGAAAAGCAGGCTGAGAAAAGAGAGCCCCACAAAGAGGCAGGGCTCAGGAAATGATGAGCAGTGCCCCAGAGCGGGCAACACGCGGACGATACGCCTCACATTCGAGGCCTTCAAGGTAAAGAACTCCCATCTTCATTTCGTGATGAGCATCAATGACCAAAACTCCGCGTCCTAAACCTTTGCTCACTGGGGAGGAGCCACTTCGCTCCAGTCCAAGAAAACCTCGTGACCCGTCGCAGCCACAGTTGCCCTTTGACCTTATGGCAACGCGCGTCGAGCCATGTCTGGCGCTCGTCAAGCAGCGTCCGCCCGCTGGTCCGGAGTGGCTCTACGAGATCAAATGGGACGGGTATCGCATTGCGGTGCATCTCGACAATGGCAATGTACGCATCCTGACGCGCGGGGGACATGATTGGACATATCGTTTCCCGGCGATCGAGGCAGCGGCCAAGAGCCTGGGTGTCGGAACAGCTATCATCGATGGGGAGGCAGTTGTCCTCGACGAGCAGGGGCGGCCCCACTTTGGCATGCTGCAGAATTCGCTAGGCGGTCGACGTGGGAAGCTTCCCTCGGGGCAGGCGATGATGATGGCCTTCGATCTTCTATACTTCGATGGGCACGATATCCGAAACATGGAGCTATCATCGCGTCGGTTCTTCCTAGAGTCTCTTCTGCGGGGCGAGGAGGGCGCTATTCGGCTCTCGGAGGCAATTGACGGAGATGGCCGGGAGATATTCACAGTTGCCTGCGAGCAGGGGCTTGAAGGTATTATTGCGAAGCATCGCGACAGCACTTACCGGTCAGGACGTCTTGGCGATTGGATCAAGGTCAAATGTGTGCAGAGCGACAGTTTCATCGTCGTCGGCTACGAGCCCTCATCGGTGGCGCGGGCAGGGATCGGTAGCCTCCTTCTTGCAGCCAGCAAGGGCCGCGAGTGGGTTTACGTCGGAAACGTCGGTACGGGCTTCACCGAAAGCAACGCGGAGTCGCTGCGCAATACGCTGGACCGCATTAGAGCGAAACGGCCGCCGGTCGAATACGATGGGCCGCGCAGTGACGTCGTGTGGGTGCAACCGACACTGATTGCCGAGATCGAGTACCGCGCCTGGACACATGACGGCAAGCTACGGCACGCGTCGTATAAGGGCCTCCGCGACGTGCAGGATAATGCAGCGGTCTACGAAATCGAGTGATCAGTCCCGACCTTGCGACCAAGGACAACGGCCCTGAATTCGGCCCGCTTCGCGACGCCTGGGCAAATGCGGTGATCGTGAACATGGTCTCGTCCGACGACGAAAGCTAGACATCGACACAATTCGTCATTCACTGCGACATCAGAGGAAGCCCTTCAGCGCCGCGCATTGAAACCATTTACATTGATGCCGACCCTGGCTCCGCTTTGCGTACCTTCTGCGCGGCGGTGGCAAATCCGCAACCATTGCTATCTCAAGGCCGTGCGTTGACGGACCCGCGTCCCGACATAGCGTAGGATCTGGCCACGCTGCTTTTTCTAGATGCCGCCTCCGTAGTATAGTCTCTCTTATTCGCAGGTGCGGTAATAGTAATACTAAAAGAAGTACTAAAAATATAAAGATAATAGTTGCTTGAAGGAGAATCCTAGGTTAGCTTTTGTCGTCAGAGGGACAAAGTATTTGACACATGAGCGTTCAGCGGTCGGCGAATGGCGACCGCTGGGGAGGAACGATGACAAGATCCGTTCGAATTCTTCTTAGAGCCTGGATGCATCGAAGAGTACACGTCTTCAATTCGATGCGAAGCGACGATCGCAAACATAGCGCGTCGTAAACATTTCATTCCAATTTGCTAATTTTGATCCGCGTCTCGGATTGGAGTGTTCTATGCAAAGGCAAGCTGTCGTTTTCAATGGTCAGGAAGTCGGTATAGCCGTTCCCTTTGACAACCGCTTGAAGTTCATCGCCGTCCGCTTTCATGTGATAGATCTTGACAACAAGCTGTTCGACACGGTCACGGATATCCGTCGGGCGATCACGGATCACCTAGCCGCCAGGACCAAAGGTGAACCACGCGCTGCAGTGCACTGATCTAAAGGGGCGTCAGCACACCATAGGACGCTGGCACCCTTTCAGCGGGTTCTCCGGTTCGGGTAGGATCTGCATTATCTCATCCCGGTCGAGGATTGGGGAGGTCGGTCTTCCCGTTCTCCTAATTGTAGGATTGGACGCACACACGCCGATAGAACTCACACAGGTGAACCCGTTCTTCGGCCGTGGCGATCAGTATGCGTTCCAACCTCCGTTCGAATGCGCAGGATCGCAATTGCGGGGATCGGCCGTGCGGGGTCAGTGGCGTCAGCCTGATCCGGTTGCCAAGACCAATTCGAAACTGAGCCAGCGTCATCCCCGCCTTAATGAGCAGCGCTCGGACAGTCGGCTGCCTCTCGGCAGCGATGGCGATGCGAAAAGCTTCGACAAGTGCATTCTTTTGCACAGGAAGCTCGATTTCGTCGATCAGGTCATTCCCGATCTCGTCCTCCTTCATGAAAAGCAAAAACTCATCGATCAAGTGATTGGCCATCAGGACATCGTCCAGCACATCCTGGCTGACTGTATAGACCGTTTGTCCCCGTACGTTCAGGCCCATGCGGATCTCCTTCAGCAAAGAAACGCCGTCGGGCGGCATTCGTTCGAACAACGGCTTTCAAAAGTGCAGGGTGGAAGTTCCGCGTGTATTCGAGTGGTCAGGCGCTCGGCGCAACCAGCTCTCCTGCTTCAAAATCGGTGTCAAACACCATCTATCGCCGAGCGGGACAGCGCCAGACGATCTGTTTCAACGACGAAATCCCTGCGTGCTAAAGCTCGTGTTTCCTTCTATCGCTTGTACGTCCACGAGTGTCTCTTCGGCTGCGTAAACGTCCCTTCCGCCTGAAGCATCGGGATCACCGCAATCATTGCCGTCGTTTGAATTGTCCTGTCTGTTCGTCCACGGCTGGTGTCGTTTCTCGCTTCTCGGCGCCCCCGGGGTCGGTTATGACCGCGTCGGAATGCTGCCTGGCCGATTCAAGCATGGTATCCAGATCGGAATCGTCGTCGGTTTTGAGTTCGTCGTTTCCATCAAGGATTTCACGCTCGGCCTGAAGCCAGTGATCGTCGTGTTGTCCAGGCGGGCTACCCTCGCGCTCCCATAGTTCGTAGGCCCGTCGTCGAATGCGTTCCGTGCGGTTTCCAACTTGGACACCATCACACCTTTCGCGCGATGTTGCGATGGCCGTTTCATCCGGACGTGTGCCTTGAATGGGAACCTTTGTTTCTCTTGCCATTTTCGCGCTCCTTTTAAAAGGTTGCGCATGCTAACGATGCCAAATCAAGGATGTTCCCTCCGGGCAAAGCTTCGTAATGAATCGTACAACGATGACGCAGCAAGCCAAGACTTTCCAGCCACTAGCCTTGGAGGGATGACGTCCATGCCCGGCAGCGAGGTTGGCGCCATATTTTCTTGTCTGCAGACCCAGCAAGCGACTTTCGGGAGGCATTCAGCCACGTGAGCCTCGAATTCGACGCCGCATGTGCACGAGTTCCGAATGACGAATGTCCCAATATTTGAAGTAGGCGCTGCTCGGGAACGAAGCCGTGATTGCGCAGTCCAGAGCGTGCAACTCGCTTCGCCGCGCAAACGCAAATTGCGTGGACGACGGCGAATGCTGACGACACGGGTTTGCTTGCTCGGCGCCATCTTAAAGTTCTTTGAATTTAGGCTGACTGCAACCGCCTGGGAACCTTGAGCATTTTAATCAAGGCGTCGAAAGTGTACGGCTTTGGAAGGAACGAAGCACCACTTGGCAGGTCGAAATGGCCGAGCTGAACATGCCCTGATGTCACGATAACCCGCGCGTCGGGAAATCGGGCTCGAATTAGGGAAACAAGGCCCAGGCCGTCAATCGAACCAGGCATGTTGATGTCGGTGAAGACGGCATCAGCCGAGCCGTCTTGAAGAAGCACCAGCGCCTCATCAGCGTTTGCTGCTTCAACCACATCGAAGCCATCCTGCTCAACCGCGTCGACGGCCGCATAGCGGATGAGAGGACCCACACCTTCTCAACCTTCGCATGGTCAGCACAATGGCCTTGATCCTCGCGTTCTAGCCCTTCGAACTCGGACATTGCCTGCAACCAGTGCTCGCGATCGCACCCGAGGGACAGCCTTCCTGCTGCCAGATCTGATGGGCCTGTCGGCTGATCCAATTGTATCTGTCTCCATCCATTTCCTGCCTCCGCTGATCCGAACGTGGCGAAGAGGATCCGGTTCCGCCGACGTATAAAAATCGGCCGAAGGTCGCGGCTCGTGTCGCTGAAAGAGTTTAGACAAAGCCGAAGAACGTCGCGTGCTGCATCGCCAGGCGGTACACCCGTCGCTATTAGCAGCATATCTGCTGTCAGGCGTAGGTCTCCAAGCCCTGGCCAAAGGATGCGCCGCGCTTCGGTTGCTGGGCGCGTTTTAATTGCCAGGCGAGAATCGGTGTCACTCGATCTCGACCAAAGCCGGCCGATCCCGGTACCCCTCGTATTGACTACCAGCGAGTGCTCCAATCAGGATTGTGATCCCAATAAGGACAATTCCGCTAATGTAGATCAACAAGGGAAGACGGTCTTGCGTGGTCATGTCTTTGTCTCCTTTCCCTATTGTTATGAACCTTGCGAAATCAGCTTGGTTCCAGATCCGCAAAATGATTAGCGGATCCGATTCCACATGGCCATCGAGCACTACAAACCGCCTTGGATGTAAGCGCGATTTTCGATGCGTATTGACGCCTGTTCCACACCGAACGGCGGATAGCATCGGTCGCGGTATCCGGCTCTATTCGGTCGTGGAGGTCTTGGAGAAGTTGAACGGGAGCAGGTCGCCGATGTCGGCATTCTCTTCGCGCTGTGGCAACTCGGTGAGTACGTGGCGCAGCCAGATCAGAGGGTCGACGCCACAGGCGCGGCATGTCAGCATCAGACTGTAAATCACAGCACTGGCCTTGGCTCCGTCAGCAGTGTCGCTGAACAGCCACGATTTTCTTCCGGTCGCAAAAACCCTGATGTCGCGTTCCAGGATGTTGTTATCGATCGGCATCCTGCCGTCGCTGGTGTAGCGCGTCAGATAATCCCATTGGTTCAGGGTGTAGGACACAGCATCGCCGAGCTTGGTATCCGGCACGACCTTCGGCGCGATGTTATCGAGCCACGTCTTGAGGGCGTTCAGGACAGGCAAACTGTGCTGTTGCCGGAAGCGGCGAATGCAGGCGGCCTGCGTTTCACCGGCGTCGGGCTTTATCTCTCGCGCCTGCCTCTCGATCCGGTAGAGCTGCTCGAAGAACCTGAGCGCTTGCTCCGGCGGGCCGCCGCCATTCTTTCTTGCCTTGAGGGCTTCGACGAAGCGCCGCCTGGAGTGAGCCATGCATCCGACATGGGTTGCGCCATGCAATGTGCGCCAGGCTGTGTAGCCATCGCTCACCAATATGCCGCGGTAGTCACCAAGGAAGGTCTGCGGGTGGATCTGGCCGCGCCCGGGCTGATAATCGAGCAGTACGATTGGCTGGTCACTGTCCTCGCCGCTGCGATAGGCCCACATGTACGATGTGCTGGTGGCCTCCTTGTCCTTTTCCTTGAGGACTTGAACCGTCGTCTCATCGCCATGAATGAGAGGCTGCGATCGCAACCGCAGTTTCAGCGCATCATAGATGCGGTGCAGATGCTTCTCGCTTGAGCCGATGACCCAGTGAGCGAGAGCGCCGCGGCTGATCGGAACACCAGCACGCTCGAATGTCTGAGCCACGCGGTAAAGCGGTGTGCCGTCGACGTATTTGTGGACGAGCGCGAAGGCTAACGTCGAGGCGGTAGCGATGCTGCCCGGCAGGGGCTGCGTCGGCATCGGTGCGATCACGACGGGTGTGTTGATCCCGGTGCGGTCGCAATGGCGGCAAGCGTACTTGAACCGCACATTCTGTAGGACCTTTGCCTTGACCTCGATATGGAGCTGCTCGGTAACAGCCTCGCCCATGCGATGCATCTGACCCTGGCAGCAGGGACAAGACTTCTGATCGTCGGGGAGGTCATATTCGACGCGCTCGCGTGGCAGGTCTTCTGGCAGAGGTCTGCGTCCACGCTTCTTTCCCGTTTGACCTTCTACCGCTGGCAGGCCGGTGTCCGGAAGCTCGACAACATCGCCTGCTTCGCTGCCATCCTCGACCGCAGCCTCTTCGGCCTCGTTGAAGAGACGATCAATGTGCTTTTCACTGCGGGGGGCAAAGCGATGGAGTTTTGCCAGTGCAAGCTCTTCTTCCAGCTTGACGACCCGCTGCGAGAGCGCTTCCTTCTCGGCTTTGAGCGCAGCGATTTCGGCAGCATTGGCTGCCAATTGCGCCATCAGTTCTGCAATGCTCGGTTCGCCGGTGCGAGTCATCAGATTCTTGAATCTGAACCGCCCAGCCGCGTCAACTGCTCAATTCGACATCCGTCAGCCGGCAATCTGATATTGCCGCACCGGATGGCGCACCATTGCGTCGATATCGATGCCATCGAGGATCCAGTGAAGCTGTTCTGTCGTCAGCATGACCACCGGCACCTCGCAACGGGGCCATCTGAACCTGTCCTCGGTCAACCGCTTCAGGACCATCACAAAACCGGAACGATCAAAAAACAGCAGCTTCATTCGGTCACGCCGGCGATTGCAGAAGGCAAAAACCGCAGGCGCAAACGGATCCAGCGCCATCGTCTCCTGGACCAGGACCGCCAGGCTGTTGATGCCCGCGCGGAAGTCGATCGGTTCGCGATGCAGGTAAACCTTGAGATCACCGCCCAGTCTGAACATGACCCAGCGCTCCTATGATTGCTTCCAGCACTTCCACACCGGCGCACTCGACGGTCAGGCTGACCCCGTTCGGCAGGAGTGCGCTCACCTTGGACGCGGGAAGGCACTGGCTCAATGGCTTGGTCTTCTTCAGATCGCCAGCAGAACCCGAGTGCATATCCGGAGCAATCTGAACCGGAACGAACGCCGAGGCCAAAGGCAATTGACGCTCCGCTCTGGACTTCTTCATCCACTTCCGGACGAGATTCGCATTGACGCCGTGCTCCAGCGCCAGCCGCGAGACCGAAACGCCGGGTTCTAAGCACGCCGCGACAAGCTGATCTCTCGACGCAGGGTCATATCGACGGCGGCCGTCGCGACCAACAAGCCGTACCTGCAGTTTAGGAGCATCTTCATCCATGATTTGGTGTCCACCTATTTTTTGGTGGAAGGTTCATGCCTCACAGCACTCCGCTACAGAAGGCGCACAGAAATTAGCGCTTACCCTTGGATTAGCTGCGATACAAAGTTGAAGTACCTCTGACCTGGACGGGGTCCGTCCTGGATTCGGCGTCGGCTGTCGCTTCGGTGGCTTACTGTCGAGCCGCAACCTTGAACCGCCTTTGCGCCCAGCGTGCCGTCTCCGTCGCCGCCTGACAAAATGACCGCCACCGAATAGTCGCCCCAACGCCAACGAAACCAGGAATATATCGATGGGCTTGCGCTCACGGTTCATTGGATCGAGTTCGCGGGTGCGAAGTATGCCCTTGTCAATCGTGAGGGTTACATTGCAGGGCATCACATAGACATGATTGGACTCAACGCGGGTGTTGTTCGCCGCGACCGTTACCGGCATCGGCGTGTAGCGGCCAAGATCTCGTGTAAATAACTTTCGCGGTCCGGGCGAAGATGGGTGATTACTATGATTGCTACACCTGGATCTGCGGGCATTTGGCGAAAGAACGCGTCCAGGGCCGGGACGCCGCCGGCCGAAGCGCCCACACCGACGACAGGAAGTCTTGAATCCTCTGACATCGGACCCTTCATTGGAATCTATTACAACCCAGCAGACTATTTTATGCCGCGTTACATGGGAGCATATAGGGCGAAATCGTCAAGACGCATCAATTCACCGGGGGCGAGTGGCGTTCAGAAGCTGTCCCGTGGGTTTCTCGGTCGAACGGCCCCTCCGCATGCAAAGTCGGAATGGCGACATCGTCTCATGGCGCCTATGGCCGCACGTCTCGCTTAGGTCGAAAAACATTCTAGCGGACTGGGGAGGGTTCACGCGGCCGGGGGGCCGAGCGATTGTGCCTGGTTTTCAATTAATCGACCGGCAGCCAGAAATATTGGGCCATCAACTCGTGCTACCTGTAATTGCCGCCCATCGCCTTACCACTGTTATTCGACAACTCCGAAGACTGGGCCGAATCCGCCATGCCAGGATCGGTCATTGCGGCCCATTGCCGGATTGTAAATCCCCACGCCTCGTCCACCATCGAGGAACAATGCATTGGGGCACTTCAAATGATCACGGAAAAGCCGCGCGAAATCATAAAAATTCACCCTGTCTTCGCTGATCGCGAAGCGAACTGCCTTGCCGCAGAGCCCCACACCGCTCCGCCGCGTTCTATCTGTCGACCCGACAATAAAGATCGGATTCACCTTGTTCTGGATAGCGAGCATTGGACCGGACTGGGTGGCGAAACGCACCCTTTGCCGACGCTTCAGAAATTCATTCGTCGGCAGTATTCCGGCGCTTGCGTCATCGAGAAAGAACACCCCGTTCGGCTCTTTATAGAAATTCGGTACCGGGCCGAGGGAGCCTTCAGGCTCTGCGGTATTGGCGGATCTCAATTCCCGCCCGTTTTCGACGTAGAGTCCGATTGGTGAGAAATCCGGTAGGTACATGCCGGCGTTGACGGCAAACGCCAGCGTTCGCCCCTCGTCGCGGACGGCTTTCGCAACGCTTGAAAAGTAGCGGTAGGGCTCGCCATCGACGTTCTTCCAGAACAATCTCAGGTCGGCTTTACCCACTTCCACTGTGCAAACGACATATCTCGTCTCTTCGAAGGTTTGTCGCGCGCATTGTTGGGCAAGAGCGGATTGTAAGGATACTATTGATGCTGCCAGGACCATGGCAGCAACGAGCACACCATGTTTGAGATCGGGCATCGTTGCCGGTCTCCTTTTCAATCGCCAATGGATCGATCCTCTCAGTGATCGCACAACTTCTGAGCGCCGGGGCGATCCGGACTGTTTAGCCCAACCAAGCGCCCGCATTTGTGGATGATGATCGAGTGGCACCTAAAGACGAGGCGCTGCCGGCGCACCTTGGACGCGCTGTGTACAAACAATGCCGGCGGCGATTGCGGCCTCTACCAGAGCCTGCCTTGCTTCCTCCGCTGGAAGCTGTCCCTCAGTGACCGCCGCGCACGTTGCAAGCGCATACTCGAAGGCTGGACCAAAAGTTACTGGCCACCGTTCGGCGAGAAGCGCCGAAGCTTCGTTTGTACTCTTCACATCGACCGGATGCGCCTGACCAGGCAACCAGACTTCGAGCCCATACATCCAATCCCCGCGGACGACCATCATCATGAACCTCCTATGAGTCGCGATGGTCACCATACTGCCATTCCCACTCAGCCAATTTAAGGCAACGGGACCACAATATCGCAGTTTGCGAGCGGATGCAGGGGTTGGCGCAACTATCGCTTTTGTTACTTGTTGTCTGCTCCCAACGTAGCCTCGCGAGAGGGCAACTGATCGGGCATTAGACCCTTTGTGCCTCATTGGAACGAGTACGGGGATCTTTGAAGGGGCTGTCCAAATGGAACTTGATCGCCGGTGCCGGTGACCAACAGGGACTGAGGACACCTGCGACCATACAAACCAGAATCGCGATCATCACGATGCGCACGGACGAAGTCTTTCAGCAGAGCGCATCCGGGATGCGCGTAGTAGCCAGGTTCCGGATCATCATGGCACTGCCGTCTGAACCTGATAGTTGGGCATTCGTATAGCTGACCCAAACTTTCGTATGTGCCGACCTGAGCTTCACGTTCACTGGAAAGAAAACGCCCGCTACAACACCAGGCCCCAAAACGTGGAATTGAGTATGCGATGGAGCCGGTTTCGCTTGCAGCATGTGATCGCAGGCAGTTAATCTCGCTTGAAATATCTTCGTCAAGCATTCTGCGTACGCAACTGTTGCGAAATGCTATGCTTGCGGTGTCGCAAAAAACAGGCGCAAAGCCGCCGCGTTAATCGGGGAATTTCGCGACAGGAGCTTTTCGGCTCACGATCATACGGAACTAAGCTGCACTCGGAGGGGAAACCATGGAGGCCAGCGTAAGGAAGCTCTTCGAGCGATACGAACGCGTTTTCAAGCAGTCCCTCGATGGCGACATAGATATGGATCAGGTCGCATCGTTGTATGCCTCCGACTTCATAGCGGCATCGCCTGTTGGGGTGATGACCGGAAAGAACGACGATCAACTCAAGCAAGCCATGGCGCGAGATTATGCGCACTATCGGGCGATAGGGACGAAGCAGATGCGGATACGCAATATCCGCCTCTCGCACATAGATGAACACCATTGCGTGGCCCATGTTGCATGGACGGCAACCTATGTCCGCAAGGATCAATCGGACGTAGCGATAGATTTTGACGTTCACTACTTCGTCCAGGAGCTGGACGGAGGGGCGAAAGTTTTTGGCTGGGTGTCAGGCGACGAGCAGGCGCTTTTAAGGAAGCGCGGCATCATCTGAAGTCCACTCACTACGCCGACGACGAGACCGCTCCGTCGCTGAAATCCCAATTTCGCAACTAAGCTGCCCCTCCTGAAGTTATAGCGGAATTTCTGTCGCAAAAGTTGGACGCAAAACGACACGCTTTGCGTCTGATTTTTGCGACGGTAAGTAGTCCACATTTTAGTTAGGGGCTGGCGCGACAACAGGCTCTCTTTCGGCGACGGAATCGTCCTTCGGATCGTCCGGTTGCTTCCGTGCTTGTCGGGATTTGTTGACTATTGCCCTTGGTCTTTCTTTTGGAGCGGATGCACTTATGGCAGTACCCTTGGCAGCCGCCGCTTTCGATCCCTCGGTCTTTTTGCGATTGCGGCCTTAGAGCCACGGGCGGTTTGAGTGAGCTTGGCGTCGGTAAGTTCGAGGGAGACGTTATGCGCCAGGTTGTACGGGTTACGAAAAGAGATGGCGCAGTACGCGCCTTGCGGACATGGCAAGGAAAGCCATCCCTGGCACAGGCACGTATTGAGCCGCGTGTCCTCCCAGGTGACCTTACTCAAAGGCAGACACGGACGCCGGCTTCTCTCAGTTTGCTGCGGCGTTTCCGACGCGGTGTCCAGCATTCTGGGTGGCGTTAACCGTATTTGCGGTATCGCGGCCAATTCCCTTGATGGTGTTGGCGCAAGAAGCCATGAAAACTATCAGAAACAGGGCGGCGGCTAGTCTCGTTACAACGGTCATGGCACATAATCCTTGTTGAAGACGGATAAGTAACGTCTCGTGCTTCCAATTTGTTCTCCCAAAAGGTCACGAGCATCGACCTCACGCACGGGTCGGTGAAATGTCGGCTAATGTTCCTGACGGTCGATGTTGGAACATCCTGATAGAACCGGAGTTGAGGGGTAAGCTTGGTCGTCATATTCCAGGAGAATATGACGGGTCTCAAGGCGATCGCGAATGCGACACCCAAAGCGAAGCGTGGCTGCGAGGGAGATCTCGATGAGTGATATGCCGAAGTTTTGCAGGTGCGTTTTTCTGACCTGCGACGTTGGAGCTCCAGAGGGACATGGCGATCTCGATCACCGGCGGCGATAACGTTTGAGCTGGGAGGATACTATGCCCAAGCAAGATGATCCCGCGACCTTCGCAGACCGCCTGTCGGCGATGACAGACGACGAGGTGTTTTTAAGGATGCAGGACCTCGAAAAGCAGAGCGAAGCGCTCTCTCGCGCACGGATGGACCTGGACGATACTCTCGCGTTTATTGCATTGGTGGAAACCGAAATCGAGCGGCGGTTCCCAGGTCAGGCACTACAACCATATAAGGAATGGCAGCGGAAGGGCTCCGAATAAGCCTTCATCGCCCGCCTCCAATCGACGTCAGAGCTCACAGACGATGCTTTTGGATCGAGCCCGTCGCGACATCGGATGTCGCGCCCGCAAAGCGGATCTTGGATGCTCAATCCGGCCGCTAGCTTTCGTTAAGGCGGAGAGCTTTCTTCAACGGGAGACATTCGATTATTCTTCCCGTACTGTCGGTAATCTCGAACACTTGACCATCGACAACGTCGCCTTGCAAGACCGCCTCGGCCAACATTTCTCGGGCCGCGACAATGGCCTCTCGATGAGCGGCGGCAGCGCTGTCAAGGTCTACGCCTTCCTCATCTTTGATAATCTCATTGCCTTTGCGGAGGTGGAAGAAATACTTGGTCATCGGCAACCACGGGAAAAGATTGAACCAAAAAAACGCATCGTGTCTTTGTTGGTTCCTAGCCTGTATGCAATTTCTCTATCCTGCCGTTCTGGGAGGGATAAAGCCTTGGAATGAGGCCCATATCGGACACACTCGCCTCACGCAGGCAGACAAAGCGGTCGCACACCTTGGGAGAGATCGATAGGCGCCGCGCTCAGGTCATAGTTCTCAGCTGAGAACTTTGGTGCGGTCGTATCCGAGGGCGAGATACTAAGACCCTGGTGGTCGTCCTCTCGACACCCTGCACGGGAAAGATCCCGTCAGAAGGCCCTGGCACCCTCACACGGCGTGGCACCTGCGCCGAAACTTCCTGATGAAGGGTCTTGATCTGAAAATCTATTCTGCCTGTGTTGACGAAGTCCGCCACCGCGCGGTTAAATTGCAGTTGAGCCTGTCCAATTCGCCTTGACCCGACTCGCAGACTCAGCGCAATTTACGCTCATTGTTCATTTTGAAGCAGAAGAGCGTTTATGATGCCGACCAGCGCGAAACCGCTTGCCGAACGCGATCAACCGGTTCGATCGCTGACGCGCCTCGTCGAGGCCGACGCGGATCTATTAAGCGCGCAGCTGCAGGCGTTAAGGGCGCGCGCATTCCCCCCCACATCGCAAAAGCAACTGCGCAAGTTCATGGCGGGAGAGGCGGCAAAGCTCATCGGCATCAGCGATGCCTATCTACGGCACCTTTCCCTCGAGGGCACCATCCCCGAGGCAGAAAAGAACGGCGCTGGTCGCAGACTTTATTCTCTCGAGCAGATCCATACCATCCGCCAGCAGCTTGCTTCGACCAAGAAGGGTTATTCGCCTATCCGAGCTGATGGGGACGACCTCCAAGTGATCGCAGTGACCAACTTCAAGGGCGGTTCGGGCAAGACGACGACTGCCGCTCACCTTGCTCAGTATTTCGCCCTTCGCGGCTATCGCACCCTTGCCGTTGACCTCGATCCCCAAGCGTCCCTGTCGGCTCTCTTCGGGCTGCAACCCGAATTCGACCTTGAACCAAACGAAACGCTCTACGGCGCCATCCGTTATGACGAGCAGCAGGTTCCTCTCGCCAGCATCATCCGCAAAACCTACTTCGCCGGCCTCGACATGGTTCCGGGAAATTTGGAGCTACAGGAGTTCGAGCACGATACGCCGCGTGTTCTCGCGGAGCGGGGAAGGGCGCAGGACAGGATGTTTTTCGCCCGCGTAGGCGGCGCGTTGCAATCGGTCGAGAAGAACTACGACATCGTCATCCTCGATTGCCCACCGTCGCTTGGCTATCTCACTTTATCGGCTCTCTGCGCCGCGCGAAGCGTGCTTGTGACGATCCACCCGCAGATGCTGGACGTCGCGTCCATGTCGCAGTTCCTCCATATGACGGCAGGCCTCTTCGATGTCGTGGAGAGGGCAGGGGGTGATGCGGACTATGATTTCTTCCGCTACGTCGTCACCCGATATGAGCCGAGCGACGGTCCTCAGAGCCAGATTGTTGGACTCCTACGCAGCCTCTTTGAGGAGCGTGTGCTGACGAATCCTCTTCTGAAGTCCGCAGCGATTTCAGATGCCGGACTGACAAAACAGACCCTTTACGAAGTAGGACGGGAGAACTTCCATCGATCGACCTATGACCGCGCAATGGAAGCGATCGATAATGTGAACTCCGAGATCGAGGCGCTTGTGAAGAAAGCGTGGGGGAGGGCATCATGAGTAAGCGGCGCGATGCAATGCGCGACATGCTGGCGCCAATTACCGGCCGCGCATCAGAAGCGATGCGGCAAGCTAAGCCCGCCGTACAGTCCGGGGCGCTGCTATCTATGAATCGCGCCTTCGAGAGCCTCACGCAAGACGCGGTAGCCGCCGAGGCCCTGCGGGCGCAGATTGCAGCAGGAGCTGCGATAGTCGAGCTTGATCCAGCCGACATTGAAGCGTCCTTCGTCAAGGATCGTCTGGATGGTTTTGCATCTCAAGATTTCCTGGAGCTGCAAGAAAGCCTGAGCCAGCACGGGCAGATCTTGCCGGTTCTGGTCCGACCTCATCCCACCAGCCGGGGCAAGTATCAGATTGCCTTCGGGCACCGTCGAGTCGAAGCCATACGCAGACTGGGCCTGAAGGTTAAAGCCGTTGTTCGCGAGCTTGACGATGACGGTCTTATCGTTGCGCAGGGTAAGGAAAATCTCGAACGGAAAGATCTCTCTTTCATTGAGCGGGCCCTGTTTGGCCTTCGCTTAGAGGAGAGGGGAGTGAAGCGGGAAACAATCCTTGCTGCACTCTCCGTGCACAAAGGCAACCTGTCGACGATGATTTCGATTGTCCGCAGTATCCCGGAGGCGCTCATCATAGCGATTGGCCCTGCGCCAAAGATCGGCCGACCGCGCTGGGAGCAACTGGCGGCCAACCTTGCTGCGCGCAAGGACGTCGATTGGATGGGCCTCGTCAATACGCCGTCCTACGAAAAGCTTTCGAGCGACGAGCGATTTGAAAAGGTCATGCGGGAAACAGCGCCAAGGCGCGTCCGCCCCGAAGCTCATAGCCATGTCGTTACGAAGACTGGCATCAAATTTGCCGAAATCGAGCGTGGCGCCCGAAAGACCAGGCTTGTCATTGACGAGCAGCGAGCACCGGAATTCGCAGCCTATCTCGTGGACCGTTTGCCCGAGCTATTGGAAACCTTCCAGGCGCAACGCCGCCCGGACAAGAATTGAAACACGCTAAGGAGCAGTAATCGCAAAAGAAAAAGGCCCCCAAACGACCAAAGTCGTGGAAGCCTCTCTCTGATTTCTAGACAAGATCGAGAATCGCATTTCCACGAATCGTAGTCAAGAGTCTTTGGCACCGTTTCGGTGAGCAAATTTCTTTTGCCTGATCGAAGGTGAAGGAAATGGAGAGTGGAACTGTGACGACGCCCTTTGGGCGGCGGTCGATGACGCTTGGGATGCTGTCAAGCCAAGTCGCGTCTCGCGAGATTGAGCCAGACAAGACGGTCGATAAATGGAAGCTGTATCGGGCTCTATGCGAGGCCAGGCCTTTGGTAGGGGTAACAGACCGGGCGTTGGCGGTGCTGAATGCCCTGCTGAGCTTTTATCCGAAAAACGCGCTTGCGCAAGAGCATGGGCTCGTTGTGTTTCCCTCGAACGCACAGCTGTCGCTGCGCGCTCATGGAATGGCCGAGCAGACGATTAGACGGCACCTGGCCGTGCTCATCGAGGCCGGGCTGCTGATCCGCAAGGACAGCCCGAACGGCAAGCGCTACGCTCATAAAGGCAAATCCGGCGAGATCGATGAGGCCTTCGGCTTCTCGCTGGCGCCTTTGCTTGCCCGATCCGAGGAGATCGAGCGCCTGGCCGCTGAGGTTGTTGCTGAGCGCGTGCACCTGCAGCGCCTTCGGGAACGCTTGACGCTGTGCCGACGCGATATCACCAAACTGATCGAAGCGGCCCTCGAGGAAGGCGCGGCTGGCGATTGGATGACGATCAGCGCGCATTTACGCGGTCTTCTGGAGCGACTGCCGAGAGTTCCGGCCGCCGGGCAACTCGCAGCGACCCTCGACGAGATGGAAATGTTGCGCGAAGAGGTGGTCAATCAGTTGGAAATACAGCTAAAAACGCAAAATCAAAGCGGCAATCCCGCTCAAGATGAGCGGCACATACAGAATTCAAATCCCGAATCTACTTCTGAACTTGAACCAGCTTTCGAAACAAAGCAGGGCGAGAGGGCAGTGGGCAACAATGACCCGAACACCGAGCCGTCAGATGAGCGAGGGCAGAAAGCACCACCTTCCGGCGGAGTGAGCGGTGGGGTGGCCGATCTGTCCGCCCGGCACAGCCTGAAATCGTTCCCGCTCGGCCTTGTCCTCCAAGCCTGCCCGCAAATCCTCGACTATGGCCCCGGTGGAACGATCGGCAATTGGCGAGACCTGATGTCGGCGGCCATCGTCGTGCGATCCATGCTCGGCGTAAGCCCCTCGGCCTACGAAGAAGCCTGCGCAGGGATGGGGGCTGAAAATGCCGCGACTGTGATCGCCTGTATCCTGGAAAGGGGGGGACAGATCCACTCGGCAGGCGGATATCTGCGGGATCTGACCCGAAGGACCGAAAGGGGTGAGTTTGCGATTGGGCCGATGCTGATGGCGCTTGTTCGAGCAAATGCCGGAGCGCGGCGCAATGTCAGCTGAGGGGTGGAACATTCCGGTTGTAGCCGAAGATGCCGGCCACGCCGCCGGGGTCGCATTGGCCCTCAAGCTGAGAACAGTCGTTTGCGCCGCCAACCTGTCCACATCACTCACTATGCCGACCGGGTTTCCGTCGACGTCGTAGCATTGGGCATCGGGCTGCTCGCAGGCAGTCCGCACGTTTCGGTGGAATCGACGTCATTCCCTTTGGGCTCACAGCCAAGCTACGCGCCGCAAGCGGCTGAAGCGGTTCGAGAATTTCACGCTGCGATCATTGAATCGACTACTGCACCAGATGATAGCGGAGCGGCTATCGACAAACTTTGATACAAACCGGCGTGGAGCTGAAACATTCCACGTACATCCAAGGCGCAAATTTCGCCGCAAGGGAAAAGGTTCTCGATCTTGTTCCTATTCCTCCGCAAAGGACCGGATGAAATCTGGATCCAGTTTACGAGTGCCACCTGACCGAAAGTCGAAGGCACTGCCAAACAAGGAAGCCTATCATGAAAACCTGTTTGCTCATCCTTTGCGCCGTCGCTGCAGGAGCCGTGTCTCTCAACTCGGCCGCAGGAAATACAGCGCACGGACCTCATCAAGGAAGGCATCGGCGTGCCTGACAAGGAAGTCGTTCAGGTACGTGTTGACTTCAATCCGGGAGCGTCGACCATCAACCATACGCATCCTGGCGAAGAAGTCGCCTACGTACTGGAAGGCAAGCTTCAGTATAAGCTTGAAGGACGCGACCCCGTCACGCTGAGGGCCGGCGGTTCTCTGTTCATTCCGTCGGGTGTGGCACACTCCGCGAAAAACGTCCGTGATGGCAGAACCTCCGAGTTGGCCACCTACATCGTGACCAGGGGCAAACCCTCGCCGTTCCAGTCAAGTAGGCGCAGACGACGTCAATACGGGATGCATTGACATGACACATAAATCACTTGAGAAGATAGAAGTCTCACGCCGGACGCTGCTCGTCGCCGGCACTGCGGTGGGCCTGTCTTCGGTTATCCTTCCATCGGCAACGGTAGCGGCGGACTGGAAAAATCCACGGCCGGCGATTGTCGACGGCGTGAGACCCTTCAAGGTAGGGGTTCCGGAGAAGGCACTAATCGACCTGCGCGGGAGGCTTCTCGAAACCCGGTGGCCCGAGAGCGAAACCGTAACCGACCGCTCACAGGGCGTGCAGCCGGCAAAGCTGAAGGAGCTGGTCGACTACTGGCGCACTTCTTATGACTGGCGCAAGGCGGAGAGAAAGCTGAACTCGTATGCGCAGTTCATTGCCAATATCGATGGATTGGACATCCACTTCATCCATGTCCGGTCGCTGCATGAGAATGCGTTGCCGCTTGTCATGACCCACGGCTGGCCGGGATCGGTGTTCGAACTGCTTAACGTGATCAGCCCGCTTACCGATCCGACGGCACACGGCGGCAGCGCCGACGACGCGTTCCATGTCGTTCTTCCGTCGATACCGGGGTTTGGCTTTTCCGAGAAGCCGACAACGACGGGCTGGAACCCACAGCGCATTGCCAACGCCTGGGATACCCTCATGAAGCGGCTTGGCTACGATCACTACGTTTCCCAGGGCGGTGACTGGGGAGCGATCATCAATGATGCACTCGCCCGTCAGGCCCCTCAGGGGCTGCTGGGCATCCATGTCAACCGTGTCGAGCGCGCGACTACCTTTCCTCCCGATGCCGCAGCGGCACTCAAGGCTGGAGGTCCACCGCCAGAGACGCTGTCCGCGGACGAGAGAGTTGTGTTCAACGAAGCCAAGGACTTCCTAGCCAATGGTTTCGGATACGCGGCGATCATGGGCACGAGGCCGGAAACGATTGGCTACGGGATTGCAGACTCCCCGGTTGGTTTGGCTGCCTGGCTGTATGACAAGATCGCCGATTGGGTTTATACGCGCGGCGAGCCCGAGAAAGTATTGTCGAAGGACGCAATCCTCGACAATATATCCCTCTACTGGCTAACCAACACGGGACCATCGAGCGGTCGGCTTTACTGGGAAAACATTGTCGCCGGGGCGAAACTGACGCCGAGCAAGGTGCCAGTGGCCGTAACCGTGTTTCCGGGCGAGGTCTACCGGCCGCCGAAGAAATGGCTTTCAAGAGCGTACCCGCAGCTCATCTACTACAACCAGGCGCCGAAAGGCGGACATTTCGCTGCCTGGGAGGAGCCCGAGGTATTCACTCAGGAAATTCGGGCGGGGTTCAGGAGCTTTCGCTCATGAGGCGCTTTCTTTCGCGCAGGCGACGATGGTGTTGGCGAACCCGGACTTCGTCGATCGACTGAAGGTCTGCGCGCCAATGAACGAGGCGGACCGCAGCACGTACTTCGGTGGGACGGCGAACGGCTTCACCGACTATCCCTCCTTGGGCGACGCCGCTGCGGACACTGAGGCCGTCTGATGCAGCGGGACAGCTCGATCACATGGCGTCGCATCGAGAAGAATTCGCTTAATCTGGCCGGACTTAACGTGGCCGTCATCGGTGGGACGGGCGGTATCGGCCGCTCCCTTGCCCACGATCTCGCCAAGCAGGGCGCCGACGTCCTCGTCGTCGGCCAGACGTTCAGGGACGCGGAGACGAAGAACATCAGCTTCCTGAAGGCCGATCTCAATCTCGTCATCGACGCAAAGCGTGTCGCCGATGAAATGCCTGCCGAGACGCTTGACCTCGTCCTCATGACGGCGGGGATCATGGCCGGTCCGAAGAGAGAGGTCACGGCAGAGGGCATAGAACGCGACCTGGCGCTCAGCTACTCAGCCGCTACGTCATCCTCAACGCGATCGCTCCACGTCTTGGCACGGGTCGCCCGCAACCGCACATGAAGCCTAGCGTCTTCGTCATCGGCTTTCCGGGTTCGGGTCAGTCGGCCAATATCGAGGACCTGAATTCGGAGAAGAGCTACGGCCGCATGAAGGCGCATATGAACACGGTCGCGGGCAACGAGGCCTTGGTGCTGGACGTCGTTCGGCGCTTTCCCGACGTCGACGTCGTCGCACTGAACCCAGGCTTCGTTAAAACGGGCATCCGGGGGAACTTGTTCGGGTGCAACAAGCTTCTTCTGAAGATCATCGAGGGACTCGAGCCGGAGGTCTACTCGACAAGGATTACACCCATGCTTGTGTCGCCGGATCTGGAAGGGCGCAGCGGGGCGATGTTCAACAACAAGGCGCACGCGATCCTACCAAGCAAGAACGTCGCCAACCCTTCTTACCTCCACGCCGTCGTTGACGCGTCGGAAAGACTGGTCGCACCGATCCTGACAACTGATCGACGAGCGTAGGCAATACAGGGAAACCCCGATGACAGATCAGAAGCCGAAGCTCGTCGGTCTCAACCACATTGCTCTCGAAGTTGGAGATGTTGATGAAGCGCTCCGCTTCTATGGAAAGATCTTTTCGTTCGAGCTGCGAGGCACTCACAGCGACGACACAGGAAGCTTGGAAATCGCCTTCATCGATATGGGCGACCAGTTCCTGGCAATGAGCCGGGGAAGGTCGCAATCTCCCGATACGAGCCGGCACTTCGGTCTCGTCGTGGATGATCGCAACGGTGTGATGGCGTTGGCTGTTGCTGCAGGCGCGACCGTTTTAGACGGCAGGCCATTCAACTTTCTCGATCCATGGGGCAACCATGTCGAGGTCGTCGAATACCGGGACGTACAGTTCACGAAATCGACGACTGTCCTCGACGCCTCGGCGTTTGGCCGGAGAGCGACGAGGCGAGGGCACAAATGGCCGCAAAGGGGTTTCTTTGATCCACGTGGTAGAGGACGCGGCGACGGCAAGCGCGCCGCGCCCGGTGCTTGTCATTGCCCCGAGGTCAGGGTCGGCTCCCATTTGAAGCGGTCGCCGTCCGACTGGATATGGCCGACGCCTGGGAACGGAAAGTGTGGGGCGAAGATGAGCTCGTTTGTTTGCGCGAGCTTCTTCAACGTATCGATTCGGTTCCTTTCGCCGTCGGCCACGTCGTTGTCAAAGCTGACCGGCCATTCCGGTTTGGCAAGCGAAATGATCGAGCTCTGGACGGTGTCGCCGATGTCGAACAGCTTCTCTTTGCCGGATACGATCTGAAAGCCGACATGGCCCGGCGTATGCCCTTTCAATCCGACCGAGGTAATGCCGGAGGCGACATTGGCGCCCGGCTTGAAGGTCTTCACATGGCCGAGCTGGTCATTTTTCTTGGCGAACGCCCACTCTGCCGACGACATGCGGATCGTCGCCTTGGGAAAGGCAAGCTTGCCGTCCTTGACGAGGCCGCCGATGTGATCGGGATGCGAATGCGTGATCAGCACGTCCGTGACGTCCTCCGGCTTGTAGCCAGCCTGAGCGAGAGACTGTTGAAGCGCACCGCCCACGCCGGTGTCGATGAGGATCAGCCGCTTCGGCCCCTTGACCAACAGCGCGTCGACGCTGAGCGTCACAGTATCCGTGGGCGCACCAGCCGCCTTCAACACTTCTCCGACTTCTTCAGGGCTGTGGCCAACGCCGAATATCTTGCTGTCGTTCGGTCTAACAAACTGAGCGTCATGCAAGGCCACAATGTCGAATGAGCCGAGTTTGAACGCTTTTGCATCTGGCTGCTGCGGAGGCATCTGCGCTGATGCGGTCGTGGCCAGTGCGGTGGTGAGGGCGAAACAAACGGCGAAGGAAGCTCTGGGAGTGAGCATGACCACAATCCTTTTCAGCGCGGGGACGTTCGCACAAGCATCTTCTTACGCTCAAATGCCTACTGCGGTCACTTCGAATTCTCATGAAGACCGGCTTCTCCGCCATAGCGACTGGCTCGCGCCGGACCGGTGGATACCGGTGAAACCGGGACCTTGACGATCGGCGGCCGATGATGGCGCCTCGGCGCCCCTCGGGCATGCTCTCTCGAACATGGAGGCCGGGCGTTTGAACTGTTGCATTCGATTGGACGATGCCGAAAGGCGGCTGGCATCCTACCGACCGCGCCCCGGAGAGGTATTCGCCTTCGGCGCGCAGCTTGCTCTGAAGCCGAGATGAATTTGCCGACATCGAACGCGATCTCGCCACCACGCGGGATAGCGAGGAGTGTAAACGGGCGGCCGCGTGACTGCGGCGTGTTCAGCGATCATCCTTCATGGCGGCACGCAGCGCATCGTTGATGCGGTCCTGCCAGCCTGGACCATCTGCCTGAAAATAGGCGAGCACGTCACTGTCGAGCTTCAGGGAGACCGGTTCCTTGACATTTGGCAGCGCTCGTCGCTCGACGGCAGGCGCCGCAGCTACCTTCTTTGCCGGCTTGAACAAGGCCTCCGCGGCGTCTAGAGGATTGACGGGGCGGCGTGGTGTTCGTGTCATTCTTGTCTCCAATGGCTCGGTGTATCTGCTGTCAGGGCGTCGCCTCATCAGCCGCCCCGGCGCTTGCCTGGACGGCCGTTCCTTCTGGCGCTTGCGGACTGATTTCGGAGTTGTGTTTGCCGCGCGAGCGTCGTTCCAGCAACGCATTGTACCGATCGCGCATCTCGGCTGCTTCGATCTCGCCAGCCACCCACAGCTCGACGATCGCCATGAATTCGGCGTCTCCATCAATCGGAGTGCCGCGGGTGCTGGCCTGCGCGATCACCCGCTCGGCAATGGATCTGCGAGATGTCATGCTGTCCCTCTACCGGCTTCAAAGACGCCGCCAACGGGCTCTGCGGTGGCGAGACGGCGTACGTCGAAGTGCGGAATCCCTCGGCCGGCCAGTGCTTCCCGGCAGCTGCCACGAGACCATTTCGAATGTACTTCAGTCAAGCGTGCCTGTCGAACTCTCCTGCGAGCAGGGCATGGGCGGCGCCCGTCTGACGCGGGTGATATCGGGCACCCCGGATCATAGGGACATCGTCCTGTCCGAAGCCGAGAGGGCCGCGAACGATCAGATGGCCATCTGCTGGTTGCGATCGTCCAGCCGGTTTTCGTCCAAAACCTCTGACGCTTTCCCAACAAGGTATCGCACGACGTGAAGATCATCGCGGCCAGCGTCCGCGGCTGGCGAGCTTCGTCTCGAACAGCGAGAGCGGCCGTTGGTTAGACATCGCCGAAGCAGCGGATGTGCTCAGTTTGGAAAGGCAGGACGGCAATGGGACGGTCACCGCGCGACACCTGCCATGCTCTTCCGCTTTACCAGTTTGCTCGAAATGACGATCGGACCCTGAGTTGCGTCGCCGACCGCGCCGCCATACCCGATAAGCATCAGCGCGGCCCGTTCTCCCATTTCCTCCATGGGCTGCTGGATCACAGACAGAGGAGGGGAGCAGTAGGCGCAGACAGGCGATCCGTCGAAGGACACGATCGAGACGTCGTCGGGAATGCGGTAGCCCTTCTCCTGCGCGGAACTCATGAAGGATATCGCCATGTCGTCGCTTGTCGCGATAACGGCGGTCGGCTTGTCCCTCTCCTCAAGAAGCAGGAGGAGATCCTGATCGAGACGATTAAAGGTGTGGGCGGCGAGCTAGAATTCATCGGTTCGCCAACCGGCCTAAAGGAGATGGGGCGAGGGGCGTTTCCGGATGCGGGATCCATTCAGCCGCTTCATGTTTCGCAGATGGTTCCGAAAGACCATGTGCATGGGCGCCGCGATCCATGAAACCGGCGGCGCGCGGATGGGGGCGTCCAGCAAGGATTCAGTCCTCAACGGCTACAATCGGTGCTGGGACGTTCCCAATCTTATCGTCACCGACGCCTCGGCATTTCCTGGTAGCGGCGTCGCCGGAACGACTCTTACGGTGATGGCCCTGACGATCCGGGCCTGCCGGCACGTCGTGCAGGGGCCCGCGGGCACGGGGAAGCGGTTCCGCCATAGGCGGATGTAGGGTGCGACGGCGGCGAGCTCCGGCCGGTACACCATCCTCAAGGCCTCCTCGAATGAAACCCAACGAAATTCGCTATGTTCGCCATTGATGACCACAGCTGCCCCAGCATCTACGAAGCCAACGAAAACCGGTAGCATGCTGATAGCATCGCGACCGACCTCATAGAATTGCTCGCATATGTCTGCCGAATAGAGGCGATCACAGTTCAGGCCGGTTTCTTCTTTGACGTCGCGTGGCGCGGCTTCCCATGCCTTCTCACCGTCCTCGATGCCGCCGGAGATCTGGCACCATTCGCCAATCAACGTGTGATTTCGACGCAGAAGCAGCACTTGTTTTCAGCGCCCGTAGCACGGAGAAGAACGACCGATACAGCAAAACAACGGATGGGAATTTCAGCCATGAGGTCATCAAACGCGCGAGAAGGGGCAAAAGTTAGGATAGCGCGACAGTTCCGGGCCCCGGATTGAGAGGACCGGCTTTCCGCGACGACGGCCTCCATTGCATAAATTGCATAGAATAGGTATTATAGGTAATTCAGTACGAGGCTTGGGCCATGAAGCAATTCACCTTCTCAGATATGAACCGCGCTTCGGGGGAGATCCTCGAAGCGGCTTTGATCGAACCTGTCACTCTCACGAAGCGCGGGAAGGACAAACTCGTCATTCTGACCGCCGAGCAATATCGCAAGCTCATCGGTCGTTCTCATACCGTTGTCTACGGCTTGATGGATGCTCCCGAAGACATCCACCAGGAACTTATGACCGGTCTTGAGGATATTATCGAGGGTGACAATGCTTGAGCCTGGGCAGATTGTCCGCTTTTTCTACCTGTGGAAGCGCCAAGCGGCTGCGGGTGAAGAGTCCGGCCGCAAGGCGAGGCCCGTCTGCGTCGTCGTTCGCACCGCGGCGGCGCCGGAAGCTGTGTTTCTGTTTCCCATCACATCGCAATTGCCCGACACGGAGCGGCTTTCTCTTGCCGTCAGCCAAATGGAATGCCGTCGCGCCGGCCTGGATTTTCCGTGCTGGATCGTTCTCGACGAGTACAATCGGGTTGAACTCGACAAGGCATTTGACTTCGAGACGACCACGCCCCTTGGCAGTTTCAGTCCTGCCTTCCTCAAGAAAATCGCACTCACCGTCAAAAATGCCGCCGCAGCCCGAAGGCTCACAGGTATCACGCGTTCCTGATCCTACGCTTGCCGCAGACGGGGAAAATGACACGCGCGGGTGTCGCGGCCTCGATGCTGGCGCGCCTGGATCCGCCATTCTCTATCCCTTCAATGGTTGCGCAAGGCAGGCCCACCGCGGTCTCGATGGGGCATGTCGGACCGGAGAACGCCTCACGCTGCTCGGCTCGATCGTCCTCCCGCAACGGCCGGCTCGTTTTCTTCCCCTGACGGCGACCACCCCACGTGACAGGTCACGCGGGGACCCCGGATCGCCGTCATTCCTCGCGGTAGCCAAGAAAGCCTCGGCCCATGGCCGTCCTCCACTTCGTTGCGGCCCTGCGGGTGCGCGCCGATCGTCGCCGGTCTGATCGACAGCCATCGAGACTGCGATGGGCGCGGCTCGAGCAACCGAAAAGGAATGCGACAATGGCTCAGATCGGCACCTTCACCCGCGACGAAACCGGCGCCTACAACGGCACCATCAAGACCCTCACCCTCAACGTCAAGGCAAAGATCGTCAGGGTCGAACGCGCCTCCGAAGGCGCCCCGGACTTCCGCGTCCTGGCCGGCAATGTCGAGTTCGGCGCAGGCTGGCAGAAGCAGGCCCGAGACACCGAGCGCGACTACATCTCGGTCAAGCTAGATGATCCGAGCTTCCCGGCTCCGATCTATGCCACGCTGACCGAAGTCCAGGGCCAGGAGGGCCTCCAGCTCATCTGGTCGCGCAACACGCGCCGGTAAGCAGAACCAGAAAGCCCCGCCACTCAAGCGGGGCTTTTCTTAATGTCACTTGTTGAGTGCATCCTTCAGCGCCTTTGCCGGCGCAAAGGTGAGCTTCTTGGCGGCGGCGACCTTGATGGTCGCGCCGGTCGCCGGATTGCGCGCTTCGCGCTCCGGCGTGTCCTTCACTTTAAATTTGCCGAAACCTGGGATCGAGGTTTCCTTGCCGGAGGTGGATGCCGCAGTGATGGCCGAACACGGCTTCCACGATCGCCTTGCCCTGTACCTTGGTCAGGCCATGTTCGCCGGCGATCTTGTCTGCAATTTCGTTGGTTGTGGTCATGGTGAACTCCCGATTGAAGCTCCGGAATCCTTTCCACCACGCGGCTCCTCTGTCATCGGCCACGATGCCCACCGAACTGACTTCGGCGGCATTTCCACAGCTTCCTATGGGCTTATAGCCCTTCGACCGTTTCCGGCGCGCGAGTTTGAGGAAGTGCGACGCCGCTGCGAGCTCATCCGAAAACACCTCCGTCTTTTCCCGACCGCTCGTCCCGATCCGGCCCCATGAACGAACAACAGCCGTTTCACCGAACAGCGTTGGCTCGTATCGACAGGGTGTGGAACCGTGCCATGTTCCTGCTTAGATCAGCGCGATGGCAATAGAGGCGATAGGGATCGAGCGACATGGACAACAGGATCGGAGATCTGGTGCTCGGCGTCCAACGACAGTTTTGAATCGGTCGCGCCGCATTGATTCACGTACTTCATAGGTCAAAATCGACGCCACTCCTCGTTTTTCTAGGGCAGGGGCGGCATGTCGCCCGCCAGACCCACGGTGTCATATCCGGTCGCGCGTCGATTATCCTGGCCAAGCTTTCGCAGAGTAGGGGCCTCGACCGACGGCGCAGATCCTTCTTCGGCGAGACCTTCGACCGATCTCGCGTTCGCACCCCCGGCATTGTGGTCGGCTTTGACAGCGTTCGATGCGATGATGAAGTCGTCAAGGTCCAGGCTCGGCTTGTTCATGCGGCAATGCCCTTGAGGTGGATCGATCGTTTGCTCTCGATTTCGTTGACGAGCGCCTGAACTTCGGCGCGGGCCTTTCGGACGCTGTCGGTCAAGTCCTGCATCTGCAATGTGCCGAGACCGTTTTGGATCGCGCGATAGATATTGCGCTCGAACAACTCCGTATCGAGAAGTGCAGTGCGATAGGCGGCTTGCTGCAAGCCGGCAACGAATGGCCGGATATAGCGATAGGCTTCGAGGTTGCGCCCCGGGATAGTCACGCGCGTTCTCACATTCAGATGCTGAATCTTGGTACCCGCTTCGTCGTTTATCTCGTTGACCATGGCGACCGCCTGTCCAGCCGCCTCGATCTCCTTGATCGCCGGCTGAATAGGAGAGATGACCAGTTCCGAGGCGCGAATGATGCTCGTCTGAAGTGAGCTGTCGACGCCAGGTGCATCGATCACGATGAGGTCGAAGGACGTTGCAAACCGCTCGATGGCCGTCTCGAGCGTTCGTGATGTCGATGCGGTCGTGACTTCGATGTTGTCGGGCACATTTTGCTTGTTTTGGCACAGTCGCCACCATCCCGACAGGTTCTGCCTGCTATCGGCGTCGATCAGAAGCACACGCTCGTTTCTAAGCGCATACTCCCCCGCCGCCAGGGTGACGAGCGTGGTCTGCCCGCGCCACCCTTATTGCTCACCGCGGCATAGATCCGGCTCATCTTGATCGACCCTTTGACAGCTGACGTGCTCAGTGTCTCTGTGAATATAACTCTATGCGTATAGCAACCGTCAACCAAAATGCTGGCGATCAAACACATTCTATGGGCGATCGCCCCTAGAGTGGGATCACATGCCAATGGCACACGATGTGATTACACGAGGTGTTTGTTCACACCCATTATATTGAAATAGCGTGTGAATGCTCGATGTGATTGCTCACATTGCGCACATGGCTGTTGTCCCTGCGAAGCTTCGTTCGTTCGCGGTCAGGCCCCATCAAGGCTCTCCGATGACAGCTTGAAGAACAATACTAAATACGTATAGTGATGTTTGGCCGTCGAAGGACCCAAAGCCCGAGGAGGCGGGCGGCAAACGGCCGCATGTGCACGTCCATGCGATCGTTGCCATGCGTTCGGATGCCGGCGATCGGATCGAAACGACGATTTCGGTGTTTCGTCGCTGGCGGGTGACGATGGCGGAAAAGGCACGCGCGCACGGCATCAATATGGAAATGACCGATCGGCGTGAGCGGGCGAGTGCCGCGGCCTATGGCAAAAACCAGGTGCGTCCGACAAATCGCCACGGGCGAACCGAACACGAGGCAACGAGCGAGGCCGCGCAGCGACGATATGATGCGAAGCGGTCCGACAGACATAGCTTGCCTCAAACAGAGCGAAGCCGGCGCTATACTGATTTCGCTAAGCGCCAATGGGAGGCCGTGGCCACAGAACATGGCGGAGAAGGAGTCGAAAGCTTCGCTCAATCGCAGCTTATCCGTTTAGAATCAGAAGTGGTGCGTGATCATCCCCGAGTGCCTGGTGGGCGTAAGACGGAAAGTTTGCGCTCGCAATTCATAACGCATCTGGTATCTCTGGATCAGATCGTTTCGAGGGATGAGCCAATGCGTCAAATGAGCCGATCCGAATTCGAAGCCTATGAGAAGCGTGTCGAGACCGCCCTGTTCCAGGCGGAACGCGTCATTCCCGCAAACGAGCGCGCAAACTTCGACGAGATTGCCTCTGCAGCCCGTGAGCATGTGAGTGTGCGGCGCGAACTGATGGAACTGCAGGAGCAAAACGGTGAGCGGATCGCCAGCGATGAGCCAAGGCTGCGCGAAGGTGACAACGATGCCAACGTGCGCTGGGACGAGGCGGTCGCGCGCCATGGGCTGCGGACCGTCGAAGCAGCAAACGAGATCATGCTCGAGGTGGAGCACTACCGTGAAGCGATCGACCTCGCGGATGCAGGCGAAGTCAATGCCAATAAAGCGTCGTTGCAGGCACGCCTGGACCTTGTAATTGCCCGTGTGGGTGAGCTCGGTGCCTCCGGCAATACATTGATCCGAGAAATCGCCGAGGTGGATCACGACCTCAGGATTGCGATCGAAGCGGCCGAGCGCTCGCGGCAGCGCGGTGGCAAGATGAGACAGGAAGGGAACGGCACCTCGGTGATCCAGTCACCAGCCGCCGAGGCAGCGTACCGCGATCGCGACGATGAGCCAGGCCGTGTTCAAACTGACGAGGAACGGGCCGGGCCGGTGGCCGATGGGACGCAGCAGACCCGGGATGGTCCCGGCCCTCGACCAGGTGACACGACGCGCACCGATCCAGCCCAGCAACTCATTCCGAGGCTCGAGCAGCTCCAGCGCGAGACCGATGAACGGCAAGAGCCTGAACGCGACGACCGCGAGCGATAAAGAAGGCTGGTCCATGCGAGACGAACGGCGCATCATTCAATCCTGAGCCCGCGCATAGGGCCGAGGATGGCCTCGCAAAAATTTTGGCATCATTTTTGTGGTGGCAATGGCGACGCAAACGGTTCGAGAAGTGACCTTCGCGGCATCCCCAGCAAGTTGAACCCACCGTGCTTTCCGGCCAAGGCGTCTTCCGCTAATGGCGGATAGTGTTGAAAAAGTCCAAAATCTGGGTTTGCCGAAAAGTCAACCAATTCGCAATTTGAGCGAATGTTGCCCCCTCGATGCTGTTTCATTTCCGCTGCAGGGCCTACCCACACGCTGCTTGAACGCAAAATTGGAAGGCCCCCAGCTCGATTTTCTGTGTCGGCCTCTACGGCCGTTAAAACATCAGAGTTTGCAGAAAACGGACTTTTTAACAATATCGGCCCTTACCCGACACTCACCAGCAGGTCCAAGGTTTGGTCGCTCGGTATGCACTTTAGCTGGCCGGGACTCGCCGCTGGCAGAAAAGTGGTCGGGGTGAACGTGCCCATTAGGGACCTTGTGGGTTCGAGCGGCGACTGCCTCACTTTCTCAGCAAGCCCTCCGATGCCCGGTTCGACACCGGCATCATGAAACCTTTTGATTTTTAAGCCGTTGTCGCGCTATGATCGACGCTAAATCCAATCAAAAATCGGTCGACGGCACCAAACCGCACGGTGCCGCGAAGTCGCGCCAAGAGGAGGCATCGACTGTCGAGGTCGTGCCGCCGCCAAATGTCATTGAACCCGATCCAGAGTTGACGCCCGAGGAGGCCGAGCAGGCGCGCAGGAGGTATTTGCTGACGCGTTTCTGGATCAGCGCGCGCCGTTACTGGGGTCGCGGCGGCGACAGGCTCGCTTGGCCGTGCTCAATCGGGCTATTGACCCTGATCGGCATCAATGTCGGCTTCCAGTATGGAATCAATGTCTGGAATCGCGCAATTTTTGACGCCATAGAGCAACACAATGCCCGCATCGTCTATTTCCTGAGCGCCGTATTCCTACCACTCGTGCTCGGAAGCGTCGTCATTGTCACTGCACAAGTCGCCCTTCGTATGATGATTCAGCGCCGCTGGCGTTCCTGGCTCACTACCGCAGTCATCGCGCGCTGGCTCGCGAACGGCCGTTACTATCAGTTGAACCTCATCGGCGGCGACCACAAGAACCCCGAAGCGCGCATTTCGGAGGATTTGCGGATTGCCACCGAAGCGCCTGTCGATTTCATCGCCGGGGTCATTTCTGCATTTCTGTCGGCTTCGACCTTCATCGTGGTGCTCTGGACGATCGGCGGGGCCCTGACTCTAACAATCGCAAGTTCGACCGTCACCGTTCCCGGCTTTCTCGTTATCACTGCGGTACTCTATGCCGCGATCACGTCCAGCTCGATGGTGGTCATCGGCCGTCATTTCGTCCACGTCTCAGAGGCCAAAAATCAGGCGGAAGCCGAATTTCGCTACACGCTGACGCACGTGCGGGAAAACGGCGAGAGCATCGCATTGCTCGGCGGTGAAGAGGAGGAGCGTAACGACCTCGACAAGACGTTCGCAAATGTGCTCAGGCAATGGGCGCTCCTTGCACGCCAACACATGCGCACAACACTTGTGTCGCAGGGGTCGAGCCTGTTTGCGCCAGTCGTGCCCGTTTTGCTTTGTGCTCCAAAGTTTCTCGAAGGCAGCATGACCCTTGGTCAGGTAATGCAGGCTGCCTCTGCCTTCGCCATCGTACAGAGTGCGTTCGGATGGTTGGTCGATAACTACCCCCGTCTAGCCGATTGGAACGCCTGCGCACGGCGCATCGCTTCGCTGATGATGTCGCTCGACGGGCTCGAGCGCGCGGAACAGAGCAACGCCTTGGGACGCATCAAGCGCGGTGAGACTGAAGGCGATGCGATACTCAGCCTAAACGATCTCTCCGTGTCGCTTGACGACGGCACCGCTGTGGTCAAGGAAACCCAGGTCGTGATCGAACCAGGCGAGCGGGTGCTCGTGGCCGGAGAATCCGGTTCAGGCAAGAGCACGCTGGTGCGGGCCATCGCAGGTCTTTGGCCGTGGGGTGACGGCAGCGTCAATTTCCACGCCGACAGACGACTGTTCATGTTGCCGCAACGGCCTTATATCCCTTCCGGGACGCTTCGCCGTGCAGTCGCCTATCCCCGTGCCGCCGATAGCTGGACGCTGGATAAGATCAAGGCGGCCCTCGACAAGGTGGGACTCGATTATCTGAACGACAAGATCGAGGAAGACGCGCCATGGGACCAGACGTTGTCGGGTGGCGAAAAGCAGCGGCTCGCGTTTGCGCGTCTCCTGCTACACAATCCCGATATCATCGTACTGGATGAAGCAACGTCAGCACTCGATGAGAAGAGTCAGGACAATATGATGGAGATGGTGATCCATGAATTGCCGAATGTCACCATCATAAGCGTAGCGCATCGAGCCGAGCTGGAAGCCTTCCATAGCCGCAAGATTACCTTGGAGCGGCGCGAGGGCGGCGCAAAGCTCGTCAGTGATATTGATCTTGTCCAGCGCAAGAGAAAACGGAACCTGCTTTTGCGCCTTTTGGAGGATCGGCGCTCCCTACCGAAAGGCAATACGACGCCGAATTGCGCCGGTCCGCCGGTCCCCTGAGGGCGCCCGCAACGGGCGAAAAGAAGGGCCGCAAACTCATCGCATCTTCGTTAAAAGTGCAAGCGCGGTAGATCTGCGTGATGCGAGGCGGATCCTTCGATTGTGCTACCTGGTATCCCACGAAGGGGAGGTCGTGCTCTACAGCAAAACGCATTCGCCAAACGGATATTCACCTGCCTTAGATCGAAGGGAGTAGAATATATTTTTTTCTTTTCGACTATAATTCCGGAAGGCACGCATTGAACGATCCTCATAGATTTGATCTTGGCAATTTCGCGAGAGGGGCATGCCATGTATCGCAAAGCTCGCCGGTGGGCTTCCCGCTCAGTACTATTGGATTCGTTGGTTCCCCGGTGGTTGGCTGCCGGTGGAAAGGTGAGGCCGCGCAATACTAGCTACAGGCGCGAAGAATCTTCTCAACTTGCGTCATCCGTACCGACTACAGATGCGAACAAGTACGGCACCTTTGGCGACAGTCCCGTCAAAAACTCTGCGCTCAACGAGTATGACAGTGGGCGGCGAGGGGACCTGGTCTGCGGCGCGGACGGTAAGGTCAATATCGACTGTGTATTGCCGTCGTTGACCAACACTTTCGCAACGATTCGCGAACCTCGTTTTGCACCTTTCTCGCGCGGTGCTCCGTCAGCGCAGGCGACTGCGCACCTTGCCGGAGCTCATTCATCAGCTGTTGGCATGCCCTTTGGCGTCTGGGGGTGCGGCTACTTTACCTCTCCCACGCGGATTCTCGATTGGGCCCAGCGCGGGGGTATGCTTCAACAGGACGGTCAATTGCCGGGGACCAGGCCGACCGAGGGTCCGGACTATGTGACGACAGTCAAGCGGACATTCGGCGCCTCGATCAGCGACCCGCTTCTGGATCGTGACTTGTCTCCTCTTTCGGGCTGGCGCGGAACTGCAACGTGGACAGAAACAACGGTCTGGAACGGATCATTGCCAGGCGGCGGAGAGATCGGAACGGGAACCGCTCACTCTAAGGGCATCGGCATCCTTTCTGGCTCGGTTACCACACCGTTGGGCACGCAAACAACATTGGCGCAAAATGTGGCGGCCGCGGCGACGGCCGTCAACCCGATCGTGCTGGAAAACCAGAAACCCGGCAATCCGGAGAGTGAGTGGGGCATTGACGGCGCCGGCAGCTCGAATATCGAGGGCTTCGCCACCGATATCAGCGTCAATCGCGGCCAGACCGTCAGCTTCAAAATCAATACGAATTCCAGCAACTATCGCGTCGACATCTATCGCCTCGGCTATTACGGCGGCATGGGAGCTCGCAAGGTTGCCACGATTCAGCATACGGGCGTCCAGAACCAGCCTACGCCGTTGCGTGACAGCACCACCGGTTTGGTCGACGCCGGCAACTGGTCGGTTTCAGCGTCCTGGGCAATTCCGGCCGACGCAGTGTCGGGGATCTACTTCGCCAAGCTCGTGCGCCAGGACGGAACCGCCGGCGCAAACCACATCCCGTTCATCGTGCGCGACGACAGCAGCCACAGCGACGTCCTCTTCCAAACCTCGGATGAGACCTGGCAGGCCTACAACCCCTGGGGCGGGGCCAATCTGTACCAGGGCAACGGGCCGGCGACAGACTCCGCCCCAGGGCGCGCATACGCGGTTAGCTACAATCGACCGATCACCACGAGGGGCGGCGGCCTCGCGGCCGGGCCGCAGGATTATATCTTCGGTGCCGAGTACCCGGCCATCCGGTGGCTGGAGAAGAACGGCTATGACGTTTCCTATATGGCCGGAATGGACTCCGATCGCCTCGGCAGCCTGATCCAGAACCACAAGATGTTCCTGAGCGTCGGCCACGACGAGTATTGGTCGGGACAACAGCGCAGCAACGTCGAGGCAGCGCGGGATGCTGGCGTGAATCTCTGCTTTTGGAGCGGCAACGAGGTCTATTGGGAGACCCGCTTTGCTCCCAGCATCAGTTCTGGCGCCCAGGCGTATCGCACCCTGGTGTGCTACAAGGAGACCAGGGCCGGCCCCATTGATCCGGATAACCAATGGACTGGAACCTACCGGGATCCGCGGTTCGTCTCGCCGACTGCGGTCGGGGGAGGGCGGCCGGAGAATGCGCTGACTGGCACCATGTTCCAGGTCGACTCGTACCGAAGCGATGCGATCACCGTCCCGTATGACGACGCCAATCTGCGCTTCTGGCGCGATACCAGCGTGGCAAACCTGCAGCCGGGCCAGACGGCCACCCTCGAGCAGAACTATCTCGGATATGAATGGGATGAGTCACCCGACAATGGCTTGCGTCCCGCCGGACTCATCGAGTTATCCTCGACAACCTTGCCCGTCAACGAATATCTGCTGGACTACGGCACCAAGACCGGGACGGCCACCGCGACTCACAATCTGACGCTTTACCGAGCTCCTAGCGGCGCCTTGGTGTTCGGCGCCGGCACAGTTTACTGGGCGTGGGGGCTCGATGAGAACCATGATCTCGAGGCCACCCCGGTCGACCCCCGGGTCAAGCAGGCTATGGTCAACCTGCTGGCCGACATGGGTATCCAGCCTGGCACCTTGGAGGCCGGACTGGTATCAGAAACCCAGTCGACGGATGCCACAAAGCCGGTGTCATCGATCACCGCGCCGAATGACGGGACCGCCCTGAAGGTAGGCAATGCCGTCACCGTCAGCGGAACCGCTTCCGATATCGGCGGCGTCATCGCTGCGGTCGAGGTCTCGACGGATGGCGGCACCACGTGGCACCGGGCGGTTGGAGACGAGACCTGGACATACAGCTGGGTCGCGCCGAGAGCCGGCACGTTCACCATCAAGACTCGGGCAGTGGACGACAGCCTCAATCTGGAGACACCCGGTAGCGGCCGCACTGTGACGGTGACCGGCAACAACTTCTTTCCCGCTTCGGCCATACCGCCCACCGTGCCGGATGCCGATGCCAACTCGATTGAAGTGGGAATGAAGTTCCAATCGTCAGTGGCCGGCACCGTAACGGGCGTACGGTACTACAAGAGCGACTTGAACATCGGGCCACATTCGGGCTCGCTGTGGTCGAGCACGGGAACCAGGCTGGCGACGGTCACCTTCACCAACGAGTCAGGGGTAGGCTGGCAGGCGGCGAGCTTTTCCAACCCGGTCGCGATCACCGCTGGCACGACATATGTGGTCTCGTATCACACCAACTACGGACACTATACCGCAACGGGAAACTATTTCGCGACCCCCGTGACAAATGGACCACTTACGGCGCCGACGAATGCCGGTGTCTACACCTACAATTCGGCCAGCGTCTTCCCGAGCAGCACCTTCAACGGCGAGAACTACTGGGTCGATGTTTTATTCAACCCGACGACCTCGGGCAACACGACGCCGACGGCGGTTGCCGACGTAGGGGACGCGACCGAGAAGGGCGGCGTCGCCAATGGCTCGGGCGGCGTGGCCGCCAGCGGCAACGTGCTCACCAACGACACCGATCCGGATGCCGGTGACACCAAGACCGTCACGGCGGTCAGCTTCGGCGCGACGGCCGGCACGCTCGGCTCGGCGCTGAACGGCACGTACGGCAGTCTCGTGCTCAATGCATCGGGCACCTACACCTATGCCGTCAACGAGAACAATGCCGCCGTGCAGGCGCTGCGGCAGTCCACCAACACGCTGAACGATGCCTTCAGCTACACCATGCGTGACACCGCCGGTGCCACCGCCACGGCAAGCCTCACCGTCACCATCCACGGCGCCAACGATGCGCCGGTGCTCGCGGCGCAGACTGCCACCCAGAACGCCACCGTCGGCACTGCTTTTTCGTTTGTGCTGCCGGCCAACACCTTCACCGATGTCGACAGCGGCGAAACCTTCACTTACGCGGCAACCGCCGCCGACGGTTCGTCGCTTCCGGCCTGGCTGAGCTTCAACGCCACGACGCGGACCTTCAGCGGCACGCCGACGACAGCCGGCACGTACGGCGTCAAGGTAACGGCAACCGACCTCGGCGGCCTGGCTGCCAACGAGACCTTCAACATCGCCGCGTCGACGACGCCGAACACGACGCCGACGGCGGTTGCCGACGCGGGGGATGCGACCGAGAAGGGCGGCGTCGCCAACGGCTCGGGCGGCGTGGCCGCCAGCGGCAACGTGCTCACCAACGACACCGATCCGGATGCCGGTGACACCAAGACCGTCACGGCGGTCAGCTTCGGCGCGACGGCCGGCACGCTCGGCTCGGCGCTGAACGGCACGTACGGCAGTCTCGTGCTCAATGCATCGGGCACCTATACCTATGCCGTCAACGAGAATAATGCCGCCGTGCAGGCGCTGCGGCAGTCCACCAACACGCTGAACGATGCCTTCAGCTACACCATGCGTGACACCGCCGGTGCCACCGCCACGGCAAGCCTCACCGTCACCATCCACGGCGCCAACGATGCGCCGGTGCTCGCGGCGCAGACTGCCACCCAGAACGCCACCGTCGGCACTGCTTTTTCGTTTGTGCTGCCGGCCAACACCTTCACCGATGTCGACAGCGGCGAAACCTTCACTTACGCGGCAACCGCCGCCGACGGTTCGTCGCTTCCGGCCTGGCTGAGCTTCAACGCCACGACGCGGACCTTCAGCGGCACGCCGACGACAGCCGGCACGTACGGCGTCCAAGTAACGGCGACCGACCTTGGCGGCCTGGCTGCCAACGAGACCTTCAACATCGCCGCGTCGACGGCCCCCACGACCTATAGCCTATTCAGCGCCTCCAACACGCCGGCCCAGACGAACCTCAACGATGGTCAGCAACTCGAGCTCGGCGTCAAGTTCCAGTCGAACGTTGTCGGTGATATTACGGGCATCAAGTTCTACCGCAGCGCCAACGACAACGGCCAGAACGTCGTCGACCTGTGGACCACCGCAGGCACCAAGCTCGCCACCGCCACCTTCACCAACACCTCGGCGAGTGGTTGGCAGACGGTGAACTTTGCGACGGCTGTCTCCATCGCCGCCAACACCACCTATATCGCGTCGTATCACACGACCGGTGCCTACGTGGCGACCGATGGCTTCTTCACCAGTCCCGTCACCAATGGCCCGCTGACGGCCCTGTCAAGCGCCGCCGCCGGTGGCAACGGCGTCTACCGCTATGGCGGATCCGCCACTACAGGCATTTTCCCGAATGCCACCTACAACGCTGCCAACTATTGGGCCGATGTGGTCTTCCGGCCGCAGCTCGCCGCGTGAAGCATGGCCTGCAGAGTGACGATCAGGACCGGCGGACGCTCATTGACCTCTTGGTCGACCAGATCGAATTTTGCCGATATTGTCGTGATCGACAAGATCTCGGATCGGACGCGACAGAGGGGATCCGCGCGGAAGTCCGCAAGGTGGAGACGGATTTCGGCAAGGTTCCTCTTGCAACCCTCCTCAATACCGCTCTCTTCAATGAAGCAAAAGCTGCCGCGCACCCGTTGTGGCACAAAGAACTGTACAACCCGGGCGCCCATGTTCCAGAGACAGAGGAATACGGGGCTCGAGCTTTGTCTATCGCACAAGGCGTCCCTTCGATCCGGTACGGTTTCGCGCATTTCTGGACGGGCCTTGGCCGGGGGTAATCCGTGCCAAGGGCCACTTCTGGCTTGCCAGGCGCCCGCGTCACGTGGGTCTAATGTCGGCTGCCGGGGTGCAACGGCACTGCGAACCCATGGGGCTTTGGTGGGCGGCCGTTCCCCGGCAAGATTGGCTGGGCCATCCGCAGTTTCGTCAGCATCCGTGCTGCGTTGGACGACTGTCTGGCCAGCTCGGATCCGCGGGACTGGTCGCTCTCGAAGATCCGTTTCCAGCCTGGTAGCATGCCGGCGGAGTTGTAATGTTTGCGACACGAATTCTCTGATGCGAGATAGCCGTCCGGCACCCGTCTACCTTGCGGCTTCGCGATAACGCAGAGGCGGTCTCTTCGCAGTTGATCGCGATCGAAGATGTTCATTTGGAATAATGCCGTTGGGAGGTGGGCGAGGGCACTTTCGTCGAGGTTCTCCCGAGTTGGTGGTGGGATTGGTTGCATTCGTCATCGAACTGTTTCGTGATGACGGGGCGGCTCTTCAAGGAACAAGCGAAAGCGGCGATTTGAGTTCACCCGCAGAACCGCGCTTGCGCTCTCATTCCGGCAAACCCTATTGTCATGAACTAGATATTCACACATTACCGGACGCAACATGACGGCCAACCGCCCGACGCCCGAAGAGACGGGTATCCTTGAATTTCTTTCCATCTGTAACAGCGTCTATTCGGACGATGCGGTATCGCAATCGATTGAAGCCCAGCGGGCCCAATATGACGCGCTTTGTGCCCGTTTCAGCCCGCCGATTCCCGCTGGCCTGACTTTCGCTGATAGTCCGATGCGGACTGTGCCGACAAGGCGCTACAGGCCACGGCATGTGACGAGCGAGACCTTGCTGCTCTATCTGCATGGCGGCGGTTTCGTCGTTGGCTCGCTTGAGAGCCACCACGCGATCTGTGCGGAAATCGCTGACTTTGCGGGTGCGGAACTGGTCGCCGTCGACTACCGGCTGGCACCAGAACATTGCTGGCCGGCGCAGACCGACGATGGCTTCGCTGTGCTTTCCGAGCTTGCCTCGAGCGGCCACAGGATCGTTCTCATCGGCGACAGTGCCGGCGGCAATCTCGCAGCGGGGCTTGCCATGCGGGCAAACCAGGCAGGCGTTTCCAACATCGCCGGTCAGGTTCTGATTTATCCGGCGCTGGGCGGTGATCTGACGGCCGGATCCTATGTCGAGATGAGCGAAGCGCCAGGACTGACGACGGCCGATGTGGCCTATTACCGGGGGATTCTGCAGGCACCGCAAGACGATCCGGTAGCAGCACCGCTCAAGTCTGTCTCTGTTGGTGGACTGCCTCCAGCCTTTATCACCGGCGCGGCCTTCGACCCCCTGCGGGATGACTCTCGACAGTATGCCGCTCGGCTGGCGCAAGCCGGTGTCGAAGTCTGGTTCCGCGAGGAACCGCAGATGGTGCACGCCTGGTTGCGCGCGCGCCATATGAGCGACGGCGCGGGTGCAGGTTTCCTCGCTGTCTGCGAGGCGGTGCGCCGTTTTGCAGCGGCGTGACGCTCACATCAGGTCGCGGGGGATGCGCTTCTCCACGAAAGCCTTCTCGAAAATCTGAACGTCGTCTTCATAGGCCGTTACCAGGGCATTGATGACCCAGTCGGTCTTCGTACAAGCGATCTTCGCCGTCGCAATGGTTCGCACGAACCAGCCGGGGCGGCGCATGTCGCAGGTCCAGGTGGAGTTGCCTGTCATCGATAGCGGATCGCCGGGTGAGATCGACCAGACCTCCTCGCGGAGTTGCCGCGTCGAAAGGCGGGTTTCAGGATGCTCGTAGAGGCCGGTATCCTCGTGGATGCGATAGTCCGTGCGATTGGCCGCAAGATCGCGCACGACCTGCCGCGTGGTCGCTGCAGGCGCATGTTCGATATATTTCGGCAGGGGATCGGGGTTGGCCGGTTCGGGAATATCGATTCGCTGATGCTCGCCGAGCATTGGTAGCGCCAGGCCAAGCGAGGCGATATCGATCTCCACGCCACGGTCTTCCGGCGGCGGCAGGATCATCGGCCAGTATGCAGTGGACAGCGACAAGCGGATGCGATGTCCCTTGCGGAAGCGGTAGCCACAGGCATCGAGCACGAGGCGGATCGAGATTTTTTCGCCGGGTGGAAGCGGAGCGGGTTCGGCGTTGCCGTGACGATGGGTGAGATTGATGACGCCGAAGGCGACGCGTGTCGCCGTTCCGTCCGGATGGATATCGACGAGGCGGGCGCAAAGATTGCCCGTGAGGGCTTCCGATCGGAGCGAAATAGTAAGGACCGGGCGGCCGAGATAGTCATGGTCTGCGGCAAGCGGCGTGGTATCGAACGTGAGCGAACCGGCGTCGTCGGCGCGTTGATCGATCGCCATCTCCGCATCGGGCTTCAGCGTGAAATATTCGCCCGATCCGGTGCCAGTATCCAACGGCGAACGCAGATAAGCTATGTGTTCTGGTGCCTGCGGTATCGGCATGCCCTCAGTCAGCTTGCCGAATTGCTCCACATAGAAACATTGCATTTCCGGCGGCTTCGAACCATCCTTGGCGACCCAGAAACCCGGATCGAACTCGCGCCGTGGAACCGGGCGGACGGCGTCAAGAATATAGGCACGGACCTGCGGCAGGTTTTCGATGCCGTTGTCCTCGCCAAGCAGCCACTTGTTCCACCAGGCGATTGCCTCACCGTGAAAGTCGGTCCGCGGCTTCGGCCAGGCGAAATGCGGGTATTTGTGAACCCACGGTCCGATCAGGGCTCTCGCTTTCTCCCCCAGCCCTTCGACGGCCATCAGAGGGGTATTGCGATAGCCGTCCGCCCAGCCGGCGATCACCAGCGCGGGAATCTTGACGTTCGAAAAGTCCTCTGAGATCGAGCCGTGGCGCCAGAACGCGTCTCGGCGCTGATGCGTCAGCCACTCTTCCATGAAGAAAGGTTCGTGCTCCAGCCGCTCCAGCCACATCTCTTTCCAGCGTTCGCCGACCAGAGCCGGGTCGGGCGAACGGGATTGATAGCCAAGCATGGTGGCTGCCCAGGAGAGTTGCGCGGAGAGATGGCAGCCATTCTTATAGTGGATATCGTCATTGTAGCGGTCGACGGTGGAGGCGATCGAGATGACGGCCTTCAGCGCAGGCGGCCGGAGCGCTGCCACCTGCAGGCTGTTGAAGCCGCCCCAGGAAATGCCCATCATGCCGACAGAGCGATTCGACCAGGGCTGGGCGGCAATCCAGGCGATCAGTTCGCAGGCGTTGGCAAGTTCCAGTTCTGTATATTCGCCGTCGATCACGCCATCGGATTCGCCGGAGCCGCGGATATCGACGCGGACGCCGGCAATGCCTGCAGCTGCGAAGACCGGATAGGTGGATTCGTCGCGAAGGCTTGTTCCGTCCCGCTTTCGATAGGGCAGGAATTCAAAGACGGCAGGCACGGGATCGTTCTGCGCACCATCCGGCATCCAGATACGGGCCGCAAGCCGCGTGCCGTCCTTAAGCGTGATCCATTGATTTTCGATGGTGATGAAGCCGCGCGAGGTCATGCCTGTTCCTTGATGCAATTGTCATGACGCGAGGCGGAGCCTGCCCACCTCGCGTTGTCTCAGTTACCGGCGCTTTCCATGCGCCGTGTTGCGAGTACGCACTCGAGCCAGCCGATCTCCATCTCCGGCACGGACTTGAGCAGCAGGTCGATATAGTCGTCAAACGGCGGTGACAGCGCCTTGGATTTCGGTCCGAACCGCACCAACTTACCGCGATGCATCACCGCGACGCTATCGGCAATCGCCCTGACGATTGCGAGATCGTGGGTGATGAAGATGTAAGAGAGCTGCTCCTCCTCCTGCAGACGCAGGAAAAGCTTGAGGATACCTTCGGCCACCAGCGGGTCGAGAGCCGAGGTCGGCTCGTCGCAGAGGATGAGCTCGGGCTTTGCCGCCAGCGCCCTTGCGATCGCCACGCGCTGCTTCTGGCCGCCTGAGAGTTCCGCCGGGTAGCGGTCGATGAAACCGTTGCCCATTTCGATCTGGTCCAGCAGTTCCTTCACCCGCGCCGTTTTCTGGGCACCCCTCAGGCCGTAGTAGAAGGTGAGAGGGCGGCCAATAATGTCGCGGATGGTTTGGCGCGGGTTCATAGCCGTGTCGGCCATCTGGAAAATCAGCTGGATACGACGTAGATCGTCGTTCGGCCGGTTTCTTAAGCTCGGCGTCAGCGCCTTGCCGCCAAACACCACACGGCCTTCGTTTGGCGGGAGCAGGCCGGTGATGACCCGGGCGAGCGTCGACTTTCCCGAACCTGACTCTCCGACGACCGCAAGCGTCTGTCCCTTCGGCACATGCAGAGAAACGTCGTGAAGGACCTTGAAGCCATTGGAATATTCGGCGCTGATGTTCTCGACCTTGAGAAGCGCGCCCGACTGATCGGGCGCCTCCTCGCGTGACGCTTGCCTGACATTCACCAGGGCACGCGTGTAGTCCTGTCGCGGTGCCTCGGTGATCTGCTGAACGCTGCCGTATTCTACTGTCTTGCCATGCCGAAGAACCATGATGTCGTCGGAAATCTGGGCGACCACCGCAAGATCATGGGTGATGTAGAGAGCAGCCGTATGCGTTGCCTCGATCGCGTGCTTGATCGCTGCCAGCACATCGATCTGGGTTGTGACGTCGAGCGCCGTCGTCGGTTCGTCGAAAACGATCAGCGACGGATTGGAGCAGAGTGCCATGGCGGTCATGGCGCGCTGAAGCTGTCCACCGGAGACCTGATGCGGGTAGCGGTCGCCGAATGTCTCCGGGCTCGGCAAACCGAGCACCTGGAAGAGGTAGAGCGCGCGCTTGCGGGCCTCCTCCTTGCTCATCAGTCCGTGCTTGACGGAGGCCTCGGTCACCTGGTCGCCGAGCTTGTGCGCCGGGTTGAAGGCGGCAGCCGCCGACTGCGCGACGTAGCAGACGCGGACGCCGCGTATCTGCCGGATGCCACCCTTGCCAAGCGTCAGGATGTCGGTGCCATCGAGGAGCACTTCGCCGCCGGTGATCTCGGCCCCGCCGCGGCCGTAAGCGAGGGCGGAGAGGCCGATGGTCGACTTGCCGGCGCCGGACTCGCCGATTAGACCGAGGACCTTGCCCTTCTGCAGGTCGAAGGAGACGCCATCGACGATCGTCACCCGCTTCGGCAGTTCGCCGGGCGGATAGCTGGTCGCTTCGATCTTGAGGTTGCGAACGGAAAGAAGCTCAGGCATCGCCGCGCCCTCCCTTGAGGCTGGATGTTCGTTTCAAAAGCCAGTCGACGACGAGATTGACGCAGACCGCGAGTGCGGCAATCGCCGAACCCGGCACCAGCGCCGCCGAGATGCCGAAGATGATCCCGTCCTTGTTGTCCTTCACCATGCCGCCCCAGTCGGCCGCCGGCGGCTGGATGCCGAGGCCGAGGAAGGACAGGGTAGAGAGGAACAAGATGGAGAAGGCAAAACGCAAGCCGAACTCGGCCAGCAATGGCGAGAGCGTATTTGGCAGGATCTCGCGGAAGATGATCCAGACCTTGCCTTCACCGCGCAGCTTGGCCGCCTCGACGAATTCCATGACTGCAACGTCGAGCGCCACGGCGCGGCCGAGGCGATAGACGCGGGTGGAATCGAGGATCGCCATGACGAGGATCAGGATGATGATGTTCTGCGGCAGGACCGCAAGAACGACCAGCGCGAAGATCAGCGTCGGGATCGACATCATCAGATCGTTAAAGCGGGAGAAGACCATATCGATGATGCCGCGCGAGACGGCGGCCGTGAAGCTGAGTAGAATGCCCAGCGAGAACGATATAAGCGTCGCGCCGAGCGCCACGAAGAGCGTCGTGCGGGCACCATAGATCAGCCGCGAAAGGATATCGCGGCCGAGGTTGTCGAGGCCGAAGAAATACTGATTGTCCGGTATCTGCCAGACATTGCCGACGACTTCGGTTTCGCCGTAGGGCGCAAGCCAAGGGGCAAAGATTGCGAAGATGAAGGCGATCGCGATGCCGATGATGCCCAACCAGGCAGTGATGGGGATATCTCTCAATCTCATCGCGGGTGCCTCAGTCTTGGATTGGCAACGATGGCCAGGATGTCGGCGATCATGTTCAGGAAGATGTAGACGGCGGCAAAGATCAGGCCGCAAGCCTGCACCACCGGCATGTCGCGCACCGTCACGGCATCCACCATGTATTGGCCCATGCCTGGATAGACGAAGACCACCTCGACGACGACGACACCGACGACGAGATAGGCGAGATTGAGCGCCACGACGTTGATGATCGGGGCGAGCGCGTTGGGTGCTGCATGCTTGACGATCGAGCGGAAGGCGCCGAGGCCCTTGAGCTCGGCCGTTTCCATATAGGCCGACGACATCACCGAGAGGATCGCTGCACGGGTCATGCGCATCATGTGGGCCAGAACGACAAGCACCAGCGTTGCCGTCGGTAGAGCGATCGCGTTGAGCCGCTCGGCAAAGCCCATGCTGCTGTAGACCGTTGCCGGAAAGGTCGCGACACCGAGTTTCACGGCAAAGACGAGGATGAGCAGGTAGCCGACGAAGAACTCGGGCAGGGAGATCGCTGCGAGCGAGATCACGTTGATGATCTTATCGGGCATGCGGTTCCTGAAATGCACCGACAGCATACCGAGGGCAATTGCCAGCGGGACCGAGATCAGCGCCGCGAAGCCGGCCAGAAAGAGCGAGTTTCCGAGACGTTTGCCGATCTGTTCGCTGACAGAATTCTTGCTCGCCCATGACGTTCCGAAATCGCCCTGGACGGCATTGCCGAGCCACTCTAAGTAGCGCGTCGTCACCGGCCTATTGAGGCCGAGATCCTCGCGGATATTGGCAACCGCCTGCGGCGTGGCCGACTGGCCGAGATAGGTCGTGGCAAAATCGCCCGGCAGGGCTTCGAGCCCGCCAAAGATCAGGATGGACACCGCAAAAAGCAGGACGAGCGAGAGCACGAAGCGCTCGATGATGAGGGCAAGCAGCGGAAAACGCTTTCTGAATCTCAGACCCGGCAATGGGGTGCCGGTCGATGGATTGGACATGGCGAAGCCTCGCGCTGAAACGTCAGGGGGACCGCAAGGCTTCATCTTGCGGTCCTGGTCCAGTCTGAGATGGCGGGGAGGTCCCCAACACCGTCAGGCATCAAGCCAGACGCGGGTCGCGACGTAGCCGTTCGACATGTCGTTGCCGATATCGTGGACATAGCCCTTCACCTGTTTGGTGCAGGCATTCACGAAGTCGTTGAACATCGGCAGGATGAGGCCGCCCTCGTCGCGCACCATCATCGCCATGGTCCGGTAGATGTCCTTGCGCTTAGTTTCGTCGAGTTCCGAGCGCGCTTCGAGCAGCAGCTTGTCGAAATCCGGACGCTTGAAGCGCGTGTCGTTCCAGTCGGCCGTCGAGAGATAGGCCGTGGAATACATCTGATCCTGCGTCGGACGCCCGCCCCAATAAGAGGTCGAGAAAGGCTGGACATTCCAGACATTGGACCAGTAGCCGTCGCCCGGCTCGCGCTTGACCTCGATCTCGATGCCGGCCTTCTTGCAGCTTTCCTGATAGAGAACCGCCGCATCGACGCCACCGGGGAAGGCGACTTCGGACGTACGCAGCAGCACAGAACCGCTATGGCCGGACTTCTTGTAATGGAAGGCGGCCTTGTCCGGATCGTAGTTGCGCTGCTCGATCCCTTCCGGGAAGAGCGCGTAGGTGTTGTTGATTGGGAAGTCGTTGCCGACCTTGCCGTAGCCGCCGAGGATCTTCTTGACCATCGTTTCGCGGTCCATGGCGTATTTCAGCGCGAGGCGAAGGTCGTTGTTGTCGAACGGCGCCTTGTCGCAATGCATGATGAAGACGTAGTGGCCGCGGCCAGAGGTCGAAAGGATTTCGACTGTCGGAGCGCGCTTGAGGAGATTGACGGTCTTCGGATCGACACGGTTGATGTAGTGAACCTGGCCGGAAGACAGCGCCGCGATTCGGGCCGTAGCGTCGTTCATGCCGATGATTTCGATCGAGTCGACGTAACCGCGGTCAGAACGCCAGTCGTCGGCATTCTTCTCGAAGGTTGCGCGTACACCGGCTTCGAAGCTTGTCAGCTTGTAGGGGCCGGTACCGATGGAGGCGAGGGGATCGTCATTGCCGCCGTTCGGCTGGATCACCAGGTGGTAGTCGGTGAGCAGCAGCGGCATGTCCGCATTGCCCTCGGTGAGCGTCAGCACGAGGTTGTCGCCGTCTGCCTTGATATCTTTGATCGACCCGAGAACCCCGAGCGCACCGGATTCCGACTTTTTGTCGGTGTGGCGCTTCAAGGTTGCGACCACGTCGTTGATGGTCAGTTCCTTGCCATCGTGGAACTTCACACCCTTACGGATCTTGAAGGTCCAGGTCGCAGCGTCCTTAGACGGCTCCCAGGATTCGGCGAGCGCCGGGACGGCGGCACCAGTCAGCGGATCGGATTCGACCAGCATGTCCCCCCAGCAACGGCCGACACAGAACATGAATTGCGACAGGAATTTTGCCGGGTCCTTGGAGTCGGTGGCAGCACCGCCTTCCAGGCCGAGCTTCAGATGACCACCGCGCTTGGGTTCGGCAGCCTCGGCACTTTCGGCGAAGAGTTTGTCGGCGACGGCGAGCGTCAGGCCCGCGGCCATCGCACGTCCCAGGAATTCGCGGCGGTTCAGGTCGCCTGCCGTCACGCGGCTTGCAAGATATTTCGTGTAGTCGTTCATTCCCCTGTTCCTTCTCGTTTCAATTGAAGAATAGGCAAGTGGACCGCAGAACCGGTTTCCTCTTCCGGTGCCAGGTCCGCGTTAATTCGGGAAAACGTCGCGGTTGCCGCCGCCTCTATCTTCCTTTCTCGATATGACGATGGTGCGTGAGCATTGGCCCGCTCTTTGCGGCGGGACGATTGGGAGCGCCGGCTGTTTTTATTGCCTGGCTGTTTTCAAGAAGGTAGAACGCGCGCACGGCGGCGGCCTTCAGAAGGTGCGGGCGAGAGTTTTCGCCAAGCCTCCGAAGGCATGCCGAGACCAGCTCTAAATTTGACCGGCGGAGTGAGGTCAACCCATGTGCGTTCAACTAGGCTACCTCCGCGTTTTGATCGCATAGCCGGCATCGGCTTCACGAACTTCGAAAATGGATGAATTAGTGGCCAATTTCCGCCGTCGCGGGGCCGGTGAAGCGACATCATCTACGTCGTATGCGACATATGGGTCGTCCTGCCGCAAACCGTGCGGCGTGGTAGGAATGGGCGGCTTGCCTACATCGCCGTGGCTGGAATGAATGGATGGTCTGCTTTCGATGGCTGGATGGATTGCTCCGCATCCCAGCCGCCGACGGCGCGCCGGTTCTCTGGAAGCCCTCGGCTGAGGTCGAGCAATTCTTGAGCCCATCATGCCGTCTCAACCCGCGGTTTTTGCCCAACATGGCGCCCGGCACCGTCCGGCAATGGCAGCGACGCGTGAGCTTCTATGATCGCCCGGGCCTTGGCCAAAACATCAGGTGCAGCTGGGCTCGATTTTCCCGCTTTCGAATCCACATGAAGCAGCATCTGCTCGGCGGTCGCGAGCGTCTCGCCGCTTATGGCGTCAGACATCGTGTGGAAGATATGAAGCCGTTTGTCATCGACTGACAGCAGCTGACAAGCTGAAGAAATCGCCTGCCCAAGCTTGGCTTCGCCCAGATGGCGGATATGGGTTTCGACGGTGTAATAGCTGTGCCCCGCCTCGACATAAGCGAGATCGGCACCGATCAGCCGCAACAGGGCGTCCGTCGTGTCGCCGAAGACCTGCAAGTATCGATGCTCGGTCATGTGGCCGTTATAGTCGACCCAGGCCGGGCTGACCCTGGCTTCCACGAGCTTCAGCGGTACCGCATGATCGGCGGGTGCGGTTTGCTTGGCGCCGGCCCAAAGCGAGTGTTCGAAATCCTTGAGCAGCTCGCCTGCGCCCCAGCCCTGGCCGCCATTGCCGGCTTTAAGAGCCTGAAGGATGCCGGCCAGGTTTTCGTCGCGGATGCGCTCGAGATCGCGGATGGAAAGGCCGTCGGCCTGTTCGTCGGATTGCTGGCCAATCTTTTCGACTAGCGCATCGTCAAGATCGACGACGTCGGTGAGCTTCGTCCAGGGCCAGGCGAGACAGGGGCCGAACTGTGCCAGAAAATGGCGCATTCCCGCTTCGCCGCCAGCGATGCGATAGGTCTGGAACAACCCCATCTGCGCCCAGCGCAGGCCGAAGGAATAGCGGATCACGTCGTCCAGCGTTTCGACGGAGCAGATGTCGTCATGGATCAGCCACAACGCCTCGCGCCAAAGAGCCTCCAGCAGGCGATCGCCGACGAAGGCCTCGATTTCCTTGGTGATGTGCACGCCCTTCATGCCGATCGGCGGCAGTTTCTCGATCGCTGCCTTGATGGTCGCGTGGCTGGTCTTTTCGCCACCAACGATCTCGACGAGCGGCAGGAGATAGACGGGGTTATAGGGATGCGCCACGAACAGGCGTTCCGGAAACTGCATGTCGCGCTGCAGGTCGCTCGGAAGCAGGCCCGACGTGGAGGAACCGATCAGCGCGTCCGGGCGGCAAGCCGCATCGATCTCCATCAACACGTTGCGTTTGAGATCCAGCCTTTCCGGCACGCTCTCCTGGATCCAGTCGGCATCGACGACCGCTTCTTCAAGAGTTTTGCAAAAAGTGAGCTTGCCGCGCGGCGGCAAAGGCGCTCCGGTCAGCATGGCGTAGGCACGCTCGGCATTGGCGATGACTTCGCCGACGATGCGGCCCGCCTCCGGATGCGGGTCGAAGACGTCGACATCTATGCCTGCAAGCAGAAAGCGGGCGATCCATCCGCCACCGATGACGCCGCCACCAACACAAGCTGCCTTGTTGATCTTGATCATGCGGCCCTCAGCGCTTCGTCAGCTTCAGTTTCTTGCGCACGTCTTCCGGTCCAATGATGCGCGCGCCCATGCCTTCGATCACCTGCACAGCCTTTTCGACCAGCCTTGTGTTCGTCGCGAGCATGCCCTTTCCGGCATAGAGATTGTCTTCAAGGCCGACGCGGACGTTGCCACCGGCAAGCACCGCCGCAGCCGGGTAAGCCACCGCGTTGCGGCCGATCGAGAAGGCGGAGAAGGTCCAGCTGCTGGGAACATTGTTCACCATCGCCATGAAAGTATTCAGGTCATCAGGTGCCCCCCACGGAATGCCCATGCAGAGCTGGATCAGCACCGGGTCCTCGATCAGGCCCTCTTCTGCAAGTTGTTTGGCAAACCACACATGACCCGTATCGAAGGCCTCGATTTCCGGACGTACGCCAAGATCCGTCATCTTCTTCGCCATCGCCCGGAGCATCGCCGGCGTGTTGGTCATGACGTAGTCGCCGAGGCTGAAGTTCATCGTGCCGCAATCCAGCGTGCAGATTTCCGGCAGGCACTCGACGATGTGGGAAACGCGCTCCGTCGCACCTGCCATGTCGGTGCCTTGCGGATTGAGCGGTAGCGGCCGTTCGATATCACCGAAGATCAGATCACCGCCCATACCGGCGGTCAGGTTCAACACGACGTCGATATCGGCAGAGCGAATACGCTCAGTAACTTCCTTGTAGAGGTCGTTGCGGCGGCTCGCGGCACCCGTTTCCGGATCGCGGACGTGACAGTGGACAACTGCCGCCCCAGCCTTGGCGGCGTCGATCGCGGAATCTGCGATCTGCTTGGGAGTGATGGGAACGTGGCTGGATTTCGAAACAGTATCGCCGGCACCGGTGACGGCACAGGTGATGAAGACATCGCGGTTCATCGCAAGAGGCATTTTGTTCTCCCTCGTGTTAGGCCATTACGGGGGAAGATGGCTCATCATGCTTTGCATTAACGGAAGCATTTGATACTTTATCGGAAGTGATGGAGGCCTAATGCTGACGCGATCCAACGATCGGCTGGATGTCGATCTTCTTGTCATGCCGGAGACGAACCTCATTCTGCTCGCGTCGGTCATCGAGCCCATGCGCGGTGCCAACCGGATTTCCGGCAGCGAGCTTTACAGATGGCGGCTTTTGACGCCCGATGGCTCGCATGTGCTGACCACCAGCGGCATTCCCGTGCCCGCCGCCGGTGGTTTTGGGATGGAACAGGAAGAGACACCGCTCTTCGTGCTTGCAAGCTATAATTGGCGCCGCAGCTCGACGCCGGCGTTGAAGATGCGCCTTTCTCGGGCAGCGCGTTACCGAAGCATAATCGCGGGCATCGAATCCGGAACATGGCTGCTTGCCGAAGCCAGCCTTCTCGATAGGCTATCGGCGACCATTCACTGGGAAGATTTCGACGACTTCTCCCTTGCCTATCCGCACGTGCGGGCGGTCAAGGACCGTTTCGTCATCACAAGCAAGCGCATCACCACGGCGGGTTCGCTCCCGACCGTTGACCTGATGCTGGAGATCATAAGGCAAAGGCAGGGATACACGCTGGCGCTTGAGGTTAGCCGGCTCTTCAGCTACGAGCAGGACTCCGTCCATAGCGAGACCCAGCTTTCACCTTCGGGGACCGGTCTGCACATGCGCGATCCGCGCGTGGTCCAGGCAGTACGGCTGATGGAGGAAAATATCGAGCAGCCCATCGTGCTGACGCGGCTGGCCCGCAGGGTGGGCATCAGTGCGCGCCACCTGCAGGGCCTCTTCCAGCAGAGCACCGGCGCCCCGCCGCACGTCCACTATCTGGCACTGCGGCTGAACGCAGCGCGGCGAAAGGTGATCGAAACCAAGGCGCCTTTCGCCGATATCGCGGCCGCGACCGGCTTCAATTCGGCTTCAGCATTTACGAGAAGCTATCGCGCCAGTTTCTCTGAAAGCCCCTCCGACACAAGGCGTCGCCTCCGGAGGCCGGTCACAGCATCGGAGGAACAGCCATAGGCTGAAATGCGTCCCGTACCATATCGGCGAGTTCGCGCACGGCTTCGCTGGAATGATAAGGATTTCGGCGCAGCACCACCCTGGATGCATCGACCGGTGGAAATCCTTCCTCTGCAGTCAGTTCGCGGCAGCCCGAAGGGATGTTGCTGCGCGAGAGCGTGGTGACGGCAAGGCCCGCGGAGGCTGCGTTCTTAAGCCCGGAACTGGTATCGGCAACGAAGGCGACACGGTACTTCCGCCCCTGCAATTCCAGTGATCGGAAGGCGAAATCCCGCGCCCAGGTGGAATTGCGGTAGACGGCGATCGGAAGCGGCTCGAGGTCGTGGAGCCGATGAACCTGGGACGTGACCCACACTGTCGGATCGATACAGAGGATTTCGCCCGCCGCCTGATTGCTCCAGTCGAAGACGACGGCGAGATCCAACTCGTCGCGCTCCAGGGCCGCGAGATTGCGCGCCGTATAATCGCAGGAGACCGTAACCTCCACGGCTGGATGGCGGACGGCGAAGGCGGCAAGTGCGGCAGGTAGCACGGTCTGGCTGTATTCCTCGGGTATCCCGATGCGCACCGGGCCATCGAGCGGTTTGGTCCGTATGGTCGCGGCCGCTTCATCCAGCAGGTCAATCACACGGCGCGCATAGGGAAGCAGTTGCAGGCCGAGGCGTGTTGGAATTACCCCCCGCGCGCCGCGCTCGAAAAGGGTCTCCCCGATCGTTTCCTCAAGCTTCTTGATCTGCGCGCTGACAGCCGATTGTGTCCGGCCGATGGCCTGTGCAGCGGCAGAGAAATTTGATGTCTCGACGACAACGAGAAATGTACGCAGCAGATCGCTTTCGATGGGTTGACGCATGCGAGCCACAAAAAAATCCGATGGCAGCTATCTCAACTATTCGTTTGTCTGATGTCAAGAACAGGCGCAAACAGAGGCATCAGACCTCTGGTTCGGGAAAACCAATGTCATTCCAAACAGGCACCCGCCCGCTCGGCTTCAGCGAGCATGAGAAGGGCGTGATCCTTGTCGTCGCCGCGACGCTCGCTTGGAGCGCGAGCGGCGTCTACTCCCGCCTGCTGACGACCGATGCCTGGACGGCGATCGCGTGGCGGTCGTTGTTCGGGGGACTGTTCCTTCTCATTCCGAGCTTCTTCCTCGAGGGCGGAATGTCGAAGCGACAGTGGCGCTCCGTCGTGCACCCGTCGGGTCTCGCGATGATTGCCTGTCAAACCGTCAGCCAGGCATGTTTCATCGGCGCGCTTTACACAACGAGCGTGGCGAATGTCGCGGTCATTTACGCGACAGCTCCGTTCATCGCGGCCCTTCTCGGCTGGCTCTTGCTGGCGGAGCGCGCCGCAAGGCGCACGATGGCGGCAGGCGGCGTGTGCCTGCTTGGCGTGATCATCATCGTCGCCTCATCGATCGGAGGCGGTGCTGGCCTTGGCGATCTGCTGGCGCTGGGCATGACGGCCTCTTTTGCAATGATCATCGTCATCCCTAGGATCAGTCCAGGAGTGCCGAGCCTCCCTCCCACCATCGTCAGTGCTTTTCTGACTCTCACGATCTTTGCACCCTTCGGCTCGGTCGGCTCCCTCGATCTCCACAACTGGATCGTACTCGCTGCCTTTGGCGCAACCAATTTCTCCATCGCTCTCGTACTCTTCCTCGCCGGCGCAAGACGCATGCCTCCCGCGAAAGCTGCGCTTATCGGAACGTTGGAGATCGTCCTCACTCCGATGTGGGTTTGGCTCTTCTTCGCGGAACGTCCGCCTGCAGCGACTTTTGCCGGTGGCACACTTATCTTGGCCGCTGTGGTTTGGCATACTCTGGTGGAAGCTAGACATGGTGCGCATTAGATTCAAACATCCTAAACTAGACCCCGAAGTTTTCTCCGACCGATGAGCACACTGACCTTGCAGCGAGCGTAGATGACGCATTCTGAGGAGGCGTCGTCGTTCCCCTCATCGCGCAGCAACTGTTCGATCTGTCCGGCAACTTCTCCGCTCTGACCGACCGCGATCTGGAATTCAAGCTGCCGAATGGCAGGGAGACGAGTTCGCGCATGGAGGTGGTCCGGATCCGCGTGATCGGCCGAAGCTATCTCCGGTGCAACCTCGGGACATGTTCGTCCCGGCTCTTCACATCGATACCTTGAAAGTCCGGTCCAGAATTTCCACTGAATGCGACTTGGCGACCCTTCATTCAGCCCGCTGTTCCGCCGGTCCCTCCGCTCGGGAGAGATTGAGCGCACTGTTGATCAGTCCGACATGACTGAAGGCTTGAGGGAAGTTTCCAACCATCCGCTCGGCGTGAGGATCGTACTCCTCCGCCAGGAGGCCGACGTCGTTGCAAAGTGACAGCAACCTTTCGAAGAGGCGCTGAGCGTCGTCCCTTCGGCCGATCAAGACAAGCGCGTCGGCCAGCCAAAAGCTGCATGCAAGGAATGCACCTTCCCCAGGTGGCAGTCCGTCGTCCACTTCACGAGTCTCGTACCGGAGCACGAGGCCGTCGCGCAGGAGCTTGTGTTGGATGGCCTCGACGGTGGCGATGTAGCGCGGGTCCTCGGGAGGAAGGAATCCGACCATACCAATGTGCAGCAGGCTGGCGTCGAGAGCCTTGGAGCCATAGGCCTGAACGAAGCAGCCAAGCTCGGCGTCGAATGCCTTTCGGCAGACCTCTTCGTGAATTTGATCGGCCACCGCTTGCCAATGCAAGGTAGCCTCTGGATTGGCTTCCTCTCGCGCAGTCGTCGCCGCACGGTCGAAGGCCACCCATGCCATGACCTTCGAATATGTGAAATGCTGGCGTTGACCGCGCACCTCCCAAATCCCTTCGTCCGGTTCTGTCCATATCTTCTCCAGAAAGGGAAGAATTGCGGCTGCGAGCTCGCGCCCGCGGCGGTGAGGCGGCAGTCCTCCCTTGCGCGCTTGCAGCATCGCGTCGGCGACTTCGCCATAGACGTCGAGCTGAACCTGTTCTGAGGCTGCGTTGCCGATCCGGACCGGGCGAGATCCTTCGTAACCCGGAAGCCAAGGGACCTCCCATTCGAGCAGGTTCCGTTCGCCCGCGACACCGTACATGATCTGCATCTGCGCAGGGGCGCCCGCGACAGCTCGCAAAAGCCAATCGCGCCATGCGCCGGCTTCCTCGTAGTAGCCGAGCTTCATGAGCGCGAGAAGCGTCAGCGTGGCGTCACGAAGCCAGCAATATCTGTAGTCCCAGTTGCGCGGTCCGCCGAGTTGTTCGGGGAGTGAGGTTGTCGCAGCGGCAACAATGCCGCCTGTGGGCATGTATGTCAGCGCCTTCAGCGTAATCAGAGATCGTTTGACCTGCGCCGTCCATCCGCCCACCTGCGGGCAGTTCTTCGCGAATGATCTCCAATAGGATTCGGTGTCCTGTAAGGCAGTATCGATGGACTTCGCGGCTGGCCGAGCCAAGTGCGATGGGTTCCATGTCAGCGTAAATGACTGCTGTTGCCCAGCGGAGACGGAAAACGTGCCCACGGTTCGCATCTCGTCCCCGTGCAGAGGAACAGACGACGTCAGGGTCAGCCTGTCAGGTCCGGCAATCGCTGTGATAGTGCCGTCCTCGCTGCTGGTTACCCATGGCACGGTTCGGCCGTAGTCGAAGCGAAGGACGAATTCCAGGTCGAACGTCACGGTGCCGCTCTTACCCTCGACGAGACGCATCAGATCGCTTGTACTATCGCGCAAGGGCATGAAGTCGCAAACCACCGCGGTACCGGTTTCGGTCTTGAACTCCGTCTCGAGAACGAGCGTGTCCTCCCTATAATGGCGTTTCACCGCATGGTTCTCGCTCGCAGGTCTGATCGACCAGTGACCATGGCCTTCGTTGCCAAGGAGGGCGGCGAAGCAGGCAGGAGAGTCGAAGCGCGGAAAGCAAAGCCAGTCGATCGATCCATCCTTCGACACAAGCGCGGCGGTCTCGCAATCCCCTATGAGCGCGTAGTCCTCAATGCGACCCGGCAAGTCGACCTCCTTTGCTCGTCGGTCTTGTCTAAGTAGAGACTGAGAAGATGGGTCATGCGTTTCGGATGACCAGAGGATGGTTAAAATGGGCGGATGACTGCGTCTCGTCGAGCGACCGCTTTGGGCGGCTGATAGCGGAAGGCGGCCTTGGCCGGATTGCGTGCCAAAAAGGGGACGTTGCCGCCGTCGCAAAACGTCTGGGGTTCGCTAATTTACTCCGTGAACATAGCGAGTCGTGCTGTGGCGTGTTAGGTGTTGGACTGGGATCAAGCCCAGCATTCACCTGAACACCTGGCAAAGGACAGATGCCATGGGAGACCAGATACGCCCGCTGCAACCAGGGGAATACGCACCCGCATTCGCGCTTCCCTCGGCAAATCAAGAAGGCACGGTTTCTCTCGCCAGCCTCCACGGTCACCCGTTTCTGATCGCCTTCTTCCGCGGGTTGCACTGCCCGTTCTGCCGGCGTCAAGTGGGACAGCTCGGTGGCTTACAGCCTGCCCTGCGCGCGGCGGGGGTGGAAACTGTTGCCGTAATCAACACGCCGGTGGAGCGCGCCCGCATGTATTTTGGGCACCGGCCGACGCCGGCCTTGCTCCTATGTGACCAGGATTGCTCCACGCACCGGGCCTTCGGCGTACCGCGCGCCGAGTTCCTGCCCGAGGACAGCCGCGAGCAGCCTGCATGGCCCTATCGGGCAAGCATGGCGCAATTCGAAGCAGCTCGCATTAACCCGACGGGCGAATTGCCGGAAGCGCTACATCCAATGGCGGCCAATCCCGTGCTCAACGCCAAGGACGGCTTCGAGCTTAATGAAGCCGATCATGCGATCATCGCTCGCCACCCCACACAACTTGTCGGACACTTCCTTATCGACGCCGACGGCATCGTTCGCTGGGTGCAAATTGAAGCGCGCGACGGGCCCAACAGCCTCTCCATCTTTCCAAACGCGGCGGAGATGCTCGCCGCTGCCGGCAGCTTGCGACACTGAAGGCGTCGCATCTTGCGTTTTGAAACATGACCTAGCCGGCACGCTGCCTGACATTCGTCAGGCGTGTTTTCACGTCATCAGGCGGGGATGACTTTGATGGCTGATGGCAAGGATTACAGTATGGGGCACCTACGTCGACATGGCGGAATGGCGGCGAAACGCCGTCGATCCAAGCACCGGGCGTCGCCCAATCGCCGATTGGAATCTTCTCGCCGAGCGTAAGAGCGAGCTTACACTTCCGTTTGCGGATAACCCCTCGTGGCACGGCGTTGAATCCTGCCATCCGCCGCGTTTCGACAGCGATCACCAAGAAACTGAGCGTGATGGCGTTACCCGGGAGTATTCAGGGCGAAACGGTTGCGAATATCGCGAAGATGTCGACCGGCCGTTGCGGGCGCAGCCGTATTATTTCGATATCAACAGCACGCAGGACGGGACTATGGAACGGCACTAATTCGACCTGAGGCATTGAGACGCTGCGAAGCGTCCTTCAGCTAAAAGAAGCGCTCGACGGACTTGACAATTGCGTCGAGAGATTCGGCCTCAAAGCTCACGCCGGTGGCCGCGACAAAACTCGCCAAGTGAATGAGCTTCTCGCGGGCCTCCGGTTCGTTCCTTGGTGACCAGGCAAGGATGTCAGCCCTCAGCCGTTGCTCTTCGTTGCTGAGCTCGCCGATATCCGTGCGTATGCGGTCTCGCAGCGATGCCTGGCGCGCGATAGGGCCAAGCACGACGACGAGGGCGCGATGACGCGAAATCAGATTGGCGAGCTGCGGTCGAATATCGTCTGCCATTTCTTGACCTGTGCTCCTGTTTCCGATGTCCGTCGCACGCAGATGGTTGGCAGCCGTCCACGGTAGCCAGATGCGGTAAGGGTGATGTAAGAGGGAGGTAGGACAATGATAGGCTGCCTTTTATGACGACAAAATTTGACAAGTACGTCGAGGACAAACGTCTCGTTGAGACGACCGATCCGGAGATCGATAAAGCCATCTATCGTTGTCCCGGCTTCGAGGGATCACCCGAACTTGGCGAGCTCGATCGCCGCATTTCCGAAGCGCTCCGGGAGGCACGCGACAGGACCGGGTTGACCAGGGCTGAGGTGGCGCCGTTTCTCGGCCTGCACGAGCAAGTCTATGGCCGCTACGAGCGCAATGAGACGAAGATGCACGTCACCCGGCTCATCCACCTGAGCGAAGTTCTGGATTTTTCACCAATTGACTTGATCATGGCAGCTGCTCCTTATCGCTTTGGAAAGACACCCGCCGAGGCGGACAAGCGCCGAAAGCTCATCAAGGTGGTTGAATCGCTTCCCACTGACGCGGTGGAGTCACTTTTGGCGCTCGTAGAAGCCATGACAAAACTCCGGCCGCACGAAGAATAGAGCGTCGCCCCCCGGTGCTTTGCGGAAGATACCGGAACAGTGAATTCGCTTCTTGGCGGTTATACCGTCCTATACCATGACCGATCGCGATCGATGGCTTTTTCGAATTAGTCGTTGGCCTCAAAACTGGCCAAAAGCGCGATGAATTTCGGCCTCGTCTTTTTCGGAACAGACAAGAAGGCATCGACGAGGCGCTGACCCTCCTCGGTGGCGACAAATTCCTCGCGCAGGAGCGCCTTCTGGCTCAGTGCTGCATTATCTGTGCAGGATGCTGTGGGCAGGCTCTCGAAGAAATACGCAATCGGAACGCCGAGTATGTGCGCGACCTGGTAGAGAACCGAGGAACTGACCCGATTGGTGCCGCGCTCGTACTTCTGGATCTGCTGAAACGAAACGCCGACTGCAACGCCGAGGGCAGTTTGGGAGATTCGGAGTTGCTGCCGCCGCTTCTTGATCCGCTTCCCGACTTCGATATCGACGATATGCCCGCCGCTAGTTTTGTCCTTCGTATCCGCACCGAACCCGTTGGTCCTGACCGAAACAATATGCTGCATAAAAGCGCTCCCGCTGGCCAGATCGTCTGGCAACCAGAAGCCGGGGAGTTCGAAATGCCGTTGATTACCAGCCCCCGTGGACTTTAGCGCGAACGCCTCTTGCATACTCCACAGGCTCCCCGACCGATAATGGTCGCGAAGTCGTCGCCTAAAGCGCACAACAATCAATATGGGGTTTCGACGCCCCAAGACGGATATCCGTCTAAGTTGTATCCTATCAAGCTATTTCACGTTTGCAAAGAACTTTAAGACGATGTCTTAACATGCGCGCGGTTTGAGCCGCTTAGTCCAGCCGGTGTCGTCGCGTTTCCAACACGACCATTCGCAAAAGATACCGGACGAAATAGAGGTCATCGTTCGGTGGGTAACGGCGGCAAATTTCCTCGACAGCTTTGAGCAAAGCGGACGTTTCATTGTGCACCGTCGTTAGAACAAAGCGATGGGCGTCGGCTGCACCCATTAGCGATTTGCTGCGACGGGCCATAGTCGGCCCTCCTTTTATGCCGCGGCCGGGGACCGTCCCGCGATCGATCCATGCGGGCCGCTCCACGAAAGCAGCGTGCCGCACACCCCGTAGGTTTTCCGGTGTAGGTGAAGAAGGTCAGTCGAGATGTCGGCCGACGCCAGCGTTACAGGTCTATCGCGCTCGAGCGGCAGGCTTGCTAGGGGGCGCACCAAATAGCCTCTGCGCCTCATCATTGCGACAAGCGGCGTATAGGTCACAAACAAGATTTGTCGTGCGCCCAGATGAAGCAGGCATTCCAGCACGCCGGTCATCAATAGGTCTGATGCGTCAACGCCCGCGATTGAGGGCGCATCGAGGGCCGTTGCGCATCGTGTCCATTCGTATACTTGCGGCCCCTTGGGAAGGTCGATGCCAAGCGCGCCAGCCACTTCGGCGGCGAAGTTTGGAGCGATTGTCGGGACGAGTCTCGAATAACCAATGACTTCGCCGTGAAGCGCTAGAACGGCATGTACCACCGAAGGCGTATCGAAGCGGTCGCGTTCGCGGTGATCTTGGCGGCGCAGTTCCTCCCACCCTAACTGTTCGACAAACCGCAGATGCCGGAACGCCCAAATGCGCTCCGTGAGATCGGGATCCTCGTGCTCGAATAGTATCCGCAACATATGACTACCTCCGTCTGCATACCCAAAGGATGCAACCGGTGATCAGCGAAATCTATTCGTAAAATGTCGTAATTTTAGCGTTGCAAACCGTGGCGAAACGCTTCGGCAATGAGTTGAGCCCTATTCACGGCTGAGAGCTTTTTTTGAAGGTTCCGGATATGAGCCTGCACTGTACGCTGCGATCGCCCGGTGAACTCGCCGATCTCCCGGTCAGTTTTTCCCGCCGCACACAAGCTCAGGAATTCGCTTTCGCGTTTTGTGATGAAGATTTCCGGCAGAATACGATGGGAGGGCGCTGTCCATCCGAGCAAACGTGCGTGAGCAGTGGAAGCTACAATCGAAAAAAGCTGGACTTCCAGCGGTGTCATAGGTTCGCGCGTACCGGCGACGGAAAAAAGTCCATTAACACCAACTCGCGAATACAGAGGAATGGTGAGCCCATCGACCAAGCCAAATTCTCCAGCCTCACTCATAATTTTCCTTGCTTTAGTACTCAGTACACGGTTGTCGAGCGCCTTAGACCACACAGCCGGCTGGCCGGTTTGCCGCACATAGTGGGCAACAGGATCGGCGTGGAAATAGTTCAGCGCAAGATACCGTTCGAACCAGCCGCGGGGCCACCGCTCCCATACGAAGTAGGAGTCAAGGCGCTCGTGAGCCAGGGGCAGAAACGCCATGGCAAAATGATCCATTCCCAAATGACAGGTCACCCGTTCGACGGCTCCAGCGAGCTCGGCTTTGTCGCGAGCTTTTTCGCCAGCAACCAGAAACTCAAAAAGGATGTTCATCAGGAACTGTTCCACGAAAGCAATCCTTCTCTGAAAGAGCACTACCCACCGCGATCGGTGGCGTATTGCCGACCGCGGGCGACCATTGATAAGGCTCGATGGTTGTAAAGACAATAGCTACTACCCAGATTTGCATACGGCGGCCGGGTCTGAGTAGAGGTGTGGGCTCGCAAGATGCGGCGTTCGTCCATATTCCAACTGGCAAAACAGCGCGCTATTCCATCGTGTTGAGACCACGGGCAACAGGTCTCTGTCGCAAATAGTCATGACATGGATCGGCTGTCGTCTTTCCATCCGGCGCGACGAGCGCGCGCACCGCAATCGTGACGCCCGCCTTCACGCATGCCTCGCGGCATCGTGGCGGCGGCAGAAACTCGGCCAAAGAGCATGACGGCCTGCCTTTGTCAGCCAGATGAAGCAGCGCCGTCTCGCCGCTCGGCGTTGGATCGCACTACAATATCCGCCAGCGTCCCGGAGTATCCGCCCAAGGTTCTTCTGCGCATGCGGAACTGGATGGACCACGTGTTTCCTGAGCACCGAGCCAAGTGGCAGGTGTGACCGGGAAATATCGATTGGATGCGAGCCAATGGAGCTTGCTCGCCTCGGACTGAATTGTGCTCCGGTGATGGAGGAGAACGTGATAAGTATCGGAATACGGGTATTGGGGGAGGCAATGGTTCAAGATCGTCGGGACGACCTCACGCGCATAACGCTAGCGGTGCTGTTCATCGGTAGCCTTCTCGTTGCCAGTTTTTGGTTGATGCAGCCGTTTCTTCCGGCAATCGTCTGGGCCATGACCTTGGTGATTGCTACGTTCCCTCTGATGCTCTGGGTGCAGCGCCACGTGGGCGGAAGCAGGGGGCTTGCCACATTTATCATGACATTGGTCTTGCTGCTGGTGCTGATCGTGCCGTTTTGGCTGGCTGTCAGCGTCATTGTCACCAACATCGATGAATTCGGCGGCATGATCCGCACTCTTCTGTCCATGCAGGCGCCGCCGCCGCCCACTTGGTTGGCCGACGTGCCGTTGGTTGGCGCACGCGCAACCGAGGCGTGGGCAAAACTCGCGTCGACCCGGCTGCAGGAACTGGTCCCGAGGCTGATGCCCTACGCTGGTGCGGCGACTCAATGGTTCGCGTCCGCCGCCGGCGGTTTAGGCACGATGCTCCTGCATTTCCTGCTGACCACGGCGATAGCGGCCATCATGTATATGGGCGGCGAGAAAGCTGCTGCCACGGCGGTCCGTTTCGGCCGGCGTCTCGCGGGCGATCGAGGAGAAATGGCCGTACGCTTGGCCGGGCAGGCGATCCGCAGCGTCGCTCTCGGTGTTGTGGTGACCGCGGTGGCGCAGACTGCTGTGGGCGGGATCGGCCTCATGGTGGTCGGCGTGCCCTTCGCGGCGTTATTGACCGCAGCGATCTTCATCCTGTGTTTGATTCAGATTGGCCCGGGCCTGGTGATGGTGCCGGTGGTGATATGGATGTACTATTCCAGCGATGCCGTGTGGGCGACCGTGATGCTGGTCTTCACCATTGTGGCGGGAACGATGGACCAGTTCATCCGGCCGGTCTTGATACGCAAGGGGGCGGATCTTCCTATTTTGCTCATCCTTGCTGGCGTCATCGGTGGTCTGATTGCCTTTGGCGTCCTCGGAATTTTCATTGGGCCCACGGTCCTTGCGATCGCTTACACCTTGCTGAATGCCTGGATGACGGATAGCGATCAGGAGGTCGTGCGACAGTAGAGAAACGAGCAAGCAGGGGCCTTGCTCTATCAGCATGGAAATCCCTGTGCGAAAACGCGGGCCGCAGGGAAAGCTTTCCGTGGCGACCAGCACGCAGCCGTTCGTCGTCAATGCGTAAACGATATCGTAAAAGCGTTAGTCTGAGATGCGATCGCAAAGTCACGGATCATCACGACAGCGGATCGCTGTTCGCAGGAGACTTCAGCATGGCAAGCAAGCTGCGCGAAGACCTTTCGCAGCAAGATTCGACCTGGTCAGCCGAAGTGACTTACCGGTTCGCGTTTGACGCTGCTCACAGGCCGCTACCGTCCGATGCAAACGCTGCCCGGCAACGGCTCGAGGGCGGAAACCGAGCCTTCGCCGAACTCCTTGGTCGGGTGGGGCCCTCTAAACCGGCAAGGTTGAGCATCGATGTTGACCCGCATGATGTCGGCCTTCTCCACGGGCACAGCGCAGCGCCCAAACAACAGCCGTTTGCAGCCATTGTCGGTTGCGCTGATGCGCGCGTTCCGGTGGAGCTTATCTTTTCAGAAGGGCCGAACGACCTCTTCGTTGTCAGGGCTGCCGGCAATGGTTTGGGCGACGACGTCATGGGCAGTCTCAGCTATGCGGTTGACCATCTGAAGGACAGCCTGCGCACCATCGTCGTTCTCGGCCACAGTCGGTGCGGTGCGGTTTCGGCAGCGGTCGACGTCCACCTGGAACCCGCCAAATACATGAAAATCATGACGCTGAAGGATCTGCGTCACATCGTGGACCGCACGCTGGTCGTGGTCCAGCTGGGCGCAACCTGGCTGGAGCGCGTGCATGGGACGGAAGTCATACGCCGGCCGGGCTATCGAGCGACCCTGATTGAGGTGGCGATCGTGCTAAACGCGGCATTGACCGCCTATGGCATGCGTCCGGGTCTGAGCCTGGGCGCCGGCGGGGGCATTGACGTCGTCTACGGCGTCTATCTTCTGGAGGAGCGGCTGGTGTGGGCGCCAAGACGTGAGGCGTCGGACTGGTTCGGTCTGGCGCCTGCGCCGTGCGACCCGAATGAATTCGTCATGCTGTGTGATCTTCTGGCATCGTGCGAGCGGGTGCAAACCTTACTCAATGGACCTTGAAGGTTCTTTGCTATTTGAAGTGCCGCGAGGTGACCGCAGGTTTTCGAGTGGTCGGCAAATGATCAATGCGCTGTGGCCGTCAGGATATGTACCGCCGGCGCGAAACAGAAGATGCATTGCAGTTCATCGAATGTCATAGCGCAGTTTTTCCTAAATACCGTCGGCGCCGCCTGTCCGGCGCGCTGATTGGAAGGGCCCCTGGCTCTACAAAGACCAGAGCCCTGGTGGTTCTCCAAAGGACTGTATTGCTCATGACGCGGATGAGGCGGAACGTGATCTTCACGTCGGTGCATTCAGGTAGGCGCCTGACGCGCGAACAGAAAACGACATTGCCGGGCACCTGAGCGCTGGGTGGGATCCGAGGGGGGAAGAGGATCAAATGAGCTGGAACAAGCTTTACGCGCTCAGGAGCTATCTGCGATCATCATTGTGGATCGTGCCCTTCTTCGCACTCGTTCTTCAACAGATACTCTTTCGCACGGCGCTAGTGCTTGAGGAGTGGACGACGTGGGTCCCGCGTTGGCCCCTTGGTACCGAAGGCACCGTCGCGGCGATGCAAGCCATCATCAGCCTGGCGCTATCCTTCATTGTCTTCACCTTCGGCTCACTTCTCGTGGCCATACAGATTGCAAGTGGGCAGCTTACGCCCCGGATCATAGCGACCACGCTTCTGCGCGACAATGTCATCCGCTTCACGGTGGGCTTGTTCATCTTCACGCTGCTCTTTGCGATCGGCGTGATAAGTCGCGTAAACACGTCCGCTCCGTCATTCATCGTATGGTTTTCAGGCATTCTTGGCGTGGCATCGCTGGCCGCCTTTCTCTATTTCATCGACTACTCAGCCCGGCTGCTTCGACCCGTCAGCATCATCCATCGCGTCGCCGAGCAAGGCTTCGAGGTGCTAAACCTCGTCTACCCTGCTCCCCTAGCGAAGCACGAGGAGGGATCTCCGCCGCACCATCGGCTCGGAGAGCCTGCTCGCATCGTCGCGCATCTTGCTTCTTCGGCCATCATTCTTGCCGTCGACGTGAAGGCGCTAACGGCCCGCGCGCAGCGGGCCGACGGCATCATCGAACTCTCGGCGCGCATCGGTGATTTTGTGTCGCAACGCCAGCCGCTGTTCCGCCTCCACGGCGGTGCCGCGGCGGTCCCCGACCACGACCTTCGCCGTACTGTCGCTTTCGGGCGAGAGCGGACCATCGAGCAGGATCCAACCTTCGCTTTCAGGGTGATTGTCGACATCGCCTCCAAAGCCCTTTCGAAGGCGATAAACGACCCGACGACGGCCGTACTCGCGATCGATCAACTGCATCGGCTGCTGCGCAGCGTCGGCCGACGCCAACTCGGCAACGAATACATACGTGATGCCGAGGGGTGCCTGCGCGTCGTGCTTCCGACGCCAGACTGGGAAGATTTCGTGCAACTGACCTGCCGCGAGATCAGGATCTACGGAACGGAAAATCTTCAAATCGCTCGGAGGCTACGCGCTATGATCGAAAATCTGGACGCGGTCCTGCCGGAAACCCGGAAGCCGGCGTTGCGACTGGAACGGGATCTACTCGATCGGATGATCGAAAAGGTTTATCTATTGCCTGAGGACGCAGCACTTGCACGTATCGCAGATACGCAGGGACTTGGTGGTTCGGCAGAGAAACAGCATCTCGCCCGATGTCGCGGGGACAGCGGCGAATTCGAGCGATGAGTCGGGCTCCCCGCCGCGCGGGTCGGAATTGAATGATGACGGGCGCAGGTCGTGAAAGGAATGACTACCGAAGCGACCTGTGTCGAAAAGCCGTTTACCATCATTCCGCTGGTCGTGACCGAGGTGCAGGATGTGATCGCCGCCGAGGTTTAAGTCCGGCACCTTCCTTGTCGCGTCGAGTGTTGGGTTAGGCTGATCGCGATCCTACGAGCGTGGTCACCACAGCTATCCAATTCCTTGGTCGATTGGTAAGCCGCAACAACCTCAGCAGCGCGAAAGTACTCCCAACGGCGCAAAAAAACATAGATTTTTGCTAATATTACGAGTAGTAGTTGCTAATATGAGGTCAACGTAGAGTTTCGGCAGGCAGGCTTACTTTTCCAGCGATGATTTTTTCGGCGGAGGTAATTATGTCGCAGGATCCGAAGCATAAAGTTAGCCGGATAGACCAATTCTTCTCAGGACCGAATGCCAGGGCCGATCGTTGGCGCGACCTCGCAGATTCCGCCGAGGCGTGGCTTGCCGGCTCTCTTGATCGAACTGAGCTCGAAGAAGAGCTCGCAGAACTGGCGATCACGGAAGCCTATTTCGCTTATCCGGGCGGACAGCTGCTGTCCGCGCTGCGGGAAAATGCGGTGGCGGACAATGCCGCTGCCATGGCGCACCTTGTCAACCGCATTGTCCGGGCCCTGATGACGCGCTCGTTCCGGCAGGACGCAAACGACTGGGATGCAGGCGAGGATATCCGCGACAACTTTCCAGAGCTCGTGCCATCGTCGTTGACCACACGGGAACATCACCGGCCGTATTTCGAAACGTTGATTGTCACAGGGGTGCCCGCATCGACCTGGCCGGCGCTGTGCACCGAATGGCGCAAACTTCGCCGCCCGCTGGATACGTTCATCTACGAGCCCATCTTCGTCGGCAGTCTCGAAGATGCGTTCTGCGCGACAATTCTCAATCCCAGTATCGCAGCCACCGTCATCAACGAGGGGTTTGCCCTGCGCTCGCGGCAGGACGCGCCGGTGCTGCGGTCGCTGATCGCGTCTCTCGACTCTAAGGAAGCGAATACCGCGTCGCCCCTAGGGTTGGCCAAGATTCTCAAGCGCGTTCGTCCGGAACTCGACTTGTACCTGATGGTGAACAGGCGGGTCGAGGAACTGGCTGGCCAGGCCGATGCTGGAGTGGCCCGCCGGACCTTCTATTCGGTCGAGGAACTGCTCGAACTTCATCTGGCTATCCTCGAGGGCGTGCAAGCGCGGTATGAGACGCCCTTCTTCGACAATCTCAAGAAGTATGCGCAGCGACCGGTTGGCACGTTTCATGCACTTCCGATCGCAAGGGGCAAGTCGATCTTCAAGTCCGACTGGATCCGCGACATGGGCGAGTTCTACGGGCCGACGCTCTTTCTGGCCGAAAGCAGTGCGACCACCGGGGGCCTCGACAGCCTGTTGGAGCCGACGGGTAACATCAAGAAGGCGCAGGAACTCGCGGCAAGGGCGTTCGGCGCCGACCACGTCTTCTTCGTGACCAACGGAACGTCGACGTCGAACAAGATGGCGGTTCAGGCGCTGCTGGGGCCGGGCGATATCGCGATCGTCGATCGCAACTGCCACAAGTCCCACCATTACGGAATGGTGCTCGCGGGTGCGCAACCGCTCTATGTCGAGGCGTTTCCGATGACGGAATACTCGATGTACGGAGCGGTTCCCCTTCGCACCATCAAGCAGGCGCTGTTGAACCTGAAGGCTGACGGAAGGCTGAACCGCGCCAAGATGGTCGATCTCACTAACTGCACCTTCGACGGCCATATCTACAATACGCGTCGGGTGATGGAAGAGTGCCTGGCGATCAAGCCGGATCTGATCTTCCTGTGGGATGAAGCGTGGTTCGGATTTGCGCGGTTCTCGCCGTTCTTGCGTCCTCGCACGGCGATGGGTGCGGCCGACGATATCGAGGCGTGGATCCACGATCCGGAGTCGGTTGTCGCTTACGAGAAACAACAGGCGGAGCTTGGTGCGAGCCCGTCCGACGATACGCTGCTGAACACGCATTTGCTTGCCGACCCGCGAGAGGTCAAGCTGCGCGTCTATCAGACGAATTCCACCCACAAGTCGATGTCGGCCCTACGCCAGGGCTCGATGCTGCTGGTCAAGGATGTCGAGTTCCACACGGTGGAAGCACAATTCCACGAAGCGGTGTTCACCCACGCTTCCACGAGCCCGAACCAGCAATTGATTGCCAGTCTCGACGTGGCGCGCAGGCAGATGGAACTGGAGGGATATGGCCTCGTCCACAATGCGATCGAGATCGCGCTGGCAATCCGCCAAGCGATCGGACGACACCCCTTGATCTCCAAATATTTCCACGTTCTTGGCTCCGACAAAATGGTGCCGGATCAGTTCCGCGAGAGTGGGTTCACCGATTTCCTTGACCCCAAATCGAACTGGGTGGCCGCGTGGCGCAGCTTCAAGGACGATGAATTCTGCCTCGACCCGACGCGCATGACGCTCGTTTGCGGCACCGCGGGACTTGACGGCACGCAATTCAAGAAACTCCTGGCGGATCGTTACAACATACAGCTCAACAAGACGTCCCGAAATTCCGTCCTCTTGCAGTCGAACATCAACAATACGCGCAGCGATGTCGCTCATCTTATCCGCGTCCTGGTCGAGATCAGCAGCGAGATCGCTCAGCGTCTGGTCGAAAGCGGTCCCAACGTTCGCAAGGAATTCGATGCGCGGGTGAAAAGCCTCATGACGGATGTGCCGGACCTGCCGAACTTTTCGCATTTCCATGATGCCTTCCGGGCGGATGCCGGCCAACGGACGAACGAAGGCGACATTCGCGGCGGTTTCTATTCCGCCTACAATGCCGACGGATGCGAATATATCCGGCTTGCGGATCGGGAGATTGACCGGCGGCTGAAAGAGGGCCCCGATCTCGTCTCCGCGAATTTCGTCATTCCCTACCCGCCCGGGTTTCCGATCAT